>NZ_JBWJYL010000005.1:0-423800 GCF_056430985.1 Methylobacterium sp. Gmos3
TGGCTCGAGCGGCGTGCCCAGAACCCGATCCCATCTCGAACTCGGCCGTTAAACACGCCAGCGCCCATGGTACTGTGCCTCAAGGCACGGGAGAGTCGGTCGCCGCCAGACCCGCACAACGCAAAAGCAAAAACATTCCCTCTCACACGGCTTCGCCCTCGGGCGAATGGGTTGGGGCCTTAGCTCAGCTGGGAGAGCGCTTCCATGGCATGGAAGAGGTCATCGGTTCGATCCCGTTAGGCTCCACCAATCCCGTCCATTACTAATCTTATGCAGTTTTGATCGGCTGTAAGCCGGTGTCAGGTTTCCCCTGGCATCGGCCGCATCAGCATGCCGAGAAGGAAGGCGAGTTCGCCACAGACCAGCAGCGCCACGCCCCGTCGGAGGCCGGCGCCGAAGCCAAGGTGGTAGACGACATAGCCGTAGGCGAGTTCCGCCGCGACGATCGGCACGAAGGCGCAGAGCATCCAGACGCCACCGAACCGACCGAGCGCCAGCCCGAGCAGCGTGTTCAGCAACAGCCCCTTCATGCCGTGCGCGGCTCCCGCCTCGTCCCGTCGGCGCGCAGGAGCCATCGGGCAGTGAATCGATCCCCCGCGATCGCGGAGGACATCCGTTAGATCATGTGCCGGGGCAGGAAAAGCCGTTTCAGGGTCCCCTCCGATCTGTCACCGGCCGGGCTCGCCGCTTGAGCAGCTTGCCGACAGCGATGCCGAGCGGCACCGAAAGGGCGAGCCATGTCCGGAGGAAGCGCAGAACTTTCAGCATGGTCGTCCCTCGGGTACACTCGCCGGGCCGGGCCGGCCCTGCCGGCCGCGACACTCCGAAGAGCGAACAAGCGGGTATCGGCGGTGTTCCTCGATCACGAACAAAGAGCGGTTCCGCCACCCTGGGAACCGCCTTCTCGCAAGGCCGAGACGAAGCGGAACGAGAATGCGGCCATCGCGCTCATCCTTCTCGTCTCCCTTTTCGGCTTACTTGCACCCGTAGCCGGCGGAACTTTAATCGGAATGCTCCTTGCCCTTCTGAGACAGTAAGGGCAGCATCGACCCGTGAGGAAACGTCAAGCTTTCGCCCCTAGGGTAACGAGAGCGACACCGCAGGGGCGACATCGATGCACTGGACCGCCGTGCTGCTAGCGGCCTATGCGGCCTGCTTTCTGGAAATCTGGCGCCTCTGCGACGAGGCCCCGGTTGCCCCGGACGATCAGTCCGGCGGCCTCTGAGACTGTATCAGCGCCCCTTACCGAAGGCGGCGACCCAAAGGCGATCCGGCAGCAGATAGACCCGCCTCACTGCGGCGGTCGCCAGGGCGAGGCCTGCGAAGGTCGCGGCCAGTGCCGTCAGGACAGGTCCCGGCTCCTCGCCGGGCTCCACATGATCGTACCAAAGCGGGTTGTCATCGTGCATGGCGGCCTCCCGGCTCAGCGGCTGCCGCGCTGCGCGAAGACAGCGGGAACGGTCCTGACCAGGATCATGAGGTCGCGCTTGAGGCTCCAGCGCGCAGCGTAGTCGAGGTCGAGGGCGACACGCTCCTCATAGGTCGTGTCGGAGCGACCCGAGACCTGCCACAGGCCGGTGACGCCGGGCGTGACCGAGAAGCAGGCGCTGAACGCCGCGCCGTAACGCACGACCTCGGCCTGTACGATCGGACGGGGACCGACGAGGCTCATGTCGCCGCGCAGGACGTTGATCAGTTGCGGCAGCTCATCGAGGGACGTCTTCCGCAGCACCCGGCCCAATGCCGTCACCCGCGGGTCGTCGGTGAGCTTGTGCGTGGCGGCCCATTCGGCCCGCGCCGCGGCGCTCGTGGCGAGATGCGCGGCGAGGGCCGCCTCGGCATCGACCACCATGGTGCGGAACTTCAGGCAGCCGAAGGGACGACCGTCGCGACCGAGACGCGTATGGCGGAAGATCGGCGACTTGCCGTCGCCCATCCAAACCGTCGCGGCGACGAAAGCCAGGAGCGGCAGAAGCAGGAACAGGGCTGTCCCGGCCACGACCACATCGATGGCGCGCTTGGCCGTGAGGCTCAGACGTCGCTCGAATCCCCGTGAATTCAGGGCATCGAGAAAGGGCTCGAAACTGTGCTGCGGCGCGAGCACGGACCTGATGACTGTCAGCTGTCCCTTGGGACGCGGCATGTGCGCAGATCCTTTTGCGGGGGGGAGGCGGTTAAATCTTTCTTAATATGCGCTGCATAACAAATAGGCTCCGCCCACACAACCTAACGGCGTAGCATGCGCACAGTCCTGGCGAGTCCATACTTGGCCAGATGAAACATCGAGCTTGGCAGATCCCGAATTATCATTTGATATGAACGGGAATAAAGCAGAAGCGCACCGCGTCATCCGAAAGGTGTTCCGGCCCTGTAGTCCGCTGTGGAGGCGCGATCATGCTCACGCTGTTATTGATCGGAACCTTGATAGGCGGCGCAATCGGCTTCCAATTTGGATTTGGATACGGCTGGATCTCCGGTGCCCTCGGCGCGCAACTGGGCGCGACCGCTGGCGTGGCTCTCGTGGCAGCCGTTTTCAGCCCTCGGTAGCGAATACGCATCCGCGTTTGAGAATGGTCAAGGTTAACACCGCAAAGCAGTCGAGCGGCATCATTCCGCGATACATCGCCTCGCGGAAACACAATCTGCTGATGCGCCGATTTCGTCTTCGCACTATTGGCCGCGCCGCCTATCGCGCGATTTAAGCCGGGAACTCTGACACGCCGCGCCAATTCTTGCCGAACCGGTTCGCCCGGATCGAAGGCTGCCGGAATTGCCCGGCCGGGCGTGCCGATATGGCCTGAACGGACAGCGTTGCCGGAGATGCGCAGCCGCCATGCCCGCATGGACCTCGCGGCGCCCCTTCCTAAGTAGTGGCTCGAACGACCGGCGCGCGGGCGCCGGGCCTTGCTAAACGGCCTTGCCGGCAGAGGATCGTCCCATGGAATTCCTGCACACGATGGTGCGCGTCGCCGACCTCGATCGGGCGCTCGCCTTCTATGTCGATACGTTCGGCCTCAAGGAGGTTCGCAGGATCGAGAACGAGAAGGGCCGCTTCACCCTGGTCTTCCTGGCCGCGCCGGGCGACGTCGCCCGCGCGCAGGAGAGCAAGTCGCCCCTCGTGGAGCTGACGTACAACTGGGACCCCGAGACCTATACCGGCGGGCGCAACTTCGGGCACCTCGCCTATCAGGTCGATGACATCTACGCCTTCTGCGACAAGCTCCAGAAGTCCGGCGTCACCATTAACCGGCCGCCGCGCGACGGGCGCATGGCCTTCGTGAAGTCGCCGGACGGCATCTCCATCGAGATCCTGCAGAAGGGCGACGCGAAGGAGCCTCAGGAGCCGTGGACCTCCATGGAGAACACGGGCACGTGGTGAGACGCGTCTAGCCCTTGACCGCTCGGGCGGGGCGGGCGCATGTCGCCCCCGGATCAGCCGGCCGGGCGGCCGCTCCGGGTTCGCCCGGGGAGGAAAGTCCGGGCTCCATGGAGAGACGGTGCCGGATAACGTCCGGCGGGGGCGACCCCAGGGACAGTGCCACAGAGAGCAGACCGCCCCGGATCCGTCCGGGGTCAGGGTGAAAGGGTGCGGTAAGAGCGCACCGCGGACGCGGCAACGCGGACGGCACGGCAAACCCCACCGGGAGCAAAACCGAATAGGGGCGGCGCGTCCCCCGCGAGGGGGGCAGGCCCGCTCTCCAGGCCAGTCGCCCGGGTTGGTTGCTCGAGGCGGTCGGCAACGACCGTCCCAGAGGAATGGCTGCCACGTCGAGGGGTGCGAGCCTCCCGGCCCTACAGAACCCGGCTTACAGGCCGGCTGATCCGCTCATTTCCGAAAAGACGAACGGTGGCAGTGCGTTGCGCGAATCTTCGCCCGCGCGGCGTCGGCGGAAAATGCCGAAAAACACACCATCGGTTAACCTTGCCCGGTTCTAGATCGGCAACGTGGCGCTCACGCCCAACGCGCGTTGACGACCTTCCGAGGCCCATGATACCCGGCACCCTCCCGTCAGCGGCGACAATCGGCTCGCCGGGCGTTACCTGCGGACCCGCAGGGCTCGTCCGTTCGCGGGTGTTCGCGCCCAGTGCCTCCGTCGCCGCTCCCGTCACGCGAGCCGCCTCCGCGCGGTCCGGACCAGGGCGAGATGAGAGTGCGCGCACGTTCCCACGCTTCCCCGCCCGCCGGCCCGTCGATTGTCGGGTGGCGCGCATGAGGGTCCAGCCGATTCGCACCGCCCCGGCGTCCGGTGCCCCCCATATCCCCGTCCTCCTCGATGAGGTGATCGCGGCGTTGAGCCCGGCAGGCGAGGGGGTGGTCATCGACGGCACCTTCGGCGCGGGCGGCTACACGCGGGCCTTGCTTGCCGCCGACCCGGCTCTGCGTGTCGTCGCCATCGACCGCGACCCGCGCGCCATTGCGGGGGGACAGGCCCTCGTGGCGGAGTCGCACGGACGGCTCGCCCTGGTGCCGGGCTGCTTCGGCGATCTCGACAGCCTCGCATCCGAGGCGGGGGCGGGCGCGGTGAACGGCGTGGTGCTCGATATCGGCGTGTCGTCGATGCAGCTCGACACGCCGGAGCGCGGCTTCTCCTTCCGCCACGACGGCCCCCTCGACATGCGCATGGGCGCCGAGGGGCAGAGCGCGGCCGACATCGTCAACGAGGCCGAGGAAGCCGAACTCGCCGACATCATCTATCATTACGGCGAGGAGCGCCGGTCGCGGGCGGTGGCGCGGGCGATCCACGAGGCGCGGCGGCGCGGGCGGATCGAGACCACGGCGCAGCTCGCGGAGATCGTGGCGGGCGTGGTGCGGGTCGAGCCCGGCAGCCACATCCACCCGGCGACGCGGACCTTCCAGGGCCTGCGCATCGCGGTGAACGACGAACTCGGCGAACTCGTCCGGGCGCTGCACGCCGCCGAGCGGGTGCTGGCGCCGGGCGGGCGGCTCGCCGTGGTCACGTTCCATTCGCTGGAAGACCGCATCGTCAAGCAGTTCTTCGCCGCGCGCAGCGGCCGGGCGGCCCAGGGCTCCCGGCACCTGCCGAGCCAGGGCGCCCCCGAGCCGCGCAGCCTGGAACCCGTCACCAAGGGCCCCGTCCTGCCGGGCGAGGCGGAACTGGCGCGCAACCCGCGCGCCCGCTCGGCGAAGCTGCGCGCCATGGCGCGCACCGACGCCCCCGTGCCGCCGCCGCTCAGCGCCATCGAGACCCTGGCGAGCCTGCCCGAACACCGCCGCGGAGGCGCGCGCCGATGATCCGCCTGCTCAACCTGCTGGCGATTGCCGGGCTCGTCGCCTCGGCCGTTTACGCCTACTCGATCAAGTACGACACGCTGTATCAGGCGGGTCAGGTGTCGAAGGTCCAGACCGCCCTGCACAAGGAGCGGCAGGCCATCGCCGTCCTGCGGGCGGAGTGGCAGTTGCTGACCCGGCCCGACCGGCTCCAGGCGGCGGTGGAGAAGCACCTCGCCCTCGAGCCCATCGGCATCAGCCATCTCGGCCGGATCGCGGACCTTCCCGCCCGGCCTGAGCGCGGCGACGAGATCGGCCGGCTTCTCGCGGCGACGGCGACTCCCAAGGAGAAGGGAACGCCCGAGCCGCGCACGACGGGTGCGATCAGCCGCACCGTGACGACGACCCGTACCCCGACCGCCGCGAGGTAGTTTCGTGTCCGACGCGCAGGATCATTCGGAGCGCCGGGAGCCGGTCTTCGGCACGGCGGAAGAACAGGCGGCTGCGGCGGAGGCGGCTGCGGCCCAGCCGGACCCGGTCGTGCCGGAGCAGGATGCCGCCCGCCTGATGCAGGCCGTGGAAGAGGTGCTGGCCCCGCGCGAATCGCGGCAGGTGCGCCTGCGCCGGCTCCTCGGCAACATGTTCCGTCTCGCCATCGAGCGCTCGCAGGTCCGCGTCGCCCTGGTCGGGCTGGTCTTCCTCGGCGTGTTCGGGGCGATCTCCGCGCGCCTGCTCACCATGGCGATCTTCGGCGAGCCGCCCAGCCAGGAGCACCGGGCGGCGGCCAGTTCCTCCACCGCCTTCCGCCCCGACATCGTGGACCGCAACGGCGAGATCCTGGCGACCGACATCCGCACGGTGTCGGTCTTCGCCGAGCCCGGCAACATCTACGACAAGGACGAGGCGGTCGAACTCCTCACCGCCGTCCTGCCCTCGCTCAACGCCTCGGAACTGCGCGCCAAGCTGTCGTCGCGGAAGGACCGGAAGGGCGCGGGGTTCGTGTGGGTGAAGCGCGAACTCACGCCGAAGCAGCAGGCCGAGGTGCACCGCCTCGGCATCCCCGGCATCGGCTTCCTGCCGGACCACAAGCGCGTCTACCCGAACGGCACCGCCGCCGCCCACATCCTGGGCGCGACGAATCTCGACGGGGTCGGCATCGCCGGCATGGAGAAGTACATCGACTCCACCGGCTTGCAGGCGCTCAACAGCTTCGGCCTCGTGAACAAGCAGGCGGACCTCAAGCCGATCCAGCTCTCCCTCGACCTGCGCGCCGAGTTCGCGGTGCGCGACGAGCTCGCCAAGGGCATCGAGCACTTCAAGGCCAAGGCCGGCGCCGCGATGATCCTCGACGTGAAGACCGGCGAAGTGATCGCCCTGGTCTCCATGCCGGATTTCGATCCGAACGATCCGAAGGACGCACTGGCGCCCGACAAGATCAACCGCATGAATGTCGGCGTCTACGAGATGGGCTCGACCTTCAAGGCGATGACGCTGGCGATGGCGCTCGAATCCGGCAAGTATAACGTCAACTCGACGTTCGACACGCGCGGCGGCGTCCTCAACTGGGGCCGCCAGAAGATCCACGAGTACCACGGCACCAACCGCATCATCACCATGCCGGAGGTGTTCACGCACTCGTCCAACATTGGCTCGGCCAAGATGGCGCTCGGCGTCGGCGTGCCCGGCCACAAGGCCTTCCTGAAGAAGATGGGCCTCACCGACCGGCTGCGCACCGAATTGCCGGAGAGCGCGGCCCCGATCGTCCCGTCGCGGTGGAGCGAGATTAACACCATCACCATCGCCTTCGGCCACGGCATCGCGGTGGCGCCCCTCCAGGCGGCGATGGCGGTCGGCGCCATCGTCAACGGCGGCAAGCTCATCACCCCGACCTTCCTGAAATCCGACGAGGATTCGGTGAAGGCGCGCTCGACCCCGGTGCTCTCGGCCCAGACCTCCGAGGCGATGCGCTACATCATGCGCCTGAACGCCAACGAGGGCTCGGCCAAGAAGGCCTCGGTGCCGCTCTACTTCGTCGGCGGCAAGACCGGCACGGCCGAGAAGGTTATCGGCGGGCGCTACAACAAGAACCGGCTGTTCACGACCTTCATGGCGGCCTCGCCGATGAACGACCCGAAATACCTGTTCGTCACCATCATGGACGAGCCGCAGGGCCTGCCGGAATCCGGCGGCTACGCCACCGCCGCCTGGAACTCCGGCGTCGTAACCGGCAAGATCATCGAGCGCGTCGCCCCGATCCTCGGCCTGCCGCCGCAATTCGAGGCGCCGGTGCGGCCCTTCCCGCAGATGGTCAAGCTCAACGCCTACCACGTGAACCAGCTGGGCGGCCCGTGACCCGCCTCGGCGACCTCTTCCCCGAGGCCAAGGGCCCCGCGGCCGACGAGCCCGTCGCCGGGCTGACCGCCGACAGCCGGCGCGTCGTGCCGGGCGGGGTGTTCGTCGCGGTTCCGGGGACCAAGGCCGACGGGCGCCTCTTCGCCGCCAAGGCGGCGGAAGCGGGGGCGCTGGCCGTCGCGGGGGAGGGCGAGCGGCCCGCCGATCTGCCCGAAATGACCGCCTGGATCGCCGTCCCCGAGGCCCGCCGCGCGCTGGCGCTCGCCGCCGCGCGCCTCTCCGGCCGCCAGCCCGAGACCGTGCTCGCCGTCACCGGCACCGCCGGCAAGAGTTCGGTGGCCGATTTCGTCCGCCAGATCTTTTCGCGGATGGGTCGCGAATCGGCGAGCCTCGGCACGGTCGGCATCGTCACCAACCGCGGCGCGCAATACGGCTCCCTCACCACGCCCGATCCGGTCACGCTGCACGAGACACTGGCGCGCCTCGCCGATGACGGCATCACCGAACTCGCCATGGAAGCCTCGTCCCACGGGATCGAGCAGCGCCGCCTCGACGGCGTGCGCCTCACGGCGGCGGGCTTCACCAATCTCGGGCGCGACCACCTCGATTACCACGCGAGCATCGAGGAGTATCTCGCGGCCAAGATGCGGCTTTTCACCGATCTGCTCCCCGTCGGGTGCCCGGCGGTCGTGAACGCGGACGGGGCCTTCTCCGACCGGGTGATCGCAACGGCAAACGCCGCCGGGCGGCCGGTCTTCACCACCGGGCGGGCGGGGCGCGACATCCGCCTCGCCGCCGCGCGGACGGAGGGTTTCGCCCAGGTGCTCACCGTCGAGGCCGGGGGCCGCTCGCGCGAGGTGCGGCTGCCCCTGGTGGGCGGATTCCAGGTGGAGAACGCCCTGGTCGCGGCGGGCCTCGCCCTGGCGGCGCCGGCCGGCGCGGCCGACCCGGACGGCGTCTTCGCCGCCCTCGACCACCTGACCGGCGTGCCCGGCCGCATGGAGCGGATCGGCGAGGCGCGGGGCGGGCTCTGCCTCGTGGATTACGCCCATAAGCCGGAGGCGCTGGAACAGGTTCTGACCGCGCTGCGCGCCTTCGCCTCGGGCAGGCTCGTGGTGGTGTTCGGCTGCGGCGGCGACCGCGACCGGGGCAAGCGACCGCTGATGGGCGCCATCGCCGCCCGCCTCGCGGACCACGTGATCGTCACCGACGACAATCCCCGCACCGAGGAGCCGGCCGCCATCCGCCGCGCGATCCTCGACGCGGCCCCCGGCGCCGAGGAAATCGGCGACCGCGAGGCGGCGATCCGCAGCGCGGTCGGCCGTCTCGGCAGGGGCGATGTGCTGGTCGTTGCCGGCAAGGGTCACGAAACCGGCCAGATCGTGGGAGATCGGGTGCTTCCGTTCTCGGACCATGAGGTCCTGCGTACCGCGATCACCGAGCTTGCTGGGGGCTGACCTTGACCGCACTCTGGACCCCGGACGCCCTCGAAGCGGCCACCGGCGGACGCTGGATCGGCGAGCGCCGGCCGGTGTCGGGCGCCTCGATCGACACCCGCACCCTTCAGCCGGGCGACCTGTTCTTCGCGATCCGGGGCGAGGCGCGGGACGGGCATGATTTCGTCGCCCAGGCGCTGGGCAAGGGCGCCGGCGCCGCCGTGGTGAACGAGAGCCGCGCGGCGGAGTTCGAAGGCCCGGTCCTCGCCGTGGCGGGAGAGGGCGCCGACCCTGTGCTGAATGCCATGGAACGGATCGGCCGCGCCGCCCGCGCCCGCAGCGATGCGCAGGTCGTTGCCGTCACCGGCTCGGTCGGCAAGACCGGCACCAAGGAAGCCCTGCGCCACGTCCTCTCGGGGCAGGGGGCGACGCACGCCTCGGCGGCTTCCTACAACAACCATTGGGGCGTGCCGCTGACGCTGGCGCGGATGCCGGAGGAGGCGCGGTTCGGCGTCTTCGAGATCGGCATGAACCACGCCCACGAGATCCTGCCGCTCACGCGCATGGTCCGGCCCCAGGTGGCCCTCGTCGTCACCGTCGAGCCGGTACATGCCGAGCACTTCCCCTCGGTCTCGGCCATCGCCGACGCGAAGGGCGAGATCTTCTCCGGCCTGGAGCCCGGCGGCGTGGCGGTGATCAATCGCGACAACCCGCATTACGAGCGCCTCGCCGCCCATGCCATGGCCTCGCGGGCCGGGCGGATCGTCAGCTTCGGAGAGCACCCCGAGGCGGACGTCCGCGCCAACCGGATCGTGCTCCGCCCCGACCTGTCGGTGGTCGATGCCAGCGTGATGGGGCAACCCGTCACCTACAAGCTCGGCACGGCGGGCCGCCACACGGCGCTCAATTCGCTCGGCGTGATGGCGGTGATCCATTCGCTCGGCGCCGACCTCGCCGCCGCCGCCCTTTCGCTCGCCGTCCTCGCGCCGCCCGCCGGCCGGGGCGAGCGCACCGCCCTCGAAATGGCGGGCGGCACCGCCTGGCTCATCGACGAGAGCTACAACGCCAACCCCGCCGCCGTCCGCGCGGCGCTGGCGACGCTCAGCGGCATCGAGACCGGCCCGCGCGGCCGGCGCATCGCCGTGCTCGGCGACATGCTCGAACTCGGGCCGACCAGCCCCGACCTGCATCGCGGGCTCGCCGAATCCGTCGAGGCGGCGGGTGTCGACCTCGTCTTCGCGGCCGGGCCGCTGACCCGCAACCTCTACGAAGCCCTGCCGGTCAGCCGGCGCGGCGCCGTGGCCGAAACCTCGTCCGACCTGATCGAGCCCCTGACCCGGACCCTGCGCCCCGGCGATGCCGTGATGGTCAAGGGCTCCAACGGCAGCCGCATGGGCCGGATTGTCGAGGCGCTCAAAGGCCGTTACGCCGCGCCGCATACGCGCCGCGACTCGGCCGTCGCCCTTTCCTGAGCGGCCCCGCCGCCTCCCCGCCCGAACAGAGGGGCCCCGCGCCCGGATGCTTTACCTCCTCTCGGACCTGAGCAGCACCTTCACGCCGCTCAACGTCTTCCGCTACATCACCTTCCGCACCGGCGGCGCGATGTTCACCGCCGGCCTGTTCGTGTTCTGGTTCGGGCCGTGGATCATCTCCCTGCTGCGCCTGCGCCAGGGCAAGGGCCAGCCGATCCGCGAGGACGGGCCGCAGACCCACCTGCTCACCAAGCGCGGCACGCCGACCATGGGCGGGCTGATGATCCTGGCCGGGTTCATCGTCGCGGTGCTGCTCTGGGCGAATCCGCGCAACCACTACGTCTGGATCACCCTCACCGTGACGCTCGGTTTCGGGGCGATCGGCTTTTATGACGACTATCTCAAGGTGACGAAGCAGTCGCACAAGGGCTTCTCCGGCAAGTTTCGGCTCGGCCTCGAAGGGCTGATCGCGCTGGCCGCCTGCGTGACGATCTCGGCCTATTCGCCGCTCTCGCTGCAGAACCAGCTCGCCTTTCCGGTCCTCAAGGACACGCTCCTGAACCTCGGCCTGTTCTATCCGCTGTTCGGCGCCTTCGTGATCGTCGGCGCGGGCAATTCGGTGAACATGACCGATGGGCTCGACGGCCTCGCCATCGTGCCGGTGATGATCGCCTGCGCCACCTTCGGCGTCATCGCCTACCTCGTCGGCAACTCGTTCACGGCGAGCTACCTGCAGGTGAACTACGTCCGCGACACGGGCGAACTCGCCGTGGTCTGCGGCGCGGTGATCGGGGCGGGCCTGGGCTTCCTGTGGTTCAACGCGCCGCCCGCGCAGATCTTCATGGGCGACACCGGCTCGCTGGCGCTGGGCGGCCTGCTCGGCACCATCGCGGTCGCCGCCAAGCACGAGATCGTGCTGGCGGTGGTCGGCGGCCTGTTCGTCTTGGAGATGATGTCGGTCATCATCCAGGTCGCCTCGTTCAAGCTCACCGGCAAGCGCGTCTTCCGCATGGCGCCGATCCACCACCATTTCGAGCAGAAGGGCTGGAAGGAGCCGCAGGTCGTCATCCGGTTCTGGATCATCGCGGTGATCCTGGCGATGGCGGGCCTCGCCACGCTCAAGCTGCGCTGAGGCTTTTTAGGCGCGGATGCATGGTGTAAGACCTTCCAACTACGGCCATTCCCAGCATTCACCCTCATCCTGAGAGATCACCGAACAGGTCGCTTGCACTTCAGGTCTTTGCGAGCGTCAGCAAAGCAATCCACGGTAGTGTGACGCCTCAGAACGTGGCGCTTCCTGGATCGCTTTACTCCGCCCACGAGGACGGGGAGCGTTCGATGAGCCGTCACGGCCGTTCCGGTCGGGCTCCCAGGATGAGGGCGGGGGGCGGGACAACCCTTCGTCGCCTTGCGTGAGTAACCCATGACCCCCGTCACCACCTTCGCGGGCCAGAGAGTCGCCCTGTTCGGCCTCGGCGGATCGGGGCTCGCCACGGCCCGGGCGCTGATCGCGGGCGGCGCCGAGATCCTGGCCTGGGACGACGGCGCGGAGGGTGTCGCCAAGGCGCAGGGGGAGGGGATCCCCACCGCCGATCTGCGAGAGGCGGATTGGTCGGACTTCGTCGCCCTCGTCCTGGCACCAGGCGTGCCGCTGACCCATCCCGAGCCCCACTGGAGCGTCCGGCTCGCGCGGAGCGCGGGCGTCGAGATCGTCGGCGACATCGAATTGTTCTGCCGGGAGCGCCGGGCCATCGCGCCGGGCTCTCCCTTCGTGGCGATCACCGGCACCAACGGCAAGTCGACCACCACGGCGCTGATCGCCCATGTCCTGCGCCGGGCGGGCCGCGACGTGCAGATGGGCGGCAATATCGGCACCGCGATCCTCTCCCTCGCGCCGCCGGCCGCGTCCCGCGTCCACGTGATCGAGATGTCCTCGTTCCAGATCGACCTGACGCCCTCCCTCGACCCGAGCGTCGGCGTCCTGATGAACATCACGCCGGACCACCTCGACCGTCACGGCACGATGGAGCAATACGCGGGCATCAAGGAGCGGCTGATCCAGGGCGCGGACCTCGCCGTGATCGGCATCGACGACGCCCCGAGCCGGGCCATCGCCGACCGGCGGGCCGAGCGGCTGGTGCGGGTCCATGTCGGGGCCGGCGCCGCGCAGGGCGACGGGCTCTGCGTCGCCGAGGGCCATGTCCGCGATGCGTCGGGCGAGGACCTGGCCGATGTGAACGGCATCGGCTCCCTGCGCGGCGCCCATAACTGGCAGAACGCGGCGGTGGCCGTGGCGGTCGCCCAGGCGCTCGGCGTCCCGCCTGAGCGGATCCGCGCCGGCCTCGCCTCCTTCCCCGGCCTGCCCCACCGGATGGAGGAGGTCGGCCGCCGGGGCCATGTGTTGTTCGTGAACGATTCGAAGGCGACCAACGCGGACTCGACCGAGAAGGCGCTCACCGCCTTTCGCGACATCCATTGGATCCTCGGCGGCAAGGCCAAGGACGGGGGCATCTTCCCCCTGGTGCCGTATTTCGAGCGGGTGGCGCATGCCTACCTGATCGGCGCCGCATCCGATGCCTTCGCGGCGACGCTGGAGGGCGCCGTCCCCTATACCCGCTGCGGCACCCTCGACGTGGCCGTGGAGAAGGCGGCGGAGAACGCCGCCGCCTCGGGCGCGCCGGAGCCGGTGGTGCTGCTCTCGCCGGCCTGCGCCTCCTACGACCAGTTCCGCAACTTCGAGATCCGGGGCGACCGCTTCCGCGAACTGGTGAAGGCGCTGCCCTGACCGGCGGCTAGACAGCGCTCCAGCGCAGGGCGACGTTGTTGCCGATCGCCCGCGCGTAGAGGTCCGCGTAGTTGTCGGCCGCGCGATCCCAGCCGAAGCGCGTCGCCATGGCCCTGCGCCGCATGGTGTTGAGGCGCTTCTTCTGGCCAAAGGCGTCGAGCGCCCGGCGGACGGCGCCGGTCAGCCCGCTGGGCGAGGCATCCGCGAAGGAGAAGCCTGTCGCGCCATCCTCGACCGTATCGGCGAGGCCGCCGGTCCGGCGCACGATCGGCAGCGAGCCGTAGCGCTGGGCGTACATCTGCGCGAGGCCGCAGGGCTCGAAGCGCGACGGCATCAGCAGGAAGTCGCTGCCGGCGAAGATCCGCCGGGCCTGCCCCTCGTCGAAGCCGACATGCACGCCGACCGACTCAGGGTGCCGCTTGGAAAGGCCGCGCAACGCCCCCTCGAACCGGCCCTCGCCCTGGCCGATCACCACGAGCTGGCCGCCCTCGGCGACGATGGTCTGGGCTGCTTCCAGGCTGAGGTCGATGCCCTTCTGGTGCACCAGCCGCGAGACGATGGCGAAGAGCGGCCCGCGCGAGACCGCCATGCCGAATTCCTTGCGCACCGAATCGGCATTGGCGCGCTTGCCCTTCCAATCGTCCGCCTCGAAGGGCAGGGCGAGGCGCGGGTCGGTGCGCGGGTCCCAGGATTCGTCGATGCCGTTCAGGATGCCCGCGAGGCGGCCCTGACCGGCGCGCACCCGCAGCAGCCCGTCGAGGCCGCAGCCCATCTCGGGCGTCTGGATCTCGCGGGCATAGGTCTCGCTCACGGTCGTGACCTGCGACGCGTAGTAGAGCCCGGCCTTCAGGAAGGAGAGTTGCCCGTAGAATTCGCAGCCATCGACCTGGAAGGCCGAATCCGGCACGCCGATCCGGTGCATGCCGTCGCGGGGGAAGAGACCCTGATAGGCGAGGTTGTGAACGGTGAGCACGCTCGGCAGCCGGACGCCGCGCCATGCGAGGTAAGCCGGCGCCAGGGCCGCCTGCCAATCGTGCAGGTGCAGGAGATCCGCCGCCCAGCCGGCATCGACGCCCAGGGCGAGATCCGCCGCCGCGAGGCTGAGGCGGGCGAACCGCACGTCGTTATCCGCGAAGTCGCCGGACGAATCGCCGTAGGGCGTGCCCGCGCGCTCGTAGAGCTCGGGCGCGATCAGCACGTAGATGCGCAGGCCGTCGGCCGTTTCCGCGAGGCCGAGATCGCAGGCGGGAATGCCGGCCAATCCTTCAAGGCGGGCCACGACCGGCATGTCCGGGAAGGCCGCGCGGACCTGCGGATAGCCGGGTATGAGGACACGCACGTCGTAATGCGTCCGCAGCGCCCGGGGGAGAGCGGCCGAGACCTCGCCGAGGCCGCCGGTCTTCACGAAATCCGCCATCTCCGGGGTGGCGTAGAGGATGCGCCGGCCTATCGGAATCGCGGAGGGCAGGGACTGGTACGAACACGTCTCGGACTTCCGCGCGGTCAGTCCGGAGCGGTGCACGTGAAGCATCTGCGGAATTCCAGCCCGGGAAAGATGCCCCGGAGACGCATAGACCGGGTCAAACCGAAGTGCCGCGATCTCAACCACGCCTAACGCTCCCTGGTGCGCGCCGGTTCCGCTGCGACGCACAAACGGGGCCACCTTTTCAGTTAAGGCCCGGTTATCTGCGGTTGCATTGCCGAAATAAACTCGCTTCCCCGCTCTTGAGAGCAATCTGTGCAGCGCCGCTAGTGTTTTGTGCAGAGCCGTCCAGAGCCCTCCCTTGATATCGAAGTCGCTGTACCTAAGATGACACAGTGTCGACACGCCTCTCGCAGAAACTCTGCGGTCACAGGGTGTTGCCTCGACTTTGCCCGAGACCGTCCACAGGATCGGTGCGGTCGGGTCTAGATGCAGGCGCGTTCATTCGGCGGCAATCTAGGAAGAAGCATAATCTGCCGACGTATTTGGGGGTTCGACTGTGCTCACCGAAGTTCAGACGCGTGCCGCTGCACCGACTTCCCCGTCCGAAACCGGGCGGGACGCGGTGAAAGCTGCCGTCATCCCGGCGATGGTGCGTCCCGTCATGACCGGAACCGGCGATCCCGTGGTCGACCTGCGGGAGGCGATCCGGGCGAAGCTCGGCATCGTGCTCGGCACGACGCCGGAGACGGCCCGCCCGCGCGACTGGTTCGTGGCGACGGCGCTCGCCCTGCGCGACCGGATCGCGGAGGCCGGCCTGCCGAACGTCGGAAAGATCCCGCACAAGCGGGTCTATTATCTCTCGCTGGAATTCCTCATCGGCCGGCTGATGTCGGACGCCTTGAACAATCTCGGCCTCACCGAGACCGTGCGCGAGGCCCTGGCCGAACTCGGTATCGACCTCGATGCCGTGCAGGACGCCGAGCCCGACGCGGCGCTCGGCAATGGCGGCCTGGGCCGCCTCGCCGCCTGCTTCATGGAGAGCATGGCGAGCCTGTCAATTCCCGCCATGGGCTACGGCATCCGCTACGACCACGGCCTGTTCCGCCAGTCCTTCAAGGACGGCTGGCAGCAGGAGGCGCCGGAGACGTGGCTCGCCGAGGGCAACCCCTGGGAATTCGCCCGGCGCGACGCGACCTACCGGATCGGCTTCGGCGGCGGCGTGACCATGTCGCTCGCGGGCGGCGGGATCGAGCGGCGCTGGCAGCCGGCCGAGACCGTGCTCGCCGTGGCCCATGACGTGCCGGTGGTCGGCTGGCGCGGGCGGCAGGTGAACAGCCTGCGCCTGTGGAAGGCCGAGTCCGAGGCACCCATCGACCTCGCCCGGTTCAACGGCGGCGACCATGTCGGCGCCCTCAGCCAGCGGATGCGCGCCGAGGCGATCTCCCGCGTCCTCTACCCGAGCGACGCCTCCGCCGAGGGGCAGGAACTGCGCCTTCGCCAGGAATACTTCTTCACCTCCGCCTCGCTGCAAGACCTCGTGGCCCGGCACAAGGCCGAGCGCGGCGACCTGCGCTCCCTGCCCGACCATGCCGCGATCCAGCTCAACGACACGCACCCGGCCATCGCCGTGCCGGAGCTGATGCGCATCCTCACCGACGACCACGCCCTCTCCTGGGAGGATGCGTGGCACGTCACCACCAACACCCTGCACTACACGAACCACACCCTCCTGCCGGAGGCGCTGGAGACCTGGCCGGTGGAGCTGATGGAACGGCTGCTGCCGCGCCACATGCAGATCATCTACCTGATCAACTGGATGCACCTTGAAGAGCAGGGCAAGTCGGGCAAGGGCGATGCCGCCCACCTCGCCTCAGTCTCGCTGATCGACGAGGCGAATGGCCGGCGGGTGCGGATGGGCCATCTCGCCTTCCACGGCGCGCGCCGGGTGAACGGCGTCTCGGCGCTCCACACCGACCTGATGCGCTCGACCGTCTTCGCGGATCTGCACGCGCTCGATTCGGACAAGATCGTCAACAAGACCAACGGCATCACCTTCCGCCGCTGGCTGCACACCGCCAATCCCGGCCTCACGAAGCTCGCCGTCGAGGCGGTGGGTGAGGGCGTGCTGGACAATCCCGAACTGCTGACCGGGCTCGACCGGTTCGCCGAGGATGCGAGCTTCGTCGCGCGCTACCGGGCCGTGCGCCGCGAGCGCAAGGAGGCGCTGGCATCCATCGTCGCCGACCGCACGGGAATCGACATCGACCCCGACGCGCTCTTCGACGTGCAGGTGAAGCGCATCCACGAGTACAAGCGCCAGCTGCTCAACGTCTTGGAGACGGTGGCGCTGTATCAGGCGATCAAGGCCGAGCCGAACGGCCATTGGACGCCGCGCGTCAAGATCTTCGGGGGCAAGGCGGCGCCGAGCTACGTCCAGGCGAAGCTCATCATCAAGCTCGCCGCCGACGTCGCCCGCGCCGTGAACGACGATCCCGATGTGGCGGGCCGCCTCAAGGTGGTGTTCCTGCCGAACTACTCGGTGAGCCTCGCGGAGGCGATCATCCCGGCGGCGGACCTGTCGGAGCAGATCTCGACGGCGGGTCTCGAAGCTTCGGGCACCGGCAACATGAAGTTCGCCCTCAACGGCGCGCTGACGGTCGGCACGCTCGACGGGGCCAATATCGAGATCAAGGATCACGTCGGCGCGGAGAACATCTTCATCTTCGGCCTCGATGCCGCCGGGGTGATCGCCCGCAAGGCGGTGCCGGGCTACGCGCGGGCGGCGATCGAGGCCTCCCCGCGCCTCGCGGCGGCCCTCGACATGATCGCCTCGGGCCGGTTCTCGCCGGAGGAGCCGAGCCGCTTCCGCCCCCTCACCGACGACCTGCGCCACCGCGACCCCTACCTGCTGACCGCCGATTTCGACGATTACTGGCGGACGCAGCGCGCCATCGACGCCGCCTGGCGCGACCCGGCGACGTGGTGGGCCAAGGCGATCCACAACACCGCCCGGATGGCGTGGTTCTCGTCCGACCGCTCGATGCGCGAATACGCCCAGGAAATCTGGCGCGTCCGCCTGGACTGAGAGGGATCCCCAAGGGCAAGGCCCATGGGTGGGGTGCCGGGGCGACGCCCCGGCATCATCGGCGTGGAAGGACAGCGATGCGTACCCTGTTCCGGCTGGCCTTCTGGGGAATGCTGGGCTTTCTGGCCTTCGTGACCCTCTCGCCCATCGGGCTGCGGCCGGAGGTCGGCCCGGCGAATGTCGAGCGTGCCCTGGCCTATGCGGCCTTCGGCGTGCTGGGCGCCTTGGCCTATCCGCGCCAGCGCCTCGCGATCCTCGTTTTCATCGTCGTCGCGGCGGGGCTGCTCGAAGCCGGGCAGAACCTGTCGGCAACCCGCCACGGCCGGATCGACGACTTCCTGGTGAAGGCCGCCAGCGCCGTCGCCGGCTGGCTCGCAACCAGCGCTGTCACCGTCCTGGCCCCGCGCGTGAAGGCCGGCTGACGGGGCCTAGTCCTCGTCGGAGCCGAGATAGAGGCCCTCGGCGATGCCGTCCTCCATCATCATCCGGGCGCGGGCGCGCAGCTTCTCGGTCTCGCTTTTGAGCTGGCCGCAGGCGGCCAGGATGTCCCGCCCGCGCGGCGTGCGCACCGGCGAGGCGTAGCCGGCGTTGAACACGATCTCCGAGAAGCGCTCGATCCGCTCCCAATCGGAGCATTCGTAGCGGCTGCCGGGCCAGGGGTTGAACGGGATCAGGTTGATCTTGGCCGGGATGCCCTTGAGCAGCCGCACCAATTCCCGCGCATCCGCATCGGAATCGTTGACGCCCTTCAGCATCACGTACTCGAAGGTGATCCGCCGGGCGTTGTTCAGGCCCGGATAGGCGCGGCAGGCGGCGAGCAGATCGCGGATCGGATACTTGCGGTTCAGCGGCACCAGCTCGTCGCGCAGGTCGTCGCGCACGGCGTGGAGGGAGATCGCGAGCATCGCGTTCGCCTCAGCGCCGAGACGGGGGATCTGCGGCACCACGCCGGAGGTCGAGACGGTGATCCGCCGCCGGGACAGGCCGAGGCCCTCCTGATCCGACATCACGCCGACCGCATCGACCACCGCGTCGAAGTTGTAGAGGGGCTCGCCCATGCCCATGAACACGATATTCGTGACGAGCCGCCCGACCTCGCCGGCGCCCCCGGCGTCGCGGCTCGGCATCTGACCGGTCCAGTCGCCGAGTTCGTCGCGGGCGACGACGAGCTGCTGCACGATCTCGGCCGAGGAGAGGTTGCGCACGAGGCGCTGGGTGCCGGTGTGGCAGAACGAGCAGGTGAGGGTGCAGCCGACTTGGCTCGACACGCAGAGGGTGCCGCGATCCGGGCCGGGGATGTAGACGCACTCGATCTCGGCGCCGCGATTGTGCTCCTGCGCATTGGTCGGCGCCATGCGGATGAGCCACTTGCGGGTCCCGTCACGGGAGACCTGCCGGGTCACGACCTCAGGCCGCTCCAGGGTGAAGTGCTGGGCGAGTTCGGCCTTCAGGCCCTTGCCGACATTGGTCATCTCGGCGAAGTCCTGCGCCCCGCGCAGGTTGACCCAGTGCCAGATCTGGCCGGACCGCATCCGGCTCTCACGCTCGGGCACACCGGCCTCGATGAGGCGGGCCTTCAGCTCGTCGCGGGTGAGGCCGACGAGGGAGAGCTTCCGGCCGGGCAGGGCCTCGGGTCGAAACTCGGGGGTCTTCTCGATCGCGGAGAAAGCGGCCGCGCGGGCGCTGTCGAGCGACGGCGTCGCCATGGTGATGCACATCCCTTCGTGTGAAGGGAGTTCATATAGTCGATTTGGCCTCGGGATGCGACCTAGCGGGCCGCATGCCAGCTTTCTCCCGATCATCACCTCATCCTGAGGTGCCCGCCTCGGCGGGCCTCGAAGGAGGGCTCCAGAAAGCTCCGTGATCGCTGGAGCCCTCCTTCGAGGCGGCTGACGCCGCACCTCAGGATGAGGAGGAGTGTGGGATTACCCCTCACAAGAGGGGCGCCCGGCCACGGCTCACGCGGCGGCGGTCTTCACCGGGATGCCCTTCTCGGACAGGAAGGTCTGCAGTTCGCCGGACTGGAACATCTCGCGGGTGATGTCGCAGCCGCCGACGAACTCGCCCTTCACGTAGATCTGCGGGATGGTCGGCCAGTTGGAGAAGGCCTTGATGCCCTCGCGGATGCCCTGGTCGGCCAGGACGTTCACGCCCTTGAACGGCACGCCGAGGTAATTGAGGATCTGCACCACCTGGCCCGAGAAGCCGCATTGCGGCATCTGCGGCGTGCCCTTCATGAACACCACCACGTCCTGGGAGGCGATCTCGTTCTGGATGGTCGAATGGGCGTCGGTCATGGGGTCTTCCGTCCTCGTTCCTGATCCGTGATCTAGTGACGGTCGGGCGTGGATTTCAATGTGACGTAGGTCAATCCTGCGGGACACCCGTCGTGAGCGCAAGGGCGTGGAGCACGCCACCCATGCGCCCCTGAAGCGCCCCGTAGACCATCTGGTGCTGTGCCACCCGGGTCTTGCCCTTGAAGGCGTGGCTCAGCACCGTGGCGGCGTAGTGGTCGCCGTCGCCGGCGAGATCGCGGATCTCCACCTTCGCGTCGGGCAGGGCCTCGACGATCATGCGTTCGATCTCGCGGGCATCCATCGGCATGGGGTTTCTCCGGATTCAGGCAGCCGGGGCGGCCGGCTGGCTCGCCATGTAGGCCGGCAGCCAGCCCTCGTGGGCCTCGCGCAGGTCGGCGATGGCGACGGTCTCGCCGCCCGGCAGGGTCAGGCGGTCGGACCCGGTGATGCCGATGACGGCCGCGTCGATGCCCTGCGCCGAGGCGCTGGTGAGCAGATCGGTCGCCGCCTCGGGCGGGATGGCGATGAGGTAGCGGGCCTGATCCTCGCCGAACAGGTAGGCGTGGGCGGGCAGGTCCACCGGCACCTCGGGGAGCGCCGCGCCGATGCCGCCGGCCATCGCCATCTCGGCGAGGGCCACGGCGAGGCCGCCATCCGACAGGTCGTGGACCGTGTCCGCGACGCCGGAGGTGATGAGGCCGCGCACGAAGTCGCCGTTGCGGCGCTCCAGGCCGAGATCGACCGGTGGCGGCGCGCCCTCCTCGCGGCCCTCGACCACGGCGAGGTAGGCGGACTGGCCGAGCCAGCCCTCGCCCGCGCCGATCAGCACCAGGGCATCGCCCTCGCGCTTCAGGGCGATGGTGGCGTGGCGGGTCACGTCGTCCATCACGCCGACGCCGCCGATGGTCGGGGTGGGCAGGATGCCGACGCCGTTGGTCTCGTTGTAGAGGGAGACGTTGCCCGACACGACCGGGAAGTCGAGTGCCCGGCAGGCCTCGCCGATGCCCTTCAGGCAGCCGACGAGCTGGCCCATCACCTCGGGCTTCTCCGGGTTGCCGAAGTTCAGGTTGTCGGTGATGGCCAGCGGCTTGCCGCCCACCGCCGTGATGTTGCGCCACGCCTCGGCGACGGCCTGCTTGCCGCCCTCGACCGGATCGGCCTCACAGTAGCGCGGCGTCACGTCGCAGGTGATCGCGAGGCCCTTCGGCCCGTCCTCGACCCGCACGATGGCCGCGTCGCCGCCGGGCTTCTGCACGGTGTTGCCGAGGATGAAGTGGTCGTACTGCTCGTAGACCCAGCGCTTCGAGGCGAGATCCGGCGAGGCCACGAGGCGCTTCAGAGCGTCTGCCAGGGAGGCGGGGGCGGCGATGTCGGCCGGGCGGATGACGTCCTGATGGGTGTTGGCGAGGTGCGGCCGGTCGTAGAGCGGCGCCTCGTCGCCGAGTTCCTTGATCGGCAGGTCTGCCACCGTCTCGCCGTGCCACTTGATGACGAAGCGCAGGGTGTCGGTGGTCTTGCCGATCACTGCGAAGTCGAGGCCCCATTTCACGAAGATCGCCTCGGCTTCCGCCTCCATGCCGGGCTTGAGCACCATGAGCATCCGCTCCTGGCTCTCGGAGAGCATCATCTCGTAGGGGGTCATGCCCTCCTCGCGGGCGGGCACCTTCTCGATGTCGAGTTCGACGCCGAGGTCGCCCTTGGCGCCCATTTCGACCGCCGAGCAGGTCAGCCCCGCCGCGCCCATGTCCTGGATGGCGATGACCGCGCCCGAGGCCATCAGCTCCAGGCAGGCTTCAAGGAGCAGCTTCTCGGCGAAGGGATCGCCGACCTGCACGGTCGGGCGCTTGGCCTCCGTGCCCTCGTCGAACTCGGCCGAGGCCATGGTGGCGCCGTGAATGCCGTCGCGGCCGGTCTTGGAGCCGAGATAGACGATCGGGTTCCCGACCCCGGCGGCGGCCGCGTAGAAGATGCCGTCCTGCTTGGCGAGGCCGACCGCCATGGCGTTGACGAGGATGTTGCCATCGTAGCGCCTGTGGAAGCCGACCTGCCCGCCGACGGTGGGCACGCCGAAGGAATTGCCGTAGCCGCCGACGCCCGCCACCACGCCGGACACGAGGCCCCTTGTGCGGGGATGCTCGGGATCGCCGAAGCGGAGCGCGTTGAGGGCGGCGATGGGCCGGGCGCCCATGGTGAAGACGTCGCGCAGGATGCCGCCGACGCCGGTCGCAGCGCCCTGGTAGGGCTCGATGAAGCTCGGGTGGTTGTGGCTCTCCATCTTGAAGACGCAGGCCAGCCCGTCGCCGATGTCGATGACGCCCGCGTTCTCGCCGGGGCCCTGGATCACCCACGGCGCCGAGGTCGGCAGGCCGCGCAGGTGCTTTCGCGAGGACTTGTACGAGCAATGCTCGTTCCACATCGCCGAGACGATGCCGAGCTCGGTCAGCGTCGGGTCGCGGCCGATGAGCGCCCGGAAGCGGTCGTACTCGTCCGGTTTGAGGCCATGCTGGGCCACAAGCTCGGGCGTGATCGGGACATCGTTGCGGAACATGCGGCGGTCTCGACGAACAGGCCTACGGCGGCGGACACGGACACGGTGCTGACGTGGGCCGCGACGGATTAGGGCCATCCTGACCTGCGATGCAACATCCAGGCTGTCTCTGATGTGAACGGCGGGGGACCGATCCGGTCCAATCGGGTGGGTCTGTGAGGGTTTTGCCGGTGCGGTGGCGGGCGTCCCCTCTCCCCGCTGGCGGGGAGAGGCCCGTTTGCACCTCGTCGTGCAAACGGGAAGCGAAGGCGAAGCCGGAGTGGCGGTGAGGGGGCTCACAGGATGAGACTCCACCGGCGAGCCCCCTCACCCTCGGCTGCCGCCTTGCCGCGCCGACGACGGGGTCGTCGCGGCCCTCTCCCCGCAGGCGGGGAGAGGGGAACCTATGTCCCCGCCGCGTGGCTCAGGAAATCCTTGATCGCTACGGCGAATCGATCGCCGTAGGCCTCGCGCTTGCGCTCGCCGACGCCGTGGATGCTGCGCATCGCCCAGAGATCGACGGGTTTCTGGCGGGCCATCTCGATAAGCGTCCGGTCGGGGAAGACCATGAAGGCGGCGATTCCCTCTGCCCGGGCGATGGTCGCGCGCAGACCACGCAGATGCTGGAACAGCGCCTCGTCCGCCTCGGGCAGGCCCATCTCCTCGGCGGCACGGGGGGCGGTGCGGCGGCGCTCGCGGGATTCGGGCTTGGGCTCGGGGTCCGGCCGCAGGGTGATCGGCTCGCGCCCGTAGAGGATCTCCGTGCCCTTCTCGGTGAGGCTGAGGCCGCCGTAGCCGTCGGCGTTCTCGGCCACCGCCCCGGCGGCGAAGAGCTGGCGCAGGATCGCCCGCCACGCCGCCACCGGCTTGTCCGCGCCGACCCCAAAGGTCTTCAGCCCGTCATGGCCGTTGCGGCGGATCGGATCGCTCTCCTTTCCGTGCACCACGTCGCAGACATAGGCCGCGCCGAAGCGCTGGCCGGTGCGCACGATGGCCGAGAGCAGCTTCTGCGCCGGCACGGTCCCGTCCACCAGTTCCACCCCGTCGCGGCACAGGTCGCAGCGGCCGCAGCGCCCGCTGGTCTCACCGAAATAGGCGAGCAGCGATTGCCGCCGGCAGGACGCGCCCTCGCAGAGCGAAATCATTGCCTCGAGCTTGCGCCGCTCGACCCGGCGGCGCTCGTCGGAGATCTCCTTCTCGTCGATCTGGCGGCGGCGCAGCGCCATATCGTCGAGGCCGTAGAGGGTCAGCGTGTCGGCGGGCAGGCCGTCGCGGCCGGCGCGGCCGATCTCCTGATAGTAGCCTTCCACGTTGGTCGGCATGTCGGCATGGATGACGAAGCGCACGTCGGGCTTGTTGATGCCCATGCCGAAGGCGACGGTGGCGGTCATCACCATCCCGTCCTCCTGGAGGAAGCGGTCCTGGTTGCGCGCCCGCGTCCCCTGGTCGAGGCCGGCATGGTAGGGCAGGGCGGTGAACCCGTCCTTGCTGAGCGTTTCGGCCAGTTGCTCCGTGCGCTTGCGCGACGAGCAATAGATGATGCCGCTCTCGGACCGGCGGTGCCGCAGGAACCGCTCGATCTGCCGGGACGGGTTGTCCTTCGGCTGGAAGGTCAGGCGGATGTTCGGCCGGTCGAAGGAATGGACGAAGATCCGCGGGTGCCGCCCCTCGGGGAACAGGCGCTCAGCGATCTCGGCGCGGGTGGCCGCGTCGGCGGTGGCGGTGAGCGCCACGGTCTGGACATTGCCCAAAGCCTCGCGGGCGCGGGCGATCTCCCGGTATTCCGGGCGGAAGTCGTGGCCCCATTGCGAGACGCAATGCGCCTCGTCCACGGCGAGCCGCTGGACGCCAGCCCCGCGCAGGGCCTCCATGCAGCCGTCCATGAGCAGGCGTTCCGGGGAGACGAACAGGAGCCGCATCGCGCCGCTGCGGATCGCCCGCCACGCCTCGCGGGATTCGGCCTCCGGCACGGTGGAGTTGAGGGTCGCCGCCGGGATGCCGACGCTACGCATCTGCTGCACCTGATCGTGCATCAGGGCGATCAGCGGCGAGACCACCACGGTGAGCCCGGCATCGACCAGGGCCGGCAATTGGTAGGTCATCGACTTGCCGGAGCCGGTGGGCATCACGGCGAACACGTCCTGCCCGTCGAGGACCGCGCCGATCACCTCGTCCTGGCCGGGCCGGAAATCCTCGTAGCCGAAGGTTTCCTTCAGCGCGGCGCGGGCCTCGTCGAGGCGGGTCATCCGGGTTCTCTCAATTTCTGGTGTGCTTGCGGCAAGGGTCGGGCTGGCTTACGTTTTTCCCGCTCATCACGGAGGCAGCCATGCCGCTCACCATCGCCAGCGACGAGGTCGATCAGCTTGCCGAGAAATTGGCATCGCGGACGGGCGTGAGCAAGGCCGAGGCGGTGCGGGTCGCGTTGGTGCACGAACTGGCGCGGACCGGCAAGACGCTCGCCGAGCGCATCCGGCCGATCCAGGACGAGTTGGCACGCTACCCCAAGACCGGCCTCAAGGCGGACAAAGCGTTCTACGACAGTCTGGAAGAAGGGCTGTCAATACAATCGTGAGGGTGCGCGCGAGGCGGCTATCCCCTGCACCGTCATTGCGAACGCAGTGAAGCAATCCAGCAGCGCTACGGTCGGAAACGTCCCGCTTCCCTGGATTGCTTCGCTTCGCTCGCAATGACGATGAAGGAGGAAGGGTGGACTCAGCCCCCCTCACCCCCCGTGGAACTCGGCGATGTGCTGGGCCACGATGGCGTCGAACGAGGCGTCTGCCTGGAAGCCCAGGTCAGTGGCGGCCTGGGTGTCGAACGCGGCAGGCCATGTCTCGACGATGCGCATCACCGCCTCGTCGGGCTCCCGGCGGATCAAGGCGACCGCCTTGTCGCCGGCCGCCCGGCGCAGGGCCTCGATCTCCTCGGCCACCGTCGCCGAGACGCCCGGCATGGTCAGGCTCCGGCGGGTGCCGAGGCGCGTGAGGTCGAGAGCCGCCGCATGGGTGAGGAAGCCCACAGCCGCCGCCGGGCTCGCGAACCAGTGCCGCACCGTATCCGGCACCGGCAGGCGGGCTTCCTGCCCGGCCAGCGGTTCGCGGATGATGCCGGAGAAAAACCCCGAGGCCGCCTTGTTCGGCTTGCCCGGCCGCACGCAGATCGTCGGCAGGCGCAGGCCGATGCCGTCGAAGATGCCCCGGCGCGAATAATCGGCCAGGAGCATCTCGCCCATCGCCTTCTGCGTGCCGTAGGAGGTCGCCGGGCGCAGGATGTAATCGTCGGGGATCACCCCCGGGAAGGGCGGGCCGAACACGGCGAGCGAGGAGGTGAACACCACCTTCGGCCGGTAACCCTCGATGGCGCGGATCGCCTCGAACAGGAAGCGCGTGGCGTCGAGGTTCACGCGGTAACCGAGGTCGAAATTTGCCTCCGCCTCGCCGGAGACCACCGCCGCGAGATGGAAGATCACCTCCGGCCGGTCGCGGATCGCCGCCTCGGCGGCGCCGGGCACCGACAGGTCCGCGGCCTCCGCGCGCACCGGGCCGGGCACGCCCTCGGGCGCCGAGGGGGCGACCACATCGAGGAGCGTCAGCCCCGTGAGCGGCTGACCGCCGACTTGCCCCGTCTCCACGAGGGCATCGACGAGGCGCCGGCCGATCATGCCGGCGGCACCGAGGATCAGAGCGTGCATCGAAACCTCACTGCATCATGTCGAGGGCGCGGGCGAAGAAGTCGGGGCCGCCGAAATTCCCCGACTTGAGGGCGAGCAGCATCGGCTCCGGGCGGCCGGCGCTGCGCAGCACCGGCACGCCGGCGGCGATCTCCGGCCCGACGAGGAAGGCGCGCAGGCCGAGGCGGTCGACGCAGGCGCCGGAGGTCTCGCCCCCGGCGATCACGAGGCGCCGCACGCCCGCCGCGACCAGGCCCTCGGCGATGGCCGAGAGGGCCGCCTCGACGGCATGGCCGGCGGCTTCCGAGCCGTGGCGGGATTGGAGCGCGCGGACCGCCGCCGGCTCGGCGGAGGAGGCGATCAGCACCGGGCCTTGCGCGATCCGCTCGCGGGCGAAGGCCAGCGCCTCGGCCACCACCGCCTCCGGCTCGGACAGCAGCCGCCCGGCCTCGAGGCGCAGCACCGGCATCAGGGCCTCTGCCGCCGCGACCTGCCCGAGGGTCGCCTGCGAGCAGCTTCCGGCGAGGCAGGCGGCATGGCCGCCGACCGGCTCACCCACGGCGGCGCCGGCCGCGTCGCGGGTGCCCCGTCCATCCTCTGCCAGGGCGCGGGCGAGACCCAGGCCGAGGCCCGAGGCGCCCACCGAAAACCGCCGCCCGACGATGGCGCGGCCGAGCGTTTCGAGATCGTGGTCGAAGATCGCGTCGGCGATGGCCGCGCCCTTGCCCTCGGCGGCGAGCGCGTCGAGCCGGGCGGCGACGGCCTCCGGCCCCTTCGCGACGGTGGCGATGTCGATGAGCCCGACCCCGCTCCGGCTCTGGCGGGCCAGCACCCGCACGAGGTTGGCGTCACGCATCGGGTTGAGGGGGTGGTCCTTCAGCGGGCTCTCGTTCAGCGGCATGGCCCCGACGAACAGGTTGCCCTGGTAGACGCTGCGGCCCGTCTCCGGGAAGGCGGGGGTGACGAGGGCGATGGCCTCGCCCGCCGCCTCCCGCAGGGCATCGGTGACGGGGCCGATATTGCCCTCGTCCGTCGAGTCGAAGGTCGAGCAGACCTTGAACATCACATGCGCTGCGCCCCGCTGGCGCAGCCAGGATTCCGCCTCGCGCGAGCGGGCGACGGCCTCCGGCGCCGGGATCGAGCGGCTCTTGAGCGCGACGACCACCGCATCCGTCTCCGGCAGGGAGAGGTCGGGGCTTGGGATACCGATGGTCTGGACCGTGCGCAGGCCCGCCTTGGTCAGGGTGTTCGCGAGGTCCGAGGCGCCGGTATAGTCGTCGGCGACGCAACCGAGGGCGAGCGTCATCGGGGTCAGGCCTTCCTGTAGGGGGCGAACCAGCCGAGACCCGCCTCGGTGTTCCCCGCCGGGATGTATTCGCAGCCGACGAACCCGTCGTAGCCGAGCCGGTCGAGTTCCGCGAAGAGGAACGCGTCGTCCATCTCGCCGGTGCCGGGCTCATGCCGGTCGGGCACGCTCGCGGTCTGCACGTGGCCGATCATCGGCATCAGATCGCGCAGGCGCATGGTCACGTCGCCGTGCAGGATCTGGCAATGGTAGAGGTCGAACTGGAGCTTCAGGTTCGGCAGGGCCAGCTCCCGGATCAGCGAAGCCGCCGCCCCGAAATCATTCAGGAAATAGCCCGGCATGTTCCGGCCGTTGATCGGCTCCAGCACGAGATCGAGCCCGGCCGGGGCGAGCTTGCCGGCGGCGTAGGCCACGGCCATCCGGTAGGCGTCGCGGGCCTTGGGATCTGCCGGGTCGGCGAGCCCGGCCATCAGGTGCAGGCGCTTCACGCCCGTCGCTTCGGCGTAGCGGAGGGCCGTGTCGACCCCCGCCTTCACTTCATCGAACCGGTGAGGAAATGCCGCCAACCCCCGCTCGCCGCTGGCGAAATCCCCCGGCGGCATGTTGAACAGCGCCTGGGTCAGGCCGTTCGCGCGGAGGCGCTCGGCGATGGCCTCCGGCGGATGCTCGTAGGGGAACAGGAACTCCACCGCCACGAACCCCGCCTTGGCGGCGGCCTCGAACCGGTCGAGGAACGGCACCTCGTTGAACATCATCGTGAGGTTGGCGGCGAAGCGGGGCATTTTCTGGGGACCTTCTCTCAACCGCTTCCGTCCTTGCGAGCGGAGCGAAGCAATCCAGGGCAGCGCCATGGTCGGAAGCGGCCCGCTGCCCTGGGTCGCTTCGCTGCGCTCGCGATGACGGCGGGACCGAACGCGATGGTTTTCCCAGCCTCCTCCCTCCCTCTCCCTCATCCTGAGGTGCGGCGTCAGCCGCCTCGAAGGAGGGCTCCAGAAGGCTCCGCGATCCCTGGAGCCCTCCTTCGAGGCCGCCGCTTTGCACCGACACCTCAGGATGAGGGTGGTGCAGGGGAGGCCGGGGGCTATCCGGCTTCCGGCAGCCTCGCCCCGGAGACCTGCGCGTAGAGCCTTGCCACGGAGGCGTCGTCGTCCCGGCCCATGCCGGAGCCGGAGGCCATCAGGAACATCTGCAGGGCGGCCGCCGCCACCGGCACCGGGTACTTCTCCGCCCGCGCCATGTCCTGCACGATGCCGAGGTCCTTCACGAAGATGTCGACGGCGCTCTTCGGGGAGTAATCCGCGTCGAGGATGTGCGGCACCCGGTTCTCGAACATCCACGAATTGCCGGCCGACTTCGTGATCACCTCGTAGACGCGGCGGAGGTCGAGGCCCTGCTTGGCCGCGAAGCTCATCGCCTCGCAGGCGGCGGCGATGTGCACCCCCGCCAGCAGCTGGTTGATCATCTTGAACGCCGCGCCTTGCCCCGCCTCGTCGCCGAGTTCGTAGACCGTGCCGGCCATGGCGGTGAGGGCGTCCCGCGCCCCCGCGAACGCCGACTGCGAGCCCGAGGCGAGAAAGGTCAGTTCCCCCTCGGCGGCGCGCGCGGCGCCGCCGCTCATCGGCGCGTCGAGATAATGCCGGCCGGTCTCCTCCAGCCGGGCCGCGAGGCGACGGGCGACCGCCGGGTCCATGGTCGCGGAGGAGACGAACACCGCCCCCTCCGGCATCGCCGCCGCCGCGCCGTCCGGCCCGAACAGCACCGCCTCGGTCTGGGCGGCGTTCACCACCACCGCGACCACCACGGCGGCACCCTTCGCCGCCTCGGCGGGGCTGGACGCCGCCTCGCCGCCGGCCTCCCGGAAGCGGGCGACCGCCTCTGGGTTCACGTCGCAGGCCGCGACGGAAAAGCCCGCGCGCAGGAGCGAGGCCGCCATCCCTGAGCCCATCGAGCCCAGGCCGATCACCGCCGCGCGGCGCTGTCTGGTGTCCGTCATCGCGGGCTCCTCACTTGTTCACGAGGCGGGGCGGCACCACGAACACGCAGGCCGCGCCGAGGACCAGCGTCACGGCCAGCACGTACATGCCGGCGGCGGTGCTGCCGGTGTAGTCGCGCAGCGCCCCGATGGCGTAGGGGCCGGCGAAGCCCGCGAGGTTGCCCACCGAGTTGATGAGCGCGATGCCCGCCGCCGCGCCCGCGCCGCTGAGGAAGGCGGTCGGCAGCGACCAGAACAGGGGCGAGCAGGCGAGCACGCCGCCCGCCGCCACCGAGAGCGCCGCGATGGCGACCACCGTGTCGGTGCTCGACGCCGAGACCGTGAAGCCCACGGCGCCGATCAGCGCCGGGATGATGAGGTGCCAGCGGCGCTCGCGAAAATGGTCGGCGCTGCGGCCGAGGGCCACCATCGTCACCGTGGCGACGAGGAACGGGATCGCGCTCACGAGGCCGATATGGAAATTGCCCTGGATGCCCGAGGCCTTGACGATGGTCGGCACCCAGAAGGCCAGCCCGTACTGCCCGGCCACGAACAGGAAGTAGATCAGGCTCATGAACCACACGCGGCCATTGCGGAACACGGTGGCGATCGAGTGCGGGCTGTCGGTCTTGGTGCGCTCCTCGGCGGCGATGTCGCGCTCCAGCACCTGCCGCTCGGCGGAGTTCAGCCACTTCGCCTCGGAGGGGCGGTTGTCGAGGTAGAGCAGCACCGCGATGCCGACGAGGACGGCGGGGATCGCCTCGATCAGGAACATCCACTGCCAGCCGGAGAGGCCGTGCGTCTCGTGGAACGTGTCCATGATCCAGCCCGAGAGCGGGTTGCCGAACACGCCCGAGACCGGGATCGCCGCCATGAACACGGTGATCACCCGCGCCCGGCGGTGAGAGGGGAACCACGAGGTCACGTAGAGGATGACGCCCGGATAGAAGCCGGCCTCGGCCAGCCCGAGGAGGAAGCGCATCGCGTAGAAGCTCGTCTCCGAGTTCACGAACACGAACGCCCCGGAGATCAGCCCCCAGGTGATCATGATCCGCGCGATCCAGACCCGCGCGCCGACCCGGTGGAGAATGACGTTCGAAGGCACCTCGAACAGGAAATAGCCGAGGAAGAAGATGCCCGCGCCGAGGCCGTAGGCCGTCTCGGAGAAGCCGAGTTCCTTCGACATCTGCAGCTTGGCGAAGCCGACATTCACCCGGTCGAGATAGGCGACGATGTAGCAGAGCATCAGGAACGGCACGAGCCGCCAGAAGACCTTGGCGTAGGTCTTGTCGATGAAGCTCTTGTCGCTGGACGCGGCGCTCCCCGGCGCCGCGGCGGCCTGCACTGGCATCGTGTTTCCTCCCTCGCCTCCCTCGTGGGAAGGCCCGTTCCGCCGCTCAAGGGGCGGCTGTGAATCGCGCTATATCTCGCTTTGGCAGCGCTGCCAATTCTGTTGTGAAACAAAATGCAGCCCTGTATGCCGATCCTGGGGAAGGGCGCCGGGAGGGTGCAGGGATGGCAGGGTTCGACCCGCCGGGACGGCTCGTGACGCTCAGCGACGTGGCCCGCGCGGCGGGCGTCGGGGAGAGCACGGTCTCGCGGGTGCTGCGCAACCACGGCTCGTCCTCGAAGCGCGCCAGGGAGCGGGTCGCGGAGGCCGTGGCCCGCCTCGGCTACGTGCCGAACCGGCTGGCGGGGAGCCTCGCCGGAGGCGGGGCGGGCACGGGGTCGGGCCTCGTCGGGGTGGTGATCCCCTCGCTCGCCAACATCGTGTTCCCGGACCTGCTGCGCGGCCTCACGGCAGCCCTCGACGGCACGGGGATGCAGAGCGTCGTCGGCGTCAGCGAATACGATCCCGACCGGGAGGAGGCGCTGGTTGCCGCGCTGCTGTCGTGGCGGCCCGAGGCGCTGCTGCTCACCGGGCTGGAGCACAATCCCGGTACGGTGACGCTCGCCCGCGCGGCGGGGGTCCGCGTGGTCGAGATGATCGACACGGACGGGGAGGGGATCGACCGGGTGGTCGGCTTCTCGAACCGGGCGGCGGGGGAGGCGAGCGCCCGGCACCTCCTGGCCCGGGGCTACCGGCGGATCGGCTATATCGGCCTCGATCCGGGGAGCGACCGGCGGGGCGGCAAGCGCCTCGCGGCCTTCGAAGCGGTGCTGGCGGAGGCCGGCCTGTCCCTCGTGGGGCGGGAGGTCCGAGAGGGCCGCTCCTCGGCCGCCATGGGCCGGGCGGGGTTCGAGGCGCTGCTGGCGCGCCACCCGGACCTCGACGCGGTGTATTTCGCCAACGACGACATGGCGCTCGGCGGCTGGTTCGCCTGCCTCGCGGCGGGGCTTTCGGTGCCGGGGCGGATCGCCCTCTTCGGCTTCAACGGCCTCGACTTCACGGAGGCGATGCCCCAACCCCTCTCGACGATCCGCACCCCGCGCCTCGCCATCGGGCGCGCGGCCGCCGCCTGCCTCACGGGCGACGGCCCGGCCCGGATCGATCTCGGATTCGACCTCATCGAAGGAGCCACCGCATGAGCGAGGAAACCCGCCTGCGCGAGGAGATCTGCCGCTACGGCCGCTCCCTGTTCGAGCGCGGGTTGACGCCGGGTTCCTCCGGCAACATCTCGCTGCGCCTACCCGACGGCGGCTGGCTGGTGACGCCGACCAACGCCTCCCTGGGCTTCCTCGACCCGGCGCGGATCTCCCGCCTCGACGGGTCAGGGCGGCTCCTGTCCGGCGACAAGCCGACGAAGGAAATCCCCCTCCACACCGCCCTCTACGAGAGCCGGGGGAGCGCGAAGGCCATCGTCCACCTGCACTCGACGCACGCGGTGGCGGTGTCGATGCTGCCGGAGATCGACCCGAAGGCGGTGCTGCCGCCGATGACGCCCTATTACCTGATGCGCACCGGGGGCACGGCGCTGGTCCCCTACTTCCGCCCCGGCGACCCGGCGGTCGCGGACGCGATCCGGGGGCTCGCCGGGCGCTATTCCTCCGTGCTGCTGGCCAACCACGGGCCGGTGGTGGCGGGCGACAGCCTGGAGGCGGCGGTCTTCGCCACGGAGGAACTAGAGGAGACGGCCAAGCTCTACCTCCTCCTGCGCAACCTCAACCCGCGCCACCTGTCACCGGGGCAGGTGCAGGATCTCGTGAGCCATTTCGGCCTGACCCTGCCCGAGCATGACGGGCACGGGCACGATCACGGGTGAGGGCGGCGCGGGCCCGAGGCCCCCGGGGACCGCACGCCTCCTTCTCGTCGTTGCGAGCGGAGCGAAGCAATCCAGGGCAGCGCCACGTTCGGAAGCGGCCTGCTGCCCTGGATTGCTTCGCTGACGCTCGCAATGACGGCGAGGGCGGGGGAATGGGCTGGCCTACCCCTCGATCTTCGAGAAGTCCGCGACCTCCCGCGTGGCGGCGCGGAGCGCGTTGAGGAGCGCCAGGCGGTTCTCGCGGAGCCTGGAATCCTCCGCGTTCACGGTGACGTCCGTGAAGAAGGCATCGACCGGGGCGCGCAGCGTCGAGAGCGCCCGCATGGCACCGGCGAAATCCTCGGCCGCGACGGCCTTCGATGCCTCGGCGCGGGCCGTCTGCAAGGCCTCGGCCAGCGCCCGCTCGGCCGGCTCGCCCTGGGCGGCCAAGGCGGCATCGGGTTCGGCGTCGTAGGCGCGGCCGTCCTTCTTCTCCTCGATGCGCAGGATGTTGGCCGCGCGCTTGTAGCCCGCGAGCAGGTTCTTCCCGTCCTCGGTCTCCAAGAATTTCTGCAGCGCCTCGACCCGGCGGGCGATGAGCAGGAGGTCGTCCTGGCCGGGCAGGGCGAAGACCGCGTCCACGAGGTCGTGCCGGGCGCCCATGTCCCGCAGGGTGATCTTCAGGCGGTCGGCGAAGAAGGCGAGGAGGTCCGCCGGATCGGCCCCGGCCCGCTCGGCCAGACCGCGATCGGCCGCGGCGAACCGGTCGAGCAGGCGCAGGCGCAAAGCCCGGTCGAGGATCAGCCGGACGACTCCCAGAGCCGCCCGGCGCAGCGCATAGGGATCCTTGCTGCCCGTGGGCTTCTCGTCGATGGCCCAGAAGCCGACCAGCGTGTCGAGCTTGTCGGCGAGCGCCACGGCGATGGCGACGGGGTCGCTCGGCACCCGGTCGGAGGGGCCGAGCGGCTTGTAGTGATCCTCGATCGCCGTCGCGACGCTGGGCGGAAGGCCTTCCAGCGCGGCGTATTTCGCGCCCATCAGGCCCTGCAACTCGGGGAACTCGCCGACCATCTCGGTGACGAGGTCGGCCTTGGCCAGCCGCGCCGCCTGCTCGGCGAGCGCCGGGTCGGCGCCGACGAGGGGCGCCAGCTCCTTGGCGAGCGCCGCGATGCGCGCGACCCGCTGCCCCTGCGTCCCGAGCTTTTCGTGGAAGACGATGCTGTCGAGCTTCGGCAGGCGGTCTTCCAGCCGGATCGCCTTGTCGGTCTCCCAGAAGAACTTGGCGTCCGAGAGCCGCGCCCGCACCACCCGCTCGTTGCCGGCGGTGATGGCGAGGCCGCCGTCGCTGGCCATCAAATTCGAGACCAGGATGAAGGCCGGCGCCAGTTCCTCCGAGCCGGACTTCCGCAGCACGAAGCACTTCTGGTTGGCGCGGATCGTGGCCCGGATCGCCTCGGCTGGGATGTCGAGGAACGCCTCGTCGAAGGAGCCGAGGAGCACGACCGGCCATTCGACCAGCCCGGCGACCTCTTCCAGCAGGCCCTCGTCCTCGACCAGTTCGAGGCCGCGGGCGAAGGCGAGGTCGCGGGCGTCGTGCAGGATCACGTCCTTGCGCCGGTCGGCGTCGAGGATGACCTTCGCCTTCTCCAGGGCCTGGATGTAGTCGTCGAAGCGGCGGACCTCGATGGGGCCCGGCGCCAGGAAACGGTGGCCGTAGGTCGTGGTGCCGGCCGTGATGCCGCCGACCGTGAAGGGGACCACCTCCGGCGTCTCGGTCTCGGGGCCGAAGGTCGCCACGATGGATTGCAGCGGGCGCACCCAGCGCAAGGCGCCGGGCTGGGCCGAGGCGGCGCCCCAGCGCATCGCCTTCGGCCAGGGGAAGCCCTTGACGATCTCCGGCAGGATCTCGGCGAGAACGTCCAGCGTCTCGCGCCCGGCCTTCTCGATCACCGCGAGGTAGAACTCGCCCTTCTTCGGGTCGGTGATCGTGGTCGCCTGATCGAGGCTCGTCAGGCCGGCGCTCTTCAGGAAGCCCTGGATCGCGGCCTCGGGGGCGCCGACGCGGGGGCCGCGCCGCTCCTCGCGAACGGCCTCGCCGCGCGCCGGCAGGCCAGCGACGTGGAGGGCGAGGCGGCGGGGCGTCGCGAAGGCCTTGGCGCCCTCGTAGAGGAAGCCGCGCGCCACGAGGGCGTCGGTGACGAGCTTCCGGAGATCCTCGGCCGCGCGCCGCTGCATGCGGGCGGGGATCTCTTCCGAGCGGAGTTCGAGCAGGAGGTCGGGCATGGCGCGGCCATATCGCCGCGCCGCACCCCTGTCGAGGGCTCAGGCCGGCGTCAGCGCGCCTCGCCCTTCAGGATGGTGGAGAGCTGCCACTTCCGGTCGCCGATGGAGTGGGCGTCGGAGACCCGCCACGCCCCATCCTCGCGCACGAGATCGTAGACGATGGATTTCGCGCCGTCGCCGCCCTTGCGCTGGACCGTGACCTTCGCCTGGTCCTTGCCCTCGGTGGCCTCCTTGAAGGTCAGGGCCTTCACGGTGTCGGGCTTCATCGGCTCGCCGTTCAGGCGATAATCGAAATCGAGGTTGCCGGTGGCGCCGTTCGCCTGCTTCGCGTCCGCGTCGAACAGCCCCTGCAGGCGCTTGGTGTAGACGGCCGAGTGATTCGGGTGCGGCTCGGCATAGAGCTTCTTCACCACGGCCTCCGGGCCGGGTTCGGCGGCAAGTGCCGGGGCAAGGCCGAGCAGGACGGCGCCGAGGGCGAGGCTGGTCTTCTTCATGAGTCGGTTCCCGCGTCTGCGCACGCGCCGGAGCGCGCCGGTTGGCGGGGCTGCAACGCATGAAGGCCCAAGGGGCTCCACTTGGGCTCCGCCGGGGCTCCACTTGGGCTCGCTCCAGCCCATCACCTCATCCTGAGTGTCTGGACGAGAAGCCTAAGCGGCTCTCCGTCCCGCCCCGTCTTTGCGAGCGTCAGCGAAGCAATCCAGGGCAGCGGGACGCTTCAAGACGTTGGCGGATCCCTGGATTGCTTCGCTGCGCTCGCAAAGACGGGGGTGGTCTTCGCCTTTCCGGCCAGACCCTCAAAATGAGAATGTGATTGGGTCGAACCTGACGATGCGCCAGGATCCGCCTACGCCCCGCCACCCGCCGTCTTCAGCCACGCCGCGCCGCAGGCCTTGGCGAGTTCCCGCACCCGCAGGATGTAGCTCTGGCGCTCCGTGACCGAGATCACCCCGCGCGCGTCGAGCAGGTTGAAGACGTGGCTCGCCTTGATGCACTGGTCGTAGGCCGGCTGCACCATGCGGTGGCGCTCGCCCTCGTTCGGCGCGCCCGCGTCAAGATAGGCGCGGCAGGCGGATTCCGCGTCGGTGAACTGGCGGAACAGCATCGTCGTGTCCGCCGCCTCGAAGTTGTGGCGGGAGTATTCCTGCTCGGCCTGAAGGAAGACGTCGCCGTAGGTGACGCGGTCCTCGCCCTCGGCGCCGTTGAAGTCGAGGTCGTAGACGTTCTCGACGCCCTGCACGTACATGGCGAGCCGTTCGAGGCCGTAGGTCAGTTCCCCCGCCACGGGGGCGCATTCGAAGCCTGCGACCTGCTGGAAGTAGGTGAACTGGCTCACCTCCATCCCGTCGCACCAGCATTCCCAGCCGAGGCCCCAGGCGCCCAGCGTCGGGCTCTCCCAATCGTCCTCCACGAAGCGGATGTCGTGCAGCTTGAGGTCGACGCCGATCGCCTCGAGCGAGGCGAGGTAGAGTTCCTGCAAGTTCGGCGGGTTCGGCTTCAGGATCACCTGGAACTGGTAATAGTGCTGGAGCCGGTTCGGGTTCTCGCCGTAGCGCCCGTCCTTCGGCCGGCGGGAAGGCTGGACATAGGCCGCCTTCCACGGCTTCGGCCCCAGCGCCCGCAGGGTCGTGGCCGGATGGAACGTGCCCGCGCCGACCTCCATGTCGTAGGGCTGCAGGATCACGCAGCCCTTGTCCGCCCAGTAGGTCTGGAGCGCCAGGATCAGCCCCTGGAAGGATCGGTTGGGAGTGGGCGCGGCGCTCGGCATGCTCGGTCGGTGCTTTCGGACTCGGCCGGGGGTCTAGGAGAGCGGGGCCGTCGGCGCAAGGCGGGGCGGGCGAGGCGCGCGCCCTATGGCGCCGGTGCGAACCGTCAAGATTGCTGCGACGACCGGAACCGCGACCCCCACAGCCAAGTTATTCGCACAACCAGGGGTTATCCGGCGCCCGATGTGCTGCCGAATGTTGCGGAATTGGACCATGACCACGTTGCCCAGGAAGTCGTTCGCCCGTCGTAACCTTGCCCTCGTCGCCACCCTCGCCCTGTCGGCGATGGCCGCGACCCCCGTCGTGATGAATGCGAGCCGCGCGCTCGCGACCTCGGACGACCCCATCCCCGCCGCGACGCTCCGCGTCGAGCCGGTGGAAGTCGCCCCCATCGCCCCGGTCGCCAAGCCGGCGTGTCTGCACAAGGTGCGTGTCGTCTACGGCAGCTACGGCACGCCGGAGGGCTGCGCCGCCGCTCGCTAAGCCTCAGCCATGCCCGGCGGCCTCGCCCGAGAGCCGCCGGAGATGCAATTCCTCGAGGTCGAGTTCGGCCTCGATGGTCCTCAGTACCGAGCCGTGGATGCGGCCCTCCCGGTGCAGGGAGGCGAGGGCGGCCCGCCCGGCCCGGACGGCTCCGAGGGCGGCCTCCATATGGGCGTCGCGCTCCCGTTCGGCCTCGGAGCGCGCGTCGCGCAGGCGCGAGGTCGCCCAGACCCGGCGGCGATACTGCTCCACCAGCACCGGGTGGCGGTGCTCGCCCGAATCGGGGGCCAGCAGGGTTTCGAGGGCGGCGAGCCCGGCCTCGTTCACCGCGACGCGGGCCATGGCGGCGTCGAGATGCCCGTCCGGCAGGCTTGAGCGCGCATCGAGCCGCAGGCGCCGGATCAGCGGACCCAGCGTCGTGCCCTGCACCAGCACCGTGAACAGGATCACCGCGAAGGCGGCGAGCAGGATCGGGTCGCGGCCGGGAAAGCCGAGCGGCAGGGCGAGGGCCGCCGCCAGCGTCACGACCCCGCGCATCCCCGCCCAGCCGACCACCAGCGGGATCGCCGGGCGGAGCGCCGGGGAGGAATCCCGCCAGCGCCGGGGCAGCAGCCGCGACAGGTAGACGGCGGGGAACACCCAGGCGAGCCGCGCCGCGACGCAGGTGAGCGTCGCCGCCAGCGCCAGGGGCAGGCCGGTGATGAGCGCATCCGCGCTGCCGCCCATCCGGTCGAGCACGCCGCGCAGCGCCAGCCCGATCAGCACGAAGACCAGCGCCTCCAGCACGAAGACCACGAAGCCCCACACGGCCAGCGCATGGGTGCGGGTGCGGGCATCGAAGGTCTCGTGCTCGCGCCCGCCGAGCATCAAGCCGCAGGCCACCACGGCGAGGACGCCGGAGGCGTGGATCTCCTCCGCCGCCAGATAGGCGAGGTAGGAGACGAGGAAGGTGACGATCGTGGCCGCGTCGGCATCGTGCAGACGGGCGACGACCCACGTGGCGACGAAGCCGAGGGCGACGCCCACCGCCACGCCCGCCACGGCGAGCCACGCGAAGCTGCCGAGCGCCGCCCAGGCGTCGAAGGCGCCGGTGAGGGCGGCGGCCACCGCGAAGCGGTAGAGCACGAGGCCGGAGGCGTCGTTCACGAGGCTCTCGCCTTCGAGGACGGTGACGGTCTTGCGCGGCAGCGTCACCCGGGCGAGCACCGCCTTGGCCGAGACGGCATCCGGCGGCGAGACGATGGCGCCGAGGGCGAAGCAGGCGGCCCAGGGCAGGCCGGGGGCGACCGCATGGGCGACCACCCCGACGACCAGCGTCGTGAACAGCACGGCCCCGAGGGACAGGGAGAGGATCGGCCCGATCGCGGCGCGAAAATCCCGCCAGACGGTGAAATAGGCCGATTCGAGCAGGAGCGGCGGCAGGAACAGGACCATGATCAGGTCCGGGTCGAGGTCGAAGGTCGGCAGGCCCGGCGCGACGGCGAGCGCCATGCCGCCGACCACGAGGGCCACGGCGGGCGGCAGGCCGAGCCGGCCGGCGACCAGGGACAGGACCAGCGCGGCCGCGAGCAGCGCGAGCACCAGTTCGAACAGGGCGACGGGTGTCATGCCCCCCGCTGTGGACGCGGCGGCGCTCCGGGGCAAGCCTCTCCGGTGTCCGGCCGGGAAGCCGGACGATCCCTTCCAAGACCTCATCCTAAGAGTCCGGCCGAGAAGTCGGCGGTTCTTTCACCCTCGACCTCATCCTGAGGTGCCGGAGCGCAGCGAAGGCCTCGAAGGAGGGCTCCAGGGATCGCGGCGCTGTCTGGAGCCCTCCTTCGAGGCCGCTGCGCGGCACCTCAGGATGAGGGGGATTGAGGGGAGGAATCGACTTTCCCGCCAGCCTCTCAGAGCGCGCCTTCGCGGATCGCGCCGGGGTCGGCGAGCGCGTGCAGGAGCCGCGCGGCGCTGTGAGCGAAGCGGAGCGTCACCGCCTTGCGCCGGGGGCCGCTGAGGGCATGCTCGGGCGCCTCGCGCAGGATCGCGGCGCCGTAGGCGTCGGCGACGATCAGGCCGCATTCCTCGGGAATCAGATCTTCCGGCACATCGTCGGGGATCGCGAAGTAGAACCGGTCGCAGAAGTCCCGGTAATCCGGCCATTTCCGGTCGGCGCGGAAATCGGCCACGCTCGATTTGATCTCCACGATGGTGAGCCGCCCCGCGCCGCAGAGGGCGATGACGTCGGCCCGGCGGCCGTTCACCAAGGAGAATTCCGGCAGGGTCACGCAGCCCATCTCCGAGAACAGCCGCCGCACCCCGCGCTGGATCCGCAGGGCGGTGGGGGATTGGCGCCGGTCCGGGGGGAGGATCAGCGCGGGTTCTGGCGTGGCGGTAGCTGTCATGACCGAATCGGTATCGTGCCGAATCGGGACATGGTGAAGGCGCGCGCCGGCCGCGTCACCTGCGGCGCGGCATCACGCGGCTCATTTCTCGAACCACGCCAGCAGACCGGCGCCGGGCGCCAGCAGCACGAAGGCCCAGACCAAGGCCGAGGCGACGTTGGCGAGCTGGAAGGGCAGGCGGCTCATGCCGAGCACCCCGGCCAGCAGCGGTACGAGGGCCCGCGCCGGGCCGAAGAAGCGCCCGAGCGCGACGGCGGCGACGCCCCAGCGGTGGATGAAGCCCTCGGCCTTGGCGGTCATCTCGGGATAGCGGCTCAGGGGCCATTTCTGCTTGGCGCCCGGCCCGAGCCAGTGCCCGAACTCGTAGGAGACCCAATCGCCCAAGGCCGCCCCGGCGGCGGCGCCGATCACCACCGGCCAGAAGGCGAGCCCGGCCCCGCCGACCAGCGCACCGACGGCCACGAGGATCACCGTCGCGGGGACGAAGAGCGAGAGCACGGCGATCGATTCGCAGAAGGCGAGCCCGGCCGCGATCAGCGGCGCCCAGGCCTTGTGCGTCTCGACGAAGGCCATCGTCGAGTCCTTGAGGGCTTCGATGTCCATGGGGGCGGAAAACTCTCCTTGCGTCGGTCCCATCTGAGTCCGGCATGGCAGCTCGGCAAGAGCGGGGGTGCGAAGGCGCGTGGAACGGGCTAACCACGGCGCGTCGAGGAGCCCTTTAAGTGAACGTCCTCTCCATTCAGTCCCACGTCGCCTACGGCCATGTCGGCAACGCCTCGGCGGTGTTCCCGATGCAGCGGCTCGGGGTCGAGGTGTGGCCGGTCCACACCGTGCAGTTCTCCAATCACACCGGCTACGGCGCGTGGCGGGGCGAGGTCTTCGCCGCCGAGACCATCCGCGACGTGGTGCGGGGCGTCGGCGAGCGCGGGGCACTCGCCCGCTGCGACGCGGTGCTGTCCGGCTACATGGGCTCGGCCGCCATCGGCGAGGCGATCCTGGAGGCGGTGGCCGCCGTCCGCGCCGAGAACCCGGCCGCGCTCTATTGCTGCGATCCCGTGCTCGGCGACACGGAGGAGGGCGTCTATGTCCGCCCCGGCATCACCGAGTTCATGCGCGAGCGCGCCGTGCCCGCCGCCGACATCCTCACCCCGAACCAGTTCGAGCTGAACCTCCTCACCGGCCTGCCGAGCGGCACCCTGGACGAGGCGCGCGCCGCCATCGCCGCCTTGCAGGCGCGGGGACCGAAGGTGGTGGTCGTGACCTCGGCGGCCACCGCCGAGACCCCCACCGACCGCATCGACCTGCTGGCCGGGGAGGGCGGGCGGCTGTTCCGGGTGCGCACCCCGCGCCTCGACCTCGCGATCAACGGCGCGGGCGATTGCATCGCCGCCCTGTTCCTCGTCCACTACGCCAGGGAGCGCTCCGCCGCCCCGGCGCTGGAGAAGGCGGCGGCCTCGGTCTACGGCCTGCTGCGCGCCACCGCCGAAGCGGGCTCGCGGGAAATCCTCACCGTCGCCGCTCAGGAGGAGTTCGTCGCCCCCTCCGAAGTTTTTCCCGCCGAGGCGGTCTGAGCCGACACTGTCCCAAGCCTGAGGTGATGCCATGACGCGCCGCTTCGCCACCCTCGACGTGTTCACCACGCAGCCCCTCGCCGGCAACCCGCTGGCGGTGGTCCTCGATTCCGAAGGGCTCGACGGCGCGGCGATGCAGGCCATCGCCCGCGAATTCAACCTGTCGGAAACGGTGTTCCTGCTCCCGCCGGACGAGCCCCGCCACCGGGCGCGGTTGCGCATCTTCACCCCCGCCCGGGAACTCCCCTTCGCTGGGCATCCCACCGTCGGCACGGCGGTGTTCCTCGCGTTGCAGGATCCGCCCGGCGCCGACGCCCGCGCCTTCGGCCTGGAGGAAGGGATCGGCATCGTGCCCTGCGTCGTCGAGACCCTGCCCGACGGCGCGGGCGGCCGCGCCCGGTTCAAGCTGCCCGCCATGCCCGAATATCTCGGGCCGGGGCCGGAGCCGGAGGTACTGGAAACGCTCCTCGGCCTGGAGCCGGGGGAGGTCGGCTTCGGCCGGCACCGCCCGAGCCGGCACGGGACGGGGCCGTGCTTCACCTGCGTGCCGGTCGCCTCGGCCGCGCGCCTCGATGCGGTGCGCCCGGCCGCCGCCCCGGAGGAGGGCGACGGGCTCTATCTCTACGCCCCCGACCCGGAAGGGCTGGGCCTCGCCTTCCGCACCCGGATGTTCGCCCCCCGGATGGGCGTGCCGGAGGACCCCGCCACCGGCTCGGCGGCGGCGGCCTTCGCCGGGGTGCTGATGCAATTCGAGTCGCTCGGCGACGGCATTCACGACGTCGCCATCGCCCAGGGGCAGGCGATGGGCCGCCCGAGCAGCATCGCCCTGCAGATCGACATCGCGGCCGGCGCCCTGCGCTCGGTGGAGATCGGCGGCGCGGCGATTCTCGTGTCGGAGGGACGCTTGCGTGCCTGATGGCTTCCACGCCACGAGCCTGCGGGGCGTCGAGGGCCGGCTCGTGCCCTACGCCTGGCCCTGGGCGCGGGACAACGCGGAGCGGATCGCCGCCCATTGGGAGCGCCGCCGCGCGGCGCGGCCGGCGATGTTCGACGGCATCGTCCTCCTGTCCTGCGCCTGCGCCGTCGAGGGCGGGATCGCCCGCGTCGACCTGTTCGAGGCGCGCTACTCGCAATTCGTGGCCTATCGCGACGGCGGACGCTTCGACGGCGTTGTCGCCAACGCCTTCGCGGCCATCGTCCCCTGGAGCGCAGATGGGGCGGTGCTGGTGGGCGAGATGGGCGCCCACACCGCCAATGCCGGCCAGCTCTACTTCCCCTGCGGCACCCCCGACCGGGACGACCTACGCGGCGAGGCGGTCGATCTCGTGGGCAGCGCGGAACGGGAATTCACCGAGGAGACCGGGCTTTCGCTGCCGGACGACGCGGCGGGCGAGTGGATCCTCCTGGAAGGGGAGGGACAATTGGCCTTCCTGCGCCCCGTGCGCTTCCCGCAGACCGCCGATGCCCTCGTGGCGCGGGCCGAGGCCCACCGGCAATCGGAGGCTGACCCGGAACTGGCCTCCCTCCGCATCCTGCGCGGTCGCGCCGACCTCGATCCGCAGCGCATGCCGGGCTTCGTGCGGACCATCCTGTTCGAGGCCTTCCCGCCGGCAACCTGAGCGGGCACGACAGGCCGGTTTGGCGACCGCGTAGCGAAGCATTTACCATTCGCGGACAAGCTTCCGGCTCGCGCCGCAGGCCCGGCGCCGGGAGCACCCGCACGCCCATGATGTCCCGCGCCGAACGCACCCCCCTGACGGATTGGTGGTGGACGGTCGACCGCGGCCTCCTCGCGGCGCTCGTCGCCCTGATGGTGGCCGGGCTGGTCTTCCTGATGGGCGGCGGCCCGCCGGTGGCCGAGCGCATCGGCCTGCCGACCTTCTACTTCCTGAACCGTCAGGCGATGTATCTCGCGCCGACCGTGCTGATCATCTGCGCGGTGTCGTTCCTGAGCCTGCGCGGCATCCGGCGGCTCGCCCTGCTCACCTGGGTCTCCGGGGTCGCGCTCTGCCTGCTCGCCGTGAAGGTCGGGCCGGAGATCAAGGGCGCGCATCGCTGGATCCAGTTCGGCTCCTTCGGCCTCCAGCCCTCCGAGTTCGTGAAGCCGGCCTTCGTGGTCGTCGCGGCCTGGGCCTTCTCCGAGGGCGCGCAGCGGCGCGACATGCCCGGCGGCCTGCTTGGCCTGCTGATCCTGCCGGTCACCATCGTCCCGCTGCTGCTGCAGCCGGATTTCGGCCAGACCATGCTCATCACCATGACCTGGTCGGCCCTGCTCTTCGTGGCGGGCCTGCACCTGATCTGGGTCGGCGCACTCGGCGTCTTCGGCCTCGCGGGCGTCTTCGCCGCCTACACGTTCTTCCACCACGTCCGCGAGCGCTTCAACAAGTTCCTCGACCGGGGCGACGACGGCGCGGGCGGCGGCTTCCAGGAATTCTGGTCGCGCGAATCCTTCCGCTCGGGAAGCTGGTTCGGCACCGGGCCGGGGGAGGGCGTCGCCAAGCGCCACCTGCCCGATGCCCATACCGACTTCCTCTTCTCGGTGATCGGCGAGGAATTCGGCGTCATCGTCTGCCTGTGTCTCGTCGCTTTGTTCGCCTACATCGTGCTGCGCGGCCTCAAGCTCGCCCGGCGCACGGACGACACGTTCTCGCGGCTGGCGATCACGGGGCTCGCGACCCTGTTCGGCTTGCAGGCGTGCATCAACATGGCGGTGAACACCCAACTCATGCCGGCCAAGGGCATGACGCTCCCCTTCGTCTCCTTCGGCGGTTCGTCGATGTTCTCGCTGGCGCTCGGCACCGGCTTCCTCGTGGCGCTCACCCGCAAGCGCCCGCGCACGGTGCTCCTCAGCCAGAAGCCCCCCGGCACCGCGCCGTCCAGCGTGGCGGGAGTGATGCAGTGACCGTCTTCACCCCCACCATCCTGCTCTGCGCGGGCGGCACCGGCGGCCATCTCTTCCCGGCCGAAAGCCTCGCCCATGCCCTGCGGGCGCGGGGCGTGCGCGTCGCCCTGGCCACGGACGCGCGGGTCGATTCCATCGCCACAGGCTTCCCCGCCTCGGAGATCGTCACCATCCGCTCGGCGACGCCGTCGGGCATGAGCCCGCTCCGGCGGGCCAAGGCCGTCGTCACCCTCGGGCGGGGCTTCGGCGACGCCGCCAAGGCGATCCGGCGGATCAACCCGGCGGCGGTGGTCGGATTCGGCGGCTATCCGACCGTGCCGCCCGTGCTGGCCGCGCAGCTCCTGCGGGTGCCGACGCTCCTGCACGAGCAGAACGCCGTGATGGGCCGGGCCAACGCCTTCCTGGCGCGGGGCGCGCGCACCATCGCCACCGGCTTCCGCGAGGTCCGGGGCATCCCGGACAAGGCGACCGCCCGGCGCGTCCATACCGGAAACCCCTTGCGGCCCGCCGTCATCGAGGCGGCGCGCATTCCCTATCCGGCCTTCGGGGAGGGGGACGTGCTCCGGCTCCTCGTGTTCGGCGGAAGCCAGGGCGCGCGGATCATGGGTGAGATCGTCCCGCCGGCACTCGAACGCCTGCCCGCCGACCTGCGGGCGCGCCTGCACGTCACGCAGCAGGTGCGGCCCGAGGACCTGACGGCGGTGCAGAACCGCACCCTCGCCATGGGTCTCGCCGGCCTGGATGCGGCCCCGTTCTTCAAGGACCTGCCGGCCCGGATGGCGGCGAGCCACCTCGTGATCTCGCGCTCCGGCGCCTCGACCGTCTCGGAACTCGCCGCCATCGGCCGCCCCTCGGTGCTGGTGCCCCTTCCCGGCGCCCTCGATCAGGATCAGGCGGCCAACGCCGCGACCCTGGAGGCGATCGGCGCCGCCCTCGTCCTGAAGCAGACCGCCTTCACCCCCGACCGGCTCGCCGCCGACCTCGTGGAGATGTGCGAGAACCCGGCGAAATTGACCCGGGCCGCCGATGCGGCGAGAAGCGCAGGCATTCACGACGCCGCCGAGCGGCTGGCCGAAGTCGTCGTCGAGACGGCGGCCCATCCCTGATCGCCGCGCCGTCGCGCCCGGTTCCGCACAGGTCTGACACCCATGAAGCTGCCCGACAAACTCGGTCCCATCCACTTCATCGGCATCGGCGGCATCGGCATGTCCGGCATCGCCGAGGTGATGCACAACCTCGGCTACACGGTGCAAGGCTCGGACGCCTCGGACAACGCCAATGTCCGCCGCCTCGCGGACAAGGGCATGCGCACCTTCGTCGGGCATGACGCGGCCAACGTCGCCGAAGCCGGGCTCGTCGTCGTCTCGACGGCGATCCGCCGCGACAATCCCGAGCTCGAAGCCGCCCGCGAGGCCCGCCTGCCGGTGGTGCGCCGCGCCGAGATGCTGGCCGAGCTGATGCGGTTCAAGTCCTGCGTCGCGGTGGCCGGCACCCACGGCAAGACCACCACCACCTCCCTGGTGGCGACGCTCCTCGACGCCGGCAACCTCGACCCGACGGTGATCAACGGCGGCATCATCAACGCCTACGGCACCAACGCCCGCATGGGCGCGGGCGACTGGATGGTGGTGGAGGCCGACGAATCGGACGGCACCTTCCTCAAGCTGCCGGCGGACGTGGCGATCGTCACCAACATCGACCCCGAGCATCTCGACCATTTCGGCTCGTTCGACGCGATCAAGGACGCGTTCCGGCGCTTCATCGACAACATCCCGTTCTACGGCTTCGCGGTGATGTGCATCGACCACCCGGTGGTGCAGGATCTTGTCGGCCATATCGAGGACCGGCGGATCATCACCTACGGCGAGAACCCGCAGGCAGACGTGCGCCTGATCGACGTCGACCTGAAGGGGGGCCAGAGCAAGTTCCGGGTGATGATCCGCGACCGTCGCCCCGGCTACCGGATGGAGATGGAGGATCTCGTCCTCCCGATGCCGGGCAAGCACAACGCGCTGAACGCCACGGCGGCCCTGGCGGTGGCCCACGAGCTCGGCGTGAAGCCCGACGCGATCCGCAACGCGCTCGCCGGCTTCGGCGGCGTGAAGCGGCGCTTCACCCGCACGGGCGAGTGGAACGGCGCGGCGATCTTCGACGATTACGGACACCATCCGGTGGAGATCAAGGCGGTGCTCAAGGCCGCCCGCGCCTCGACGGATCACGGGGTGATCGCGGTGGTGCAGCCGCACCGCTACACGCGGCTGCAATCGCTGTTCGACGATTTCTGCACCTGCTTCAACGACGCCGACACTGTGATCGTCGCCCCGGTCTACGCGGCGGGCGAGGCGCCGATCGAGGGTTTCGACCGCGACAGCCTCGTGGCGGGCCTGCGCTCGCGCGGCCACCGGGACGCCCGCGCCCTGGAGAAGCCGGAGGATCTGGCGGGGATCGTCGCGGACGTCGCCAAGTCCGGCGATTACATTGTGTGCCTCGGCGCCGGCACGATCACCCAATGGGCCTACGCCCTGCCGGGTGAGTTGGCCACGCGGGGGTGAGGGTGGACGGGGCCTACGGAGCGATGTCCTCGGGATCGACGCCGAGGACCCGCGCCAATGTTCCGGCCATCGCCAAATCGGCGTCCACCGTGCCCGCCTCAAGGGCGGCGAGGGTCTCGGTGGGCACGCCGCTGTCGCGGGCGAGGGTTTCGAGGGACAGTGCGCGCTTCGCTCGCCAGAAGGCGAGGGGGCTCGGCGCCCGGAGCAGCGCATCGAGTTCGGCCTCGGTGAGGAGTTCGTCCTCGCCGGCTGCCACCCGTTCCCGCGCGGCGTCGATCGTCCGCGCGTCGGCGGCATCCTCCGCGAGGTCGCGCAGGCGGTCGAATTCGGCCTCCGGGAGGATCACGATGGCCTCGCCCGCCGGCGTCACGGTTCGCACGATGGTCACGGTCACGCTCCTAGCCGTAGATCGACCCGCGAGGGCCGACATCATGAATGATGACGCGTTCCGGCTCGATGGTGAAGACCGCGCGCCAATCGCCGATCCGCAGGCGGTAGCGATGGCCTTCGCCGCGCAGGGCTTTGACGTTGTTGGAAAGGGCCTCCGGATCGTCCGCGTAGAGCCGAAGCTTTTCGCGGATCAGCCGTTCCGTCTCTTCGGGCATGCGGCGGAACGCGCGTGCGGCGCTCCGGGTGAAGACGATCTCTCGCGCCATGCCTGCAAACTTGGCTCCCCCGTTCGGGACCAGATGAACCGATTCCCATCATGATATCAAATACCCTTCACGACACGATCCGCGCCGCCGCGCCCGGCCTCCGGGGCCGGCTGGTGGCGGGAGCGAGCCTGGCCGATCTGACGTGGTTCCGCGTCGGGGGGCCGGCGGAGGTGCTGTTCACCCCCGCCGACGAGGAAGACCTCGCCGCCCTGCTCGCCGCTCTCGACCCCGCTGTGCCGGTGACGGTGATCGGCCTCGGCTCGAACCTGATCGTGCGCGACGGCGGCATCCCCGGCGTGACCGTGCGGCTCGGCGGCAAGGCTTTCGGCACCGTGACCATCGACGGCGAGACAATCAGCGCCGGCACCGCCGTGCCCGACATGCGCCTCGCCAAGGCAGCGGCGGAAGCCGCCCTCGACGGGCTCGCCTTCTATCGCGGCATCCCCGGCTCGGTGGGCGGGGCGCTGCGCATGAATGCCGGCGCCCATGGCGGCGAGACCACCGACGCGTTCGTGGAGGCGAGGGGCGTCGACCGGCGCGGCAACCTCCGCCGCTTCGACCACGCCCGGATGGGCTTCTCCTATCGCCACTGCGCGGCACCGGAGGAAGTCATCTTCACTGAGGCCCGGTTCCGAGGCCGCCCCGGCGAGCGCGAGGCCATCGAAGCCGAGATGGAGCGCGTCACCGCCGCCCGCGAGGCCGCCCAGCCGATCCGCGAGCGAACCGGCGGCTCGACCTTCGCCAACCCGGAGGGCGGCAAGGCCTGGCAACTCATCGACGCCGCCGGCTGCCGGGGCCTGACGCGGGGCGGGGCGCAGGTCAGCGAGATGCACTGCAACTTCCTGATCAATCGCGGCGGCGCCACCGCCGCCGACATCGAGGGCCTCGGCGAGGAAGTCCGCCGCCGGGTCCGCGAGACCAGCGGGGTCGAGCTGCGCTGGGAGATCAAGCGGATCGGTGTTGAGGCCCAATTCGTAAGTCGGTAAGATGTAAGTCGATTGGTGCCCTTCATGCCTGCTCAGATCATGCGAACGGCGTATTCCAAGGTCTCGGTGAAGAGTCAGACCGTACTTCCGGCCGAGGTGCGCGAATGGCTGTCCATTAGCCCCGGAGACCGCCTCCGCTACGTGATCACGCCCGAGGGGGTCACGATCGACAAGGCACCTGCCGAGGGCGAGGACCCCTTCGTCGCCTTCACCGAATGGGGCGGCCCGATCGATGACGAAGACTATGCCGACCTCTGACCCCGGCGACCTTCCGGCCGGCACGGTGGTCGTCGTGCCGTTTCCGTACTCGGACCGGCTGGCCGAGAAGCGGCGGCCGGCGTTGGTCGTCTCCGGTCCCAAGGTGGCGGCGTCCGGCTTCGTCTGGATCGCGATGATCACGAGCGCGCGGAACACGGCGCTCGCCACCGATGTCCGCATCGATGACCTTCCGGCGGCCGGTCTTGCCGTCCCGTCGGTCGTTCGGCCCTTGAAGATCGCCTGCATCGAGCCCGCCCGCGTCCTGCGGGCCATCGGCGCCCTGCGGCACGACACGGCGGCAGAGGTTTATGCCTGCCTTCATGACATGATCGGGACGGCTGCCGGCGTCCCGAACCTGACCCTCTCTCCGGAGCCTGCCCCATGACCCGCCACGTCGCCGTCCTGATGGGGGGCACCTCCTCCGAGCGTGAGGTCTCGCTGAATTCCGGCAAGGCCTGCGCCGATGCCCTCGAAGGGGAGGGGTACAGGGTCACGCGGATCGATGTCGGGGCCGATGTCGCCACCGTGCTCACCGGGCTCCGGCCGGATGCCGCCTTCAACGCCCTGCACGGGCCGGACGGCGAGGACGGCACGATCCAGGGCCTCCTGGAAATCCTGAAGATTCCCTACACCCATTCCGGCGTCCTCGCCTCGGCGCTCGCCATGGACAAGGAGCGCGCCAAGGTCGTCATGCGGGCGGCCGGGGTCGACGTGCCGGGCGGCATGATCGTTAACCGCATGGAGGCCGCGCGCCGCCACGTCCTGCCGCCGCCTTATGTGATCAAGCCCAACGCCGAAGGGTCGTCGATGGGCGTGATCATCGTGCGCGACGGGCGCTCGCACCCGCCCCAGATCCTCGCCTCGGACGAGTGGCGCTTCGGCGACCAAGTCCTTGCGGAACCTTACATTGCCGGCCGCGAGCTGACCTGCGGGGTGATGGGCGACAAGCCCCTCGGCGTCATCGAAGTGAAGGCCGCCACCGAGTGGTACGATTATGACGCCAAGTACGCGCCGGGGGGTTCGATCCATGTCCTCCCGGCAGAACTTAAACCAAATGTTTACCAGCGCGTCCAAGAGTTGGCGTTAACGGCGCATCAAGCGCTGGGTTGTCGGGGCGTCAGCCGTGCCGACCTTCGCTACGACGACACGCCGGGGGGAACCGGCGCGCTGGTCGTGTTGGAGGTCAACACGCAGCCCGGCATGACCCAGACGAGCCTTGTGCCGGATATGGCGGCCCATGCGGGCCTGAGTTTCGGTGAGCTCGTCCGATGGATGGTGGAGGACGCTTCCCTGAATCGCTGAACCCGGGTCCCGCCCGGGCCGCGGGCCTGTCCGCGCGGCTCGCCGGCAACCCGCTCCTGCGATTCGCCGCGCGCTTTCCCTCCCGCGCCCTCTCGGTGCGGCGGGTGCGCGGTGGCCAGCCCATGTCCGAGCGGCTGCCGCGCGGTGCGGGGACCGTCGCCATCTCCGTGACCCTTGCCGCCGTGTCTCTGGCCGGCTTCGTCGCCAGCGGCCGTTACGATGCCTTCGTGATCGAGCAAGGGCGCCCCCTCGACGTGGCGGCGCGCGTCCTCGGCTTCGGCGTGAAGCGGGTGACGATCACCGGCATCTCGCGGATGTACGAGCGCGAGGTCCTGGCCGCCGCCGGGATCGATTGGCGCTCCTCCGTGCCCTTCCTCGACGTGAACGAGGCGCGCGAACGGCTCCTGCGGGTGCCGCTCATCGCCCAGGCCTCGGTCCGCAAGATCTACCCGAACGACATCGCCATCACCCAGGTCGAGCGTGAGCCCGCCGCCCTGTGGCAGAAGGACGGCGTCATCAACGTCATCGCCGCCGACGGCACGGTGATCGACGCCATGCGCGACGACCGCTACGCCAGCCTGCCGCTGGTGGTGGGCGAGAACGCCAACGCCAAGCTGCCGGAATACCTCGCCCTGGTGTCCGCCGCCGGCCCGCTGGCGGACCGGATCAAGGCCGGCACCTACGTCTCGGGCCGCCGCTGGACCCTGAAGCTCGACGGCGTCGACGTGCGCCTGCCCGAGGACGATCCGGCCGGGGCGCTCGCCCGCCTCGTCAAGTTCGAACGCAACGAGCGCCTTCTGGAGAAGGACATCATCGCCGTCGACCTGCGCATGGCCGACCGGGTGGTGGTGCGCCTGACCGAGGAAGCCGCCGCCGCCCGCGCCGAGGCGCAGCAGCAGAACAAGAAGAAGCCGGGGGCGCCCACATGAGCCCCCGCATCGCGCCCGCCTTCTCCCTCCGTCCCGCCTTTCGCGTCCGGTAGCGTTTCATGCACAGCCAACACGGCCTCACGCCGCGTCTGAAGCCGCTCTCGGCCCGCCGTTCGACGATCCTCTCGGTCCTCGACATCGGTACGAGCAAGGTGGTCTGCCTGATCGCGGAGCTTCAGCCCGCCGAGGCGCTCTCGACGCTGCGCGGGCGGACGCATCTGGCGCGGATCATCGGCATCGGCCACCAGCGCTCGCTGGGCCTCAAGGGCGGCGCGATCATCGATCTGGAAGCGGCCGAGAACTCGATCCGCCAGGCGGTGCATGCCGCCGAGCGGATGGCCAAGGTCGAGGTCCAGTCGGTCATCGTGAACATGTCCGGCGGGCGCCTCGCCTCGCAGCATTTCCAGGCGCGGGTGAACGTGCGCTCCGGCAGCGTCACCGGCTCGGACGTGGAGCGCGTGCTGGAGACGGCGAGCGCCCACGGCGTCAGCCCCGGCCGGGCCGTGCTGCACGCCCTTCCCACCGGCTACGCCCTGGACGGGCAGGGCGCGGTGATCGACCCCTCGGGGATGATCGGCGAGGCCTTGGGCGTCGACCTGCACGTCGTCACCACCGAACTCGCCGCCGCGCGCAACGTGATGCTGGCGATCGAGCATTGCCATCTCGGCGTCGAGGCGGTGATCGCCACCCCCTACGCCGCCGGCCTCTCGGCCCTCGTGGACGACGAGGCGGAGATGGGCGTCTGCGTCGTCGACATGGGCGGCGGCACGACCAGCGTCGGCGTGTTCTCCGGCGGACACCTGGTCCATTGCGACGCGGTGGCGGTGGGCGGCCACCACGTCACGATGGACATCGCCCGGGGCCTCTCGACCCGCGTCGCGGCGGCCGAGCGGCTGAAGACCCTCTACGGCTCGGCCATCTCCTCCCCCTCCGACGAGCGCGACATGATCGCGGTCCACGGGGTCGGCGAGGAGGAGGGCGATGCCCCGGCCCATATCCCGCGCTCGCAACTGGTGCGGATCATCAAGCCGCGCGTGGAAGAGGTGGTGGAGCTGGTCCGCGACCGGCTGCGCAACGCCGGCTTCGCCGCCCAGGCCGGGCGCCGGGTGGTGCTCACGGGCGGCGCGAGCCAGCTCGTCGGCCTGCCGGAGGTGGCCCGGCGGGTGATGCAGGGGCAGGTCCGCATCGGGCGGCCCCTCGGGATCCGCGGCCTGCCCGAGGCGGCCAAGGGTCCGGCCTTCTCGGCCTCGGTCGGCCTGCTCGTCTACCCGCAGGTCGCCCACGCCGAATATTTCGAGCCGCGCGGCCACGGCGCCTTCGCCGCGACCGGCACGGACCACCGATACCTCCCGCGGGTCGTCCGCTGGATCAGGGACAGCTTCTAACGGTCCGCGCCCCGGCAGGGGCGGGGATCGACGACCGACAAACCGGCGCCGTGAGGCGCCAAGCGACAGCGACGTTCAGCAGAGGCTCGACACCATGGCCATCTCCCTCCAGGCGCCGGACATCCGGGAACTCAAGCCCCGCATCACCGTCTTCGGCGTCGGCGGCGCCGGCGGCAACGCGGTCAACAACATGATCGAGTCCGGCCTGCTGGGCTGCGAGTTCGTGGTGGCCAACACCGATGCCCAGGCGCTCACCTCCTCGAAGGCCGAGCGGGTCATCCAGATGGGCCTCAACGTCACGCAGGGTCTCGGCGCCGGCTCGCACCCGGAAGTCGGCTCGGCGGCGGCCGACGAGGTGATCGACGAGATCCGTGACCAGCTCTCCGGCGCCCACATGTGCTTCATCACCGCCGGCATGGGCGGCGGCACCGGCACCGGCGCGGCCCCGGTCATCGCCCGCGCCGCCCGCGACATGGGCATCCTCACCGTCGGCGTCGTGACGAAGCCGTTCCAGTTCGAGGGCGTCCGCCGGATGCGCACGGCCGAGTCCGGCATCCAGGAGCTTCAGGCGGCGGTCGACACCCTGATCGTCATCCCGAACCAGAACCTGTTCCGGGTCGCCAACGAGAAGACCACCTTCGCCGACGCCTTCGCGATGGCGGACCAGGTGCTCTACTCGGGCGTCGCCTGCATCACCGACCTGATGGTCAAGGAAGGCCTCATCAACCTCGACTTCGCCGACGTGCGCGCGATCATGCGCGGCATGGGCAAGGCGATGATGGGCACCGGCGAGGCTTCCGGCGAGAAGCGCGCCAACCGTGCCGCGGAAGCCGCCATCGCCAACCCGCTCCTCGACGACGTGTCGATGAAGGGTGCGCGCGGCCTGCTGATCTCGATCACCGGCGGTTCCGACCTCACCCTCTACGAGCTAGACGAGGCCGCCACCCGCATCCGCGAGGAGGTCGATCAGGACGCCAACATCATCCTGGGCGCCACCTTCGACGAGAGCCTCGACGGCATCATCCGCGTGTCGGTGGTCGCCACCGGCATCGAGCCGGCGCTGATCTCGGCGAACTCGCCGAACAACCCGGCCGTTGCCGAGACCGAGCAGCGCATCGCCGAGGTGGCCGAGCGCCTGCGCGCCGAGGCCCGCGCCCGCGCCGCCTCGCCGGTGCCGAGCATCCGCACGGACTCGATCGCCTCCGCCCTGGCCCCCGTCCAGGCGCCCGTCGCCCCGGCCGCCCCCGCCCCGGTCGCGCCCTCCATCGAGCAGCGCCTCGACATCCGCCCGGAGCCGGCCCCGGTGACGACCCGCGACGACGTGCTGCTCGCCCCCGTGCAGCCGCGCGCCGCCGCCCCGTTCGTGCCCGCGCCCGTCGCGCCCCAGCCCGAGCCGGCGCCGCAGCACCATGCCGGCCCGTTCGTGCCGCCGCGCCCGGCCGCGCCGGTTTCGAACCCGGCCGTCGCCCGCGCCCCGCGCATGCCGCAGATCCACGAGCTGCCCCCGATCGCCCAGAACCAGCTGATGGCGAGCCGCGCCGCCGAGGAGTCCGCGCCGGAATCCAAGCGGACCTCGCTGCTGCGCCGCCTCGCCACCGTCGGCTTCGGCGGACGGCGTGAGGACGAGGCCGCTCCGGCCCCGCGCGCCGCCGCGATGCCGCCGGCTCCGCCCGCGCCGGCCGCCTACCAGGCGCCGCTGCCCCCGGCGCCCCGTGCTCCGATGCCGCCGGCTCCGCAGTACCGTCCGGCGCAGGGCAACCTCGACGGCCAGGGCCGCACCCTGCCGCAACAGCCCCGGATGATGGACGACGACCAGCTCGAGATCCCGGCCTTCCTCCGCCGTCAAGCGAACTGATCGCCACCTTAACCGACACTATTCAACCTCACGTTGTGCAATCCTTTGGGATTGCATGGCGTGAGGTCTCGTCGTATCGGTGCTGGGGCTGTGCATATGATGCATCGGCGCCACAGATCGGCCATGGATCGGCCGCGCGTTAACCAATTTTTAACTCATTGGACGCGTTGCGCTTTCTTCGAATCCCGATCCGGTCCAGCTTGTAACAAGCGGTAAGAATCCGTGATTTGGCTGGCCTGCCGAGCGCGGCTATAGCTAATCCCGTAAGAACGAGCGTGCCGCGGGGATACAACCTGTCAGCGGTATAGGGGCATCAAGCAGCGGACGGATCGAGGCGCACGCCACCCGAACCGGGATGGCGAAGCCGGATTGCGGCCGAGGGCTCAGGAATGCGAACGAATAATCAGACCACCCTCAAGGCGGCGGCCACGCTCTCCGGCGTCGGCGTCCACTCCGGGAACCCCGCCGGGATCACGATCCGGCCCGCTCCCGCAAACCACGGCATCGCTTTCCTCCGCACCGGTACCCCCCTCGGCAACGACCGTCTCATCAAGGCCCACCACGCCCTCGTTTCCGCCACCGAACTCTGCACCGTCATCGGTGACGTCGAGACCGGGGCCGTCGCCACCATCGAACATCTGATGTCCGCCCTCTTCGGATTGGGCGTCGACAACGCCCTGATCGAGATCGACGGGCCCGAACTTCCCATCCTCGACGGTTCCGCCAAGCTCTTCGTGGAGGCCATCGACGCCGTCGGCCTCGCCTCCTGCGGCGCCCCCAAGCGGTGGCTGAAGGTCCTGCGCCCGGTACGCATCGAGGTGGGCCGCGCCTTCGCCGAACTCCGCCCCATCGACTGGGGCTTCCGCCTCGACGTCGAGATCGATTTCGACAACCCGGTGATCGGTCGCTCGCGCAAGGCCATGGACCTGTCGCCGGCGTCCTATCGTCGTGAGGTCGCGGATGCCCGCACCTTCGGCATGATGAAGGACGTGGAGCGCTACTGGAAGGCGGGCTTCGCGCTCGGCGCCTCGCTCGAGAACACCGTCGCGGTGGGCGAGAACGGCGTCGTGAACCCCGAGGGCCTGCGCTTCCCCGACGAGTTCGTCCGCCACAAGATCCTCGACGCGGTGGGCGACCTCGCCCTCGCCGGCCTGCCGATCCAAGGGGCCTACCGCTCCTATTGCGGCGGCCACCGCATGAATGTCGGCGTCCTGTCCGCCCTGTTCTCGGACCGCGCCAACTACGCCATCGTCGAGGCCGCCGGCAGTCGCCAGGGCACCCTCGTCGATCTCGGCGCGAGCCTCGGCCTCGCCGCCTTCGCCGCCGACGTCTGAGGCGGACGAGCCGGGTCGCCCTCGGGGCTGTGTCCGGCGCACAACACTGCGCATCCGAAGCGAAACGCCTCACCATCGCCGCTTTCGCGCCAGAATCGAGCGTCACGGTTTAAGCGCCCGTAAATGGCGGGTCCGGCTCCCCGGGGCCGGTGACCACCACGGGTTGGCATCCCGGCGGCGAAAACCGCTCCGGGTGGGGGAAAGAGCGCGAGAATGCCTGTTACCATTCGTCTTCGCGGCCTTACGGCCCTGGCGGCTCCGCTCGTGGCCGTGCTGGGCCTTGGCCTCGGCGGCTGCGACTTCGATCCCACCGGGATCTTCGCCGAGAAGTACAAGCCCGAGGTCGTGCCGGACGTGCCGGCCGACAAGCTCTACAGCGAGGGCTTGGCGAAGATGGAGGACAGCGACTACGAAGGCGCCGTCAAGAAGTTCGACAGCCTCGACAAGACGTACCAGTACTCGGACTGGTCGCGGAAGGCGCTGTTGATGACGGCCTACGCGAATTACGAGGGCCAGAAGTACGACGACGCGATCAACGCCTCGAAACTGTACTTGCAGCGGCACCCGTCCAGCAAGGACGCGGCCTACGCGCAGTACCTGATCGCCATGTCGAACTACAAGCAGATCCCGGACGTGACCCGCGACCAGGACCGCTCGGAGAAGGCCCTCGTCGCCCTGCAGGAACTCGTCCAGCGCTATCCGACCTCGGAATACGCGGCGGACGCCAAGGCCAAGATCCAGATCACCCGCGACCAGCTCGCCGGCAAGGAGATGGATATCGGCCGCTACTACCTGGAGAAGCGCAACTTCCCGGCGGCGATCAACCGCTTCCGCGACGTGGTCTCCAAGTACCAGACCACCCGCCACGCCGAGGAAGCCCTGGAGCGCCTGACCGAGGCGTATTGGGCGCTGGGCATCCCGCAGGAGGCGCAGAACGCCGCCGCCGTGCTCGGCCACAACTTCCCGGACTCGCCCTGGTACAAGGACGCGCACGCACTCCTCGCCAGCAACGGCCTGGAGCCGCGCGAGGAGAAGTCCTCGTTCCTCTCGAAGGCCTTCCGGTCGATCACCGGGCGCACCGCCTCGGCCGAGTAAGCCGCAGCGCGCAAGCGACATCGCGAAAGCCCGGAGCCGCCGCTCCGGGCTTTCTGCGTTTTGGGCGGCAAGTGCGGGTGCCGCGAAGATTTGGGGTGAATCGCGTCGGCGTCCGGCTTATGTACGCACTCCGTTCCCGGAAGCGTGCTTCCGGTTCCCCTCGGCCCCTGGGATGCCCCGCCGCAGCATGCTCGCGCAGCTCGCGATCCGCGACATCGTACTGATCGATAAGCTCGCGTTGAATTTCCGCGAGGGGCTCAGCGTTCTCACGGGTGAGACCGGCGCGGGCAAGTCGATCCTGCTCGATGCCTTCGCCCTGGCGCTCGGGGGGCGCGGCGACGGGCGCCTCGTGCGCTCCGGCGAATCGCAGGGCGGCGTGACGGCGGTGTTCGACGTGCCCCTCGACCATCCGGCGAGGCGGATCGCCGCCGAGGCCGAGATCGACACCGAGGGCGACCTGATCCTGCGCCGGACCCAGATGGCGGACGGGCGCACCCGCGCCTTCGTCAACGATCAGGCGGTGGGCGTGCAGGTGCTGCGGGCCATCGGCGCCGCCCTGGTGGAGATCCACGGCCAGCACGACGACCGGGCCCTGGCGGACCCCGCCTCGCACCGAGCGATCCTCGACGCGTTCGGCGGGCTCCAGCCGCAGGTCGCCAAGGTCGGCGCCGCCGCCCGCGCCCTGCGCGCCGCCCGCGCCGCCTTCGCCGAGCACAAGGAGAAGGTCGAGACCGCCCGGCGCGAGGCCGACTTCCTGCGCCATGCCGTCGAGGAACTCGGCGACCTGAACCCGCTTCCGGGCGAGGAGGCGAGCCTCGCCGAGCGCCGCACGGTGATGCAGCAATCGGAGAAGATCGCCCGCGAGCTCAACGAGGCGCTGGACGCGACGGGCGGCTCGCATTCGGCCGTCCCGCATCTCTCGGCGGCGATGCGCAAGCTGGAGCGCCGGGCGGCGCTGCTGCCTGCCCTGGTCGAGCCCTGCGTGAACGCCCTCGACGCGGCCTTGGTCGCCCTCGACGAGGCGCGGGCCGCCCTGGAGAACGCGGTGGCGGAATCCGAATTCGACCCGCGCGAGTTGGAGCGCGTCGAGGAACGGCTCTTCGCGCTGCGCGCGGCGGCGCGGAAATACAACGTCGCCGCCGACGACCTCGCCGATCTCGCGGGCCGCTTCGCCTCGGACGTCGCCGCCATCGACGCGGGCGAGGCGGAACTCGCCACCCTCGAAGCCGCGCAGGACAAGGCGGAGGCCGCCTATGCCGCCGCCGCCGAGGCCCTGAGCGCCGGCCGCCGGAAGGCGGCGCGCAAGCTCGACGCGGCGGTGCAGGCCGAGCTGCCGCCCCTGAAGCTCGAACGCGCCCGGTTCATCACCGAGATCGCGACCGACCCCGCCTCCCGCGATGCGGCCGGCATCGACCGGGTGGAGTTCTGGGCACAGACCAACCCCGGGACCAAGCCCGGTCCGATGATGCGCGTCGCCTCGGGGGGCGAGCTGTCCCGCTTCATGCTGGCCCTGAAGGTGGTGCTGGCGGACAAGGGCTCAGCCCCGACTTTGATCTTCGACGAGATCGACACCGGCGTCGGCGGCGCGGTGGCCGACGCGATCGGCCTGCGCCTCTCGCGGCTCGCGGAGACGGTGCAGGTCATCGCCGTCACCCATGCGCCGCAGGTCGCCGCGCGGGCGGCCACGCACCTGCTGATCGCCAAGGCACCGGTGAAGGGGGCGGGGAGGGTGGCCACCCGCGTCTCGACGCTGCCCGTGGAAGATCGCCGCGAAGAAATCGCCCGCATGCTGGCCGGGGCAACGGTGACCGACGAAGCCCGTGCCGCAGCAGCCCGGTTGTTACTGGATGTCTGACATGTACAGGATCGTCGCAGGGTCCTGATTAAGCTTAACGATAGGTTGACGGTAACCCATGGTTAACCAAGTTGGGAGAGGGTAACCGTCACTCGTCCCGTATTCGAGGGCCGAGACGGTTTTCGGTATCGGAGAGGACCATGAGCCGGACTGTCGCCCAGGCAGGAAGACAAGCCGCATTCGAGAAGCCGGCCGGCGGTGTCGATACCGGACATCTCGGACAGAGCCTGCGCAGGATCTACGAAGGCAGCATCGACACGCAGCCGATCCCCGATTCGCAGATCGACCTGCTGCTGCGCCTGCGCCACAAGGAACGTGATCGCCGTCAGGCCGTCTGAGGCCGCCTCACCAGCGACGGGCGCCGGGTTGGCGCCCGTATTCCGCCGCCCTGATCCGGGTGAGCACCCGATCCAGGCTGAGGAGCAGATCCGCCTCCTCGCGCTCGGCATCCCCGGCCTCGGCCGCATCCTTCGCGACCCGCCGCCGCGTCTGGACCAGGGCCAGCGCCCGCTCCAATCCCTCGCGCTCCTCGTGAAGCTCGCGCCAGGCGGCGTCCGGATCGTCGTCCTCCTTCGCCGGCCCTGTCACCACGTCTCAGTCCTTCCGAAGCCCCGTCGCCCGCAGCCTCAGGCGGGCGCGTCGATGCGACATCAACGCAATGGGCCGCCATAGCGTGCCATGGGCTCCGACAGGGGCCGGGCGCGGTGTTTTTCCGGAATGTTTCCAAGCCGGAACGGATCGAAAAATCAGATTCTTACCGCAGCGCGAAAGTACGGACACGGCGGGGTTGTCATAGCCTTGTCATACGACCGTCGTACCGCCCCGAGCGCCGGCCGGACCCTTCCGTGCCCCTTGGATCTGCGCCGTATCGCCCCAGGCCCACGGGCGCAGTCAACCGAGACGGAGACACCCTTGAAACCCTTCGCTTACGCGCTCGCCCTCGGCCTCGCGACGGCCCAGCTCGCTTCCGCGGCCCTCGCCGCCGACATCACCGGTGCGGGAGCCACCTTCCCCTTCCCGGTCTATTCCAAGTGGGCGGAAGCCTACCGCAAGGAGACCGGCACGGGCCTGAACTATCAGTCGATCGGTTCCGGCGGCGGCATCAAGCAGATCCAGGCCAAGACCGTCGATTTCGGCGCCACCGACGCCCCCCTGAAGGGTGAGCAGCTCGCCAAGGACGGCCTCGTCCAGTTCCCGACCGTGATGGGCGGCGTCGTCACCGTGGTGAACATCCCCGGCGTCGAGGCCGGCAAGCTGAAGCTGACCGGCGAACTCATCGCCGACATCTACGCCGGCAAGATCGCCAAGTGGTCCGACCCGCGCATCGCCAAGCTGAACGAGGGCGTGAAGCTCCCCGACGCGAACGTGACCCCGGTCTACCGCTCGGACGCCTCGGGCACGACGAACATCTTCACGACCTACCTCTCGCAGGCCTCCGAGACCTGGAAGAAGGACTTCGGCGCCGCCACCACCATTTCCTGGCCCGTCGGCCAGGGCGGCAAGGGCAACGAGGGCGTGACCGCCACCGTGAAGCAGGTTCCGAACTCGATCGGCTACGTCGAGTCCGCCTACGCCAAGCAGAACAAGCTGGCCTACACGCTGATCCAGAACAAGGACGGCAAGTTCCCCGAGCCGACCGACAAGGCGTTCCAGGCGGCCGCCGCCAGCGCCGACTGGAAGGCCGCTCCGGGCTTCGGCATCTCGCTCACCAACCAGGCGGGCGCCGATTCCTGGCCGATCACCGCCGCGACCTTCATCCTCGTCTACAAGGAGCCGGCCGATCCGGCGAAGGCCGCCGACGTGCTCAAGTTCTTCGACTGGGCGTACAAGAACGGCGACAAGCTCGCCTCGGATCTCGACTACGTTCCGCTGCCGGACAACGTCGTCGGCCTGATCCACGACGAGTGGAAGACCATCAAGGGCAAGGACGGCAAGCCCGTCTTCGGCATGTGATCTCGGAACTTTAGTTCCCGCGCGGGGAGGGGGCTTCAGGCTCCCTCCCTCGCGTCGCGGTTGCCACCGCGTTAGAAGTCCATCCTCTCAGAGAATCGCGGATGCCCGCCTTGACGCAGTCCATCGCCCTCGCCGAGACGCGCTCCGCCCCGCGCAAGGGTCCGAGCCGTGGCCTCGATGCGGTGTTCCGCGCCTGCTCCTACGCCGCCGCCCTGCTCGTGCTGCTGGTGCTCGCCGGAATCCTCGGCTCGATCATCTACGGCGGCTACCCCGCCTTCCGCGAATTCGGCTTCGGCTTCCTCACCTCCAGCGCCTGGAACATCGGCACCGAGCAATACGGCGCCCTGGTCGCGGTGATCGGCACCGTCGCCTCGGCCCTGCTCGCCCTGCTGATCGGCGTGCCGGTCTCCCTCGGCATCGCGATCTTCCTCACGCAGCTCTGCCCCGGCTGGGCGCGCAAGCCCGTCGCCATGACGATCGAGCTGCTCGCCGCCGTGCCGAGCATCATCTACGGCATGTGGGGCCTGTTCATCTTCGCGCCCCTCTTCGCGCGGTTCGTACAGATCCCGGTCTCGAACGTCGTCGAGGGGATGCCTGTGGTCGGCACACTGCTCTACGCCCGGGTCCCTTCGGGGGTCGGCATCTTCACCGCCGGCATCATCCTGGCGATCATGATCGTGCCGTTCATCGCCTCCATCGCCCGCGACATGCTGGACCAGATCCCCACGGTCCTGCGCGAGAGCGCCTACGGCATCGGCTGCACCACCTGGGAGGTGGTGCGCCACGTCCTCGTGCCGCAGGCCGCCGTGTCGATCATCGGCGCGATCATGCTGGGCCTCGGCCGGGCGCTCGGCGAGACGATGGCGGTGACCTTCGTGGTCGGCAACGCCAACCGGCTCTCGGCCTCGATCTTCGATCCGTCCTCGACCATCGCCTCGCGGATCGCCAACGAGTTCAACGAGGCGGACGGGCTCCAGCTGAACGCCCTGATGGCGCTGGGCTGCATCCTGTTCGTCATCACCTTCATCGTGCTGATCGTCGCGCGTCTGCTGACGCGCCGCGTCCGGGCCGCCTGAGGAGCTCATCCCCATGGATGCCACGAACCCCCTCGTGACCAGCGCCCCCCCGCTCCGCGCCAGCCGCGTCCGCCCCGGCCGCCGGATCGCGGACCGGACGCTTCGGGTCTCCTGCCTGCTCGCGACCGTGGTCGGCGCGCTGGTCCTCGGCTCGATCCTGCTGATGCTCATCGTCGAGGGCATCCAGGGCTTCAGCCCCAACCTGTTCACGCAGCCGACCCCCGGCCCCGGCTCGGAAGGCGGCGGCATCGCCAACGCCATCCTCGGCAGCCTCGTGCTCACCACCATCGGCATCGTGGTGGCGACGCCAGTCGGCGTGATGGCGGGCACCTACCTCGCGGAATACGGGCGGGGCTCGAAGCTCGCGGACGTGATCCGCTTCCTGAACGACATCCTGCTCTCGGCACCGTCGATCCTGATCGGCCTGTTCGTCTACACCCTGATGGTGCGGCCGATGGGGACTTATTCCGGCTGGGCCGGCGGCGTGGCGCTGGCGATCATCGCCGTGCCGGTGATCGTGCGCACCACCGAGGACATGCTGCGCCTCGTGCCCGGCACCCTGCGCGAGGCGGGCGCGGCACTCGGCGCCCCGCCCTCCAAGGTCATCACCTCGGTGACGTGGCGCGCCGCCTCGGCGGGCATCGTGACGGGCATCATCCTGGCGCTCGCCCGCATCGCCGGCGAGACCGCGCCGCTGCTCTTCACCGCGCTCAACAACAATTCCTGGTTCTCACCCAACCTGATGGGCGGCGTCGCGAACCTTCCGGTGATGATCTACCAGTTCGCCCTCTCGCCCTATCCGAACTGGCAAGGCCTCGCCTGGGCCGGCGCCCTGCTCATCACCGGGACCATCCTGGCCCTGTCGATCATCGCCCGCCTGGTGATCAAGCCCCAGAACGCCCGCTGAGGGCGTGACGTTCGACCCCATCACGAGGACATGACGATGAACGCCGCCTCCGCGCTGCCGACCGGGGACCTCAGCCGTGGCAACGCCGCCGCCGACCGGGCCATCCGCATCGCCGTCAAGAACCTCAACTTCTATTACGGGTCGTTCCACGGCCTGAAGAACGTCAACCTCAACTTCCACGACCGGAAGGTCACGGCGCTGATCGGCCCCTCGGGCTGCGGGAAGTCGACCCTGCTGCGCTGCTTCAACCGCATCTACAGCCTCTACCCGGAGCAGCGCGCCGAGGGTGAGATCCTCCTCGACGGCAGCAACGTCCTCGATTCCAGCGTCGACCTGAACGAGCTGCGCTCGCGCATCGGCATGGTGTTCCAGAAGCCGACGCCCTTCCCGATGTCGATCTACGACAACGTCGCCTTCGGCCTGCGCCTCTACGAGAAGCTGCCCAATGCCGACCTCGACGTCCGTGTCGAGGAATCGCTGCGCAAGTCCGCCCTGTGGGACGAGGTGAAGGACAAGCTCAAGCAGCCCGGCACCGGCCTCTCCGGCGGCCAGCAGCAGCGCCTCTGCATCGCCCGCACCGTGGCGCAGAAGCCGGAGGTGATCCTGTTCGACGAGCCGACCTCGGCCCTCGACCCGATCTCCACGGGCCGCATCGAGGAGTTGATGGAGCAGCTGCGCGACGAGTTCACCATCGTGATCGTCACGCACAACATGCAGCAGGCCGCCCGCATCTCGCAGTACACGGCGTTCATGTATCTCGGCGAGCTGGTCGAATTCGGCCAGACCGACAAGATCTTCATGAACCCGAACGAGCGTAAGACGCAGGACTACATCACCGGCCGCTTCGGCTGAGCCACCGACCACCAACCGCAGAGGTCTCGCCATGCCCGGCCACATCGTCACGTCCTACGACACGGACCTGGAAGACCTGCGCCGCTCGATCTCGGAGATGGGCGGTGTCGCGGAGAAGATGACCGGCGAGGCGACCCTCGCGCTGGCCCGCCAGGACGAGAACCTCGCCCAGACCGTCATCCTCGCCGACAAGCGCCTCGATACGCTCCAGCGCGAGATCGAGGAGAAGGCCGTCCTGCTCATCGCCCGGCGCCAGCCGCTGGCGGTCGACCTGCGCGAGACCATCTCCGCGATCCGCGTCTCGGGCGATCTGGAGCGCATCGGCGACCTTGCCAAGAACGTCGCCAAGCGCGTCACGGCCATCGCCGACCAGGCGCCCGCGCAGAAGATCGTGCTCGGCGTGCGCCACATGAGCGACCTCGCGGAGGGGCAGCTCAAGGACGTACTCGACGCCTATGCCAGCCGCGACACCAAGGCGGCGCATGACGTGTGGGAGCGCGACGGCGAGATCGACGCCCTCTACAATTCGCTGTTCCGCGAACTCCTGACCTACATGATGGAAGATCCGCGCAACATCTCGTTCTGCACGCATCTGCTGTTCTGCGCGAAGAACGTCGAGCGGATCGGCGACCACACCACCAACATCGCCGAGACGATCCATTACCTCGCCACCGGCGAGATCTTCATGGGCGACCGGCCGAAAAACGACGCCTCGAACTACGCGACCGTCACCCCCGGCGCGTGAACCAACGCCGTCACCGCCCCGGCGGCGGTGACGGTTCGAGCGTAGCAGCGTTGCCCGACCCCTCGGTCGCCTCCGGCCGGGGGGATCGGGCGTGGAATGGACCATCGAGCATGCGTGTCCTGATCGTCGAGGACGAAGAGGCGCTCACCACCCTCCTGCGGTACAACCTTGAGGCGGAAGGCTTCAGCGTCGATGCCGCCGCGCGCGGCGACGACGCCGAACTGCTCCTCGCCGAGCGCACGCCGGACCTCGTCCTTCTGGATTGGATGCTGCCGGGCCTGTCCGGCATCGAACTGTGCCGCCGCATCCGCGCCCGCCGCGAGACCGAGCGCCTGCCGGTCATCATGCTGACCGCCCGGGGCGAGGAGGGGGACCGCGTGCGCGGCCTCGGCACAGGGGCGGACGATTACATCGTCAAGCCGTTCTCCGTGCCCGAACTCCTCGCCCGCGTCAGGGCGCTGCTGCGCCGGGCCAAGCCCGCCCATGTAGCCGACCGGCTGGCGGCGGGGGACATCGAGCTCGACCGCACCGGCCACCGGGTCCGGCGCGGGGGCCACGAATTGCATCTCGGGCCGACCGAGTTCCGCCTGCTGGAATTCCTGATGCTCAGCCCCGGCCGGGTCTTCTCCCGCGAGCAATTGCTCGACGGGGTCTGGGGGCACGACGTCTACATCGACGAGCGCACCGTGGACGTGCATGTCGGCCGCCTGCGCAAGGCGCTGAACGGCCCGCGCCAGACCGACCCCATCCGCACCGTGCGCGGCTCCGGCTACGCCTTCGACGAGACCTTCTCGCTGGAGCCGTAGGGCGTCAGCGCGCCTCGGCCGTGCGGTCGGGGATCGCGGCCAGCGCCTCGAGCACCGTGCCCTCGGTGAGGATCTGCGGCAGGATCGTGGGATCGCCACCGCCCGCGTAGAGCAGGTAGAGCGGCACGCCGCTGCGGCCGTGCCGTTCCAGCAGGCGGGTGATCTCGGGGTTCTGGTTGGTCCAGTCGCCCTTCAGGTAGGTCACGCCCTTCGCCCGCATCGCCGCCTGCACCGACGGCCGCGACAGCGAGGTGGTCTCGTTGACGGCGCAGGTGATGCACCACGCCGCCGTCAGGTTCACGAAGACCGGCCGGCGCGCGTCCCGCAGGGTGTCGAGCCGGGCTTGGCTATAGGGCTCGGTGCCCTCGGCGGCGGCCTGCGCCGCCGGCACCGCCCGCTGCTGGGAGAGCCCGAAGCCGAGCGTCACCACGGCGATGATCGCGAGGCCGGCGAGGCCCTGGAAGATCCGCTCCCCGAGGGCCGTCGTGCCCCGGCTGCGCTCCCAGGCCCAGGCGGCGAAGCCCACCAGCACCACGCCGATCAGGGCCGCGAACAGCCCCCGCGCATCGACCTGCTGCGCCAGCACCCAGATCAGCCACGCCGCCGTCGCGTAGACCGGGAAGGCCAGGGCCTGCTTCAGCGTCTCCATCCACGCGCCCGGGCGCGGCAGCACCCGCACGGCGCCGGGCCACAGGGTGAGGGCCAGGAAGGGCAGGGAGAGGCCGAGCCCCAGGGCGGCGAACACGGCGAGCGCCACGGCCGGCCCCTGCGTCAGGGCGAAACCCACCGCCGCGCCCATGAACGGCGCCGTGCAGGGGGTGGCGACAAGGGTCGCGAGCACGCCGGTGAAGAACGAGCCCGGCAGCCCCGCCCGCCGCGCCAGCCCGTCGCCGAGGCCGGTGAAGCGTCCGCCGAGGCTGAACACCCCCGACAGGCTCAAGCCCACCGCGACGAGGAGATAGGCGAGCCCCGCCACGACCGGCGGCGATTGCAACTGGAAGCCCCAGCCGAGGCTCGCCCCGCCGCCCTTCAGGGCGATCAGCAGGCCGGCGAGGGCGAGGAAGCTCGCGAGCACGCCGGCCGTGTAGGCGAGGCCGTGCAGGCGCACGCGGGTCCGGCTCTCGCCCGATTGGCGCACGAGGCCGAGCACCTTGATCGAGAGCACCGGGAAGACGCAGGGCATCAGGTTGAGGATCAGCCCCCCGAGCAGGGCGAGGCCGATGGCGGCGAGCAGGGTCGGCTGGTCCGCCGCCGGGACGGGCGGGGCGCCGGCCGCCGCCGGAGGGGCGACGGCGGCGGAGGGAACCTGCGCCGGCTCGTCGCCATAGGCGAAGGCGAGGCGGACAAGGCCGTTGCCGGTGTCCTCCTCCACCGTCAGCACGCCGGGCAGGGAGAGGGGGAAGGTCTTGTCGTCGCCCCGTGTCAGGCTGAGGTGCAGGCCCTGGTCGTCGACGCTGAGAGTTTGCTCGGCGGCGTTGTCGAAGGCGGTCTCGCCATAGGGGAAATAGGCGGCGGACTTGATCGAGTCGGCCCGCAGGCCGCTCGTGGCGAAGTCCAGGCGGATGCGGTCGCCCTCGCGGGACAGGCGCATCGGCCAGACGGGGGCGACGGGCAGGGCCGCCCGCGCGCGGGTGAACAGGGCGGCGTTGGCGGGGTCCGGCGTCGGCTTGCCCACGGGGAGGGTCAGGGCGAGGTCGGCCGCGCCCGGCACGCATTCGGTCTCGCAGACGAGATAGGTGAGCTTGCCCGCGATCCGCACCGGCTCGGCCGGGTCGAGGCTCGGCGGCGGCGTGACGGGGACGAGGAGCGTCACCTCGTCCTCGTAGCCGTAGTTCATGAGCGTCGCGATGGGGATGCGGTGCGGCGCCGGCCAGCGGATCGCCCCCGTGCCGAAGCCGGCGGGCAGCGTCCACGTCACCTCCGGCGGCAGGCCGGAATCGCCGGGGTTGCGCCAATAGACGTGCCAGCCACGCTTGAGCTTCATGTGCACGGCGAGGGTGAAGGGCGTTCCCCCCGCCACCGCCGAAGGCTCGGCCACGAGGCTCGCCCGCACGAGGTCCGCCGGCACGCGGAAACCCTGCGCCAAAGCGGGGCCGCAACAGAGGCAGGCGAGGATCAGGAGAAGGCGGGCGATCATGCGGGACTCTTCGCGCCGGGCGGCGGGAGGTTTCTCGGCCTCCGCACCGGCTTAATTGGGGCAGGGGCGGGCCTTACGCCCCGAGGGGTTCCGTCGCGGCCTCCAGCCAGCCCCGCGTCGGCGCATCGAGGAGCGGCGACAGCGCCTCCCGCACGCGGGCGTGGTAGGCGTCGATCCAGGCGCGCTCGCCGGGTTCCAGCAGGGACGCGTCGATGAGGCGCCTGTCGTAGGGCGCGAGGGTCAGGGTCTCGAAGCCGAGGACCGGCCGCTCGCCGCCCGGCACCTCGCGGGGCTCCACGAGGACGAGGTTCTCGATGCGGATGCCGTAGCGCCCGGCGGCGTAATAACCCGGCTCGTTCGAGAGGATCATACCGGGTTCGAGCGCCACGGTGCCGGTCTTGGCGATGCGCTGCGGCCCCTCATGCACCGAGAGGAAGGCGCCGACCCCGTGGCCGGTGCCGTGGTCGAAATCGAGCCCGGCCCGCCACAGGGGCAGGCGGGCGAAGCCATCGATCTGCGCGCCGTTCGTGCCCTTGGGAAACACGGCGCGGGAGATGGCGATGTGGCCCTGCAGCACCCGCGTGTAGCGGTCCCGCATCTCCGCCGTGGGCTCACCGATGGCGAGGGTGCGGGTGATGTCGGTGGTGCCGTCGGCATATTGCGCGCCGGAATCCACGAGGAACAATTCGCCCGGACGCACCGTCCGGTCGGTCTCCCGCGTCACCCGGTAATGGACGATGGCGCCATTGGCGCCGGAGCCGGAGATGGTCGGGAAGGAGACGTCGCGCAGGTCGCCCCCCTCGGCGCGGAAATTTTCCAGCGCCTCGACGGCGGTGATCTCGGTGAGGTCGCCCCGCGCCGCCGCGCCGTCGAGCCACGCCAGGAAGCGCACCACGCTCGCGCCGTCGCGGCGGTGGGCCTCGCGGGTGCCGGCAATCTCCGCCGCGTTCTTCACCGCCTTCATCGCGGTGATCGGGTCCTTCCCGACATCGACCGTGCCGCCGGCCGATTCCACGCGCTCCTTGAGGGCGACGGCGCCCGTGGCCCCGTCGAGGCGGACGCGGGCCCCGGACAGGGCGGCGATGCCCTCGTCGAGGTCGAGGCGCGCGCCGATCTCCGCGATGGGGTCGAGCGCCGCGCGCAACGCCGGGTCGATGTCGCCGGAGACGAGGTAGAGCCGCGCCCGGCCCTCGCGAGGCAGGATGGCGTAGCCGAGAGCGAGAGGCGTGTGGCCGACATCGCCGCCGCGCAGGTTGAACGCCCAGGCGAGGTTGTGCGGGTCCGAGATCACCAGGGCATCGCAGGAATCGGCGACGAGCGCCGCGCGCACCCGGGCGAGCTTGTCGGACGCCGCCTCACCCGCGAGGGATTCGGGCTGCGCCACCACCTGGCCGGAGGGGGGCTTCGGCCGCCCGGCCCAGCAGGAATCGACCGGGTTCTCCGGCAGCGCGCGCAGGGAGCCGCCGGCCTTGGCCACCGCCCGTTCGAGCCGCGCGATCCCGTCCGGCGTGTGCAGCCAGGGATCGTAGCCGAGCACCCTGTCGCGGCCGAGATGCTCGCCGATCCAGGCTTCCGCGCTGGTCTCGGCCAGGGGCACCACGCTCACCACGCCGGTATCGACCTGCGCGGGCGCCTGCAGGGTGTAGCGCCCGTCCACGACGAGGGCGGCGGCGTCGGTGAGGATCACGGCGGTGCCGGCCGAGCCGGTGAAGCCGGTGAGCCAGGCCAGCCGCTCCGCGTCGGCGGGGACGTATTCCGATTGGTGCTCGTCGGCGCGGGGCACCACGAACCCGTCGACGCCCGCCTCGCGCAGCGCGGCGCGCAGGGCCGCGATCCGCTCCGGCCCCTTGCGGTGGCCGGGATCGTCGAAGGTCTGGAAGCGGCGGCGGGACTCGGTCATGCGGGGAGCCTATCGCCCGCGAGGCTCGGCCCGCAACGGGTCACGGCGTCCGCACGGAGTGAGTCCGATGGCGCGGCGCGGCGCCGCCCCGGCGCAGGACGAGGTGGACCCACCCCTCGATCACGCCGCGCTTCGACAGCGCGAAGCCCTGGTGGCGATAGGCCGAGAGGACGCCCGGCACGTCGCGCTCGATCAGGCCCGACAGGACCAGCGTGCCCCCCGGCGCCACGACGCGGGCGAGGCTTGGGGCGAGCAGCCGCAGGGGCCGCGCGAGGATGTTGGCGAAGACGAGATCGAAATGCCGGTCCCGCGCCGCCATGCGGTGGCGGGTGCCGCCGGCATGGTAGAGCTTCAGCCAGGGGCCGAGGCCGTTGAGGCGGGCGTTCTCCCGCGCGGTGGTCACGGCCTCGCCGTCGAGGTCGCCGGCCACGACCGGGCGGCGCAACTCCTTGGCGGCGGCGAAGGCCAGGATGCCCGTGCCGGTGCCGACATCAAGGACATGGCGCGGCCGGCGGCGCTTGCGCTCGGCGACCAGCGCCCGCAGGCAGCCCAACGTCGTGCCGTGATGGCCGGTGCCGAAGGCCAGCGCCGCCTCGATCTCGATGGCGAGGTCGTTCGCCCGCCGCGCGTCCCGGTCGTGGGAGCCGTGGATCAGGAAGCGGCCGGCGCGCACCGGCTTCAGCCCTTCGAGGGCGGAGCGCACCCAATCCTGCTCCGCGATGGTACGGAATTCGGCCTCGTCGGCCTGCGCGCCGATCACCGGCCGGATCAGGCCGCGGACGAACGCCTCGTCGGGCTCGTCGGCGAAATAGGCTTCGAGGCGCCACGTCTTCCCGTCCTCGTCCTCGAAGGCGGCGACCGCCGTCTCGGTGGGGTCGAACATCTCGCCCAGGAGGTCGGTCATCGCCCGCGCCGACTTCTCGTCGGTGTCGAGGCGGAGGACGTGAGTCGGGCGGTGGGGCGGCAGGCCTTCGAGCATGATCGCCCTGTTAGCGCGCCCGCCCGTCGCGGCACAGGGGCTGGCGCGAAATCGTGCCGGTTCGGACACGCTCCCGCGATTCTTTCTCAACCATGCACAGGAATGCGGCATCGTGGCCGGCCGTTGACCACATGAGCCTGGAACCCGCGCAGGGCGACGACGTTTTTGCCGGCTTCGTCACGAAGTCGTTCAAGGGAAGCGTAAGAGTGAAGCGTTCGAGTCGTCCCCTCCCTGGCCAATCCGGCCCGTTCGGGCCGATCGTTCTGGCGCAGTCGGCCAAAGCCCGACGCGACGCCCGTTACGGCGCGCCTCTGCCGGATTCGCCCCTGCCGGGCCGCCTGCTCGTGGCCCTCAGCCGCCTCCACCGCGCCGAGGGCACCCCGTCCCTCGCCGCCGGGCAGACCTCCGACGAGGCCTGACCGCACATCACCCCTTGCCGGATTTCGCTCCGGTCATAAGATCATCGCGATAGCCGGCCGGATATAACGGTCCGGCCGGCGAGGGGTGTCTTCATGCCGATCACACGACGCATCTGGCTCGCGGCGGCGCTGGCGGCGCTGCCGCTGGTGTCGGGTTCGCCCGCACGGGCAGCGGAGCCGGTGGTGGTCTTCGCCGCCGCGAGCCTCAAGAACGCCCTCGACGACGCCACCGCCCTCTGGACGAAGGACACGGGCAAGACGGCGCGGATCTCGTATGCCGGCTCGAACGCGCTGGCCAAGCAGATCGAGGCCGGGGCGCCGGCCGACCTGTTCATCTCGGCCGACGAGGCCTGGATGGACTATGCCGACAAGGCTGGCGCGATCCGGCCCGGCAGCCGGTTCAACTTCCTGCGCAACGCCCTGGTGCTGATCGCCCCGGCGGGGGCCAATGCGGGGTCGGACCCGCAGATCGCCCTGGCGCCGGACCTCGGCACGACGCTGTCCAAGGCGCTAGCCGGCGGCAAGCTCGCCATGGCCAACACCGAGGCGGTGCCGGCGGGCAAGTACGGCAAGGCGGCCCTGGACAAGCTCGGCGGCTGGGATGCGGTGAAGGGGCAGGTGGCGCAGGCCGAGAACGTGCGGGCGGCTCTGCTCCTCGTCGCCCGGGGCGAGGCACCGCTCGGCATCGTCTACGCCACCGATGCCGCCGCCGACCGCAGCGTGCGGGTGGTGGCGACCTTCCCCTCCGACAGCCACCCGCCCATCGTCTACCCGGCGGCCCTGACGAAGGACTCGCGGAACCCGGATGCGGAGGCCCTGCTGGCCTTCCTGAAGAGCGCCCCGGCGCGGGCGGCCTTCGAGCGGCAGGGCTTCACGGTGATCGGTGCGCCCGGCAGCGGGCATTGAGGGAGATCGAGGGGGGCCTTCTATCCGATGGCCTCATCCTGATGGTCGGGCTGGGAAGCCTGAGCGGCCCCATTATCCCGGTCCGTCTTTGCGAGCGTCAGCGAAGCAATCCAGGGCAGCGGGACGTCTCGAGACGTTGGCGATTCCCTGGATTGCTTCGCTGCGCTCGCAATGACGGGGGTGGTCTTCGCCGTTCCGGCCAGAGTCCGAGTGCCGGCGCCAGCGGGCCTCGGGATGAGGAACAGGGTAGGAGAAGCGTGTCGTCGACGGCGGTGAGAAACATCCGATGAATCTCGGCCTAGGCCCCGAGGAGTGGCAGGCCGTCCTGCTCAGCCTTCAGGTGGCGACCTTGGCCACGCTCGTCTCCCTGCCCCTCGGGCTCGGGGTGGCGTGGCTGCTGGCGCGGCGGCGCTTTCCGGGGCGGGCGCTCCTTGACGGGCTCGTCCACCTGCCCCTGATCCTGCCGCCGGTCGTCACCGGCTACCTGCTCCTCCTCGCCTTCGGCCGGAAGGGCGTGTTCGGCGCGCCGCTCGCGGAGTTCGGCATCGTCTTCGCCTTCCGCTGGACCGGGGCGGCGCTCGCCTGCGCGGTGATGGGCTTCCCCCTGATGGTGCGGGCGATGCGCCTGTCCTTGGAGGCGGTCGATGCCCGGCTGGAGGACGCGGCCGGGACGCTCGGGGCTTCGCCCCTCATGGTGTTCCTCACCGTCACCCTACCGCTGAGCCTGCCCGGCTGCCTCGCCGGGGCGGTGCTCGCCTTCGCCAAGGCGATGGGCGAGTTCGGCGCGACCATCACCTTCGTCTCGAACATCCCCGGGCAGACGCAGACCCTGCCCTCGGCGATCTACACCCTCACCCAGGTTCCGGGCGGGGAGGGGCCGGCTCTGCGCCTCACCCTCGTCTCCGTCGCCCTGTCGATCACGGCCCTCCTCGTCTCCGAGGCGCTGGCCGCCCGCGCCGGGCGCCGGCTGGGGGCCAGATGACGGAGCCGGCCCTCGCCGTCGATGTCGCCCTCCGGCGGGGGGCGTTCACGCTGGAGGCGTCCTTCGCCGCCGGGCCGGGGCTCACCGCCCTGTTCGGATGCTCGGGCTCCGGCAAGACCACGCTGATCGACCTGATCGCCGGCCTCGCCCGGCCCGACCGGGGGCGGATCGTGGCCGGCGGCCATGTCCTCGTGGACACGGCGGCCAAGCGCTTCCTGCCGCCGCACCGCCGCCGGGTCGGCGTGGTGTTCCAGGACGCGCGGCTGTTCCCGCATCTCAGCGTCGCGCAGAACCTCGCCTATGGCCGCGTCTTCGCCCGCCTGCCCCACGATCCGGCGGAGTTCGCCGCCATCACCGGGATGCTCGGCATCGAAGGGCTCCTCGCACGGCAGCCAGCGGGCCTGTCGGGGGGCGAACGCCAGCGCGTCGCCCTCGGCCGGGCGCTGCTCGCCAAGCCCCGGCTGCTCCTGATGGACGAACCGCTGGCGGCCCTCGACGAAGCCCGCAAGGCCGAGATCCTGCCTTATATCGAGCGCCTGCGCGACGAGGCGGGCGTGCCCATCGTCTATGTCAGCCATTCCGTCGCGGAGGTGGCGCGGCTCGCCGCCACCCTCGTCGTGCTCGATGCGGGCCGCGTCGCCGCGACCGGCCCCGCCGAAACCCTCCTGCGCCGCGCCGACCTGATCCCCCTGCACGGGGAGCCCGGCGCCCTCCTCGACATGGTGGTGGAGGGCCGCGACCCGCAGACCGGCCTCACCCGCCTCACCGGTCGGGCCGGGACGCTGCTGGTGCCCGACCTCGCCCGGCCGCCGGGCACGGGCGTGCGGGTCCGCATCCCCGCGCGGGACGTGCTGGTGGCCACGGCGATGCCGCCGGGTCTCTCCGCCCGCAACGCCCTGCCGGGCCGGGTGGCCGCCCTGGCCCCGGCGGGCACGGGGGTGCTGGTGGAGATCGATTGCGGCGGCGCCCTCCTCACCGCCCGCCTGACGGAGGCCGCCGTGCGCGACCTCGGCCTCGTTCTGGGCCGGGAGGTGGTGGCGATCATCAAGAGCGCGGCCTTCGACCCCGCCGGCTTCGGGACCGGGCGGCCGACCATCGCGATCTGAGGGGCGACGGGGCAGCGCTTCCGGCAGGACCGGGGGCCATGGCGATGCGGCCGCCGATGGCCCACCCCGTCATTGCGAGGCGGAGCCGAAGCAATCCAGGGCGCGACGGGTCCGGACAAGGCAGTGCCGGCTGGATTGCTTCGCTGTCGCTCGCAATGACGGGGTCGGGTCTGGCCCCGCCCGGATGATGTCAGCCGATCTGCGTCAGCAGGGTGAGGGCGCCGAAGATCAGCACCGCCGCGACGGACACACCGAGCAAGATCAGGCTCGCCCGCGATTCCTGCATGTCGGACGACATCGCGTCTCCCCCCTTTGGTCTTGCGGGCCGGTGCGTGTCCACCGGCCCCTGTTCAGCTTACGCGGCGGTGCGGCGCTCCACCATCCGCGCCAGGAAGGCGCTGCCGATGGGGATGATCGAATCCTCGAAATTGTAGGCGGCGTTGTGCAGCCCCGGCCCCGGCCCGGCCCCGAGCCAGACATAGGCGCCCGGCACCCGCATCGTCATGTCGGCGAAATCCTCGCTGCCCATGCGCGGGGTGGCGTGCGGATCGACGTTGTCGGCGCCGAGCAGTTCGGTGGCGACCTCGGTCGCGGCGGCGGATTGCGCGGGCGCGTTCTCCAGCACCGAGAACACGTCCTGAAGGTCGACCTCGATCTCGGCGCCGTAGGCGGCGGCGAAGCCCCCCGCCAACTCGCGGATGCGGGTGCCGGCGAGCTTGCGCACCTCGGCGTCGAAGGTCCGCACGGTGCCGGCCATATGCGCCGTCTCGGGGATGACGTTGTAGGCCGAGCCCGCGGCGATCCGCGTGATCGAGAGCACGATCGATTTCAGCGGGTCGACGTTGCGCGAGGCGATGGATTGCAGGGCCTGCGCGAGCCCGGTGGCGACGATGATCGGGTCGTTGCCCCGGTGCGGCTGCGCCGCGTGGATGCCGCGCCCGCGGATGCGGATGTCGAAGAAGTCCGCCGCCGCCATGATCGGGCCAGGGCAGAGCTTGATCTGCCCGTGCCGCCCGCCGGGCTGGTTGTGCAGCCCGTAGATCTCGTCGCAGGGAAACTTCTCGAACAGCCCGTCCTTCAGCATGGCGCGGGCGCCGCCGAGGCCCTCCTCGGCCGGCTGGAAGATGAATACCGCCGTGCCGTCGAAGTCGCGGGTCTCGGCGAGGTAGCGGGCCGCGCCGATCAGCATGGTCGTGTGCCCGTCATGCCCGCAGGCGTGCATCTTGCCGGGCACGGTGGAGCGATAGGGGAGGTTGGTCTCCTCCTCGATGGGCAGGGCGTCCATGTCCGCGCGTAGGCCGATCCGGCGGCCGTTGTCGCTGCGGCCCTTCAGGAGCCCGACGACCCCCGTGCCGCCGATGCCGCGATGGACCTCGCAGCCGAATTTTTCCAAGAGGTCGGCGACGATGCCGGAGGTGCGCACCTCCTCGAAGCCGATCTCGGGATGGGCGTGGAGATCGCGCCGCAGGGCGGTGAGTTCGTCGGAAAAGCCTTGGATACGCTCGATCGGGTTCATCATGCCTGCTCGTCGGGGGTGCCGCGCCGGAAGGGGGTGAGGGTGTCGAGGACATCGACCGCCTCGGCCACATGGGCGCGCTCGCGCTGCAAATAGTCGGCCACCGCCTTGCGTAGGGAGGGGTCGGCGATGTCGTGGGCGGAATGCATCAGCACCGGGCGGTAGCCGCGGGCGAGCTTGTGCTCCCCCTGCGCCCCCGCCTCGACCCGCTTGAGGCCGCGCGAAATCGCGAAGTCGATGGCCTGGTAGTAGCAGACCTCGAAATGCAGGAACGGGTGGTCCTCGACGCAGCCCCAGTTGCGCCCGTAGAGGGCGGTGTCGCCGATCATGTTGATGGCGCCCGCGATGTAGCGGCCCTCGCGCTTGGCCATGATGAGCAGCACGCGCTCCGCCATCCGCTCGGTGAGCAGGGAGAAGAACCGGCGGTTCAGGTACGGGCGGCCCCATTTGCGGGCGCCGGTATCCATGTAGAACCCGTAGAACGCATCCCACACCGCCTCGGTCAGGTCGGACCCGGTGAGGTGCTCGATGGTGATGCCGGGCGCCAGCGCGTCGCGGCGTTCGCGCTTGATCGTCTTGCGCTTGCGGGAGGAGAGGGCTTCGAGAAAGCCGTCGAAGCTGGAATAGCCGTCGTTCTCCCAGTGGAATTGCTGGTCGGTGCGCTTGAGGAAGCCGGCGGCCCCGGCGCGCTCCCATTCGGCCTCGCGCATGAAGGTGACGTGGATCGAGGAGGCCTCGACCTCCCCCCGCAGGGCGCGCAGACCCGCGACGAGCCCCGCGGTCGCCTCGTCGGGATCGGTGCCGGGGGCGATGAGGAAGCGCGGCCCGGTCACGGGGGTGAAGGGCACGCTGACCTGCAGCTTCGGATAATAGCTGCCGCCGGCCCGGTCGAAGGCGTCGGCCCATCCGTGGTCGAAGACGTATTCGCCCTGGCTGTGGGATTTCAGGTAGCAGGGCGCGGCGGCCAGCAGCTTGCCCTCGCGCTCCACCACGACATGCACCGGCAGCCAGCCGGTGCGGCGCGAGACGCAGCCCGATTCCTCCAGCGCCGAGAGGAAGGCGTGGGTGACGAAGGGATTGTAGGTCTCGTCCCCCGCCGCCAGGGTCTCGGGGGATAGGGCACAGGCATCCCAGGCCTGCGCACCGATCTCCTTGAGGCCGGGGAGCGCCCTCACCGTGAGGGCGGTGGCGTCCGGCGGCGGCGCGGAGGCTTGCTTCATGCCAGCCAGTCTAACGGCCGCCGGGGACGGGGCAAGCGGCGGATCGATGCAGGCGGGATCAGTCCGCGGGAAACAGGATCGCGTCGATGTCCCGGGCGCCGCTGAGCACACGCAGGACATCGATGCGCGAGGCAGCCTCTTCGATACGATAGAAGATCAGATACTCGCCGAACGGACGTCGCCGGATGCCGTCGGCTTCGTGCCCGGTCAGAAGCGGGTAGCCCCTCGGCATGTCCCCCAGGGTGATGCAGCGTGCCTCCAGTTCGGCCACGAAGCTGGAAGCGCGGGCGGGGTTGTCCCGGCCGATGAAAACACCGATCGCGATGAGGTCGTCGATTGCCCTCTCGGACAGGACGACCTTCACGCGGTCCTATCCTCGTCGGTGATTCGCAGGGCGGCACGGACCCGGGCGAACGCCTCGCCGACCGGTACGAGCCGGCCGGCTTCGGCATCCGCCAAGCCTTCGGCCAGCGCGGCATCGAGCGCCTTCAGCCTGGCGGCCCTGTCGTGCTCCGCCAGATAGCGGGCGCGGACGAGATCCCGGATATACTCGCTCGGCGTGGCGAAGGTGCCTTCCCTCACCTTGTCCCGGACGAATTTCTCCAACTCGTCCGTGAGCGTCACGGTCATCTGTCCGCGCGGCGTGGGCATGGCGGGCCTCCTCGGCCGGTTATGCCACGCAGTGAAAATCACTGTCCATCCGAGATCAATACGGGGCGGATCCTCAAGGCACAAACCCCTCGAACACCATCTGATCCGCATGCGCGGCGGCGTTGGCGCGCTGCTCCGGTGTGCGCACCGTCCAGGCCATGACCGGGAGCCCCGCGAGGAGGCGGCAGAGCGAGGTCGGCCCGCAGGGCAGGTCGTCCACCCGCCAGGAGAGGAAGTCCGGCCGCGTTGCCTCGAAATGCAGGAGGTCGCGCAGGCTGCGGCGGCGGCTCTCGGTCATCGTCGCGTAGACGGGATCGTCCTGCCGGGTCTCCGACACGATCCCGCGCGGGATACGGGCGGGCAGGCCCTCGCGGAGCGCCGCGACAATCTCGGGGTCGAAGGATTTCAGCGCCACCGGGCCGTCATAGGCGGCGGCGATCTCGGCCGTGCGGCGGGCGAGGCGCAGGTCGCCGTCATAGGCCGACTTGATCTCCACGATCACCGGCACGGCGCCCGCCACCGCCGCCAGGAAATCCGGCAGCGTCGGGATGCGCTCGGCCGAGCCCGCCACAGGCAACTGCCCGAGGGCCTGCGCGCTCGTCTCGCAGACACGCTCGCTCGCCCCCGTCAGGCGGCCCAGCGCCGGGTCGTGGAAGACCATCGCCTCGCCGTCGGCGCTCATTTGCACGTCGCATTCGATGGCGAATCCGCCCGCCACCGCCGCGCGGGCGGCGCTGAGGGTGTTCTCCGGCCGGCCCGCCGCCCGGTCGTGCAGGCCGCGATGGGCGATCGGCCGGGCGGTGAGCCAGCCGAGGCCGCTCATCCCTTCACCTCGAACATGCCCTCGACCTCGACGGCGGCGTCGAGGGGCAGTTCCGCGACACCCACCGTCGAGCGGGCATGCCGGCCGCGATCCCCCAGCAGTTCGACCATCAGGTCGGAGGCGCCGTTCATCACCCCGGCCACCGCCGAGAAGCCCGGCACGCCGTTGATGAAGCCGCCGAGGCGGACGCATTGCACGACCGCCCGGTCGAGGTCGCCCACCGCCGCCTCAAGCTGCGACAGCAGGTTGAGGGCGCAGAGCCGCGCGGCCTCCTTGCCGGCCTCGGCCGAGACGGTGCCGCCGATCTTGCCGACATGCTCGGGCGCGATCTTGCCATCGGCACCGAAGCAGAGTTGCCCCGAGATCACGACGAGATTGCCCGTGTGAACGAAGGGCACGTAATTCGCGACGGGGGCCGCCGCCTTGGGCAGCTTGAGCCCCAGGGCCGCCAGACGTTCCTTGATCGTGCTCATGAGCGAATCTCCGCGAAGCTTCACCGAAATTAGGGGTTCTGGAACACGCCGGGGGCAACGGACGCAAGGGGAGGGACCCCGTGGCGGGCAGGCCGGTGCGGCCGTGTACGCACCTGCCGCGCGTGCGGCACAGCCCTTGCGCGATTGACAGCGCCGACTCGATTCATAGTAATCGCGCGCGTGCCGCCCGGTGATCGAGGCGGCACTTTCATTTGGTGCCGCCGACCCCTCGCGCGACGGAGACCGGACCGTGACATCCGCCCTTCTGCCGAACTATGCCCGCGCCCCCCTCTCGTTCGAGCGCGGCGAGGGTGCATGGCTCTTCACGCGAGACGGGCAGCGATACCTCGATTTCGGGGCCGGCGTCGCGGTGAACGCGCTGGGCCACGCGCACCCGCACCTCGTCGCCGCGCTGCAGGAGCAGGCGGCGAAGGTCTGGCACGTCTCGAACCTCTACCAGATCCCGGAGGGCGAGCGGCTCGGCCAGCGCTTCGTGGAGGCGACCTTCGCGGAGGTGGCGTTCTTCTGCAACTCGGGCGCCGAGGCGAACGAGGCCGCGATCAAGATCGCGCGGAAGTACCACGCGGCGGGCGGCCACCCCGAGCGCTACCGGATCGTGACCTTCGAGGGCGCGTTCCACGGGCGGACGCTGGCCACCCTCGCGGCGGGCGGTCAGCAGAAGTACATCGACGGCTTCGGCCCTAAGGTCGAGGGCTTCGACCAGGTTCCGACCGGCGATTTCGCGGCGCTCGAAGCCGCCATCGGTCCCGAGACCGCCGCCCTGATGATCGAGCCGATCCAGGGGGAGGGCGGCGTGCGCGTCATCCCCCCCGCCGACCTGCGCCGCCTGCGCGATCTCTGCGACCGGCACGGCCTGCTCCTCATCATGGACGAGGTGCAGACCGGCATGGGCCGCACCGGCAAGCTCTTTGCCTATGAGTGGTCGGGCATCGCGCCGGACATCCTCAGCGCGGCCAAGGGCATCGGCGGGGGCTTCCCGCTCGGCGCCTGCCTCACCACCAAGGAGGCCGCGCGCGGCATGGTACCCGGTAGCCACGGCTCGACCTTCGGCGGCAACCCGCTCGCCATGGCGGTGGGCAACGCCGTGCTCGACGTGATCCTCTCGGACGGCTTCCTCGACCGCGTCGCCCATACCGGGCTCGTGCTGAAGCAGAAGCTCGCTTCCCTGCGCGACCGGCACCCGCGCGTGATCGAGGACGTGCGCGGGGAGGGGTTGATGATCGGCCTCAAGCTCGGCGTGCCCAACACCGAATTCGCCGCGGCGGCGCGGGAGGCCAACCTCCTCGTGATCCCGGCCGGCGACAACGTCGTGCGGCTCATCCCGCCGCTGATCGTCACCGAGTCGGACGTCGAAGAGGCGGTCCGGCGGCTCGATGCCGCCGCGAACGGTTTCTCGGCGCTGCGCGGGGCGGCTGAATAAGGCGCCGCCGGAAAGTCCCTGACCCATGACAACCAAGACGAACGGCCGGGCAACGGCCGGTCCCGGCGCCGCTGTCCGGCCCCGCCACTTCCTCGACCTCTCGGATTTCTCCGGAGCCGAGATCCGCCGCATGCTGGATTCGAGCGCCGCCATGAAGGCCCTGCGCCGGAAGGGCGAGCGCGCGGCCGAGCGCCCGCTCGTCGGCAAGACCCTGGCGATGGTGTTCGACCGGCCCTCGACCCGCACCCGCGTTTCCTTCGACATGGCGATGCGCGAGCTCGGCGGCGAGACGCTGATGCTCACCGGCTCGGAGATGCAGCTCGGCCGGGGCGAGACCATCGGCGACACGGCGCAGGTGCTCTCGCGCTTCGTGGACGCGATCATGATCCGCATCCTCGACCACGGGCAGATGCTGGAACTGGCCGAATACGCCACGGTGCCGGTGATCAACGCCCTCACCAAGCACTCGCATCCGTGCCAGATCATGGCCGACGTGCTGACCTTCGAGGAGCATCGCGGGCCGATCCAGGGCCGTACCGTCGCGTGGTCGGGGGACGCGAACAACGTGCTCGCGAGTTGGGTCCACGCCGCCGCCCGGCTCGACTTCACCATGAACGTCGCCTGCCCGCCGGAACTGGCGCCGCCCGCCTCGCTGATCGCCTGGGCGAAGCGCGAGGGCGCCAAGCTCAACATCACCACCGATGCCCGCGCGGCGGTGGACGGAGTGGATGCGGTCGTCACCGATTGCTGGGTGTCGATGGGCGACGACGACGAGAGCCACCGGCACAACCTGCTCTCGCCCTACCGGGTCGATGCCAAGCTGATGGCGGCGGCCAAGCCCGACGCGATCTTCATGCATTGCCTGCCCGCGCACAGGGGCGAGGAAGTGACCGCCGAAGTGATGGACGGGCCGCAATCGGTGGTGTTCGACGAGGCCGAAAACCGGCTGCATGCGCAGAAGGGCATCCTGGCCTGGTGCCTTCAGGACGGATAGCGTTTGAGGGGCCCGTCCCCAGGGGCGCCGCCCCTGGACCCCGCCAAAGGACCCGGCCCTTTGGGAACCCCGGACCGGACCACCATATAGGGGGTAGATTCCCGGAGAGACCATGACTGCAGGAACCGAGACCCCCGGCGTCGATGACGCGGTGCTGCCCTTCGCCGTCGAAGCCCTCGACGTGCGCGGACGGGTGGTGCGCCTGGGGCCGTCCATCGATACGATCCTGCGCCGTCACGGCTACCCGGATCCCGTCGCGCGCCTCCTCGGCGAGGCGGCGGCGCTCACCGTGCTGCTCGGCGCGTCCCTGAAATTCGAGGGCCGCTTCCAGCTTCAGACCAAGACCGATGGCCCGGTCGAGATGATCGTGGTGGATTTCGAGGCGCCCGACCGGCTGCGCGCCACCGCCCGCTTCGATGCCGAGCGCGTCGCGGCCCTGGGCAGCGCCCCCGTGCGCGATGCCGACCTGATCGGCAACGGCCATCTCGCCATGACCATCGACCAGGGCAGTACCGCGAGCCGCTACCAGGGCGTAGTGCCGATGGAGGGCCAGAGCCTCGAAGAGGCGGCGCACCAGTATTTCCGGCAATCCGAGCAGATCCCCACCGTGGTCCGCCTCGCGGTCGCCGAATCCCTCGGGGAGGGCGCCGGGCATTGGCGGGCCGGCGGCCTGATCGTGCAGTTCCTGCCCCAATCCATCGACCGGGCGCGCCTCGCCGACCTGCCGCCGGGCGACATCCCCGAGGGCCACGCCCATCTCGGCCCCGATGCGCCGGAGGACGATGCCTGGGTCGAGGCGCGCTCGCTCGCCGCCACCATCGAGGACCACGAGCTCATCGATCCCAACGTGTCGAGCGAGCGGCTGCTCTACCGGCTGTTCCACGAGCGCGGCGTGCGCGTCTTCGACCGCCAGCCGGTGCGCGAGACCTGCCGCTGCTCCCGCGAGCGGGTGATGGGCATGATCCGCTCCTTCAGCCCGGAGGAGCGCCGGGACATGGTGGCCGATGACGGGCGCATCGTGATCACCTGCGAATTCTGCTCGCGCCGCTACGACCTCGACCCCGCCGAGGTCGAGACGGAGATCGCGCAGGGCTCGTAGGGGGTTTCGAAACGGCGGCCCGTCGTGCTCTACCGGCGGGCGACCATGACGCTCGAAGACCGCCTCGCCCACCTGCCCGCCCGCAAGCGCCGCGACCTGACGCACGCGGTGAAGATCCTGTTCGAGGAGTTCGAGGAGGCCCGCAAGGGCAAGCTCTCCGACAGGAAGAAGAGTGGGCGCATCCTCAAGGTCATGCTCTACGGATCGCATGCGCGCGGCGATTGGGTCGAGGACCGGATCTCGGGCTACTTTTCCGACTACGACCTGCTCGTCATCGTGAACCACGACGATCTCGTGGAGGATTTCGACCTGTGGGAGACGATCCGCGACCGGTTCGACCAGATCGAACTGGTGCGGTCGGCCCGTCACTCCGCGGTGAGCTTCATCGTCCACAGCTATCAGGACGTGAACGACCAGCTCGCCCGGGGGCGGCCGTTCTTCGTGGACATCGACCGGGATGCCCTCGTTCTCTACGAGGCGGACGGCTTTCCCCTCGCCAAGCCCGGCCCGCTCACGCCGGAGGTTCGGAACGAGGAAGCGTGGCTGCACTTCGATAAATGGTATGCAAGCTCGATCTTCCGCATCGACCTCGCCCGCTATTCTTCGATGCACGAACAATTAGCCATCGCCGCGTTCGAACTGCATTAAGCCACCGAGGGACTATATCACTGTGTCCTGCTCGTTCTGACGCTCTACAGCCCGAAACTTCACGCCCTGCGGCGGCTTCGCCCGATGGCCGAGGGCATCGACCGCCGGCTGGTGGAGGCATGGCCGCGCAACGATCGCATCAGCCGGCGCCACTTCAATCTCCTGCACGATGCCTACGTGAAGGCGCGCTACTCGCCGCATTACACGATCACGACCGAGGAACTGGACTGGCTCGCCGGGCGCATCGGAATTCTCCAGCGGATCGTCCACGACGTGTGCCACGAGCACCTCGGCCCCCGTCCGGCGACGCCCTGACGCCTCCCGCCTCGCCGTCCGTGCGAGCGGAGCGACGCAATTCAGGGAGAGGCCGCACGGGGCCGGCAAAGACTACGCACAACTCATCGCAAACGGCCAAGCTCTCCGCGCGAAACGCCGAAGTACTCACAAGTGTTGCATCATTTTATGCACCTGAACTATTGAACCGTTTTGGCACCCTCAGCGTTGCGGAACATAATTTTCCAACGTGAGGGAACGCCATGACCCAATTCACGACACGAGTGTCCGTCAGCGTGGCTGCGCTTCTGCTCAGCACCTCCGTCTATGCACAGCAGGGCATGGGCGGCGGCGAGCGGGGCGGCCACGGCCGTCCCGAGGCCGGCATGAAGGGCGAGGGCGGGGGCAAGGGCAACGCGCTGTCCGGCGGCGCCGCGACCGGCGGCGCCTCGGGCAAGGAGATGGGCGGCGCGCGCGCCGACCGCGACGCGGGCGGCAAGATGGGCCAGGACCGCGCGGGCCGCGAGGATCCCAAGGCCGACCGTTCGGCGGCCAGCGGACGGAACGGCGAGCGCGACAACGACCGCACGGCCCGCAACGGCAACGACCGGGGCGAGCGCATGGGTCGCGACCATCGCGACGGCGACCGCACCGAGGCGCGGGGCGAGTTCCGTGGCGGTCGCGGCCATATCGACAACCGCAGCGCGCGCTTCGAGGGCGGCTTCCGCCGCGAGGGGCGTTTCGTCTTCATCGGCGGCCAACGGGTCGTCTATGGATCGCCCGAGTACCGTCGCTTGGTCGTCGAGCATCGCGGCCCGCGTGAGCGCTACGTGGTGATCCGTGGCCAGCGCGTCGTGTACGGCTCGCCGGAGTATCGCCGCCTCGTCAGTGTCCGCGAGGGCGGCACCCGCTACGTGACCATCCGTGGCCAGCGCGTCGTGTACGGCTCGCCCGAGTACCGCCGCCTCGTCAGCATCCGCGAGACCGGCCCGAGCGAGCGGTGGGTGGTGATCCACGGCCAGCGTGTGCGCTACGGCTCGGCCGAGTACCGTCGTCTCTCCGGCGGCGGCGTGGTCGGGGCGAGCTTCCGCAGCGAGACCCGCGCCAGCGTGCGCAACGATCGCGAGCGTGACCGCACGCGTGGCGATGTCCAGGCCAAGGGCGAGAACCGGGGCGACATGAAGCGCGACGCCCGCAACGACATGAAGAACAGCCCGATGAAGAACGACGGCGCCCGTAATGCCGGGATGCGCAGCGAGGGCGACCGCAACACCAATATGCGCAACGTTTCCGGGCAGCCGGGCGGCATGGAGAAGGGCGGCAAGGCCGGCGGCGGCGAGATGCAGCGCGGCGGCAATCGTGGCGGTGCCGAGGGCGCCGGCATGAACGCGGGCGGCGGCATGAAGGCCGGTGGCGGTCAGGCCCGCTAAGCCGAGCCGATCCTGAACCGGACAAGGGGGTCGGGCGAAAGCCCGGCCCCTTCCTACGTCTTGAGCACGGGCTCGTTCGGGTCGCCGCCGCCCCGCGAGGCCAGATAGTCCGGCTGGAACAGGCACATGCGCACCGCATCGCGGTAGCGCCCGTTCACGAAGAACTCGTCCTTCAGCACGCCCTCGGGCCGGAAGCCGCAGCGCTCGTAGATCCGCACCGCCCGCTGGTTCTCGCGATCCACGTGCAGGTAGAGCTTGTGGATGTTGAGCACGCTGAACGCGTAATCCATCACGATCCGCGTCGCCCGCCACGCGTAGCCCCGCCCCTGGAAGGACGGGTGGATCGCGATCTGGAATTCGCAGCGGCGGTGGAGATGGTTGATCTCCACCAGCTCGATCAGCCCCGCCGGCTCGCCGTCCGGTGCGGCGACGATGAAGCGGCGCTCGGTCTGGTTGTGGATGTTGCGCTCATAGAGCTGCTGCAGTTCGGCGAAGGACTCGTAGGCCTCCTCGAACCAGTAGCGCATGATGCTGTCGTTGTTGTTCAGCTGGTGCACGAAGCGCAGATCCTCGCGCTCCAGCGGTCTCAGCTTCACATACTCGTTGGCCCGCACCGGGTTCATGCTGCGCACTCCGCGATCAGACGGCGCAGGAAATCCTCGCCCGCCTTCATCGCATCGAGGGTAATATACTCGTCGGGCTGGTGCGCCTGGGCGATGTCGCCGGGGCCGCAGACCACCGTCGGGATGCCCGCCCCCTGGAAGCGCCCGGCCTCCGTGGCGTAGGGCATCGCCACCGTCCGGTTGCGCCCGGCGATGCGCAGGGCGAGGCGCTCGGCCTCCGAGCCGGGATCCGGCGCGAGGCCGGGGATGTCGACCTCCTCCAGGGTGTCGATCCGCCCGAACTCGCCGTAGCGGTTGAGGCGACGCGCCGTCACCTCGGCCACCGCCGCGCGGAACAGGGTCGGGATCTCGGCCGGGTCGAGATCGGGCAGGCCGCGATACTCCCAATGGAACCGGCATTCCCGCGCCAGGATGTTGCGCGCCGTGCCGCCCTGGATCGTGCCGACATGGATCGTCGTGGCGGGCGGGTCGAACCGGCCCGAGGCGTCGCCGCGCTCGATCATCCGGTCGGCGATGCGGTTGAGGGCGGCAACCAGATCGCAGGCCGCCGAGACCGCGTTGGCCCCGAGCTCCGGCCGGGAGGAATGCGCCTCGCGGCCATGGACCGTCGTGAGGCAGGTGACGATGCTCTTGTGCGCGTCCGCTACGTCGAGCCCGGTCGGCTCGCCGACGATGCAGGCGCCGGGCCGTGGCAGGTCCTCGCCGAAGCGGGCGATGGCATCCATGGAGCCGAGGCAGGTGGTCTCCTCGTCGTAGGACAGGAGAATGTGGATCGGCCGCGCGAGGTCGGCCTCCAGCATCTCCGGCACGAGGGAGAGGGCGGTGGCGCAGAAGCCCTTCATGTCGACGGCGCCGCGCCCATAGGCCCGCCCGCCCGCGACGCGCAGGGTGAAGGGGTCCGAGGTCCAGGGCTGGCCGGCCACCGGCACGACGTCGGTATGGCCCGACAGGACGATCCCGCCGTCGCGCGACGGCCCGAGCGTCGCGAGGATCGCGGCCTTGGTGCCGGTGGCGTCGGGGAAGCGGCGGACGGGCACGCCCCATCCGTCGAGATAGGCGCAGACCGAATCGATCAGCGCGAGGTTGGGCTTGTCGCTCTCGGTGTCGAACGCGACGAGGCGGGCCAGCATCTCGAGCGGGGACACCCGCTCGCCGTTCAAAGCCATGATCCCTCCGGGGCCGCCCGGCTCCCGCGCCCCCGCCGGTGACGAGGCCGCCTTCAGTGCAGGCTGCGGCGGACGTGCGGGCTATCGAGGGAGAAGGCGGGGATCTCGGCCTCGAAGCTCTCGCCGGCCACCGTCGCCATCGTGTAGCTGCCGGCCATCAGCCCGTCGGGAGTCGTGAGCGGGCACCCACTCGTGTAGCAGAAGGACTCGCCGGGCTCCAGAACCGGCTGTTTGCCGACGACCCCGACGCCGCGCACCTCCTGGCAGGAGCCGCGCCCGTCGATGATGCGCCAGTGGCGCGAGCGCAGCTGCACCTGCTCCTCGCCGTTGTTCACGATCTCGACCGTGTAGGCGAAGAAATAGCGACTCTCGTTGGGGGAAGACTCTTCCTCCACGAAGCGCGGCTGTACAGTCACGCTTATTCCGCGCGTCTCGGCCCTGTACATTGCCTTTGATCGCCCCCGAGGACTTCAGCGATTCGACCCGCCCGGCCTAAGCCGTGCCATGAGCCCCGGTGGTAATTCCCGCGTGAATCGGCGTCAATTGCGGCGGATTACGTCGCGCGTCACGCTAGGCCACAAGTCTCGCTGCGCTCAAGTCTCGTGGCATTAAAGCGGCCTTAGGTGCCGGTGGCGGACAACAAGGGGCGTGGTCGATCACCGCGCGAACGGAGCGGACGATGCGGGCGGGTGCGAAGACAAGGGGCGAGGGCATCCTGCCGGCCCAGGCGATCGACGCCCTGACCCGCGCGGGCGGCATCCGTCCGGCCACGCCCTACGCCGCGGACCAGATCCAGCCCGCGAGCCTCGACCTGCGGCTCGGGGAGCGCGCCTTCCGGGTGCGCACGAGCTTCCTGCCGGGGGCGTCGCGCACCGTCGAATCCTGCGTCGAGCGCCTGTCGCTCCACGCCATCGACCTGCGGCCGGGCGCCGTGCTGGAGACGGGCTGCGTCTACATCGCGGAATTGCAGGAAACGCTGGCCCTGCCGCCGGACCTTGCGGCAAGCGCCAACCCGAAGAGCTCCACCGGCCGCATCGACGTGTTCACCCGCGTCATCACCGACCGGGCCGAGGCGTTCGATCAGGTCTCGCCCGGCTATACCGGGCCGCTCTACGCGGAAATCTCGCCCCGCACCTTCCCGGTGCTGGTGCGGACGGGCTCGCGCCTGTCGCAGATCCGCTTCCGCGCCGGCCAGCCCCGCCTCGGGGAGGCGGAACTGGCCGCGCTCCATGCCCGGACGCCGCTGGTGAACGTCCCCTCGCCCTCGCTGCAGGGCGGCGTCGCGGTCTCGGTGGACCTGTCGGGCTTCGACGGACTCATCGGCTACCGGGCGAAGCGCCATACCGGCCTCGTGGACGTGGATGCGCCGGGCCGGCACGGCATCGACGCCTTCTGGGAGCGCCTGCCCTCGGACAGCAGCGCGAGCCTGATCCTCGATCCCGGCCAGTTCTACATCCTCGCCTCGAAGGAATCGGTACAGGTGCCGCCGGACCACGCCGCCGAGATGGTGCCGTTCGATCCGCTGGTGGGCGAGTTCCGGGTGCATTACGCGGGCTTCTTCGATCCCGGCTTCGGCCATGCCGAGGCGGGGGGAACGGGCGCGAGGGCGGTGCTGGAAGTGCGCTCCCGCGACGTGCCGTTCCTGTTGGAGGACGGCCAGATCGTCGGGCGCCTCGTCTACGAGCGCATGAGCGAGGTTCCCGCCACGCTCTACGGCGCCGGGGCGGGCTCGAACTATCAGGCCCAGGGCCTGAAGCTCTCCAAGCACTTCATTTGAAGTCCTTCGACACGGCCCGCTCGAAGGCGCGCACCAGCGTCGCGTCGAGCTTGCCCTCCATGCCATGCAGGATCCGCAGGGCCTCGGCGGCGGGCATCGGCGCGCGGTAGGGGCGGCGCTCCACCAGCGCCGCGTAAATGTCGCAGACCGTGATCAGGCGGACGATGTCGGGGATCGCCTCGCGGGTGAGCCTGTCGGGATAACCGCTGCCGTCGAGCATCTCGTGATGGTGCCGGACCACCGCGAGGATCGAATCGTCGAAGCCGCCCGCCTCCACGAGGATCGCGTGCCCGAGGGCGGCGTGCGTGCGCATGGTGGCGAGTTCGTCGGCATCCAGGGGGCCGGCCTTGTTCAGGATGCCCAGGGGGATGCGCGCCTTGCCGACGTCGTGGACGAGGGCGGCGCGCACGAGATGCTCGCGGTCGCGCAGGCCGAAGCCGAGGTCGATGGCGAAGGTCGCCGCGACGCCCGCCACCAGGAGGCAATGCTGGTAGGTGGCGTCGTCGTAGGCGCGCACCGTGTCGAGCCACGCTCCGAGCCCCGCCTCGCCGACGGCGGCGAGGATCGGATCGAGCCCGTGATCCACGAGCACCGGATCGACGGTGCCGGTCTGCCGCGCGGAATCGAGGAGGCCGGCGAGGACCGCGCCCGCCTCGTCGGCGGCGCGGGCGATGGCGACGGGTCCGCTTCGCTCCGGGGCGGGTATGCGCACCATGCCGGGGAACGGATTCGTGATGTGAGCGCGCATGGCCTCGGCGACGGTCCCGGGCGCCGTATTGTAGGGCAGGCAGAGGCTGGCGCCGAGGCTGCGGGCGGCGGAGAGGCTGCGCTCGCCCATGCTGCGCATCAGGAACAGGCGGGGCAGTTGCGGCGCCTCGGCGATGAGCGCGCGCAGGCCCCGCAGCTGCGTCGGCTGCAACAGGTCGAGATCGGCGACGAAGCCGATGCAATCGCCCACAGGCGCCACGGTGGTGGCATCGCGGACATGGCAGGGCACGAGTTCGTCCAGGGCGCGCACGAGATCCCGGCGCTGAGCGGCCCGATCGGTGAACAGGACGAGCGTGCCCGCGTTCATGGCGCTCCTGGGACGGCCGGTCGGGCCTCACGACGAGGAATCCGACACTATCCCATTTCCCTTGCCAAGGGGTAACGGCTCAGCCTGCCGCCGCCTCGTCGAGGAGCCAGCGCACCTGTTCGCCCCGAACCTGTCCGGCGGGCAGATCCTCCCCCTCCGCGAGGCGGGCCAGCGGCTTGCGCTTGCCCGCGCCCGTGACGAGGAACAGCACGTGCCGCGAGGAGGTCAGCGCCGGCACCGTGAGGCTGATGCGCGGGACGAAGGGCTCCAGCCCCGGCTCCGGCACCGGCACGGCGAGGGCGGTGGTGTCTGCCGCCTCGGGCTTGCCGGGGAAGAGCGAGGCGGTGTGCCCATCCTCCCCGAGCCCGAGCAGCACGAGGTCGAAGAGCGGTCTCCCGGCCTCGAGACTATGCGCGCCGTAGAAGTCGAGCAGGGTCCGCTGGTAGGCCTTGGCGCCGGCCTCGATGCCGTCGTCCGAGGGGATGAAGTGGAGATGCGTCGGGGGAATCGCGCTGCCATGGCCGAAGGCCTCGCGGACCATGCGCACGTTGCTGCGCGCGTCGTCCCACGGCACCGCGCGGTCGTCACCGAAGAACCAGTGGATCCTCGTCCATGGCACCCGCGCGGCGTAGCCGGGGCTCGCCAGAAGGGCGTAGAGGCGCTTGGGCGTCGAGCCGCCGGAGAGGCAGATCGCGATCCGCTCGTCGCCGTCCGCCCTCTGGGCTTCGCCGCAGGCGGCGATCAGCCGCTCGGCGGCCTCGCGGGCCACCGCCTCGGCATCGGGCAGGACCTGCGCGCCCTTCGGCAAGCTCACCATGCGGCCCTCACGACTTCTTCGGTTCCTGGTGCCCGCCGAAGCCCTTGCGCATCGCGGACAGGAGCTTGTCGGCGTAGGAGGCATCCTCCCGCGAGCGGAAGCGACGGTAGAGGGCGGCCGACAGGACGGTGGCCGGCACGGCCTGCTCGACGGCGGCGTTGATGGTCCAGCGGCCCTCGCCGGAATCGTCCACCCAGCCGGAGAAGTCGGTCAGGTCCTCGTCGCCGGCCAGCGCATGGGCGGTGAGGTCGAGGAGCCAGGACGAGACCACGCTGCCCCGCCGCCACACCTCGGCGATGTCGCCGAGATTGAGGTCGAAGCGCCGTTCCTCCGGCAGGTTCTCGGAATTGGCGTGGCGGAGGATGTCGAACCCCTCCGCATAGGCCTGCATCAGCCCGTACTCGATGCCGTTATGGACCATCTTCACGTAATGGCCCGCGCCGGTCGGCCCGGCATGGATGTAGCCGTGCTCGGCGCGGGCGTCGCGGCCCTCGCGGCCGGGGGTGCGGGTCACGTCGCCGATCCCGGGGGCGAGGGTCGCGAAGATCGGATCGAGCCGGTCCACGGCGGATGTGTCGCCGCCGATCATCATGCAATAGCCGCGCTCCAGGCCCCAGACGCCGCCGGACGTGCCGACATCGACGTAGTGGATGCCCTTCGGCTTCAATTCCCCGCCCCGGCGCACGTCGTCGCCGAAGAAGGAATTGCCGCCGTCGATGATGCAATCGTCCGATTGCATCAGCTTGCCTAGCGCCTGGACCGTCTCTTCGGTGATCTTGCCCGCCGGCAGCATCACCCAGGCGGTGCGCGGCACCTCGAGCTTGGAGACGAGATCTTCGAGGCTCGTCGCGCCGACGGCGCCCTCCTTCACGAGGGAGGCGACGGCCTCGGCGTTCTGATCGAACACCACCGCCGTATGCCCACCGCGCAGGAGGCGGCGGACGATGTTGCCGCCCATCCGGCCGAGGCCGATCATGCCGAGTTGCATCGTCTTGGGCTCCGAACTGTTCCCCCTCAAGGGAGATCGTTGCGAAATTGATCCAACTCTTGTCCTCATCCTGAGGTGCCTGCGTCAGCAGGCCTCGAAGGAGGGCTCCAGAAGCCTCCGCGATCCCTGGAGCCCTCCTTCGAGGCGGCATTCGCCGCACCTCAGGATGAGGTGGCAGGCGGGATCGGCCGCCTGCATCCTCCCCCCACCCGTCAGGCGACCGCCGCCTTCAGCGCCGCCGCGACCCGCTTCAGCCCGGCCTCCATCTGCCCGGCCTTGAGGTGGACCCGCAGAGCCCGGCGCCCGCGCTCGGCGAGCACGGCGAAGTCGCCCCGCGCCTGGGCCGCGACCACCGTGCCGAAGCCCAGCGACCGGCCGGGGATCGGTAGGTCCTCGGCGGCGTCGGCCGTGATCTGCAGGAACACGCCGCTGTTCGGCCCGCCCTTGTAGGCCTGCCCCGTCGAGTGCAGGAAGCGCGGCCCGAATTCCAGGCAGGTCGCCACCTTGCGCGCGTCCCGCACCGCGAGCCGCGCTTCCTGCAACACGCCGTGGTGCGCTTCGTTGCGCGGCAGGTAGGCGAGGAGAGCGACATAATCGTCGCTCCTCAGCCGGGCGAGATGCCCCTTGACCGCCGCGTCGAGCCCATCGACCGCCTGCGGCAGGGCCTCGGTGTTCTTCGCATCGGCGTAGAGGGCGAGGGTTTCGTCCTCGAAGAGCGGCGTCTCGTCGGGCAGCGCCCCGGTGCGCTCGGCCTCGGCGAAGAGCTTCTTCGTCTCGATCTTGCTCGCCTCGACGTCGGGCTGGTCGAATGGGTTGATCTCCAGCAACGCGCCGGCGACCGCGGTGGCGATCTCCAGCCGGTAGAATTCCTGCGGCAGCTGCTCGACGCCGTCGAGGCCGATCCGGGCGATCGGGTGCCCGTCCTTCTCAAGGGCCGAGAGGGCGGCGTCCTGGGCCGGGTCGGCCTGGGAATCGAGGCGCAGGTACAGGAAGAACCGGTCGTGCCCGTAGACTGCCGGCACGCCCGCCGGCTCGCCGTCCACCGGGATCAGGCCCTTGCCGACCTTGCCGGTCGACTCGGCGATCAACTGCTCGGCCCAGGCGCCGAAGCTCGCGACGCCGGGGGAGGCAATCACCGTCACCTTGTCCCGACCTTTGAGCGCCGCCGCGCCCATGGCAGTGCCAAGCAGCACGCCGGGATTCACGTGCGGCGGCACGGCGGGACCGCAGGAGCGGACCATGATGCGGGCGCGGTCGAGGACGTCCTTGACGTCGAGGCCCATGGCGGCGGCCGGCACGAGGCCGAAGGCCGAGAGCACCGAGTAGCGCCCGCCGATCTGCTTCACGCCATAGAAGATCTTGGCGAAGTTCTGGGCCTTGGCCGCCTTCTCCATGTCGGAGCCGGGATCGGTGACGGCGACGAAATGCTCGCCGACCTTGTCACCGACACTCTGCTTCACGCGGTCGTAGAAGTAATCGCGAAAAACGTTCGGCTCCAGGGTCGAGCCCGACTTCGAGGAGACGATGAACAGCGTCTTGGCGATGTCGATTGCGGCTTCGACGGCGCGCACCTCGTCAGGGTGGGTGGAGTCGAGGATGCGGAGCGCCGGGAAGCCCGGCCGCTGGCCGTAGGTGAGGCTCAGGACCTCCGGACCGAGGCTCGATCCGCCCATGCCGAGCACCACCGCATGGGTGAAGCCCCGCGCCTTCACCCACTCGGCGAAGGCGGCGTAGTCGGAGGCCTTCTCCAGCTCCTCCTCCACGATGTGGAGCCAGCCGAGCCAACTGGCCTCGTCGGCGCCTGTCCAGACCGTGGCGTCGCGGGCCCAGAGGCGGCGGATCGCGCCGCTCGCCCGCCAGGCTTCGACGGCCTTCTTCGCGTCGGCGGCGAGGGCATCGTCGAGCGCCAGCGCCAGCGGGTCGAGGCGGGCGCCGAGCAGGGCCGCGCGCTTGCCGGCCACCGCGCCGAGCAGGTTGTCGGCAGCGTCGATGAAGAGCTGCACGCCCTCCTCGACCAGTTGCTTCGCCACGGCCTCGATGTCGATGCCGGCGCGGGCGAGGCTCGCCATCACCGCCTCGGCGCCGGGCACGTCCTCCTCGATGGTCGGGCGGACCTCGCCGTGGTCGCGGAAGGCGGCCATGGTGGCGGGGGGCATGGTGTTGACGGTGTTCGGGCCGATCAGCTCCTCGACGTAGAGCACGTCGGAATAGGCCTTGTTCTTGGTGCCGGTGGAGGCCCAGAGCAGGCGCTGCGCCTTGGCGCCCTTCTCCGCGAGCGCCTGCCACGTCGGCTCGGCGAAGATGCGCTTGTAGCGCTGGTAGGCGAGCTTGGCGTTCGCGATGGCGACCTTCCCCTTGAGGGAGGTCAGCGCGATCTTCTCGTCCGGGTCGTTCGCCTGCGCGATCTTCTCGTCGAGCATCTTGTCGACCAGCGCGTCGATGCGGCTGATGAAGAAGCTCGCCACGCTCGCGATGCGCGAGACGTCGTGCCCGGCCTTCGCGCGCTCGTCGAGTCCCTCGACGAAGGCGCGGGCCACCGTTTCGTAAGCCTCCTGCGAGAACAGCAGGGTGACGTTGATCGAGATGCCCTCGGCGGTCAGCTGCTTGATCGCCGGGATGCCCTCCGGGGTGGCGGGTACCTTCACCATCAGGTTGTCGCGGGCGACCGCCTTATGGAGGCGGCGGGCCTCGTCCAGCGTCGCCTGCGTGTCGAGGGCGAGGTAGGGCGAGACTTCGAGGCTCACGTAGCCGTCGGCCCCGTCGCTCGCCTCGTAGACCGGGCGCAGCACGTCGGCGGCGGCCTGGATGTCGGCGATGGCGAGGCCTTCGTAGAGGTCGATGACGCGGCTGTCGCCGGTCTCCTGCACCGCCTTGAGGCTGGCATCGTATTCCTCCGAGTGGCCGATGGCCTTCTCGAAGATCGCCGGGTTGGAGGTGACGCCGCGCAGGCCGTCCTCCTCCACGAGCTTCTTGAGTTCACCCTTCTCGATGAAGCCCCGGGCGACGAAGTCGAGCCAGACGGCCTGATCCTGTTGGTCGTGCAGGGCCTTGAGCGCGTTCATGTCCGAGCCTCGTCAATTCATCGCACGTCCCCGCGAGGAGCCGGTGCGAACTTCCGGTGTTCGTTCCCCTCCCTCCCTCGACCTCATCCTGAGGTGCGGCGTCAGCCGCCTCGAAGGAGGGCTCCAGTCATCGCGGAGCCTTCTGGAGCCCTCCTTCGAGGCCCGCCGAGGCGGGCACCTCAGGATGAGGAGAGAGGGTGGGACGTCTGTCCCGACTCTCCCCTCAGGGGGTGAGGGGGGATGTCCTCAATGCTTGTGCTTGGCCACCTGCGCCTTCGCGGCCTCCAGAACCTTCTCGGGGGTAAACCCGAACTTGGTCAGGAGATCCTTCAAGGGCGCCGAGGCGCCGAAGGTGCTCATGCCGATGATCGCGCCCTCGGAGCCGGCATAGCGGTCCCAGCCGATCACGCTGCCCTGCTCCACGGCGACGCGGGCCTTCACCGCCGGCGGCAGCACAGAGTGGCGGTAGGCTTCGTCCTGCCGCTCGAACAGGTCCCACGACGGCATCGACACGACGCGGGCCTTCACGCCCTCGCCCGTCAGGGCATCGTAGGCGCCGAGGCACAGCTGCACCTCCGAGCCGGAGGCCATCAGGATCACCTGCGGCGTGCCCTCGCAATCGGCCAGCACGTAGCCGCCCTTCGCGGTGCCGGAGGCGGCGCCGTACTTCGACCGGTCGAGGGTCGGCAGCGCCTGCCGCGACAGGGCGAGCACGGCGGGCTGGTTCTTCAGGGAGAAGATCACCCGATAGGCTTCCGCCACCTCGTTCGCGTCCGCCGGACGGATGGTCACGAGGCCGGGGATGCAGCGCAGGGAGAGCAACTGCTCCACCGGCTGGTGGGTCGGCCCGTCCTCGCCCACGCCGATGGAGTCGTGGGTGAAGATGTGGAAGATCGGCAGTTCCATCAGCGCGGCGAGCCGGATCGGCGGGCGCATGTAGTCGGCGAAGACGAGGAAGGTCGCGCCGTAGGCCCGAAGCCCGACGAGGCCGAGGCCGTTCACGATGGAGCCCATCGCGTGCTCGCGCACGCCGAAATGGATGTTGCGCCCGCCAGGATTGAGCGGGGTCAGCGAGCCCGCGCCGTCGAAGGTCAGGTTCGACTTGTTCGATGGGGCGAGGTCGGCCGAGCCGCCGAGCAGGAACGGCACGTGCTGGGCGATGGCGTTCAGCACCTTGCCCGACGATTCGCGGGTGGCGACACCCTTGGCGTCCGCCTCGAAGACGGGGATGTCCTTGTCCCAGCCCTCGGGCAGGCGCCCCTCGAGGAACGCGTCGAGCTGTTCCGCGTGGGCGGCGTCGGATTCCTTCGCCTGGGCGAAGAGTTTCTGCCACGCGTCGTAGAGGGCGGCGCCGCGCTTGCCGATGCCATCGCGAAAATTCTCGTGCACGCCGTCGGGCACGAGGAACTGCGAATCCTCCGGCCAGCCATAGGCGCGCTTGGCGCCCTTCACCTCGTCCTCGCCGAGCGCGTCCGAGTGGGCCTTCGAGGTGCCCTGCTTCTTCGGGGCGCCGAAGCCGATCACCGACTTCACGATGATGAGCGTCGGTCGGTCCTGGCTGGAGACGAAGGTGTCCAGGGCCGCCGTGATGGCGTGGAGGTCGTTGGCGTCCGCGACGCGCAGCACCTGCCAGCCATAGGCGAGGAAGCGGGTGGCGACCTCCTCACCGAAGGCGAGTTCGGTGTGGCCCTCGATGGTGACGGTGTTGTCGTCGTAGATCCAGCAGAGGTTCGCCAGCCGCAGGTGGCCGGCGATGGAGGCGGCCTCCGAGGCGACGCCCTCCATCAGGTCGCCGTCCGAGCACATCGCGTAGACGTTGTAGTCGAACAGGTTCAGCCCCGGCCGGTTGAGGTGCCGGCCCATGAACCGGCCTCCCATCGCCATGCCGACGGAGTTCGCGACACCCTGGCCGAGCGGCCCGGTGGTGGTCTCGACGCCGGTGGTGAAGTGGTATTCCGGGTGGCCCGGGGTTCGGCTGTCGATCTGCCGGAAGCGCTTGATCTCGTCGAGGCTCACGGCCGGGGCGTTGCCGCCGTCCTTCTCCGCGACGTTGGCCAGATGCAGCAGCGCGTAGAGCAGCATCGAGGCGTGGCCGCAGGAGAGCACGAACCGGTCGCGGTTCGGCCAGTGCGGATGAGCCGGGTCGTAACGCAGGTAATGGTTCCACAGGGTGTAGGCGACGGGGGCCAGCGCCATCGGCGCGCCGGGATGGCCCGAATTCGCCTTCTGCACGGCGTCGATCGCCAGCGTGCGGATCGTGTCGATGCTGAGCTTGTCGATGGCGGCAAGCTCGGCGCGGGCGGGGGTATCGGCTCCGCTCATGGTATCACGTCGTCCTGTTCTCTAGCGCGACCGCTGGGCCGCCTGGTGGCGGTGGACCGCGGGCGGCGCCCCATCAGCCTTACCGCCCTGTTTCTCGGCGGGCCCCTCGCCATGGGCATAGCTGAGGAGCGTGTTGACGAGGGCCACGTGGGTGAACGCCTGCGGGTAGTTACCCACAAGACGCTTGGCTTGCACGTCGTACTCCTCGCTCACGAGGCCGAGATCGTTACAGATCCCGATCAGGCGGTCGATCAACGCGCGCGCCTCCTCGCGGCGGCCGAGGCCGATGAGGTTGTCGGCATACCAATAGGTGCAGGGCAGGAAGGCTCCCTCGTTGCCCGACAATCCGTCCGTGGACGACCCTTGGGTCTCGTAGCGGAGAATGAATCCGTCGCGCATCAGCCCCTTGCCGATGGCATCGACGGTGCCGACCACGCGGGGATCGTGCTGCGGCAGGAAGCCGGTATGGGCGATGAGCAGCAGGCTCGCATCCAGCGCCTTCGCCCCGTAATATTGCACGAAGCTGTTGAGGTCGCGGTCGAATCCCTTCTCGCAGACCTCCGCGTGGATCTCGTCGCGGATCGCCCGCCAGCGCTCGGCCTGCTCGTGGGTCGCACCCGATTCGTCGAGTTCGTGCATCCGCAGCGCGCGGTCGAAGGCGACCCAGGCCATCACCTTCGAATGGACGAAGTGGCGCGAGCCGCCGCGCACCTCCCAGATGCCCTCGTCGGGCTGGCGCCACGCCTTCTCCAGGTGTCCGAGGAGGGCGAGGCCGACCCGGCGTCCGTCCTCGCTCACCGGCAGGCCGCGGGCGCGGGCCTGATAGAGCGCGTCGAAGAGTTCGCCGTAGACGTCGAGCTGGAATTGCGCGGCCGCCGCGTTGCCGATGCGCACCGGGCGGGAATTCTCGTAGCCCGGGAGCCAGTCGAGCTCGATCTCCGGCAGGAGTCGCTCGCCCGCGATGCCGTAGAGGATATGCGCCTGCTCGGGGTTGCCGGCCACCGCCCGCAGCAACCAGTTCAGCCAGTTGCGCGCCTCCTCGATGTAGCCGCCGTCCATCAGGGCGATGAGCGTCAGGGTCGAATCGCGCAGCCAGCAGAAGCGGTAATCCCAGTTCCGCTCGCCGCCCAAGCCCTCCGGCAGGGAGGCGGTCGGCGCGGCGACGATGCCGCCGGTCGGGTGGTAGATCAGCGCCTTGAGGGTCAGGAGGGAGCGCTGCAGCAGCCCGTCCCAGGGCGTGCCCTTGGCGCAGCGCTTCGACCAGTCGCGCCACACCCGGTCGGTGTCGGCCAGCATCTGGCACGGCTCGATCGGCGGCGGGTCGGGCTCGTGCGAGGCGCCGTAGCTCAGGACGAAGCGGCGCTGCTCGCCGGCATGGATCGTGAACTCGCCCAGGGTCGTCTGCCGGTCGGTGCCGTGCAGGTCGACGTCGGTGCGCAGGACCACCTTGTGCGGCCCCGCGATGGCCCGCAGGTCGCCGAGTTCCGAATGCGAGACCCAGGGCACCGCCGAACCGTAATCGAACCGCACCGCCATCTCGGAGCGCATGGCGACGCGGCCGTGGATGCCCTTGACGAGGCGCACGAGGTGCGGCCCGTCGCCGGTCGGCATGAAATCGGTGACGAGCACCTCGCCCTGGCGGGTCTTGTGGCGCGTCTCGAGGACGAGGCTGCCCTCGCGGTAGGCCCAGCTCGTCTCGACATGCCCGGCCTCCGGGCGGATCTCCCAGAAGCCGTGCTCCCTGGTGCCGAGGAGGGCGGTGAACAGGGCGGCGGCGTCGAAGCGCGGCCAGCACAGCCAGTCGACGCTGCCCGTGCGGCTCACCAGCGCGGCCGTGCGGCCGTCACCGATGAGCGCGTAATCCTCGATGCGTTCGGCCACAGGCCCATCCTCGATCCGCGATTGAGCGCGAACTAGGTTGGTGCGGCGCGGGATCCAGAGGGAGCCGGCGACGGGGCGTCAGAACAGGCGGTCGGCGAGCACCGAGACGGAGCCCTTCACCACGGCCTGTCCGCCGCGCACGAGATCGCCCGCATTGCCGGAGATCCGCTCGACCCGTGCGCCGACCTCGCGGGCGACGGGCACCACCGCCTCGACCACCGTTTCGGCGAACGGAAGGGCCGCCGGCACCAGCGACGGGGAGGCGGGCTCCTCCGAGGCGGTCCGCGCCGGCTGGAACGGGTTGTCCTGCGCCGGACCCTCGCGGGGGCCGCTCTCCTGGCAGCGCTTGCCGCTGCAGGGGCGGCGGAGGGAGGAGGCGACCTTGCGCGCCGGTCGCGGGGCCTGCGCAGCGGCGGACTGGGACGGGGCGGGAAGGGCGGAGGTGACGCTCGGGTCGACCGTCAACGGGAACACCTGCGCGAAGGCGATCATGGCAGGCGCGCGCAGGGGCGGCTCGGCGACGGGCATGGCCGGCGCCGACATGGCGAGGGTCGCCGCGCCGGAGGGCGGGATCATCCGCACGGCGGCGCTCGGCGCCGGGGCCTCTCCCTTGGGGCAAAGCAGGGAAGCCGCCGCCAGGACGACGACGGTCGCCAGCGTCGGCAGGAACGGCATCGTCACGCGACCGCCGGTATCGGCCATGGCCGGCCGGTCCTGAGGCCGGCAGGGGGTCGCCACCGAAGTACGATCAGGCCCGCGCATCCGCTTCTCGACCCTCTCTGACTCTGCGAGGCCACAGAAGGCCGCGACATTGCGGCGGAAGCTGGACCGAAAGGTTGCGTGTGGGTAACCGGGACAGACGCTCCGCCAAGCTTGACCGAAGGCATGTCCCTTGCGTCCGGCGGCATGGCCCCGCATCCGTGGAGCCCGGGTAAACCCCGCCCCAGAACGGGCCGCGATGACCGAATCGAGTCTCACCGTCGCCGTGATCGATCCGAGCCGGGCCCGTGCGGCGATCCTCGAGGAGGGTCTGCGCGCCGCCGGCATCGGCCGCATCGTCGTCCTGCCCGATACGGCCGACCTTCAGGAGCGGGTCAGCGCCCTGAAGCCCGACGTGGTGGTGATCCATCTGGAGAGCCCGAGCCGGGACATCCTGGAACAGATGTCGGGCGTGTCGCGCCATGCCGGGCGGCCCGTGGCGATGTTCGTGGACCGCTCCGACACCACGATGATGGAGGCCGCCGTCGATGCGGGCATCTCGGCCTACGTGGTCGACGGCCTGCGCCCGGAGCGGATCAAGTCGATCATCGACATCGCGATCCTGCGCTTCAACGCCTTCGCCCGGCTGCAGCGGGAACTCTCCGAGGCGCGGGGCGAGCTCGCCGACCGCAAGCTCATCGAGCGGGCGAAGGGCATCCTGATGAACCTCAAGGGCCTCTCGGAAGACGAGGCCTACCGGCAACTCCGGCGCAAGGCGATGAACGAGAAGCGCAAGATCGCGGACATCGCCCGCGCCATCGTCACCACGGCGGACCTCCTGGGATGAACGTGATCGTGGCAGGCGCGGCCGGGGCAGGCCGCCGGGGAGCGCCGTGATGAGGCTCCAGATCGGCTACGTCCCCCTGTGCGACGCGGCGCCCGTGATCCTGGCGCAGGACCTCGGCTTCGCGCGGGAGGAGGGGCTGGACCTCGACCTCTCGGCCGAGCCCTCCTGGGCGACCCTGCGCGACCGTCTGGCGCTCGGCCATCTCGACGGTGCGCACATGCTCGCCCCGCTGGCGATCGCGAGCGCGCTCGGCCTGTCGGGACCGCCCTCGGACCTGACCATCGGCCTGCCGCTGAGCCTCAACGGCAATGCCATTACCCTGTCGAACGCCCTGAGCGAGGCCATCGCCGGAGAGGACGTCGGGGACGATTGGCGCGGCCTCGCCCGCGCCTTCGCCCGCGTCGCGGCGGAACGGCGGCGGGAGGGCAGGCCGGTGACCCTCGGCACCGTGCATCCCTTCTCCTGCCACGCCTATCAGGTCCGACTCTTCGCTCAGGCGGGCGGGCTCGATCCGGCGGCGATCCGCACCGTGGTCGTGCCGCCGCAGCACGGCGTCGAGGCCCTGTCCCGGGGCCTCGTGGACGGGTTCTGCGCGGGCGCCCCCTGGAACGGGGTCGCCATGGCGGCGGGCGTCGGGCGGGTCGTCGCGCTGGGCGCCGAGATCGCGCCGGACGCGCCGGAGAAGGTGCTGGCCGTCTCGCGCCGCATCGGGGAGGCCGGGGCGCCGCTGGTGCGGGCGGTCGCGCGGGCAGGCCAATGGTGCGCCGACCCCGATCACCGGGACGAACTCGTCCATCGGCTCGGGCGGCGGGCCACCCGCGACCGGGAACTCGGCCTCGTCGCCCGTGCCTTCGAGCGGAAGGAGTCGGACGAAGCCGGCCGGAACCTCGGCCACCTGCGGCTCGGCGACGCAGCGCAGGCGCGGGCGCCGGAGCGGATCGCGTGGCTGATGCGAGAGATGCGGGCCGCCGGCCAGCTCGACGCGGACCCCGCACAAGAGGCGGCGGCGCGGGCGCTCTACCGGGACGATCTGTGAGGCCGGACGTCACCCCGCGCCGGGCGGCGGTCTGGCGCCTTGGCCATGCACGCCGCGCACGGAACAGCCTGCGGTTTGCACCGTTGACGACTTACCATGCCCGGTTGCCGCAAATTCGACGCAGCGTCGCTCCCGCCAACGCCTCCCCAACGGGTGGAGTTGCAGCGTTACGTCCGCACCGGACGTCGCGCGCCCCGCGCCGCCAACGACAACCGCCGCCTCAGCGCACCGAGCGGCTGGTACTGGGCCATCGTCGTCGGCGCGATGCCCACCGTCGGCCTGCTCGTCGCGCTCTCGACGCTCCTCTGACCATCGTTCTCCGGTCGGCGTCCCGCTGATCGTTCGGCAGTCAGCCGCCTGCTTTTTGTGCAGTGCGAAGCGCCTGCTTCGTCCCGTCCCGCTTGAAGCCTGACCGGACCCGCCGAGAGCGGACGGGGCCCTTCGCGCGACGATCCCGGCATGTGGCACGGGTCCTGCAACTCACCTCGCGTCCGTCAACGGCGACGGGCAGCGCCGTCAGCGAGGCCGCTGATCCGGTTCTCCTGGGGCTCCCGACCGGCTGCCCTGGGCGATGATCCGGCAGCGGCTTTTTCGTGGGCGGTCCGCCGACGATCCCTGGATTCGAGGTTCGAGACGCGACCGAACGATGCCGATTGACCATAGGGATTCCGCACTGCCGGGCTCGCGGGCGACGGACGGACAGGGGCGCAAGCGCCTCGTCGTCGTCGGCAACGGCATGGCCTCGCTCCGCTTCCTGGAGCGCCTGACCGAGGGCTGCCCCGGTCTCTACGACGTGGCCTGCGTGGGCGCCGAGCCCCAGGCCGCCTACAACCGCGTGCTCCTGTCCTCGCTGCTCGGCGGCGAGATCGACGAGGCCGCCACCGCCTTCCGCGGACTCGATTGGTACGAGAGCCACGGCATCCGCCTCATCACCGGCGCCCCCGTCACCGCCATCGACCGGGAGACCAACCGGGCGATCGTCGGCGACGCCCATGTCCTGCCCTTCGATACGCTGGTGCTGGCGGTCGGCTCCCTGCCGATCCGCCTGCCGAAGCCCGGCATGGATCTGCCCGGCGTCATCACCTTCCGCGACCTCTCCGACGTGGCGGCGATCCGCAAGGCCGCCGTGGAACATGCCAAGGCCATCGTGATCGGGGGCGGGCTGCTCGGGCTGGAGGCCGCCGCCGGTCTCGCCAAGCGCGGCATCGACACGACGCTGCTCCACGTCATGGACCGGCTGATGGAGCGCCAGCTCGACCACGAGGCCGCCGGCCTCGTCCGCCGGGCCATGGAGGAGCGCAGCGTCCGCGTGATCCTCGGCGCCGACACCGCCGCCGTCGAGGGCGACGGCAGGGTCGAGCGCCTGCGGCTGGCGGACGGCACAATCCTGCCCGCCGACCTCGTGGTGATGTCGGTCGGCGTGCGCCCCTCCCTGGCGCTGGCGCAGAGCGCGGGGCTCGCGACGAACCGGGGCATCCTCGTCGATGACCGGATGGCGACCTCCGACCCGCGCATCTTCGCGCTGGGCGAATGCGCCGAGCACCGGGGCCTCGTCTACGGCCTCGTGGAGCCCTCCTACGAGCAGGCCGACACCCTGGCCCGCCACCTCTCCGGGCAACCTGCCGCCTACGAGGGCACGCACCTCGCCACCAGCCTCAAGATCTCGGGGCTCCCGGTCTTCTCGGCCGGGCTCGTGGACACTCCGGCCGATGCCGAGGCCGTCACCCTCTTCGATCCCGGCGCCGGCCTCTACCGCAAGCTGCTGCTGCGGGAGGGTCGGCTCGTCGGCGCGGTCTTCGTCGGCGACATCGCCGAGCAGGCCTCCTGCAAGGCGCTGATCCGCTCCGGCGAGCCGGTCGGCGACGTGGACGATCTCATGTTCGGGCGCCCGGCGCCCCAATCCCTTGCGGCGTAAGGAGACCGGCATGACGGACGCATTCAACGCCGAGCAGAAGCGCTACCTCGAAGGGTTCGCGGCCGGCATCGGCGCGGCGCGGGTGACCGGCGGCCTCGCGACGGGGCAGGGGGCTGGCGCCCCGGCACCCGAGCCCACCGGCCCGGACGCGATCCACCTGAAGGCGCAGGACGCCACGGTGAAGGCCGGCGGCAAGCTGTGCGAGCAGGAGAAGTGGAAGCGGGCCGAGAGCCCCTTCGACGGCCACAACCGGCTGAAGGCCGAGGCCGCGCAGGGCAAGGCCCCGAAGCCGGAAGACAATTTCCGCTGGCGCTACCACGGGATGTTCTGGGTCGCGCCCAATCAGGTGAGCTACATGTGCCGCCTGCGCATCCCCAACGGGGTGCTGCACCATTGGCAATTCGCGGGCGTCGCCGACCTCGCCGACGCCCATGGCGGCGGCTACGTCCATGTGACGACCCGCGCGAACCTGCAGGTCCGCGAGATCACGCCGGAGCACGCCCAGCCCTTCCTCGACGGGCTCGCCGATATCGGCCTCGGCGCGCAGGGGGCGGGGGCGGACAACATCCGCAACGTCACCGGCTCGCCCACCGCCGGCATCGACGCGCAGGAGATCCTGGACACAAGGCCGCTCGCCAAGTCCTGGAACAACTGGATCATCAACGACCGCTCGCTCTACGGCCTGCCGCGCAAGTTCAACGTCGCCTTCGACGGCGGCGGCGTCATGGCGGTGCTGGAGGAGACGAACGATGTCGGCTTCCAGGCCGTCGAGGTGCTGGAGGGCGCCTCGGTCGCGCCGGGCATCTGGATGCGCCTCGTGCTGGGCGGCATCTCCGGCCACAAGGACCTCGCCCGCGATACCGGCGTGGTGCTCAAGCCGGAGGAGTGCAATCAGGTCGCCGACGCGATCATTCGCGTCTTCATCGAGAACGGCGACCGGACCAACCGCAACAAGGCGCGGATGAAGTACGTCCTCGACGCCTGGGGCTTCGACAAGTACCTCGCCGCCGTCGAGGAGAAGCTCGGGCGCAAGCTGGAGCGGGTCGATCCCGCCCACATCGCCCCCCGCACGCCCACGAACCGCTACGCGCATGTCGGCGTGCACAAGCAGCGGCAGGAGGGCCTGAACTGGGTCGGCGTCGTGCTCCCCGTCGGCAAGATGCTGAGCGACGAGGTGCGGGCGCTCGCCAAGATCGCCCAGGAGTGCGGCGACGGGCAGATCCGCCTCACCGTCTGGCAGAACTTCGTCTTCTCCGGCGTGCCGGATGCGAAGCTCGCCGAGGTGGAGGAGCGCGTCGCGGCGCTCGGCCTGTCGATCAAGGCCGAGGGCATCCGGGCGGGCCTCGTCGCCTGCACCGGGGCGCGGGGCTGCAAGTTCGCCGCCTCGGACACCAAGGGCCACGCCATGCTCATCGCCGAGCATGTCGAGCGCACGGTGAAGGAGCTGGACGTGCCGGTGAATGTCCATCTCACCGGCTGCCACCATAGCTGCGCCCAGCACTACATCGGCGACATTGGCCTGATCGGCGCCAAGGTCGTCGTCTCGGAGGAGGGCGACACCGTCGAGGGCTACGACATCGTGGTCGGCGGCGGCTTCGCCGAGACCCCGAAGATCGGCACCGAGATCTGGAAGGCCGTGAAGGCCGAGGAGGCGCCGCTGCGCGTCGAGGCGCTGCTGCGCACCTACCTCGACGGCCGCCAGGGCCCGGACGAGACCTTCCAGCAATTCACCGCCCGCACCGGACCGGAGGCCCTGCGCGACGCCGCCGAATCCGTTCCCGCCCTGAGGGAAGCCGCATGACCCAGCATGTCTCGCCCCCGCTCGTCCTGATCCCCGAGACCGCCCCGTTCGACCCCGACCAGCGGGCATGGCTCTCGGGCTATTTCGCCGCCCTGCTCGGCCCGGCCGTCGAGGGGGCGACCGCGCTCGCCCCCGGCGAGGCGCCGGCCTCCGGCCCCAAGCTCGCCGACAACGACGACGCGCCCTGGCACGACCCGTCGATGCCGCTGCCCGACCGCATGAACCTCGCCAAGGAGCGGCCCGAGCCCCAGAAGCTGATGGCCGCGATGGCGCAGCAGGATTGCGGCCAGTGCGGCTACAATTGCGCGGACTATGCCAACGCGATCTTCCTGAAGAACGAGGCGCGACTGAACCTCTGCCAGCCCGGCGGCAAGGAGACGTTGCGGATGCTCAAGAAGCTGGACGAGGAGTTCGGCGCGGCCGGCGGCTCCGCACCGGCTTCCGCCAACGCGCCCGCCGCCGAGGCGAAGGCGCCGGAGATCGGCCCCCTCGGGCTCTGCCGCGAGAACCCGGTCGAGGCCCTGTTCCTCTCCCGCCGCCGCCTCAACGATCCGGGGGGCGAGAAGGAGACGTGGCACATCGAGATCGGCCTCGACGGCACGCCGATCCAGTACGAGGTCGGCGATTCCCTCGGGCTGTTTCCGGCCAACGCCCCGGCGCTGGTCGATGCGGTGATCGCCGAACTCGGCGCCCGGCCGGAGCGGATGATCGGCGAGCGGACCCTGCGGGACCACCTGCTCATCAACTATGCGCTCGGCGCCGCGCCGGACAACCTCTACCAGTTGCTCTCGCTCCTCACCTCCGGCGAGGCGCGCAAGAAGGCGCAGGCGCTCGCTTCCGGCGAGGACCCGGACGGCGACGCCGCCTATCTCGACGTGCTCGGCGCCCTGCACAAGTTCCGGGGCGCGCGGCCCGACGCGGAGGTCTTCCTCGAGGCGCTCGACGAGTTGCAGCCCCGGCTCTACTCGATCTCGTCCTCGCCGAAGATGGATGCCGGCCGGGTGTCGCTGACCGTCGATGCGGTGCGCTACAACCACCGCTCCCGGCTGCGGCTCGGCGTGGCCTCGACCCATCTCGGCGAGCGCCTGCCGGAGCAGACCAAGGTCAAGATCTACCTCCAGAAGGCCCACGGCTTCGGCCTGCCGGCGGACCTGTCGAAGGACGTGATCATGTGCGGCCCCGGCACCGGGATCGCGCCGTTCCGGGCCTTCCTGCGCGAGCGCGCGGCCACGCAGGCCCCCGGCCGGAACTGGCTGTTCTACGGCCACCAGCGGCAGGCGTCGGACTTCTTCTACAAGGACGAATTGACCAAGCTGAAGGACGAAAAGGTGCTGACCCGCCTGTCGCTCGCGTGGTCCCGCGACGGGTCGGAGAAGACCTACGTCCAGGACCGGATGCGCGAGAACGGCGCCGACCTGTGGAAGTGGCTCGAAGGCGGGGCGCATTTCTACGTCTGCGGCGATGCCAAGCGCATGGCCAAGGACGTGGAGCGCGCGATCATCGACGTCGCCGCCACCCACGGCGGCAAGAGCCCCGAGGACGCGGTGGCCTATCTCGGCGCGCTGAAGAAGGCCGGACGGTATCAGGCGGACGTGTACTGAGCCGCCGCCCGTCCCATCCTTCCCCCTCATCCTGAGGTGCGGCAAAGCCGCCTCGAAGGAGGGCTCCAGAAGTCTCCGCGATCCCTGGAGCCCTCCTTCGAGGCCCGCTGGCGCGGGCGCCTCAGGATGAGGGGGGAGGATGGGAAGCGCACGGGCCCGGCCCGCCTCTTGCCTCATCCGACGAGACCGACACCCGAGGAACCCGCCATGACCGCTGAGGTCCGCACCACCTGCCCGTATTGCGGCGTCGGCTGCGGCGTCCTGGCGACGCCGGACGGGCAGGGGGGCGCGGCCATCGCGGGCGACCCGGAGCATCCGGCCAATCTCGGCCGGCTCTGCTCCAAGGGCTCGGCGCTGGGGGAAACACTGTCGCTGGAGAACCGGCTGCTCCACCCGCATCTCAACGGGGCGCGGGTCTCCTGGGACGCCGCGCTCGGCACCGTCGCGTCGGAGATGGCGCGGATCGCCGAGGCCCACGGGCCGGAGGCCATCGCCTTTTACCTCTCCGGCCAGTTGCTCACCGAGGATTACTACGTCGCCAACAAGCTCGCGAAGGGCTTCGTCGGCACGCCGCATGTCGAGACCAATTCGCGCCTGTGCATGTCGAGCGCGGTGGCGGCCCACCGCCGGGCCTTCGGCTCGGACACGGTGCCCGGCTGCTACGAGGACCTCGACGAGGCCGACCTCATCGTGCTGGTCGGCTCGAACACCGCGTGGTGCCACCCCGTCCTCTTCCGCCGCATGGCCGAGGCTAAGGCCAAGCGCGGCACGAAGTTCGTGGTGATCGACCCCCGCCGCACCCAGACGGCGCAGGAATCCGACCTGTTCCTCGGCCTGCAGCCGGGCAGCGACGTGGCGCTGTTCTCCGGCCTCCTCGTCCACCTCGCCGACAACGGCTTCAGCGACCGCGCCTTCGTGGACGAGCACACGGCGGGCCTCGACGGCGCCCTCGACCGCGCCCGCCAAATCGCCCCCGACCTCGCCGCAATCGCCGCCGCAACGGGCCTCGCGGAGGCCGACATCACCGCCTTCTACGATCTCTTCGCCCGGACGCGGCGGGTCGTCACCGCCTTCTCCATGGGCGTGAACCAGTCGGTGCAGGGCACCGACAAGGGCAACGCGATCATCAATTGCCACCTCGTCACCGGCCGGATCGGCGGGGTGGGGCAGGGACCGTTCTCCCTCACCGGCCAGCCGAACGCCATGGGCGGGCGCGAGGTCGGCGGCCTGTCGAACATGCTCGCCGCGCACATGCATTTCGCGCCCGAGGAGGTCGACCGGGTGCGCCGCTACTGGGCCGCGCCGCGCATCGTCACCGGCGAGGGCATGAAGGCGGTCGCCCTGTTCGAGGCGGTGCGCAGCGGCAAGATCAAGGCCCTGTGGGTGATGGGCACGAACCCGTTCGTGTCGATGCCCCGGGCGAACCATGTTCGCGCGGCGATGGAAGGCCTCGACCTCCTGATCGTCTCCGACATCATGGCCGACGCCGACACGGCCAAGGCCAGGGCCCGCACCACGGTGCTGCTGCCGGCGCAGGGCTGGGGCGAGAAGGACGGCACCGTCACGAATTCCGAGCGGCGGATCTCGCGCCAGCGCCGCTTCCTGCCGAGCCCCGGCGAGGCGCGGCCGGATTGGGCGGTGCTGGCGGAGGTCGGGCGGCGGCTCGGGCACGGCAAGGCCTTCGCCTTCGAGAGCGCCGCCGCCGTGTTCCGCGAGCATGCCGGCCTCTCGGCCTTCGAGAACAACGGCACCCGCGACTTCGACATCGGTGCGCTCACCGACATCGCGGATCCGGCCTACGCCGCGGCCCCCCCGGTGCAATGGCCCCTGCCTCGGAAGGGTGGGCGGCAGGGCAAGCCGCGCTTCTTCGCGGACGGGCGGTTCTACACCTTCGACCGCCGCGCCCGCTTCGTGGCGGTGCAGCCCCCGGGCCTCGCCGAGGCGGCGGGCGGCGAGCACCCCTTCGTGCTCAACACCGGCCGGGTGCGCGACCACTGGCACACCATGACCCGGACGGGGAAAAGCCAGCGCCTCTCGGCCCACCGGGCGGTGCCCTTCGTGGAGATCCACCCGGACGACGCACAAAGGTTCGGACTGACCGAGGGCGGGATCGCCCGCGTCGCCACCGCGCACGGCCACGCCGAGCTTGAGGTGACGGTCACGGATGCGGTGTCGCCGGGCCAGTTGTTCATGCCGATGCACTGGAACGCCGCCTACGCCTCGGCGGCGCGGGTCGGGGCGCTGGTGCGAGGCGTGCCGGACCCGGTTTCCGGCCAGCCGGAACTGAAGGCGACGCCCGCCGCCATCGCGGCCGTGTCCTACCGGGCGCGGGGCTTCGTGCTCTCGCGCGAGGCGGTGCCGATGCCCGAGGGCTGGTGGTGGGCGAAGGCCGCGATCCCCGGCGGATGGGGCGTGCAATTCGCGACCCAGGACGGTTCCCGCGAGGTGGCGCTCGCCCTGCGCGGGCTGGTCCAGGGAGCCGGCTATCAGGTGGCCGAATATGCCGACCACGCGCGCGGGCGCTACCGCTGCGCCGTCTATGACGGGGCGCGGCTCGTCGCGAGCATCGCGGTGGGACCCTATGAGACGCGGCCCGACTGGGAGGCGGCCAAGGCCCTCTTCGCCGGGACGGAGCCAGAGGTGGCCGAGCGCCGGGCGCTGCTCTCGGGCCGGGCGGCCACGGAAGGCGCGGGTCCGGTGGTCTGCGCCTGCCACGGGGTCGGCCTCGACGTCATCGCCGCCACGATCCGCGCAGGGGCGGGCAGCGTGGAGGCGGTGGGCGCCGCCTGCAAGGCCGGGACGAATTGCGGCTCGTGCATCCCAGAGATCCGCAAGCTGCTGACCGTCGAGACCCCAAAAGCGGCGTGATTGGTGGTAGACTGCCGAATGATCCCTCCCCCCTCTGCGGGGGAGGGTGGCCCCCGGAGGGGGTCGGGAGAGGGGAGCGCCGTAGCCGGAAGGGGCGACGCGCTCGTTTCACCCTAAACCGTCGCGCTGCCCCTCTCCCGACCCCCTCCGGGGGCCACCCTCTCCCGCAGAGGGGAGAGGGAGGGTCGGTGCCTGTACGATCCGAGTTGAAGCGACCATGGCCGACCCGACCACCCCCCGCCCCACCCGTGCCCCCCGCGAGACCCGGTCCGCCGGGCTCGAACCGCTGGCGGTGCTGCCGGTCTTCGTGCCGCTACGCGGCAAGCGCGTGGTGCTGGCGGGCTCCTCCGGGGGGGCGCCGTGGAAGGTGAAGGTGCTGGCCGCCGCCGGCGCCCATGTCGACGTCTACGCCCCCGAGCCCTCGGACGAGTTGCGCGGCGTGCCCGCCGAGATCGTCGACGGCACCGTCACCCTGCACGAGCGCCATTGGACCGCCGACGACCTCTGGGGCGCGGCCTTCTGCGTCGGCGCCATGGAGGACGAGGTGGACGCGGTGGCCTTCGTCGCCGCCGCCCGCGCCACGGGCGCCATCGTCAACGCCGTCGACCGCCCGCATCTCTGCGACGTGAAGTTCGGCGCCATCGTCAACCGCTCGCCGCTGGTGGTGGGCATCTCGACGGAGGGCGCCGCCCCGGTCTTCGGGCAGACCGTGCGCGCCCGGATCGAGGCGATGCTGCCGCGCGGATTCAGTCGCTGGATGGCCGCCGCGCGGGACTGGCGGGAGCAGGTCACGGGCCGCTTCCCCGGCTTCGCCGACCGGCGCTTCTTCTGGGAGCGCTTCACCGAGCGCGCCTTCGCCGAGCCCGACCGCACGCCGGAGGCCGACGATCTCGCCGAACTCCTCGGGGAGACCGAGGCCGCGCCGAAGGGCGGGGCCGTGACCCTCGTCGGCGCCGGGCCGGGCGATGCCGAACTGCTGACGCTGAAGGCACTGCGGGCGCTGCGCAACGCCGACGTGATCCTCTACGACGACCTCGTCGCCCCGGCGATCCTCGACTACGCGCGGCGCGAGGCGCGGACCATGCTCGTCGGCAAGACCGGGCACGGCCCCTCCTGCCGCCAGGACGACATCAACGCGCTGATGGTGCAGCTCGCGAAATCGGGCAAGCAGGTGGTGCGGCTGAAATCGGGCGATCCGCTGGTCTTCGGCCGGGCGGGCGAGGAGATCGAGGCCTGCCGGCAGGCCGGCATCCCCGTCACGGTGGTGCCCGGCGTCTCGGCGGCGCAGGGGGCTGCCGCCTCGCTCGGCCTGTCCCTCACCCATCGCGACGCGGCGCGGCGGCTGCAATACGTCACCGGCCACGACCGCAAGGGCGGCCTGCCGGAGGATCTGAACTGGAGCGCGCTGGGCGATTCCAGCGTCACCACCGTGGTCTACATGCCCAAGCGCACCCTCGGCGCCCTGCTCGCCCGCGCGGTGGAGGAGGGGCTGGCCCCCGGGACGCCCGCGCTCCTCGTCTTCAACGCCACGCGGCCGAACCAGGCGGTGGTGCGCGGCACCGCCGCCGATCTCGCGGACAGGGTGGAGGCGGCCGGTCTCGAAGGCCCCGCCCTGCTCATGGTCGGGCGGGCGCTCGCCGAGGCCGAGGAGGGCCGGGTGGCCGCCGGGGACGAACGGCTCGCGGTGTAGGCGGCTACTCCGCCGCCGCCTCGCGCGCCGCCTGCCTCGGCCGCTCCCCGAGGGGGCGTTCCTCCAGCAGCGCGAGGAAGACGAAGGCGAGGATCAGGCACAGGCAGGCCGCCAGGAAGACGTGGCGGAACGTGGCCGCCAGCAGCGCCGGGTCGGCGCCGCGCAGCAGGCTTTCCACGTCGGCGGTCGCGCCGCCCGCCGCCGCGCCGAGCACGATGGTGCCGAACACCGCCACGATCAGCGCGCCGCCGAGCGAGCGGAAGAAGTTCATGGCCGCCGTCGCGATGCCGAGCTGGTGCGGCGCCACCGCGTTCTGGATGGTGATGGTCGAGAGCGGCAGGATCGTCCCGAGACCGATCGAGAGGAAGGCCAGGGCCACCTCCATCAGCCAGAACGGCAGGCCGGCGCCGTAGAGGGCGAGGGTCAGGCAGGCGGCGAAGCTGACGCCCATCATTACCAGGGGCACGCGCTTGTAGTGCCGGAAATACAGCATGGACCGGCCCGACAGGGTCGCGCCCGTCACCGTGCCGACCATGAGCGGCACCAGGGCGAGGCCCGATTGGCTGGCGCTGAGGCCGACCACGCCTTCGAGGAAGATCGGCACGTAGATCGTCAGCCCGATGAAGGTGCCCATGGCGAAGCAGGCGGCCAGCGTCGCGCAGGCGACGACCCGGTCGGCCAGCACCGCCGCCGGGATCAGCGGCTCGGCCGCCGTCGCGAGGCGGTAGACGAACCCCCCGCTGAAGACGAACGAGGCCGCGAGCAGGCCAAGCACGAGGGGCGAGGTCCACGGCTCGTGGACGCCGCCCCGGCTGAGGGCGAGGAGCAGGGCGGTGGAGCCCAGCACGAGGAGCACCGCGCCGGGATAATCGAGCCGGTGGCTGCGCTCGTTGCGCGGCAGCAGCTTCAGCTTGTCGTTGGTGAGCCAGAAGGCCAGGAAGCCGATGGGCAGGTTGATCCAGAAGATCAGCGACCAATGGAAATGCTGGGCCAGCACGCCGCCGAGGAGCGGCCCGGCCACCGAGGCGGCGGCGAAGACACCCGCGATGTAGACCTGATACCCGGCCCGCTCGCGCGGGGTCATGATGTCGGCGAGGATCGTCTGCGACAGGGCGATCAGCCCGCCCCCGCCGATCCCCTGGAGGGCGCGGGCCAGTGCCAGGGCGATCATCGTCGGGGCGAGGGCGCAGGCCAGCGAGCCGAGGCTGAACACCACGATGGCGATGAGCAGCATCACCCGCCGCCCGTGGATGTCGCTGAGCTTGCCGTAGAGGGGCGTCACCGCCGTCGAGGCGAGGAGATAGGCCGTGACGATCCAGGGCAGGTTGACGGCATCGCCGAGGTCGAGGCCGATGGTCGGCATCGCGGTCGCGACGATGGTCTGGTCGAGGGCGGCGAGCAGCATCGCCGCCATCAGGCCGGCGACGATCGCCCGGATTTCGTGCCGTGCGAGTCTGCCGGCCGCGTTCGTCCCCGTCGTCTGGCCCGCCATCTGATCCTTACGAGGCTTCCCTGGAGACGGCGCGATAGCCGATGTCCCGGCGGCAGAAGCCCTCCGGCCAGTCGATCCGCGCGACGGCGGCGTAGGCCCGGGCCTGGGCCTCGGTGACGCTGTCGCCCAACGCCGTCACGGCCAGAACGCGCCCGCCATCGGCGAGGATCCGGTCGCCCTCGGCGCGGGTGCCCGCCTGGAAGACATGGACGCCCTCGCCCTCGGCGGCCTCGATGCCCCGGATCACCGAGCCGCGCACCACCGCGCCGGGATAGCCGGCGGCCGCCATCACCACGGTGAGGGCGGTGTGGCTCGGATCGGATTCCAGCGTCACGCCGGTCAGGTCGCCGTCGCAGGCCGAGAGCAGGGCGGGCACGAGGTCGGAGGCGAGGCGCGGCATCAGCACCTGCGCCTCGGGGTCGCCGAAGCGGGTGTTGTACTCGATGAGCTTCGGGCCGTCCTCGGTGAGCATCAGCCCGGCATAGAGGATGCCCGTGAAGGGGCAGCCCTTGGCGCGCATCCCGGCGAGCGTCGGATTGATGATCTCGGTCATCACCCGCGCCTCGATGGCGGGCGTCACCACCGTCGCCGGGGCGTAGGCGCCCATGCCGCCGGTATTGGGGCCGCGATCGCCGTCGAAGACGCGCTTGTGGTCCTGCGCGGTGCCGATCGGGATGGCGCGGGTGCCGTCGCACAGGGCGAAGAAGCTCGCCTCCTCGCCGAACAGGCATTCCTCCACCACCACCTCGGCGCCGGGCTCGGCGAAGAGGGCATTCAGCGCGTCCTCGGCCTGCTCGACGCTCTCGGCCACGGTGACGCCCTTGCCGGCGGCGAGGCCGTCCGCCTTCACCACGATGGGCGCGCCGCGCTCGCGGACATAGGCGAGGGCCGGGTCGAGGGCGGTGAAGCGCGCGAAGGCGGCGGTGGGGATGCCGTATTCGGCGCAGAGGTCCTTGGTGAAGCCCTTCGAGCCTTCGAGCCGCGCGGCGTCGCGGGTCGGGCCGAAGGCGCGGATGCCGGCCTCTTTCAGGTCGTCCACGAGGCCGGCCACGAGGGGCGCCTCCGGGCCGATCACCACGAGGCCGATCCGTTCGGCATGGCAGAAGGCGGCCACCGCCGCATGGTCGGCGACCTTGAGGTCCGGCAGGTTGGTGCCGTGGCGGGCCGTGCCGGGATTGCCGGGGGCGGTGAAGAGCTGGGCGCAGAGGGGGCTCTGCGAGAGGCGCCATGCGAGCGCATGCTCGCGGCCGCCGGAACCGATCAGGAGGATTTTCATGTGCGAGCCATCATCGCACCCGGTTCTGAACCGATCGCGCCGGCGAGGGAAGGGAAAATCGCGACTTGTCCCGTCCCGCGCCGGACAGGCCCGGCCTCAGCAGCCGGTGCAGATGCTGGTGTTGAGGCCGTGCCGTGCCTTGAACGATCCATGGCCCCGCCGAACGAGCGGGTAGCCGCCGGTGAACGGGGCGGGCGGCGCGAACTGGACGTTGCGCTGTGCCTGTATGCTGGCGATGCTGGACTCCGCGCTGCTCCGAAGGTTCAGGGTGCGGAACTGGCTCTGCAGGGCGAAGGACTCGTTGGCGGCGTTGGGGTTCGATTGCTGGACCTGCGCGAGGGCCGGTCCGGCCATGAGGCCGAGACAGGCGGCGCCGAGGATGAGGCGGAGGCGCATGGGAGTCTCCCGTGAAGACCGTGCGTTCATGCAGGGACGACGCCGCCGCGTCGCCCCCGGTTCCGGGGCGCGTCAACCGGGCACGACCGGGTGCTTCTGCGTGGGCAGGCCATCGATCTGCGCCCGGTCCATCTTCGTGTGCGCCTGAACCAAGGCGTGCGGGGTGAGCGCCATCCACTGGGTGAGCGAGACGTCAGCGTAGCGCGGGCTCTTGAACATTTCCAGGAAGGTCAGCGTCTCGCTGCCGGTGTTCTCGATGTAGTGGCCCATGGCGAACGGGACATAGCCGACATCGCCCGCCTGATAATCGAAGGTGCGCGCCTTCGATTCCGAGCCGAACACCGTCATGCGGCCCTTGCCCGACAGGTAGTACTGCCACTCGTCGCCGTTCGGGTGCCAGTGCAGTTCGCGCATCCCGCCCGGCTCGATCTCGACCAGCGCCGCCGCGATGGTGGCCGAGGCGGGGAAGTTCGACGTATCGGTGATGCGCACCGTGCCACCCTTGGTGCGGATCGGCTCCTGCGCCAGCATCCGGTGGCTGAACGACTTCGGGATCGGCCCCGCGCCGCCGAGCTTGTCGTCGGCCAAGGGGCCGGGCTTCGGGCCGGGGAAGATGTAAAGCTCTTTCTCAGGAATCCCGTCGAACGCATTCTCCGGCAAACCGAAATTCTTTGCGAGGATGTCGCGCGGGGTATGCGCCAGCCAGTCGGTGATGAGGAAGGTCGAATCCTCCGAGAAGCCGCCATCGTCGAAGACGAGCAGGAACTCGCACCCGTCCTCCGGCCCGTCCAGGCCCTGGATCGAGTGGGGAATGCCGGAGGGGAAGTACCAGAGGTCGCCTTCGCCCACGTCGTCGGCGAAGGTGCGCCCGTCCTGGTCGATGGCGGTGATCCGGGCGCGGCCCTTGATCATGTAGGCCCACTCGGCCTCCTTGTGCCAGTGCATCTCCCGCACGGCATTGGCCTTGAGGCGCATGTTGACGCCCGCCATCGCCTTCGAGACCGGCAATTCGCGGATCGTCGTCTGGCGCGCCCAGCCGCCGTTCTCCAGCCGCATGTGGCTGTCGGCGAAGGACCATTTCAGGTTCGGCATGGTGCCGTGGTCCGTGGCGGGCGGGGCGACCGTGTAGGGGTCCTCGGCCTCCCGTGGCCCATTCTTCGGCCCGAGGATGTTCGCGCCCTTGCCCCCGCGCTCCGGCACGGGCGTTGCGGGGGAGGGCGCCTGCGCGCCGGCCGGGCCGGCGGCCAGGGCGGTTCCGGCCGCGGCGGCGATGAGGCCGCGTCGGGACAGGTTGGTCATGGAATATCCGTCATTGTTCTGCGGGAGGCCCCGGAAACGGCCGAGCGCCCGGCCTGGTTCGGCGCCGGGGAAATTCGTCGCGGACACCGCGTGGAAACACGCCTGCCCTATCTATGCATCTTGGATTCAAACCGGCGGGAACGATGGCGGACCAGGGGGCAGCCGGGGGAGGGGCAGCCGGAGCCGGGACAGGAACTTGGCGCGGCACGTCGTGGCTCGTCCTCATCGCCCTCGCCGGGGCGGGCTTCGTCGGCTACCGGACGTGGTCCGAGCCGTCCCGGGCGGACGTGCGGCCGGACGCAGCGCCGCGCGGCCCCGTGAGCCTGCGGGTCGCAACCGCCAAGCGGGCGGGCGACAGCCTCGACCTCACCCAGACCGGCACGACCCAGGCCTTCGACATCGCGAGCCTCTATCCGCGCGCCACCGGCTACATCGCCGAGCGGCGGATCGATATCGGCTCGCGGGTGCGAAAGGGTGATCTGCTGTACCGGATCAGCGCCCCGGACCTCGACCAGCAATTGGCGCAGGCGCAATCGCAGGTCGTGCAGTTGCAGGCCGCGCTGACCCAGACCCAGGCGATGGTCGATCAGGCCGAGGCGAACCGGCACCTCGCCGACGTCACCAACAAGCGCACCTCGACGCTCGCCGGCACGGGGGTCGCCACGGCGCAGAACGCCGACACGGCGCGGGCGGGGGTGCTGACGCAGGCCGCCAACCTCGCCGCCGCCAAGGCCAACGTGAAGGTTGCCGAAGCGAATATCGCGGCGCAGGAGGCGCAGGTCGCCCGGCTGAAGGTGCTGACCGGCTTCGAGGAGATCCGCGCGCCCTTCGACGGGGTCATCACGGCGCGCACCGTGGATGTCGGCGACGCCGTGACCGCCGACACCAACACCGGAACGCCGCTGGCCACCCTGGCGCGGGACGACGTGCTGCGCATGGCGGTCAACGTGCCGCTCTACGCCGCCGACGGCGTGCGCGACGGGCTCCCGGCCCGGATCGAGGTGGCGCAGATCCCCGGGAAGGTCTTTCCGGGCACGGTCTCGCGCTCCTCCTCGGCGCTGCTCTACGCCTCGCGGATCCTCGTGACGCAGATCGACATCCCGAACCCGACCCACGACTTGCAGCCCGGCCTGTACATCACGGCGACGCTCTCGATCCCGCGGCCCGCCCCCGTGGTGAGCGTGCCGAACGATTGCCTGATCTTCGACCAGCACGGCACGCGGGTGGCGGTGCTGGAGCCCACGGGCCACGAGGCCTTCGTGGTGCGGATGCGCCCGGTGACGATCGTCCGCCAGGGCGACAGCGGCCTCGAACTGAATGCCGGGCTGGAGGGCGGCGAGCAGGTCGTCGTCGCTCCGCCCGCGTCGCTGCGCGACGGCGACCCGGCCAAGCCCCGCCAGGAGCGCAAGGCCGGGACCTGAGCCCGCCTAGCGCGGCAGCCGCGCCCGCTCGTCCGTCCGTGCGAGCCGCGCGAGCAGGAACTCGACCTCCTCCTTCGCCACCGCGCTGAGCGCCTGCGATGGCTTGCGCTGCGCGTCCGAGGCGAAGATACCCCGGCGCATGAACACGTATTTGCGCACGGCCAGCCCCAGCGGACCCTGCTGCTGCTCGTAGCGCAGGTAGGGCAGGTGCGCGTCGAACAGGTCGTGCGCCTCGTCCCGGCGGCCCGCCTTGGTGAGGCGCACCACGTCCACCAGCATCTCCGGGAAGGCATAGCCGGTGTTGGCACCGTCGACCCCGCGCTCGGCCTCGAAATCGAGGAACAGGCCGCCATTGCCGACCAGGATCGCGATGCGCCGCATCGCGCCCTCCGCCTCGAACCCGCGCAGGGTCGAGACCTTCTCCAGCCCCGGCCAATCCTCGTGCTTGAGCATCACGCAAGTTGGGTTCTCGGTGACGATCCGGCGGATCACGGCGGGCGTCATCACCACCGAAAAGGTGAGCGGATAATCCTGAAGCACGAAGGGAACATCCGGCCCTAACGCCTCGGCCGCATTGCGAAAATAGCCGGCGACCAGATCGTCGGTGCGGAGCGTGTTGGGTGGCGCGACCATGACGCCAGCCGCGCCGATCGCCATCACCTCGTGGGCGAGGGAGCGCATGGCCGCGAAGCCCGGTGCCGTCACGCCGACGATGACCGGCCGCTTGGTCCGCCCGATCACCCGCCGGGCGACGGCGATGCCCTCGGCATGGTCGAGCTTCCCGGCCTCGCCGAGTTGCCCGAGGATCGTCAGCCCATCGACCCCCACGCCCTCGAAGTAGTCGACCATCCGGTCGAGGGACGTTTCGTCGATCCGCCCGTCCGGGTGGAACGGCGTCGGCGCGATCGGCACGACGCCGCTGATGTCGCTGGTGAGGGGCATGAGACGCAAGCCTTCCGGGGGCACGGAGGAGAGGTCTTAGCAGGCCTCCGACCGTCTTTGCGAGCAACGCGAAGCAATCCAGGGACACGGATCGTCCGGAGACGGCCCGCTAACCCTGGATTGCTTCACTCCGTTCGCAATGACGGGGGAGGGGGCGCCCCCTACCCCAACAGCTTGTCGAGGGTGATCGGGATGTCCCGCACCCGGATGCCGGTGGCGTGCCACACCGCGTTGGCGATGGCGCCCGCCGTGCCGGTGATGCCGATCTCGCCGACACCCTTCACGCCGAGCGTGTTCACCACCGAATCCTGCTCGGGGATGAGGATCGCCTCCATCGGCGGAATGTCGGCGTTCACTGGCACGTGGTACTCGGCGAGGTTGTCGTTGAGGAACCGGCCGGTGCGCGGGTCCATCTCCGCCTTCTCGTGCAGGGCGAAGGAGATGCCCCAGATCATGCCGCCGTAATACTGGCTGCGCACGAGGTGAGGGTTGATGATCCGGCCCGCCGCGAAGGCGCCGACGAGGCGGCTCACCCGCACCTGCCCGAGATCGGGATCGACCTTCACCTCCGCGAAGACCGCCCCGTGGGCGTGCATCGCGTAGGATTTCTGCGCGGCGGCATCCGCCCCGGCCTTGCCCTTGCCCTCGATCTTCGCCCGACCGGCCCGGTTGAGGATCGCGGAGAAGGTTTCGCTCCGGCTCGGATCGTCCCGGCGGGTGAGGCGACCGCCCGCAGCGGTCACGCCCGCATTGCCCGCGCCGAACAGCGGCGAGGCCTGGTCGTTCACCGCCAGCTCGGTGAGCTGGCCGATCACGTCCTGCGCCGCCGCGTGGATCGCGTTGCCGGCGGTGGCGGTGTGGCCCGAGCCGCCCGCGATGCCGGCATTCGGCAGATCGGAGGAGCCCATGTTGAAGGTCAGTTCCTCCATGCCGAGGCCGAGACCGTCGGCGGCGATCTGCGCCAGCGCCGTCCAGGCGCCCTGGCCCATGTCGAGGGCGCCGATCTCCACCGTGCCGGAGCCGTCGGCCCGGATCTCGGCCCGCGCCATGCCTTCGAAGATCATCGCGGGGAAGGTCGCGGTGCCGACGCCGGCGCCGACGAGGAACCCGTCCTTGTCACGGGTCTGGCGGGGCTTCAGCGGGCGCCCGGCCCAGCCGAAGGCCTGCGCGCCCTGGGCGTAGCATTCCCGTAGGGCCTTCGAGGAGAAGGGCTTGCCGGAGAACGGCTCGACCTCGGCATAGTTGGCCAGCCGGAACTCCAGCGGGTCCATGTTGAGGTCGAAGGCCAGCTCATCGAGTGCGCTCTCGATGGCGACGCTGCCCGACGCCTCGCCGGGGCCGCGCATGAAGAGCGGCGTGCCGGTATCGAGCCGCACCGCTTCGTGGCGGATGGCGGTGGCCTTGCTGGCGTAGAGGGTGGTCGTCACCCGGCCCGCCGGCTCGAAGAAGTCGTCGAAGCTGGAGGAGGCGGTGAGGATGTGGTGGTCGAGCGCCGTGAGCTTGCCGGCCTCGTCCGCGCCGAGGCGCAGGGTCTGCCGGGTCGGCCCGCGATGGCCCATCGGCCCGTACATCTGCGAGCGGGTCGGTACGAGCTTCACCGGCTTGCCGGTGAGCCGCGCCGCCATGCAGGCCAGCACCTGCGGGCCCGCCGGCACACCCTTCGAGCCGAAGCCGCCGCCGAGATAGGGGCTGTCGATATGGATGTCGGTGGGCTTGATGCCGAAGAGCCCCGCGAGCCGCCCCTGCGCGATGGCGAGCCCCTGCGTCGGCATGAACAGGTGGAGCTTGTCGCCGTCCCAGCTCGCCACCGCCGCGTGCGGCTCCATGGCGTTGTGGTACTGGGCGGGCGTCTCGTAGGTGCCGGTGAAGGTCTTCGAGGCCGAAGCGAGGCCCGCCTCGACGTCGCCGTCGACCTGCTCCGGCGGGGCGCCGACGCCGACCGAATCCGGGGTGAACACCTCGCCGGCATCGAGGCCGATGCGCGGGGCTTCCTCCTCGTAGGTCGGGGCGAGCAGGCGCGCGCCCTCGGTCGCCGCCTCCAGCGTCTCCGCGATCACCACGGCGATGGGCTGGTTGGCGTAGCGGACCTTGTCGTTCTGCAGCACGTCGATCCGGAAGGTGAAGGGCACGTCCTTCAGGTCCGGGTCCTTGGAGAGCTTCGGCGCGTTCTCCGGCGTCATCACCTTGACGACGCCGGGATGGGCCTCGGCCGCCGCGACGTCGAGGCTCTTCACCCGGCCGCGGGCGATCTTCGCCACGCAGAGGGCCGCGTGTAGGGTGCCCGGCGGCAGGTTGTCGGCGGCGAAGCGCGCTTGGCCCTTCACCTTCAAGGGACCGTCCCGGCGGGTGAGGGGCTGGCCGATGCTCGATCCGTGGCGGACCGGTTCGATGGTCGAAGGCTCTTGGGTCGAGGTCATGATGCGATCCTCAGACGATGCCGAAGGGGGAGGCGGGAAGCGCCGGGAGACGCGCGGGCGTTCCGGCAGCCGCCAGGGTGAGGGCCCGCACCGCCACTCGGCGGGCGAGTTCGATCTTGAAGGCGTTGGCCTCACCGGTCGGCTTGGCGCCGTCGAGCGCGATCCGCGCGGCCTCGGCGTAAGCCTCGGGGGAGGGCGCCTTCCCGGCGAGCGAGGCTTCCGCTTCCGTGACCCGCCAGGGCTTCAGGGCGAGTCCGCCGAAGGCGAGGCGGGCCTGCCCGATCTTGCCGCCGTCGAGGATCATGGCGGCGGCGGCCGAGACGACCGCGAAGGCGTAGGAGGTGCGGTCGCGGACCTTGAGATAGCGGGCGTTGCCCGCGAACCGTGCCGCCTCGGCGGGGAGGGTGAGGGCGGTGATCAGCTCGCCCGGCTCCAGCACCGTCTCCCGCTCCGGGTGGTCGCCCGGGAGCAGCTGGAACTCGGTGAGCTTGACGCTGCGCGTGCCCCCCTGCCCCTCGATCTCGACGGAGGCGTCCAGAGCCGCCAGCGGCACGCAGAAGTCGGAAGGGTGGGTGGCGATGCACTGCTCGCTCCAGCCCTGGACGGCGTGGATGCGGGTCGCGTGGCCGAGCGCCGCGCAGCCGGAGCCCGGCTGGCGCTTGTTGCAGGGGGACACTGCGTCGGTGAAGTACTGGCAGCGGGTCCGCTGCATCAGGTTGCCGCCCACCGTCGCCGCGTTGCGCAACTGCGCCGAGGCGCCGGCGAGCAAGGCTTCGGCCACCATCGGGTAGGTCTTGGCCACGTGCGGATCGTCGGCGACGTCGCTGTTGCGGACCAGCGCACCGATGCGCAGGGAGCCGTCCGGCTTGGCTTCGATCCCCGACAGGCCGGGGAGGCGGGTGATGTCGATGACCCGCTCGGGGTTGGTGACGCCGCCCTTCATCAGGTCGACGAGGTTGGTGCCGGCGGCAAGGAAGGCGGCGCCGGGCTGGCGGCCGGCGGCGAGGGCGTCGGCGACGGTCGCGGCGCGGGTGTAATCGAACAGAATCACGCGGCGTCCTCCCGTTGCTCCATGCGGCCGCTGGCGTCCTTCACGGCCTCCAGGATGCCGGCATAGGCGCCGCAGCGGCAGATGTTGCCGCTCATCCCCTCGCGGATGCGCTCGGGGTCGGTCCCCGCCTTGCCCTCGCGAATGAGGCCGACGGCGCTCATGATCTGGCCCGGCGTGCAGAAGCCGCACTGGAACCCGTCATGGGCGATGAAGGCGGCCTGGACCGGATGGAGGGCGTCGCCCTCGGACAGGCCCTCGATGGTGAGCACCTCGGCGCCGTCGAGGCTCACGGCGAGCTGCAGGCAGGAATTGATCCGCTTCCCGTCCACCAGGACAGTGCAGGCGCCGCATTGGCCCCGGTCGCAGCCCTTCTTCGCGCCGGTCAGGCCGAGGCGCTCGCGTAGGAGGTCGAGGAGGGTGATGCGGGGATCGTCGAGGTCGATGGCATGCGGCTTCCCGTTCAGGGTAAGCCTGATGGGTATCGTCATGATGCGGATCCGCTGGCCTGCAGGCTGGAACCGTTACAGGTAGAAAAGCCAGCCGAGCCGGCGAGCCCGCTTGTCCGAGGAATGTGCGTTAGATCACCGGAGGGGGGATCTGATACGATCCCGGAGGGTAGGGGAGATCGATCCATGGATGTCCTGATCGGGGAACGCTGGGAAGGGTTCATCGCCCGCGTCGTCCGGGACGGTCGCTACGGTTCCGCCAGCGACGTCGTCCGCGAGGGGTTGCGCCTCGTGGAAGAGCAGGAGGCCAAGCTCCAGGCACTGCGGACGACCCTCGACGCCGCCATCGCGGCCGGCGGCGCCTTCGACGATTCGGAGATCGACGCGGCGCTCGCGGCCAAAGCCGAAGAGCTAGAGGCCCGCGGTCACCGGGGATGAGGCGCCTCGTCTATCTGGCGGCCGCACGCGGCGACCTCCTCGACATCCTCGTCTCGGTCACGGAGATCAGCGGAAGCGTCGCCACGGGCCGGCGCTACGTCGAGGGGATCAGGGCGCAATGCCGCAAGCTCGCGGCCCTGCCGGGCCTCATCGGCCGGCCGAGGCCGGAACTGCGCCCCGACATCCGCAGCGCGGCCCATCGGTCCTACGTGATCTATTTCCGCTACGTCGGCGAGACGTTCGAGGTGGTCAGCGTCCTGCACGCCCGGCGCGACGTTACCTCGGTGTTCCGGTCGCGCGAAGGAGCCTGACGCGCTCAGCGCCCCACCGCCCCGCGCAGCGCCTTCACCATGGTCTCGACCGCCTCCTGCGCCTCGTCACCGAGTTCGATCTCGGTCTCGCCGGCCTGGGCGAGGCCGCGCTCGGTGAGTTCCTCGACGCCCTTCGGGTCGGCCTCGTGGCCGGCGCCGTCCTTGCGGATGACGGAGGTCACGCGCTCGCCGCTCACCAGCCGGTGATAGGCCGCGAAGGCCAGGATCGAGAGTGCGTGGTCGGACAAGCCCTTCACATCGGCCATCGTGGTCGGGATCCCCGGTCGTTTGATCGAACCGGCTGAACGTCCGCCCCGGCTCGCGGGTCCCGGCCAGGACGAAACGCCGCGTGGCGCGTGAGTTCGCGGCCGTTCCGCGATATCGCTCGCGCCCCGCCCTGCTGCTACCGTCACGCTGTCATGTCCGCGCGCCCCGAAGAGCCCCGTATCGAAGCCACGCCGGAGGCCGTCCCGCCTCTCCCGACTCCCGTCGATATCGAGGCGAGGCTGCGCCAGCAGGCGATCCTGTCCGAGTTCGGCGTCGAGGCCCTGCGCGGCAAGGATTTCGACCTGCTGCTCCAGCGGGCCACCGAATTGTGCGCGGAAGGCATGGGCGCCGAGTACTGCAAGGCGCTGGAATATCTGCGCCGGGAGGACACGCTTCTCGTGCGGGCGGGGGTCGGCTGGAAGCCCGACGTGATCGGCCGCGCCACGGTGGGGGCCGATCTGGCCTCGCCCGCCGGCTTCGCCCTCAAGACCGGGCGGCCGGTGATCTCCAATCATCTCGCCGCCGAGACGCGGTTCCGCACGCCGCAGCTCATGGCCGACCACGGCATCCGCCGGGCGATCAACGTGCTGATCGAGAACCGCGACGGCGCCTTCGGCGTGCTCGAGGTGGACGACAGCCGCGAGGGCATGTTCGAGGAGGCGGACATCGCCTTCATGCAGGGCTTCGCCAACCTCCTCGGCAGCGCCATCGAGCGCCACCGCACCGAGGAATTGCTGCGCGCGTCCCTCGCCCGGCAGGACCTGCTCGCCCGCGAGATGAGCCACCGGGTGAAGAACAGCCTCGCCATCGTCGCGAGCCTGCTCGCCCTCCAGGCGCGCTCGGCCGAGGGCGAGCCCGCCGTGCTCGCCGCTCTGCAGGACGCCCGCAGCCGGGTGGAGGCCATCGCCACCGTCCATGACCAGTTGTGGCGCCAGGGCGATATCGCGGATCGCGACGGGGCAGGGGAGGCGGTGCCCGGCGAGATCGACCTCGCCACCTTCCTCGACAAGCTGATCCTCAACCTCGCGAGCGGCGCCCCGAGCCACCGCCTGACCTGCGAGGCCCTGCCGCAGAAGCTCTCGGCCGACCTCGCCATCCCCATCGGGCTTCTGGTGAACGAGCTTGTGACCAACGCCCTGAAATACGCCTACCCGATCGACCGCTTTCCCTCCGGCGGCGACATTCGCGTGCGGGCCGGGCGGGAGGCCGAGACGCTCACCGTCGAGGTGGCCGATGACGGGATCGGCCTGCCGGACGGGTTCGAGATCGGCCGCGCCTCGAAGAGCCTCGGGATGCGGGTCGTCGGGAGCCTCGCGCGGCAGCTCGGCGGCACGCTGAACCTGCCGCCGACGGGGCAGGGGACGACCTTCAGGCTGGTCGTGCCGCTGGAGAAGGGGATCGGCTGATTCGCGCCGGCTTCCGCCTCGTAGGCCATGTGGGGATTGTAAATTAAACTACTGGTCGTGTTGCGCTTTTCGCCTCGCGTCGAGATGGCGATTTTCACGCTTTTTTCGTGCCGGGGAGGGGACTTGGGCGCGCGGAATCTGGCGGCGCCCCGATGCGGGCGGTATCGGAGGGCCTCCCGTCCGAAGAGGCATCGCGCATCATGATCCGGCTCGCCGCCGCCCTCGCCACGACGTTCGGCGCGATCCCGGCCGACCCACCTCCCCCGCCGGCCCAGACCGTCTTCAACCTCGAGCGGACGGTCCCGCGCGAGGAGGCGCGCGCCATCGCGTTCTATTCGTCGCTGTTTCCCGATTGCACGTCGCAGGGGCCGGTGGTGATCCGCCTGCTGTCGCCGCCGCGCCACGGGAAGGCCACGATCGAGGCCGCCCAATCCTTCCCGCAATACATCGCGTCCTCGCCGCTGGCGGAGTGCAACGCCCACAAGGTGCCGGGCCAGCGGATCGTCTACCAGGGCGAGGAGGGATACGAGGGGTTGGATTCGTTCCGCATCCTGGTCATCAACGCCGACGGCTCCGGCTACGAATCCGAGATCAAGGTATCCGTGCGCTAGCGGTCCCGCACTGGACAACACATCCCGGACACCCGAAGGACGCGGTGAGACACGCGGAACGGATGACCGGGATGGACCATGCGGCGGCCGCCTCCCTCGCGGAGCGGCTTCACGGCTTCCGCAGCCTGGGGGACAATTGCGAGTTCGGCTTCGTGCAGCGGTACGGGGGCGTCGAGCCCTCCGGCCTGCTGCGCTTCGCCTACACCCCGATGGAGGATCTGATCCGGGGCCTGCGTTGCGGCTTCGCGGATCTCGGCGCGCCCGGTGATCTCCACCTCTCGGTGAGCCAGGGCGGCGCCTATTACTGCCACAGCCGGGCCTACAACATCTGGGCCAATACCGGGCAGGCGCCGGGCTCCGTGGAGCCGGAGGCGCTGCTCGCGCGGGAATACGGCCGCCTCGCCCATCTGAAGCGCAAGATGCTCGACGAGCTGGCCGAGGGCGCGACGATCCTCGTGCGCAAGGTCGCCGACGACGAGCCGGACGGCGACTTCGCGCGCCTCGCCGAGGCCGTCTGGGCGCACGGACCCTCGACCCTGCTCAAGGTCACGCAGGCCGGACCGGGCTGGCGGCCGGAGCCGGTGCGGCGGGTCGGGGAACGCCTGATCGAGGGGAGGGTGCGCCGCTTCGCTCCGACGGAGCAGGCCTGGGAGGTGGATCTGGAGCCCTGGATGCACCTCGTGGACGAGGCCTGGGCGCTGGTGCGGGGCGGGGCGCGCACGCACCTGGGGGCGGGGGCCTTCCCGCAGGCCCTGCCCCTGCCCGGCGGGCTGCGGCGCCATGCCGGACGGCGGCCCGAGGCCGGCTTCAACGGCTTCACCCGCACGGTCGACCCGGCCGTCTTCGACCCGCACGGGATCTACGTGTTCTCGGGCTGGGTCTGGATCCCGGCGGAGTTCGGGGGCGCGCGCATCCTCGCCGCCGCCGGCTATGCGCGCCTCGCCGGTCGCGACGCCGACCTCACCCGGCGCGAATGCTGGCAGCCCGTCTGGGCCTCGGGCCGCCTCACCCATGCCCAGCGCGAGCCGGTGGGTCTCGCCATGATCGGCAGCGACCGCGACGTGTTCTGGTCGGCGGGGGGACGCTTCAGCCGGGGCCCGATCCCGGAGCAGGGCCCCGCGCCGCACCTGCCGCCACCGCCCAGACCCTTCAGCGCAAGGGACATCCTCGCAAGGCTGCAAGCCCGCTTGGCCTAGGCCGGCAATACCCATCCAAAGTTCGCATAAGATATATTATGGAACTAGAATGGGGGGGTGATCTGCGGGGAGGGGTATGGTCGAAACCATTAACCATAACCTCTCCGGTCATTGCGAGTCATTGCGAGCGGGCGCGAAGCAATCCATGCAGCGGGACGCTTCAGGACGTGGCGCATCGCTGGATTGCTTCGCTGCGCTCGCAATGACGACGGCGCGCTTAATGGGCGAGGGCGGTCGGAGCCGCTGGTCAAAGCCCCCTGCCCCGTGGCGTCACGCGGCGCGGTCGGCCAGCCGATGGGTGTCGGTGACGATGCGCCCGTCGGCTGCCCGGCAGGACAATTCGCGGGACAACGCCTTCTCCGTCACCCGCACGGAGGCCGGCGCTTCGAGGGCGTCGGCGCCGTCGAGGAAACCCGCCGCGTCGAGGGGCGCGTCGCGGCCGCCGCCGAGGCCGCGCCACCACAGCACCGCCTTCTCGCGCTCGTAGCCCCGCCCCTCGGGGCGGAGGTGGATCCGCCAGGAGCCTGCCGCCCAGGTCAGGACCAGATCGAGCCCGCCGGATGCCGGTTCGATGCGCCATTCGCGCACCGGATGCCAAGCGCCGTCCGCCTTCGCCACGGGGGCGAGGGCGGTCTCCGAGAGGATCGCCAGTTCGTCCTCGGCGCTCGCCTCGTGGCCGGGCTCGCGCTCGGCCTCCGGCTCGATCCAGCAGGTCTCGCAGGTGGAGGCGTTGAGGGCGATCAGGGCGCCGCAGCCGGGGCAGGGCTTGGCGCGCAAGCCCCCTGCCCCACCGCGCACCGCCTCGGCCGTGCGGATCGTCACGGCGTCCACCGGGCCGTGCATCCGCACCAGCCCGGCATAGTCGAGGATCAGCGCGTCGTCCTTGCCCGGCGCCCGGCGCAAGGCCCGCCCGACCTGCTGCACGTAGAGGCCGGTGCTGCGCGTCGGACGGAGCAGGGCCACGAGGTCGACCTCCGGCGCGTTGAAGCCGGTGCCGAGCACGCCCACCGAGGCGAGACAGCGGATCTTTCCGGCCCTGAACCGCGCGACGATCCGGTCGCGCTCGCGCTTGGGCGTGCCGCCCTCGACCGTCTCGCAGGAATAGCCCTCCTCCCGCACGGCGTCGCGCACGGCGGCGGCGTGGGCGAGCCCGGCGCAGAAGGCGAGCCAGGAGCGGCGTCCGCTCCCGTACTCCACCAGTTCGGACACGGCGGCCCTGGTGATCCAGTCGCGGTTGACGGCGGCTTCCAGCTCACTGGGGATGTAATCGCCCCCGCGCCGGCCGACGCCGGTGACGTCGAGCTGCGTCAGCGTCGCCTTGGAGACGAGGGGCGCGAGGTAGCCCCGGCGGATCAGATCGCCCGTGTCGGATTCGTAGGCGATGCCGGAGAAGAGCCGGCCCGGCCCCTCGTCGAGGCGCCCGGAATCGAGCCGGTACGGGGTCGCGGTGAAGCCGACGACGCGCATCGCCGGGGTGAGGGCGGACAGCCCCGCGAGGAAGCGGCCGTAGCGGGTCTCGGCCGAACGCGGGATCAGGTGCGCCTCGTCCACCACGACGAGATCGCGGGGGCCGATCGCGTCGAGCCTATCGGCGACGGATTGGATCGAGCAGACCAGCACCTGCGCGCCGGCCTCCCGCCGCCCGAGCCCGGCGGAGAACACGCCGGCCGGCGCCTCCGGCCAGTGGCGCTGCAATTCGGCGAGGTTCTGCGCGACGAGTTCGCGGCTATGGGTGACGATGACGACGCGGGTGAGGGGGTTCTCCTCCAGCGCCTCCCGCGCCAGGGCGGCGATGACGAGGGACTTCCCCGCCCCGGTGGGCAGCACGACGAGTTGGCCCGCCTCCCCTCCCCGCGCCCAGGCGGCATCGAGGGCGTCGAGGCTCGCCCGCTGATACTCCCGCAGGCGCAGCATCACGGGTTCCCGAAGGGCGAGCCCTTCGGCGGGTGCAGGGCGGAGCCCTGCGGATGCCGCGACAGCAGGTAGATATCCATGATCCACCCATGCCGCGCCCGGGCGTCGGCCCGCAGACGGCGGATCTCGTCCCCGACATCACCGAGCCGCCCGGCGACGAGGATTTCATCGGCGCTGCCGAGGTAAGCCCCCCAATGGATGGTCAGGTCGGAGTCGAGGTGCCCGAAGGCCGGATCGCCGTCGAGCATCACGATGACGCTCTCGGCGCCCTCCGGCCAGCCCGAGGCGAGGCGCCGGCCGGTGGTGATCGCGATCGTTCCGCCGATGGCGTTCAGCGGCACCGCGTGGCGGGCGCACAGCACCTGCACGCTGGAAATGCCGGGAATCACCTCGCAGGCGAGGGCGAGGCGGCCCCGCGCGGCGATCCGCTCGAGGATGCGCAGGGTGCTGTCGTAGAGCGCCGGATCGCCCCAGACGAGAAGCGCACCGACCTCCCCTGCCCCGAGGCCGGCGAAGGCCTCCTCCAGTCGTTCGGCGCGGGCGGCGTGCCACGCCTCCACGGTGGCGGCGTAGTCGGCCGGGTTCCGCTCGCGGGGCGGGTCGTCCACGGTCACGAAGCGATAGGGCCGGGCGATATGCGCCGCGCAGATCCGCCGCCGGACCTCCACGAGGTCGGCGGTCTCGGCGCGCTTGTCGAGGACGAACACCGCCGCGACGTCGGACAGCGCCCGCGCCGCCTGCAAGGTCAGGTGTTCGGGATCGCCGGTGCCGATGCCGACGACGCGGATCGTTCTCGTCAGGGTCTCGCTCATGCCGGCGCGCTGACTAGCGCGCCGCGCCGGCCTTGGCGAGGATCGTCCGCGCGAAGGTGTCCCTCCTACAGGAGAGCCCCCCGCGCCGTGACCGGCCACAGGGCCTCGACGCGGCCGTTGCGGACGCCCACCAGCCAGTCGTGGACGTTGACGGTCGGGTCGCAATGGCCGGGGATCAGGCGCAGCCGGTCGTTCAGCCGGAGCACGTTGCCGGGATCGGCGATCACCCCGTGCTCGTCGGAGGCCTTCAGGTACTCGACGTCGCTGCGGCCGAACACGATCGGCATCCCGCTGTCAACGCTCTGCGCCTTGAGGCCGGCATCGCAGATCGCGACATCCCGCTTCGCCTTGCTCATCACCGAGGTGAGGATGAACAGGCTGTTCTCGAACTCCGAGATCGGCTTGTCGCCGGCATCGCGGACGCGCTGGTAATCGGCGTCCATGAAGACGTAGGAGCCGCATTGCAGCTCGTTGTAGACGCCGCTCGCCCCCTCCATCTCGAAGCTGCCGGTGCCCGCCCCCGCGACGATGGCGCAGGACAGGCCCTCGGCCTTCAGGAGATCGACGGTGCGCTTGGTGTCGTCGATGGCCTTCTGGATCAGATCCTGGCGCTCGTTGTGGGCACGGACATGCTGGGCCTTGCCCTGGTAGGCCTGGAGCCCGGCGAATGTCAGGCCCGGCCGGTCGGCGATGCGGCGGGCGATGGCGACCGCCGGCTCGCCCGGCGCGACGCCGCAGCGGCCCGCGCCGACATCGATCTCCACGAGGCATTCGAGGGTGACGCCGTACTTCACCGCCGCCGCCGAGAGGTCGTCGACGTTGCCGAGGTCGTCGACGCAGACCAGCACCCGGGCGCGGGTGGCGAGTGCCGCCAGCCGCTCGATCTTCTTCGGCGCGACAACCTGGTTCGAGACCAGCACGTCGCGGATGCCCGCACTCACCAGCGCCTCGGCCTCGCTGACCTTCTGGCAGCACACGCCGCAGGCCCCGCCCCGCTCGATCTGGATCATCGCGATGTCGGAGGACTTGTGCGTCTTGGCGTGCGCCCGGTGGCGCAGGCCCTTCTCCTTCATGTAGCGGCCGAGCTTCTCGACGTTGCGCTCGAAGGCGTCGAGATCGACCACGAGGCAGGGGGTGTCGACCTCATCGACAGGCATGCCGATGGCGGCGGGGAGCGTGTTGGCCATGGGGTTCCTCCTTTGTTGATGTGTCTCAGGCTCGGGCGTCGAGCAGGTCGGCGATGCGGGGCGTGGCCTTGATGCCGGTGCCGGTGAGGACGACGACGCTCGTCTCGTCGGCGCGGATGGCGCCGCGTTCGGTCAGGTCGCTCAGCGCCGCCGCCGCCATGGCGCAGGTCGGCTCGACATAGAGGCCTGAGCGGGCGAGCTCATGCAGCGCCGCCTCGATGGCCGCCTCGGACACCGCGACGGTGCCGCCGCCGGAGCGGCGCAGGGCCGCCAGCACCTCCCGTCCGCGCACCGGCCGGGCGATGGAGGCGCCCTCGGCGAGCGTCGGGCGCGGGTCGATGGGCAGGGCATCCTCCGCTCCCGCTGCGAAGCCGGCATGGAGCGGCGCGCAATGGGCCGGCTGCACCGCGTAGAGGCGCGGCAGACGCTCGATCTCGCCCCGGCGCAGCAATTCGCCAAAGCCGATATCGCAGCCGAGGATGTTGCTGCCCGCCCCACAGGGGATGATAACCGAATCCGGCGCGTGGAAGCCCAGATCCTCCCACAGCTCATAGGCCAGGGTCTTGGTGCCCTGAAGGAAATGCGCCTGCCAGTTATGGCTGGCGTAGAAGATCGACTCGGCCCGGGCGACGGCCGCGTCGGCGGTGTCCTGCCGGGTGCCGGGGATCAGTTCGATATCGGCGCCGGCCGCGCGCATCTGCACGGTCTTGGCCGGCGAGGTCGAGGCCGGCACGAGGATCTTCGCCCGCATCCCGGCGGCGGCGGCATAGGTCGCCACCGCCGCGCCGCCGTTGCCGGAGGAATCTTCCAGCACGGCGTCGATCCCTTGCTGCCGCAGGATCGAGAGCATCACCGAGGCGCCCCGGTCCTTGAAGCTGCCCGAGGGGGCGAACCATTCGAGCTTGAAATGCGCGTGCCCACCCCGCCAGGGCCGGCGGACGAGGGGGGTGCAGCCCTCGCCCAGGCTGATCGGATCGGAGACCGCCACCGGCAGGGCGCCGGCATAGCGCCAGAGCGAGCGCGCGGCGGTGTCGATCCCGTCCCGCCCGATGCCGGGCAGGTCGGTGATCATCAGCGGTCGCCCCGCTTCCGAGCGCCAGCGCGGCGTGTCGATGGGGTAGGTCGTCCCGTCGATGGGATCGACATAGGCGGGTGTCGTGGTCATGGCGCCTCCCAGCGGCGACCGTAGCGCCGCGCGAACATTATTCAAAATTACGAACTCACTCCGTGGCCCCCGCCGTCATTGCGGGCGCCTGCGAAGCAATCCAGGGAAGCGGGACGTCTTCGAACGTGGCGGATCCCTGGATTGCTTCGCTTCGCCCGCAACGGCGGCGCGGTTCGGGGGAGCGACCCTGCCTCACGCCGCGAGGGGCAGGCCCGCCGTGTCCGGCGTGTGCTCGGCCGCGACGGCCTCGGCCACGAGTTCGGCGGTGGCGCCGGAGAGGGTCCAGCCGAGATGGCCGTGGCCGGTGTTGTAGAACACCCCTGCCCGGCGCCCGCGCCCGACCTTCGGCAGCATGTTCGGCATCATCGGCCGCAGGCCGCTCCAGGCCACCACCCGGTCCGTGTCGATTCCGGGGAACTGCTCGCGGGTCCAGTCCACCAGGGGCTGGATGCGGTCGTGGCGGATGTCGCGGTTGAAGCCGTTGAATTCGGCGGTGCCCGCCACGCGGAAGCGGTCCTCGCCGAGCCGGCTGGTGACGATCTTCGTGGCCTCGTCGAGGATGCTCACCTGCGGCGCCGCCGCCTGGGCCTCCGGCGTGTAGAGGTTCACGGTGATCGAGTAGCCCTTCACGGGATAGATGTTCACCCGGTCGCCCAGCATCGCCGCGAAATGGCGGCTCGCCGTGCCGGCGCAGATCACCACCGCGTCGAAGAGCTCCTCGCGGGCCTCGCCCTTGCCGGCCTCGCGCCAGCCGACGACGTGGCCCCCCTCCCCGCCCGGCGCGACCGAGGCGACGTCGGCGTCGTGGACGAAGCGCACGCCCCTGCGGGCGCAGGCGGCGGCGAGCCCCCGCGTGAATTTGTGGATGTCGCCCGTGGCGTCGGAGGGGGTGAAGAACCCGCCGTAATAGGTGCCCGCCAGCGTCGGCTCGATGGCGCGGATCTCGTCGGGCGTGACGGCGTGGCGCTCCAGCCCGCCCTCGCGGAGGAGGGCGTTCACCCCTTCCGCCTTCCGGAAGGCGGCCTCGTCCCGGTAGAAATGCAGGATGCCGCGGGTCTTGAGGTCGAAGTCGATCCCCTCGGCGCGGGCCATGGCGAACAGGGCCTCCCGCGCCTTGATCGCGAGCCGCACCGTCTCGACGGTGTTCTCCCGATAATGGGCGATCTCGCGGACGAACTCGGCCATCCACGACAGCTTGTGCCAGGACGGGGCCGGATTCATCAGCAGCGGCGCGTCGCGGCGGGTCATCCAGCGCAGGCCCTGGATCACCGTCGAGACCTTGTTCCACACCTCGGCATTGCAGGCCGAGAGCTGGCCGCCATTGGCGAAGGAGGTCTCCATCGCGGCGTAGCGGTTGCGGTCGAGGACGGTGACGCGATACCCCCGCGTGGCGAGGGCATAGGCTGTCGTCACGCCGGTGATGCCGGCGCCGATCACGGCGACATGGGTCATGGGTTTGGGACTCCGGGCCATCTGGACGCATGGGACCGGCCTCGTGTGAAGCCGGTCGGTCGCGCCCCATCTGTCCCGGTGCCTGAGAGTTTGATCCGGCGCCGCCTTGGCAGGGCGGTGAGCACGGACGTCCCCTTCGGCGGGTGCCAGCGGACGAATCCGCCGCACCGCTCTCCAGATTGCCCCGACGACACGGTTCCTGGTGCCTGAGAGTTTCCGGGGCGGTTGCTCCGTCGGCGCCGGGCGGCCTCTGTCGGGCCGTCCCGGTCTCTCCCGCATCGTCGTGTTGGGCCCTGCGACATTAGCGCAGGCGACCCCTTCCGCCCAAGCCCGTTTTCGGGGCATCGCGCCCGACTTCCTTGCAATCGGCGCCGCCTGTCACACCTGCCCCCACGACGCCGTCATGGAGCCCAAGACCGGATGCCAGCCCTGAGCCTCGCCATCGCCTTCGGCACCCGCCTGCTCCTCGTCCTGCTGTTCCTGCCCTTCAGCGCCCTCGACAAGATCGTGAACTTCAAGGGCGCGGTCGGTCAGGCGAAGCAGGCGGTGCACGCCACCGCTCCGGCCGTGGTGCTGATCCTCCTCGGGCTCACCGTCGAGATCGGCATGTCGGCCTGCATCCTGACGGGGGCGTTCGACCGCGCCGCCGCCTTCGTGATGGCCGGCTATTGCGGCGTCACGGCCCTCCTGTGGAAGCAGTTCTGGACGCCGGGCGACTTCTGGTCCGGCGGCAAGGGGCGCGAGTTGTTCTGGGACTTCCTGAAGAACTTCGCGCTCGCCGGGGGCTTCCTGCTCATCACCTTCGGCACGGGGGCGAGCACGGTGGAAAATTTCTTCGCCGACCCGCTCGCCTCCTCGCACCCGTATGAAATGTCGTCGCCGCGCTGAGCCTCAGCCCTGCGGCGGCACCGTCGCCGTCATGGACGGGCGGCCCTCGAACACGGCGTACCACGCCGCCGTCGCGGGGCGACCGTCGCGCCACGCGAGGTCGGGGAAGCGGAAATCGAGGTAGCCAAGGGCGCAGGCGATGGCGACCGTGCCGATGTCGAGCACCGGCATGTCGGCGACGATGGCCTCGATCCGGTCGAGCCCGGCCGTGATCTTGGCGATCTGGCCGGCATCCCAATCCTGCCAGCGCAGGGGCTCGGGGCGCATCACGCGCTCGTAGCGGGTGAGGAGCGCCGCATCGAGCATCCCGTCCGCCAGGGCCTGCCGGGTCAGGGCGTCCCAGCGCTCGGCGCCCTCGGGGAAGAGGTGCGCGCCCTCGGAGCGCATGTCGAGGTATTCGCAGATCACCCGGCTGTCGAACAGGCAGGTGCCGTCCGCGAGGATCAGGGCCGGCACCTTACCCAGCGGGTTGTGGGGGGCGACGTCGGGCGCGCCGGCCACGGGCGAGGTGCCGGCGGTCACGACCTCGATCTCGCCGGCCTGGCCGGTCTCGTGGGCCAGCACCAGCACTTTGCGGGCATAGGGTGAGGCGGGGGAATAGAGGAGCTTCATCGGCCTGTCCCAGATCTGACGGTCGAGGGCACAACGCACCGTTCCGGCCGGGAAATCCAGCCCGGCGCGGCGTCTCTCCGCGACATTCACCGATCAGGCGGCGGAGGAAGGCGGCGCAGGCGCACGGAAGTCTTACTACGCGCACCGGGAACCGGAGCGCCGCAAGGGCGTAGCTTGGCTGAATGCCTCGCGGTCTTCCGCCAACGTGGCGTCTTGGGGATACATCGATGCGCATCCGATCCGCCGCCCTCCTCACCGCCCTGCTCCTTGCCCTCGGCGCCGTCCCGGCCCGGGCCGACGTGGTCATCACCGTCGACAAGGACGCGCAGCGCATGTCCGTCGCCGTCGATGGGGTCCAGCGCTATTCCTGGCCGGTCTCGACCGGCGCTGCCGGCTACGACACGCCCTCGGGGAGCTTCCGCCCGTTCCGCATGGAGCGCACGCACTTCTCCAAGGAGTTCGATGACGCGCCGATGCCCTACGCGACGTTCTTCACCAACCAGGGCCATGCCATCCACGGCACGAACCATGTCCGCAGCCTCGGCCGCGCTGTCTCGCACGGCTGCGTGCGCCTGTCGGTGCGCAACGCCGCGACCCTGTTCACCCTGGTGAAGGCGGAAGGGATGAATCACACCCAGGTGCGGATCGAGGGCGAGGGCGCCGCCATGGCAGAGGGCGCCCCCCGGACCCGCACGGTCGCGCGCGGCCGGGGCGATGGATATGGCGTCGACTCGTTCGACGACGACCAGACCGGCGCCCGCACCGTCTACTACGCGGTGCCCGCCCGGCGCCCGGTCGCCATCGACCCGCGCGGGATCGACGGCTACGGCCCCGCCGGCTTCTACGACGGCTACTGAGGGCCCAATCTTCGCGGGAATCCTCGCGCGTTAACTCATCTTCTAAGCGAAGCGTTTACGGGCGGTCGCGATGGTGTCCCCGCACCTCGGCCGCCCGTGGCGCGACGGTGGAAGAAGGGGGACGATTCGATGATGCGGCTCGCTGCATTCTCCACCGCGTGCCTCATGCTGGCGACGCCGGTTTGGGCGAGCACCGCCGAGGGCGTGGTCTCGACCCGGGGTCCGCGCCTCGACGCATGGCTGCGCGGCATCGAGCCCGGCACGACCGGCTCGGTTCAGCCCGCCCCCGTCGCGCCGGCCAAGCCCTCCTGCCCGCCCGAGCGACGGGTCGGCACGGGCGCGGGCTTCTGCCTCATCAACTGAATCCGGCTCACTCGCCGATCGCCGCCCCCGCCGGGCGGCGGTTGTCGTTGGCGCCGTAGAGCAGGCCCGGCCGCATGTCCTGCGTGCGGGAGGCATCGTTCCCGGAAGATTCCGCTGCCGCCTCCGCCGGCACCGCGCCGCTCGTGGCTATGAGTTCCTGCGCGCCCCACGGCACCTGCACCTGCACGCTGTGGCCCATGCCCTTGAGGATCGCGAGGGTGTCCGCCGAGAGGGCGAAGGGCTCGGCGTAGACCGTGTCCGGCAGCCATTGATGGTGGATGCGCGGGGCGTCGACCGCCTCCTGCGGCTGCATCCGGAAGTCGAGCATGTTCATGATCGCCTGCGCGTTGATCGTGATGATCCGCGAGCCGCCGGGCGAGCCCACCACCATCACCGGCTTGCCGTCCCGCAGGACGATGGTCGGCGCCATGGAGGAGAGCGGGCGCTTGCCCGGCGCGATGGCGTTGGCATTGCCCTGGACGAGGCCGAACAGGTTCGGCACCCCGACCTTCGTGGTGAAGTCGTCCATCTCGTTGTTGAGGAAGAAGCCCGTGCCCGGCGCCATCGCCCCGGAGCCGAAATACCCGTTGATCGTGTAGGTCAGCGAGACCGCGTTGCCCGCCCTGTCGAGGACGGAGATGTGCGTGGTCTCCGGCCGCTCGCGGGACGGCAGCAGCGCGGGATCAGGGCGGATCTCGGACGAGGGCGTCGCCCGGTCGAGGCGGATCCCCTCGCGCAGGGTGCGGGCGTAGTCCGGCGAGATCAGCCGCGCCACCGGGTTGTCCACGAAGGCGGGGTCGCCGAGCGTCGCGTTGCGGTCGGCATAGGCCCGCCGCATCGCCTCGACCATCAGGTGCACGGTCCGCGCCGAATTGAAGCCCGAGGCGGCGATGTCGTAGCCGTCGAGGATCGTCAGCATCTCGCACAGCGTCGTGCCCCCCGAGGAGGGCGGCGGTGCCGAGAGGATCGTCGCCCCCCGGTAGGTGCACGAGAGCGGCTTGTCGTCCGTGACGGTGTAGTCCGCAAAATCCTGCGCGGTGAGAATCCCGCCCCCCGCCGAGGAGGCCGCCTCGACGGCGCGGGGGATCTCGCCCCGGTAGAAGGCCGCCTGCCCGCCCTCGGCGATGGCCTCTAGGGTCTTGCCGAGGGCGGATTGGACCAGCCTGTCCCCCGGCCGGAACGGCGAGCCGTCCGGCCGTAGGAAGATCTTGGCCACGGCCGGGTCGCGGGCGAACTTCTTCGTGCCGGTCTCGAGGATGTCGGTGTCGCCCCGCGTCAGCACGAAGCCGTCCTTCGCGAGCGCGATAGCGGGGGCCATGATCCTGGCGAGGGGGAGCGTGCCGTAGCGCGAGAGCGCGGTGGTCAGGCCGAGCACCGTGCCGGGGACGCCGGCCGCCTTCCAGCCGCGCAGGGTCGAGAACGGCACGAGGTTGCCGTCCGCGCCGAGATACATGTCGCGGCTGGCGCCGCCGGGGGCCTTCTCGCGGAAGTTGACGAAGCGGCTGCGCCCTTGCGCCGTGTGCAGCACCAGGAAGCCGCCGCCCCCGAGATTGCCGCAGCATGGGTTCACCACCGCCTCGGCGAAGGCCACCGCCACCGCCGCGTCGACGGCGTTGCCCCCCGCCCTGAGGATGTCCGCCCCGACCTGCGAGGCGAGCGCCTGGGACGAGACGACCATGCCGTTCTCGGCCTCGACCGCCGGGGCCGAGGCCGCCCGCGCGAGGCCGGGCAGCGCCAGGGCGCAGGCGACGAGAAGGACGATCCGCAGGCTTCTTCGCATTCCAGGCTTCCGATCCCAACCTTTGCCAGCTGGGATCTAGGCCGGGATGCGCCGGAATCAGCCGTTGCGGAAGGTGTAGCTGTAGCCGTTCAGCGCCGGGGCGCCGCCGAGATGGGCGTAGAGCACCTTCGAGCCCTTGGGGAAGAAGCCCTTCTGGATGAGGTCGATCATGCCCTGCATCGACTTCCCCTCGTAGACCGGGTCGGTGATCATGCCCTCGAGCCGGGCCGAAAGGCGGATCGCCTCCACGGTCTCCTTCGAAGGCACGCCGTAGACCGGGTAGGCGTAGTCTTCGTTGATGACCACGTCCTCGTCCTCGACGCGGGCGGCGCCGATCAGTTCGGCGGTGTTGCGGGCGATGTCGAGCACCTGGGCGCGGGTCTGCGCCGGGGTGTAGGAGGCGTCGATGCCGATGACGTTGCGGGCGCGCCCGTCCGCGCCGAAGCCGACCACCATGCCGGCATGTGTCGAGCCCGTCACCGTGCAGACCACGATGTAGTCGAAGCGCAGGCCCATCTGCTTCTCCTGGGCGCGCACCTCCTCGGCGAAGCCGACATAGCCGAGGCCGCCGTACTTGTGCACCGAGGCGCCGGCCGGGATCGCATAGGGCTTGCCGCCCTCGGCCTCGACCTCGGCCAGCGCCCGCTTCCACGAATCGCGGATGCCGATGTCGAACCCGTCATCCACGAGCTGGGCCTGCGCGCCCATCAGGCGCGAGAGCAGGATGTTGCCGACGCGGTCGTACACGGCATCCTCATGCGGCACCCAGGCTTCCTGGATCAGCCGGCACTTGAGGCCGAGCTTGGCCGCCACCGCCGCCACCATGCGGGTGTGGTTCGATTGCACGCCGCCGATGGAGACCAGGGTGTCCGCGCCCGATTTCAGCACATCCGGCACGATGTATTCGAGCTTGCGCAGCTTGTTGCCGCCATAGGCGAGGCCGGAATTGCAATCCTCGCGCTTGGCGTAGATCTCGACCGCGTTGCCGAGATGGGCCGAGAGCCGCTTCAGCGGCTCGATCGGCGTCGGGCCGAAGGTGAGGGGATAGCGCTCGAACTGTTCCAGCATCGGGTCTGTCTCGGGGTCGTGGACGCGCAGCCAAGGTAGCAAACCCCGAACGGAAGGTGCTCTCGATCTTCGCGCCGCGATGTGGTTGAGATTTTACTGGAGCGCCCTCACCTGCTGCAAACGACCGTGAAACCGCGTTGAAATGAAAGAATCCACCGATCCATCTGCGCTCGACCGCACCGATCTCAAGATCCTGCGCCTGCTCCAATCCGATGGGCGGATGGGCAATGCCGAAATCGCCAAGCGGGTGAACACCAGCGCCGCCACCTGCCACCGCCGGCTTCAGGCGCTGTTCTCCGGCGGCGTGGTGCGGGCGGTGCGGGCGCTCATCGACCCCGCGCGGGTGGGGCGCGGTACCCTCGTCATCGTCGGCGTGGTGCTCGACCGCTCGACCCCGGAAGCCTTCTCGGCCTTCGAGACCGCCGTGGGCGGGATCCCCACCGTCCTCGATTGCCACCTCGTGGCCGGGGACTTCGACTACTTCCTCAAGATCCGGGTCTCGGACATGGCGGATTTCAACCGCCTGCACAGCACGACCCTGCTCGGCCTGCCGGGCGTCCGCCAGTTGCGGACCTTCTTCGTGATGAAGGAAGTCATCGACAACGCGCCGCTCCAAATCTGATGCCGTTGGCTTGTCGACGCCTCGGTTCCCGGCCGTCTTTGCGAGCGTCAGCGAAGTAATCCAGCTGGCACGGCCTCGTTGGGATAAGGCGCGGTCTGGATTGCTTCGGCTCCGCCGCGCAACGACGGTGCTGTGCCGGACGCGGTTCGGGCCCTGACCATCGCCAGTTGACGTGGGCATTATTCCCACTAGACCTCGCTTCCGCTGCATGGCGTTGCCCCGGCCTCATGAAAACCGCATTGGAATCGTCACCAGCCCAGCCTGGAACATCGCTTGTCCGGATGAAGCCGCCCATGCCGCCCCCGCACCCGGAGACGGCGACCGCCGCCCCCGCGCCGGGGCTCGCGCGGATCGCCGCCGGGATCACCCTCTTCCACCCGACGCCAGCCCAGGTCGCGGCCCTGCCCTCGCGCCTGCCCGACGGCCTCCGGGCGCGGCTCGCCTATGCCAACTCCCCCCTCGACGGGGAGGCGCGGGACACGCTGGCGCGGGCGGGCTTCACCCTCCTCGGCGACGGCACGAATCGCGGCATCGCGGAGGCCCTGAACCGCCTCGCGGCGGCGGCCCAGGCGGCGGGGGCGGAATGCCTCTACCTCCTCGATCAGGACGCCGCCGCCGCCCCTGACCTGCCGGGGGCGCTTCTGGCGGGGCGGGATCGCCTGCGGGCACAGGGCCTCGCCCCGGCGGTCATCGGCCCCGCCGCTTCGGCCGCGCCGGGCCATAAGGCGCCCGCCTACCCGGCGAGGGCCGGCGAGGCCGCCGTAGCGGGCCTGAGCCCCGTGCAGTTCGTGGCGACCTCCGGCACGCTCCTCGACCTCGCCGCCTTCGCGCGCACCGGCCCGTTCCGGGCGGATTTCTTCATCGACGCGGTCGAGCTCGAATGGTGCTTTCGCGCCTGGAGCCTCGGCCACGGCACCTATTGCGACCCGTCCGTCTCCCTGCCCCACCGGGTCGGAGGCGGGACGATCCGGCGGCTCGGCCTCACGATGCCGCGCCAACCCCTGTTCCGCATGGCGACCTACCTCAGGAACAACGTCTACGCGTGGCGCCTGCCGCACCTGCCGCTCTCGTGGAAGCTCGCTCAAGGGCTCTACCTGCCCCTCCAGGCCTTCCTCTACTGGGCCGATTCCGGCTGGCGCCCCGCCGTGCTCGGCCGCCTCGCGGGCGCGGCGCGGGACGGGCTGATGGGCCGCCTTGGCCCCCCTCGGGATCTGCCGCGATGAGCGATCTCGACGTGGTGATCGTCAACTGGAACGGCGGCGCTCTGCTGCGCGATTGCCTCGCCGGGCTCGCCGCCTCGGAGGGCGCGGACCGCCTCGCCGTGACCGTGGTGGACAACGCCTCCACCGACGCGTCCCTCGACCACCTGCCCGCCCTGCCCTTCCCGTTCCGGGTGATCCGCAATGGGGACAATCTCGGCTTCGGCCGCGCCTGCAACCAGGGCGCGGCGGCGGGCACGGCCCCGGCGATCCTGTTCCTGAACCCCGACGCGCGGGTCGAGCCCGACGCCCTGCCCCGCGCTCGCGCCGCGCTGCTCGGGGAGCCGGGATGGGGCATCGTCGGCGCGCGACTCGTCGAACCGGACGGGCAGAATGCCCGCTCCTGCGCCCGCGCCCCCCGCCCGCTGGCGATGCTCGGCCGGGCCTTCGCCCTGGACCGGATCGGCCTCGTGCCCCCGCATTTCCTGCGCGATTGGGACCACGGGCAGGACCGCGCCGTCGATCAGGTGATGGGCGCCTTCCTGATGATCCGGCGCGACCTGTTCGTCGCGCTCGGCGGCTTCGACGAGCGCTTCTTCGTCTATTACGAGGATGTCGACCTATGCCTGCGGGCGCGGCAGGCGGGCTACGCCGTGCGCCACCTCGCCGGCCCCGCTGCCCGCCATCTCGGCCAGGGCACCACCCGGCAGGCCAAGGCGCGGCGCCTTTTCTACATCCTGCGCAGCGAGATCCTCTATGCCGCCAAGCACCACGGACGGCTCGCCGCACTCGGCCTGACCGCCGCCGCCTTCTGCGGGCAGATCCCCCTGCGCCTCGCCCAGGCGCTCGCCCGCCGCTCCGTCACCGAAGCCGGCGAGGTGCTTCGCGCCGCCGGCCTCCTCGCCGCCGCCCTGCCCGAGATCGCCCCGGCGATCCTCCGGGCCTGACCCGTTCGAAGACCCTGCCGATGCTCCACGGACACCGAATCGCCGTCGTCCTGCCCGCCTACAACGCGGCGGCGACCCTCGAGCGCACCCACCGCGAGATCCCCTTCGACATCGTCGACGACGTGATCCTCATCGACGACGCCAGCCGGGACGCAACGGTGGCGGTGGCCGAGCGGCTGGGCATCCACACGGTGCGCCACGCCAAGAACCTCGGCTACGGCGGCAACCAGAAGACCTGCTACCGCACCGCCCTGGATCGCGGCGCCGACGTGGTGGTGATGCTCCACCCGGATTATCAATACGCCCCGCGCCTCGTGACCGCGATGGCCTCCATGATCGTCTCCGGCGAGTACGACGCGGTGCTGGCCTCGCGCATCCTCGGCAACGGCGCGCTCAAGGGCGGGATGCCGCTCTACAAGTACATCGCCAACCGGGGGCTCACCCTCGTGCAGAACTGGCTGATGGGCCACAAGCTCTCCGAGTACCATTCGGGCTACCGGGCCTGGAGCCGCAGGGTGCTCGAAGCCCTGCCCCTCGACCGCTGCTCGGACGATTTCGTCTTCGACAACGAGATGCTGGCGCTCGCCATGCACCAGGAGTTCCGCATCGGCGAGATCTCCTGCCCGACGCGGTATTTCGACGACGCCTCGTCCATCAATTTCCGGCGCTCCTGCATCTACGGGCTCGGCGTCCTGCGCACGAGCCTCGCCTACCGCCTGCACCACGCTGGCCTGAAGGCGGACCCGCTCTTCGCGGACGCCCCCGCCCCCGTGGAGGCGCGTCCGTGAGGCGCCCCCCGCTCCGCCGCCTCGCCGGCCTCGCGCTGCTCGCGGGGCTCGCCGCCGCGCCGCTGGCGGTGGGCGTCCTCGCCCCCGACGCCGCCGAGCGGCTGACCGCCTCGCTGCGGGGCCTCGGCCCGGCGGGGCCGGCGATCATCCTCGCGGTTCAGGCGCTGGTCGCCGCCTCGGGGATCGTGCCGGCTTCCGGCGTCGGCATCGCGGCGGGGGCGCTCCTCGGGCCGGTCGAGGGCTTCTGCGTCGCGGCCCTCGGCACCCTGGCGGGGGCGCTCATCACCTTCGGCCTCGCGCGCTCGATGCTCGGCGCCCGCGCGCTGGCCCGGTTCGGCGGACGGCGGCTCGCCGCCCTCGACGGCGCCCTCAAGGCCGAGGGCTGGCGCCTCGTCTGCCTGATCCGCCTCTCGCCGATCATGCCCTTCGCGCCGACGAGCCTCGCCCTCGGGGCGAGCGCGGTGCCTTTACGCGACTACGCCCTCGGCACGCTCGCCGCCCTTCCGGCCCTGTTCGCCTACGTCGCCCTCGGGGCGCTGGGGCGCGGGGGCGGCCATCTCCTCTCCGGCGCCGGGCCGGCGGAATGGCTGCGCCTCGGCATGCTCTGCGCGGGGGCGATCGCCACCGTGCTGCTGATGCTGCGCCTGCGCCGGATCCTGGGCGACGCTCTTCCGCCGGAGAGCCTGGCGGACGGGGACATCCCCGCGTGATGCGCCTGCCCTCCGGCCCAAAATTCTGGTGCCTCGCCTATCTGGTCCTGTGCGCCCCGGTCTGCATCGCCCTCGCGCTGATCGTCCCGCCGGGCGAGGTCGCCGACGAAGGCTCCCATCTCGCCCGCGCCGCCGCCCTGATCCAGGGCGACATGGTCGGCCATCGCGAGAGCGTGCGCTATTCCGACGGCTCGACCCATCTGGCGGCGGGGGTGCGCATCGACCCGGTCTGGGAGCGGATCGGCCGCTCCCGTCCCAAGGATTTCGGCGGCGCCATCTCGGCGGTCGAGAGCGAGCCCGACGCGCGCGGCCGGATCTTCGTGCCGCTCTATACGGTCGGCACCTATCCGCCCTTCCTCTACGTGCCCGGCGCGGCGGGGCTCGGCATCGGACGCGTCCTCGGCCTCGCGCCGGAGGTCGGCTTCTATCTCGGCCGGCTCGGCAATGCGACGGCGACTCTGGCGATCGCGCTCGCCGCCCTGGCATTCGCCCATCGCGGGCGGGTCGCCCTGTTCGCCGTCCACGCCCTGCCGATGACCCTGTCGCTGGCGGCCTCGTTCAACCAGGACGCTCCGATCATCGCCCTCGCGGCGCTGGCCGCCGCGCTGCTCACCCCCCGGCCACTGACAGGGACGGGCGCCCGATGGCGGCTCTCCGGGGCGATCCTCAGCCTCGCCCTCGTCGCGCTGGCCAAGCCCCCGTACGCCGCGCTCGCCGCCATGCTGCTGGTGCCCCTGCCCCCCAGGGGCGAGTGGATGCGCCACGCCGCCCGACGCCTCGCGGCGGCGTTCCTCGCCGTGCTGCCCGCCATCCTCTGGACGGCGGCGGCGACCACCTATGTCGCGACGCCCGTGCCCCGCGCCGCCTACAAGGCCGGGCCGCTCTGGTCCGGCCCCCGCCCGGCGACCTTCACCGCCACCGATCCGAAGGCGCAGGCGCAGGTCCTGCTGGAAAAACCCGCCCGGATCGCCACCCTGCCGGGGCATTTCCTCGGCACGGTCAAGCACCTGACCATCCTGTACAAGGGCGCCATCGGCATCTTCGGCTGGCTCGACAGGCCGCTGCCGGGCGTCCTCTACGGGCTCTGGGCCGTAGCCCTGCTCGTGCCGCTCGTCCTGCTGCGGCAGGGTACCCCGCCCCCTTGGGCCGAGCGGCTGATCCTGCCGACGGCGGCCGTCGCCTGCCTGTGGCTGGTGGTGATCTCGCAATACCTCACCTGGACGAATGTCGGCGAGAACCGGATCGACGGCCCGCAGGGGCGCTACCTCCTGCCCCTCGTGCCGATGCTCGTCCTCGCCTTCGCCCGTACCCGGCGGGAGGAGGCCGGCGGGCGCTGGCCGGCGCTGCTCCCCGTGGCGGCGGCGGCGGTCGATGTCGTCGCCCTGCCGCTGGCGGCCCTGGCGATGACGATCCCCGCCTGACGCTTGCCGGGATCGCGCAGCCGCCTACAATTCATGGTTGCTCCCCGGAGTGACCAGCCATGCGCGCCCTGTCCTGCCTCCTTCTTCTTCTGGGATGCCTCGGGTCCGAGCTGTTTCTGGGATGCCTCGGGTCCGAGGCTTGGGCCGGCGAGGCGGAACAGGCGGCGGCCCGCGCGGTCATCAGCCGGCAGGCCGAGGCCTTCGGCCGGGACGACGCCTCGACGGCCTATGCCCAGGCGGCCCCGGCGATCCGCGACATCTTCCCGAACCCGGACCTGTTCCTCGGGATGGTGCGCAACCAGTACCAGCCGGTCTACCGCCACCGCAGCTTCGTCTTCGGCACCGCCCGCGACGTCGGCGAGACCTCGGTGAGCCAAACGGTGGCGATCCAGGACGAGAACGGCACCGACTGGACGGCGGAGTACACCCTGGACCGCCAGCCCGACGGCGAATGGCGCATCACCGGCTGCCGCCTCATCAAGGCGCCGGGGATCAGCGCGTGAGGGATCGCATGCGATCCGGTTTCGACACGCAAGCCCGCATCGTGTAGAGGGACCGCCTTCCCACGGAGGCCCCTGTGCTCCACGTCTCGACCCGCGGCGAGGCCGCGCCGCTCTCGTTCTCGGATGCGCTGCTCGCCGGATTAGCCCGCGATGGCGGGCTCTACGTGCCCCAGACCTGGCCGCGAATCAGCCGCGACGAGATCGCCGCGCTGGCCGGCAAGCCCTATGCCGAGGCCGCCAAGCGCGTGCTGCGCCCGCTGGTGGACGGCGAGATCGCCGATGCCGACCTCGACCGGATGATCGACGACGCCTACGCGACCTTTCGGCACCCGGCGATCTGCCCAATCACCCAGCTCGACGACAACCTGTTCCTGCTGGAGCTCTTCCACGGCCCGACGCTCGCGTTCAAGGACGTGGCGATGCAGCTGCTCGGCCGGCTGATGGACCACGTCCTGCGCCAGCGCCGCAGCCGGGCGACCATCGTCGGCGCCACCTCCGGCGACACCGGCTCGGCCGCCGTCGAGGCGTTCCGGGGGCTCGATCAGGTCGACGTGTTCATCCTCTACCCGCACGGGCGGGTCTCGGAGGTGCAGCGGCGGCAGATGACCTCCGTGGACGCCCCGAACGTCCACGCGCTGGCCATCGACGGCACGTTCGACGATTGCCAGAACATCGTCAAAGCCCTGTTCCAGCACGGCGATTTCGCCGACGAGGTGCGGCTCTCCGGCGTGAACTCGATCAACTGGGCCCGCGTGGCGGCGCAGGTGGTCTATTACTTCACCAGCGCCGTGGCGCTCGGCGCCCCGCATCGCGAGGTCTCCTTCGCGGTGCCCACCGGCAATTTCGGCGACATCCTCGCCGGCTGGGTCGCCAAGAAGATGGGACTGCCGATCAAGCGCCTGATGATCGGCACCAACGCCAACGACATCCTCGTGCGCACCCTGGAGCACGGCGCCTACGAGTTGCGCGGCGTCGAGCCCACCACCTCGCCCTCCATGGACATCCAGATCTCCTCGAATTTCGAGCGGCTGCTGTTCGAGGCCCTCGGCCGGGATGCGTCGAGCCTGTCGCGGCTGATGGCCGGGCTGAAGCAATCGGGCGGGTTCCACCTCGACGACGCGGTGCTCGCAAAGGTCCGCGACGAGTTCGACGCCCATGCGGTGCCGGAGAGCGCCGTGATGGAGGAGATCGCCTTCAGCCACGCGGCGACCGGCGTGACCCTCGATCCGCACAGCGCCATCGGCGTGAACGCGGGCCGGCGCCTGCTGGAGAAGGACCCGGCGACGCCGGTCGTGGCGCTGGCCACCGCCCATCCGGCGAAGTTCCCCGATGCGGTCGCCAAGGCGACCGGCGGCCGGCGCCCCGCCCTGCCCCCGCATCTCGCCGACCTGATGGACCGGCCCGAGCGCCTGACCCGCGTCGCCAACGACCAGGGAGCCATCGAGCGCCTCATCCGCGAGCGCGCCCGCATCACGAAGGGCGGCTGAGCCACCGATGAACCAGCATTTCTCGACGCACGCCGCCTCCCCGACCCTCCGCGTCACCCGCCTGCCCAACGGGGTGAGCGTGGTGACGGAGCCGATGCCGGGGGTGGCGACCGCGAGCCTCGGCGTCTGGGTCGGGGCGGGCTCCCGCCACGAGCGCCCCGCCGAGAGCGGCCTGTCCCATCTCATCGAGCACATGGCCTTCAAGGGCACCGCCCGGCGCACGGCGCGAGGCATCGCCGAGGAGATCGAGAATGTCGGCGGCGAGATCAACGCCGCCACCTCCACCGAGACGACGAGCTACACCGCCCGCGTCCTCGGCGAGGATACCAGCCTCGCCCTCGACGTGATCGGCGATATCCTGACGAGCGCCACCTTCGACGAGGGCGAACTCGCCCGCGAGAAGGGCGTGATCCTGCAGGAATACGCGGCGATCGAGGACACGCCGGACGACGTCGTCTACGACGCCTTCACCGAGGCCGCCTTCCCCGGCCAGCCGGTGGGGCGCCCGATCATCGGACGGCCGGAGACGATCCAGAGCTTCGACGAGGCGGGCATCCGCGCCTACCTCGCCCGCGAATACACCCCGGACCGCCTCGTGGTGGCGGGGGCGGGCTGCGTCGAGCACGAGGCCATCGTGGCGGCGGCCGAGCAGCATTTCGGGGGCATGAAGGCCGTCGAGGCGCCGCCGATGGAGCCCGGCCGCTACGGCGGCGGCGAGCGGCGGATGAAGCGCAAGCTCGAACAGGCCAACCTCGTGATCGGCCTGCCCGGCTTGTCCTTCCGCGACGAGGGCTATTACGCCCTGCACATGTTCGCGCAGGTGCTCGGCGGCGGCCTGACCTCGCGCCTGTGGCACGAGGTGCGCGAGACGCGCGGCCTCGCCTACGAGATCCAGGCCTTCCACTGGCCCTTCTCCGATTGCGGCCTGTTCGGCATCGGCGCGGGCACCGCCGGCTCGGACGTGGCCGAACTCGTGGCCGTGACGCTCGAAGCCACCACCCGCGCCGCCCGCGACCTCGACGAGACCGAGATCGCCCGCGCCAAGGCGCAGTTGAAGGTCTCGCTGCTCTCGGCGCTGGAGACGCCGGGCGGTCGGATCGAGCGCAACGCCCGCCAGATCCTCGCCTGGGGCCGGGTGATCCCCGCCGCCGAGGTGATCGCCAAGGTCGATGCGGTGACGGTGGAGGACGTGCGCACGGTGGCCGCGACGATGCTCGCCGGCCAGCCGACCCTCGCCGCCATCGGGCCCATCGCGGGATTGCCGAGCCTGGAGCGGATCGCGAAGGGCCTGCGGGCCTGACCGACAGATCCCTATCACCCGCCTCATCCTGAGGTGCCGCGCAGCGGCCTCGAAGAAGGGCTCCAGAAGTCGGTGCGATCCCTGGAGCCCTCCTTCGAGGCCCGCCCCCGGCGGGCACCTCAGGATGAGGGCAAGGGTTGGAAACAGAGGGCGGCCAAGGGGCCTTCAACTTGATTTGGCCGCAAAGGGGCGCGATCCGCGAACGGTGGACCGGCGCGCCCTCGGCCTTGCCGGGCCTTCTCGTCGCCTTTACCAATCGAGGCCGCCTGGGCGGCCGATGCAGACACCCCCGGCCGGACACGTCAGCCCCTTGCGCATCCTCGCCCTCCTCCTGATCCTGGTCGGCGGCCTCGTCTCGGTCGGCCCCGCCCGCGCCGTGGAGGCGGTCAGGGTCGGCCTCGACCAGCCGGTGATCGACCTGACAGGCGCCATCGAGCGCTACCGGTCGGACGGCGACCTCGTTCAGATCTCCACCGCCGCCGGCAAGGACGGCATCAAGCGGCGCATCGTCGTGAAGGCCCGCGATGCGGGCGCCCGGCCCGACTGGATCGCCTTCGCACTCACGAACGACACCGACGAGCAGATCGACCGCATCCTCATCGCCCCGCATTTCCGGCTGGTCGGCTCCGGGGTGATCTGGCCCGATCTCGGCGGCTCGCGCATCGCCGCCATCACCGCGAGCCAGGGCATCCGCCCCGAGCGCGACGAGAACCCGGACGCGGACCAGTTCACCATCACCCTCGATCCCGGCACGACGGTCACCTACGTCGCTGAGCTGCGCAACGCGAACGTGCCGCAACTCCACCTGTGGGATCAGGACGCGTACCGCCGGAAGACGGCGGGCCTGACGCTCTACAAGGGCATCATCATCGGCATCAGCGGGCTGCTGGCCCTGTTCCTCACCATCGTCTTCGTGGTGAAGGGCGCGATCATCTTCCCCGCCGCCGCCGCGCTGGCATGGTCGGTGCTCGCCTATGCCTGCATCGATTTCGGCTTCTTGCAGCGGGTCTTCCCCGTCACCGAGCTGGCCGAGCGGGTCTATCGCGCTTCCGCCGAGGCGGTGCTCGGCGCGACGCTGCTGGTGTTCCTGTTCGCCTATCTGAACCTCGCCCGATGGCATGTGCGCTACAGCCACGTCGCCTTCTTCTGGCTCGCCTTCCTCGCGGGCCTCGTCGGGCTCGCGGTGTTCGATCCGCCCGTGGCGGCGGGTGTGGCGCGCATCTCCATCGCGGCGGTGGCCGGCATCGGCCTGCTGCTGATCCTCTACCTCTCCGTCCACAACGGCTACGACCGGGCGATCCTGCTGGTGCCGACCTGGCTCCTGCTGATGATCTGGGTGACGGCGGCGGGCTTCGCGGTGACGGGCCAGATCGGCAGCGATCTCGTCCAGCCGGCGCTCATCGGCGGCCTCGTGCTGATCGTGATGCTGATCGGCTTCACGGTGCTGCAGCACGCCTTCGCGGGCAGCGGACTCTCCCATGCCCTCGTCTCCGACACGGAGCGCCGGGCGCTCGCCCTGACCGGCGCGGGCGACGTGGTGTTCGATTGGGACGTGCCCGCCGACAAGATCTTCGCCGGCCCCGAGATCGAGGCGCAGCTCGGCCTGTCGCGCGGGGCGCTGGAAGGCCCAGCCGCGAACTGGCTCGGCGCCCTGCATCCGTTCGACGTGGAGCGCTACTCGGCGGCCCTCGACACGGTGATCGAGGAGCGACGCGGCCGCATCGTCCACGATTTCCGCCTGCGCTCGGCCGCCGGCAGCTATTTCTGGTACCGGCTGAAGGCCCGGCCGGTGATCGGCGCCGACGGCGAGGTGATCCGCGTGGTCGGCACCATCGCCGACGTCACCGAGGTGAAGACCGCCGAGGAGCGCCTGCTCCACGATGCCGTGCACGACAGCCTGACCGGCTTGCCGAACCGCGAGCTGTTCGGGGACCGCCTGGACGCGGCCCTGGCCTTCGCCGGCCAGGACCCGCGGCTGAAGCCGACGATCCTCGTCCTCGACATCGACCGCTTCACCGGCATCAACGACGCGATCGGCCTCTCGGCGGGCGATTCGATCCTGCTCACCCTGTCCCGGCGGCTCGGCCGGCTGCTGCGCCCGCAGGACACCCTGGCCCGCCTCGCGGGCGACGAGTTCGCGGTGATCCTGCTCTCCGAGCGCGACCCGGACCGGATCCTCGCCTTCGCCAGCATGATCCAGCGGGCCATCGCCACGCCGATCACCTATGCCGACCGGGAGATCTTCCTCACCGTCTCCATCGGGCTCGCCCTCTACGAGGGTGGCCAGAAGCGCGACGAGGTTCTGAAGAACGCCGAGGTCGCGATGATCCAGGCCAAGCGCCAGGGCGGCGACCGGATCGAGGTGTTCCGCGCCCACATGCGCGCCGAGCGCTCCGACCGGCTGATGCTCGAAGGCGACCTGCGCAAGGCCATCGAGCGCAACGAGATGCGGGTGCTGTTCAACCCCGTGGTGCGCCTCGACGACCGCACCGTGGCGGGGTTCGAGACGGTGCTGCGCTGGGACCACCCGAAGCTCGGGCGCATCCCGGCCGCCACCTTCCTGCCGCTGGCCGAGGAATGCGGCCTCATCGTCAACCTCGGCATCTTCGCCCTGGAGCGCACCGCGCTGGAGCTCGCGGCGTGGCAGCGTTCGCTCGAAGTCGAGCCGCCGATCTTCGCGGCCTGCAACCTGTCCTCGCGCCAGCTGCTGCGCCACGACCTCCTGCACGATGTGAAGACGGTACTCGCCCGCTCCGGCGCCCTGCCCGGCTCCCTGAAGCTCGAATTCAGCGAGAGCCTCGTGATGGAGAACCCGGAATACGCGGCGCAGATGCTCTCGCGCATCCACGACCTTGGGGCGGGCCTGTGCCTGTCCAATTTCGGCACGGGCTACTCGGCGCTCTCCTATCTGCAGCGCTTCCCGTTCGACACGATCAAGGTCGACCGCGACTTCGTCCGCCAGATCGGCTCGGGCCAGACGGCGATCCTGCGCTCCATCGTGAAGATGGCGAGCGAATTGAACCTCTCCATCGTCGCCGAGGGCTGCGAATCGGAGGCCGACGCCGTGGCGCTGGCCGAACTCGGCTGCGAATACGCCCTCGGCCCGGCCTTCGGCGAGCCGATGACCATGCTCCAGGCCCGCCAGATCGTCGGCGCCGCGCCGGAGGCGGCGTAGGTCCGGTTAAGCCCGCCTTAACCACGTTCACGCAGAGTCATCCACAGGTCGCGTGTGGGGGATGAGCGGATGGCCGAGACGGCGAGGCGTTTTCAAACGGCGGGCAGCCCGGATCTCGTGCGCCGCATGATCGCCCGGCCGGTGCGGCTCGCACACCAGGCGCGCACCCGCCTGCCGCAGCGCGAGACCGCCGCCGCCCCGGCACCGGTCATGGCCCGCGCCGAGGCCACCATCGCCCGCCTCGAAGCCGAGCTCGGGGTGATGAAGGCGGTGGTGCGCGTGCAGCGCCAGGAGATCGAATCCCTGCGGGCGCAGCGCAAGCTGCTCACGGAATCCTCGCCCGATGACGACGTGCGGGCGACGCGCGAGCGCTGGGCCGAACTCGTTGATTCGCTGCTGATCCGCGCCCGCTGAAGGCTCCGGCGGGCGCTTGCCCGTCCGTTCCCGTCCAGGATGAACCAGTGTCGCACGATGTCCGCGGGAACGCCGACCCTTTCCTTTTCCATCGTGTCCTGAAAAGCGAGGGTTCCGCCATGCGCGCGCGCTGCTCGCTCGTCGTCAACGGCCGTGCCGTCCGCTGCTCGCCCGGCGACACGCCTCTCGAAGCCGCCGTGGCCGAGGGGATGATCGCGCCGGTCCCCGGCCTGCACGGGACGCATCTCCTCGGCCAGGGCGCCGCCCCGGCCGCCCGCCGCAGCCAGGGCCGCCGCGCCCGCGAGGCCCCCGCACCCTTCGCGGAGGTGCCGGAAATCCGCCAAGCCGAACTCGCCCCGGCTCCCGCGCCGCAGGAGCGCGCCCGCCAGTCCCTGAAAGGGACCGTGACGCAGGTGCGTCGCCTCGGCCCCGGCATCGTCGAGGTCGTCGCCACCCTGACCCGCCGTCCGCTCCACGAGCCCGGCCAGCATTACGCGGTGAGCCTGCCCGGCCTGCCGACCCGGAACCTGTGCCCGACGCTCCGCGTCGACGGCGCGGCCGAAATCAACGAGGCGGTGTTCCACCTGAACCGCGAGGCCGAGGGCGATGCCCTCGATGCCCTGGCCATCGGCGGGGAGGTCAAGCTCAAGGGCCCGATGGGGCGCAGCCACTATCGGCCGGGCGGCGGGCGGCTGGTGCTGGCCGCCTCGGAGGCCGGGTTCGGGCCGATCTGGGCCATCGCCCGGGCCGCGCGCTACATCGAGCCGGGCCGCGACATGGCGCTCGCCATCGGCGCCCGCGATGCCCTCGACCTCTACATGCGCGAGAGCCTCGACTGGCTGCGCGCCACCGGGGTGGGGCGGATCGTGCTCTGCGCCGAGCGGGGCCGCCAGCGCCCGCCGGACGTGCGCCCCGGCCCCGTGGGCGCCCATCTTCCGCAATTGCGGGCCACCGACGTGATCCACGTGGCCGGCGACATCGGCACGGTCGGCGCCGTGCAGGCGCTGGCCGGCGCGGTCGGGGCGCGCTGCTACCCAATCGTGGTGGAGTAACCCGGCGAATCCGTTCGTCCCTGACTGCCAACCCCTTCGTTGCGAGCGCAGCGAAGCAATCCAGGGATCCGCGTCATCCTGGGAGGTCCCGCTGCCCTGGATTGCGTCGCTCCGCTCGCAAGGACGGAAGGGGCGTGGGTGAGTCCGCCTACCGTCCCTCCCCCACCGTCAGGCTCCCCGTGCCCGTCCGCCCGTAGCGGGCGGGGCGGTACATGTCCTCGACGCTGGCGCCGGGATGGACGTAGGTCCCCGGCGAGACCGCCCGCACCGCATAGGCCACGGAGAACACGGCCGGCTGGCTCGGCTCGCGGGTATAGGCCGCCACGAAGCGGTCGTCCCGGAACTCCGTATGGACCGGCTGCACGTCGGACTTCGCGAAGGCGAGGCCCTTGAGGGCGTCCGCGTCGAGGAGTTTCGGGTTGTCGATCTCCAGCCCGGCGGGGAGCCGGTCCACGAGGAGGAGGCGCGCCGCCTCGGCCTTGGCCTCCGTCACCGTGAGCACCACCACAAGGCGGTCGTTCTGCCGGATGCCGGTGGCGGGATCGACCACGCTGCCGTCGAGCCGGTGCAGGCTGCGCTCCACCGTGTAGCCGCGGGACTCGGCGGGCTCGGGATTCATCGGATTGCCGGACACGCCGAGCGACACCTGGACCGGCGCCGCCCCCGTGTTCACGAGCACGCGCCCCGCCCCCGCCAGATCCGTCTCGCGGAACGAGCGGGCGAGCGCCCCCTGCTGGGCCGCCCCGTCGAGGGTGAAGGACAGGCCCTTCGCCTCGTCCGCCAGCCCCTGCGCGGCGAGCACCATCCAGGCGTTCTCCTGCGTGCTGGTCGGGCGTCCGTCGGCGCGCTCCTGGCCCAGAGCCGCGCTCGCGGGGGCGAGGGCGCCGTGGGTGAGGCCGGTCTCGGCGGCGAGCGCGATCAGCCCGGCCCCGTCGCGCAGGCGCGAGCCGTAATCGGCCCGGTAGGTGCCCCTGTCCCGCTCCGCCGCGAGCGAGGAAACCGCCGCCTCCATCACCCGCGCCGCCCGGCCCCGGTCCCCGAGGAGCGCCAGGGCGGCGGCGAGCTGCGCCCGGCCGAGCGCCGTGCGGAAGTCGCCGAGGCGGGAATCGGCGAGGTAGCGCAGGTCGCCCATCACCGGGCGGCCGTTGCGGGCGAGCACATAGGCCGCGTAGGCGAGGTCGGCGCCGCCATCGCGGACCTCGCTCGCGTTGGCGACCGCGTTGCGCAGCCGGTCCAGGGCGAGCGCGAACGGCCCCTGCGGCACGGCGAACTTGCGCTCGCGGGCACGGGTGAGGAAGTCCGCGACGTAGGCATCGAGCCACAGGTCGTTCGAGCCCTCCGCCGACCACAGGCCGAAATCACCGCTCGAATCCTGGCGCGAGAGCACCCGCTCGATGGCCTCGCGCACCCGACCGTCCACGTCCGGATCGAGGGCGAGCTGGTCGAGGCTCGCGAGCCGGTTCACGTAGAGCAGCGGCATCGCCCGGCTCACCACCTGCTCCGAGCAGCCATAGGGATAGCGGTCGAGGGCCTGGAGCAGGGCCGGCACGTCGACGCCGGGCAGCATCGAGGCCGCAAGGGACACGCGCCCGGTGCCGGGGATCACGTCGGCCAGGAGGTCGGCTGAGACCGTCAGGCTCTCCCCCGGCGCGAGATTGCGAACCTGCCGTCGCAGCAGCGCCCCGGTGCCGGGGGCGATGCCGAGGCTGAGGCTGCGCGAGAGGGGCGCGGCCAGCCCCGGCCCGGACAGCGCGACATCGAGCCGGGCGACGCCCGGCCCCGCCGCCGTGAGCGGCACGGCGAACCGGGCCTGTCCGTTGGTGGCAAGGCGCAGCGTGGTGCGCAGGGCCTGCGCCCCCACGAGGACCGGCCCCGAGGGCACGATGTCGGCCACGTACTCGCCCGCCGGCCCCTCGACATTGTCGAGGGCGACGAACAGGCGCGAACGGTCGCCGATGTCGAGGAAGCGCGGCAGGGTGGCGCTCACCACCACGGGGTCGCGGATCGTGACATCGGCCTGCGCCTGCCCGACGCGGGTGCCGCTCCAGGCCGTGACCATCACCCGGCCGGTGCCGTTGAAGGCGGGCACGGGGAAGGTGACGCTGGCCGTGCCGTCCGGCCCGACCTTCACCACGCCGGAGAACAGAGCCAGCGGCGCCTCGGTCGGCGGCGCGTCGGCGAGTTCCGCCCCGCCCGCGTCGCCGCCGGAGCGGATCGCCCCGGCGCTGCCCTGCATCCCGTCGATCAGGTAGCCGTAGACGTCGCGGAATTCCGGCCCCAGCGCCCGCTGGCCGAGGAAGTAGCGGGTCGGGTCCGGGGCGGCGTAGCGGGTCAGGTTGAGGATGCCGACATCGACAATCGCCACCGTGACCCGCGCCTCCTCGCCGGGGGCGAGACCCGCGAGCGTCACAGGCAGGGTCAGGTCCTGCCGGGGCCGCACCTTCTCCGGCGCGGCGACGGAGACGGTGAGGGCGCGCCTGTCGCGATCAACCGAGAACCACGCGAGGCCGAGCGCCCGCCCCGGCTGGCGCCGCGCCGCCTGATCCAGAGGCCGGTAGGTGGTCGCGACGAGGTAGGCGCCCGCGCCCCATTCCGCCTTCACGGGCAGGCGGATCGTGGTGCCGCCCTCCGGCACGCTCACCTCGCGGATCTCGTGGACCCGGTCGCTCACCACCATCACGCTCGCCTGGCCCGCGAATTTCGGCCCGAGCTTGGCGCTCATCGTTTCGCCCACCGCGTAGGCCGCCTTGTCGAGGGTGAGGTCGAGGAGGTCGGGGGCCTGCGCCGTCTCCGAGCCCGCCCAGCCGACCTCGAAGCCGAGGCTCGCCGCCGCCTCGGCGAGGCCGGGCGCCGTCACGTCGAGGCGGTAGGCGCCGAGGCCGACCGGCGCCGCGATGCGGCCCATCGCGTCGGCGGTGAGGTCCAGCGTACCGCTGGCGATCCGCTTGGTGGTCTTGGCCGCCTCAAAGGACCAGCGCCCGTCCGCGCGGTACCATTGATAGGTTTTTTCGACCTTGTTAAGCGTCCAGGTCACGCCGGACTTCGGCAGCCGGCGCCCCTCGGGATCGGCCATCACCACGTCGAAGGCTGCGAGGTCACCCTCCTTGAGATCGGAGAAGCCCTTGCGCAGGGCGAGCACCGGGCCGGAGGGCAGGATCGGCAGCGTCACGCTGCGGGAGAGTGCCCGCCCGCCGGGCTCGCCCACCGCGAGGGTGATCTTCGCCTCCAGCGGACGCGGGGCGACCACCTCCGGCACCGGCACGGCGACGCTCGCCGCGCCCTGCGCATCGGTGGTGGCGTGGGCGGAGAGTTCCCGCGTCGTCGCCTCCACCGCCTCGTCGTCGAGGCCCACCGTGAATCCGTCGAGGCCCTTGATGCCGCTCGTCGCGGCGGCCTGCACGGTGACGCTGCCCGACACGTCGAGCCCCGCCCCCGGCGCGCCGTAGAGGTAGCGCGCGGCCACCGCCACCTGCGCCGGCTCGCCCCGCTTCAGGCTCGGGACGGCGGGGGTGAGGGTCACGTCCAGCCGCTCGGGGACGTAATCTTCGAGGAGGAAGCTCGCCTCCCCCACCGGGGGCGCCTTCGGATCGGTATAGGCCGCAATCCGCCACGTTCCGTGCATCGCCCCCGAGAGCAGCGGCAGGGGATAGGCCCGCCCGCCGAGCCCCTGGTCGGCCACCGAGACCCGGCGGTATTCCACGCCATCGGGGCGCTTCACGACGAGGGTGAGGGGCAGGTTGGGCACGGCGTTGCCGCGCGCGTCCCGCAGGAGGGCGGCGACCTGCACCGTCTCGCCGGAGCGGTAGACCCCGCGCTCGGTGAACAGATAGGCATCGAGCCCGCCGCCCTCGGCGCGGCCCTTCACGCCCCGGTCGGTGAGGTCGAAGGCGCCCTGGTCGAGGTCGAGGAAGCCGTAATCGTCGCCGAGTTGCGCCACGACGAGGCTCGGAGCGGTGCCGCCCTCGCCCCGGCTCAAGCCCGCCTCGAAGGCGGCGTGGCCCTGCGCGTCGGTCTTGCGGGTCGCCAGCACCTCGTTGTCGCGGGCGACGAGGCGGATCTCGGCCCCCTCCGTCGCCTTGGCCGTACCGAGCGAGCGCAGCACCACGTGGACGCCGTCCCGCCCCTTGGTCGCCGTCAGGCCGAGGTCGGAGACGACGAACCATTGCGTCGCTTGGGTTTCGTAGCTCTCCTCGTCCGGTGAGGCCGTGCCGGAGGGCCGGGCGATCATCACGTACACGCCGGGTTCGAGCTTCCCCACCGCCTGCAGCACGGGGAAGGCGGTGACGCTCTCCTGGTTGATCTCGGCCTTGGCGGTGTCGAGGCTGCCCTTCCAGACGCGCACGCCCTTCTGCGCGGCGATGCCCTTGGCGGTCGATCCGCTGAGCTGGCCGAGGAAATCCTCCGAGCGCAGGGTCGGCAGCAGGCCCCGGTCGCCGATGCGCAGCACCTCGATATCGAGCTTCGGCGCGTTCACCGCGACGACGGGAATGCCCGCCTGCCCCGTGCGCGGCAGGACGTAGTTGCGGCCGGTGAATCGCGCCTGGGGGGCGCGGTCGCGAACATAGATCTCGTAATCGGCGGCCTTGAGCAGGGTCTCGCCGACCGACGAGGGCAGGCCGGGGCGCAGCACCACCGCGTAGCGGGTACCGTGCTTCAGCCCATCGACGCAGACCTGCGACCCCTCTCCCGTCACCGCCGCCGAGGCGCTGCCGGAGACCGCGACGAAGGGCGCGAAATCCGCCTTCGGCGCCACCGGCTCCGAGAAGGTGAAGCACAGGCGCGGGGCGGCGGCATCGGAATCGACGGTGTAGTTGAGGATGCGGAAGCCGTGCTCCGCGCGAAGCGCCTCATAAGTCGCGCGAATTGCGGCATCGTCGGCGAGCGCGAGGCTTACGGCATAGGCATCGAGGGCCGGGCGCCATTCCTCCTGATCGGCGGCGTTGGCGCCGAGCAGTGCCAGGGCGGCGGCGGCATCCGGCGCGGAGCGGGCGCGCTCGTAGGCCCGGTAGGCGGCGGCCAGCGCCTGACCGCGCAGGCGCGTGCGGCCCTGGTAATCGTTCTCCTCCGTCTCGCCCGCCGCCGCTTCCGCCGCGCGAGCATAGGCGCGCCAATTGGCCGGATCGCCGGGATCGGCCGCGATTGCGGCGGCCAGGGGCGCCAGGGCTTCAGTGGGCTTGTCGGCTTCGAGCAGCCCCTCGCCCTTGCGGCGGGACAGCGCGGCGGGGGCGAGCGAGCCGCCGGCCTCGGCCTTCAGCGTGGCTTCAAGGCGGATCGCATCGCTGGCGAGGCCGGGCCGGGTGAAGCTGCGCGCGAAGGCGGCCGGTGTTGGCTTGGTCTGCGCGACCGCCGGCGCCGCCAGGAGCAGCGCGGCGAGGCCGCCCGCGACCGCTTGGATCCACCACCGCGCCATGGGCCCCTCCCCCGCCGCCGCGACGCGAATCGCGGCGGTATCGCGAAGCGGAGATTACAGGGCGGGCGGAGGAAGGGAACCGGCGGGTCGCGTCTTGAACGAGGGGGCCGACGAAAGCCCCATCCGTCCTTGCGAGCGAGAGCGAAGCAACAACGGCAGAGTGCTCGGTAAAACGGTCGCGCCGCGCTGCACCCCCTCTCCCCGCTTGCGGGGAGAGGGCCGCGACGACCTCGTCGTCGGCGCGGCGAGGCGGCAGCCGGGGGTGAGGGGGCGGGACGGACAAGGCTCCTCCGGCAAGCCCCCTCACCGCCGCTCCGGCTGCGCCTCCGCTTCCCGCCGACACGACAAGGTGTCGGCTGGCCTCTCCCCGCAGGCGGGGAGAGGGGGTTCCCCCTCAGTAAACCTGCGCCGGCTCCTCCTGCGGGCGGTTCGTCTGGCCGTCCAGGGTCTTCTCGATGACCTTGGCGAGGCCGATCATGATCTGGTCGATGGCGTAGTCCTTCGGCGTGTAGACCGCCCGCACGCCCATGTTCTTCAGGACCAGCTCGTCGTCCGGCGAGATGATGCCGCCGACGACCACCGGGATGTGGTCGAGCCCGGCTTCGCGCATCTTGGCCCGCACCTCCCGCACCAGCGGGACGTGGCTCCCCGACAGGATCGACAGGCCGACCACGTGAGCGCCCGTCTCCTTCGCCTTGGCGACGATCTCGGAGGGCGTCTGGCGGATGCCGTCATAGGTCACGTCGAACCCGACATCGCGGGCGCGGAGCGCGATCTGCTCGGCGCCGTTCGAATGGCCGTCGAGGCCGGGCTTGCCGACCACGAGCTTCGGCTGCTCGCCCAGGCGCTCGCCGAGGTCGGCGATGAGGAGGCGCGCCTCCTCGGCCGCTCCCGCCGAGACGGTCTCCCGCGTGACGCCGGTCGGCGCCCGGTACTCGCCGAACACCCCGCGCAGGCAGGAGCCCCACTCGCCGGTCGTCACGCCGGCCTTCGCCGCCGCGATGGAGGCCGGCATGATGTTGGCCCCCGAGCGCGCCGCCTCCTCCAGGCCGGCGAGCGCCGCCCGCACCGCCGCCGCGTCGCGGGTCTCGCGCCACGTCTTGATGCGGCCCGCCGCCTCCATCTCCACCGTCTCGGAGACGGAGAAGATCGCCCCCTCTCCGGCCGTCAGCGGCGAGGGCTCGCCATGCTGGTACTTGTTGACGCCGACCACGATCTGGTCGCCCGCCTCGATGGCCGAGATGCGCTTGGCGTTCGATTCCACCAGGGCGCGCTTCAGGGCGCCGGTCTCCACCGCCGCCACCGCGCCGCCGATGCCGCCGATCCGCTCCAGTTCGGCGCGGGTCTGGTTCTTCAGTTCCTCGACCTTCGCCTCGATGACGTGGGAGCCGTCGAAGATGTCGTCGTATTCCAGCAGATCGGTCTCGAAGGCCAGGATCTGCTGCATCCGCATGGACCATTGCTGATCCCACGGGCGCGGCAGGCCGAGCGCCTCGTTCCAGGCCGGCAATTGCACGGCGCGGGCGCGGGCGCGCTTCGACAGGGTGACGGCCAGCATCTCGATGAGGATGCGGTGGACGTTGTTCTCGGGCTGCTGCTCGGTCAGCCCCAGCGAGTTCACCTGCACGCCATAGCGGAAGATGCGCTTCTTCGGATCGTCGATGCCGTAGCGTTCCTGGGCGATCTCATCCCAGAGTTCCGAGAATGCCCGCATCTTGCAGATCTCGGTGACGAAGCGCAGGCCGGCGTTCACGAAGAACGAGATGCGCCCGAACACTTCCGGGAAGCTCGCCTCGTCGAAGGCGGGATCGTCGCGCACCGTGTCGAGGACGGCGATGGCGATGGCCAGGGCGTAGGACAGCTCCTGGACCGGCGTCGCCCCCGCCTCCTGCAGGTGGTAGGAGCAGACGTTCATCGGGTTCCACTTCGGCACCTCCTTGGTCGTGAACAGGATCACGTCCTTGGTGAGCCGAAGCGACGGCGCCGGCGGGAACACGTAGGTGCCCCGCGACAGGTATTCCTTGATGATGTCGTTCTGGGTGGTGCCCTGGAGGGCGCTCAACGGCGCGCCCTGCTCCTCGGCGACGGCGAGGTAGAGGGCGAGCAGCCACGGCGCCGTGGCGTTGATCGTCATGGAGGTGTTCATCTGCGCGAGCGGGATGTCCTGGAAAAGGGTCCGCATGTCGCCGAGATGCGCGATCGAGACGCCGACCTTGCCGACCTCCCCGCGCGAGAGTTCATGGTCGGGGTCGTAGCCGGTCTGGGTCGGCAGGTCGAAGGCGACCGACAGGCCGGTCTGGCCCTTGGCGAGGTTGCCCCGGTAGAGCTTGTTCGACTCGGCCGCCGTCGAGTGGCCCGCATAGGTGCGGATGATCCACGGCTTGTCGCGCTTCACCTCGGCGATTCCGGCGCTCGCGCCCATTCCACCCACTCCGTGCCGACTTCTGAATGCCGCGCTGAGAGCGCCGCTTGCGGCGCAGCGTAGCCGAGCCTCACGTCGCCGTCATCCATGGTGGGTTGCACGAAAAATCGGGGTTGACGGTGAAGGGAATTTGAGGCCGCGCCCCGCCGCCCACGGTGTCGAGCATGTAAGGATCGAGGTTTCGAAAGGACGAGTCCTTTCGCGGGTGCAGGGCGGAGCCCTGCTTGTCCAGGGGCTTAGCCCCTGGACCCCATCAAAGGGCTGGCCCTTTGAAAACCCCGGTTCAACTCACCTCCACTTGCGCCACCCCTGGCATGGCGCGGAGCATGCCCGCCAGCTGCGGCGTCGCCTGGTAGCGGCCGGGCAGGCGGATCTCCACCTCGCGCTCGCCGCCATCGAGGCGCAGCACCAGCGACACTTCCCCCTCCCCCCGCATGGTCAGGCGGCTCTGCACCGCCTGGATGCCGCGCGGGTCTTCCAGGTGGATGCGCATGCCCTTCTGGAACCGGGCGACCGCCGCATCCAGCGGCTCGGCGGTCATGATCCGGGCGCGGACCTCCTCGCCCTCCAGGTTCGCCTGCAACTGGAGCACCAGCGGGCGGCCGGGCTCCAGGATGTCGCGGTACTGGCCGAGGCCCTCGGAGAAGATGATCGCCTCGAAATGCGCCGTCCGGTCGGACAGCGTGACGATACCCATCTTGTTGCCGGTCTTGGTGCGCCGCTCGGCCCGGTCCAGCACCGAGGCCGCGACCCGGCCGACGCTCGTCGTGCCCGCCCGCACCGCCCGGCAGAACTCCGTCCAGCTCTGAACCCGCAGCTTGTCGAGGAGGTCGCCATACTCATCGAGCGGGTGGCCCGAGATGAAGAATCCGATCGCCGCGTATTCGCGCTTCAGCGTATCGGCCATGGGCCACAACTCGTGGGGCGGGATGCGCAGGGAGACGTCCGCCGAGGCCACGCCGCCGAACATGTCCGCGACGCCGGTCGTCTCGGCCTCCGCCGCGCTGGCAGCGAGCCGCATCATCGGCTCGACCGCCGCGAAGGCCCGCGCCCGGTCGGGCTCGATGCCATCGAGCGCCCCGGCCTGGACGAGGCTTTCCATCGTCCGCTTGTTGACGAGGCGCGGGTTGAGCCGCCGCGCGAGGTCGGAGAGGTCGGTGAAGGGCTTGTCGCCCCGCGCCTCGACCAGGGCGCGCACCGCCTCGCGGCCGACGCCCTTGATGGCCGCTAGCGCGTAGAAGATCTTGCCGTCGCGCACCTCGAACACCTCGCCAGAGGCGTTGATCGAGGGCGGCTCGACGGTGATCTTCAGGCGCTGCGCGTCCTGGCGGAATTCGGCGATCTTGTCGGTGTTGTCGATGTCCAGCGTCATGGCGGCGGCCAGGAACTCGACCGGATGGTTCGCCTTCAGATAGGCCGTCTGGTAGGTCAGCAGCGCGTAGGCCGCCGCGTGGCTCTTGTTGAAGCCGTAATCGGCGAACTTCGCCAACAGGTCGAAGATCTCGTTGGCCTTGGCCTTGGTGAGGCCCGCCGCCTCGCAGCCCTTCACGAAGCGCTCGCGCTGGGCGTCCATCTCCGCGCGGATCTTCTTGCCCATGGCGCGGCGGAGCATGTCGGCCTCGCCGAGCGAGTAGCCGGCCAGGACCTTGGCGATCTCCATCACCTGTTCCTGGTAGACGATGATGCCGAAGGTCTCCCGCAGCATCGGCTCCAGCTTGGGGTCCGGGTACCACGAGGCCTCGTTGCCGGCATCGCGCCCGAGCTTGCGCTCGCAATAGACGGGGATGTTGGCCATTGGGCCCGGACGGTACAGGGCCACCAGGGCGATGATGTCCTCGAACCGGTCGGCCTGCATCTCGCAGAGCGCCTTGCGCATCCCGGCCGATTCCACCTGGAACACGCCGACCGTCTCGCCGCGCTTCATCGGCTCGTAGGTCTTGGGATCGTCGAGCGGCAGCGAGGCCAGATCGATCTCGATGCCGCGCTGCTTCAAGAGATCGGTGCAGCACCGCAGCATCGTGAGCGTCTTGAGGCCCAGGAAGTCGAACTTCACGAGGCCCGCCTGCTCCACCCACTTCATGTTGAACTGGGTGACGCGCATCCCCGTCTTCGGGTCGCGGTAGAGGGGAACCAGCTCTTCCAGCGGCCTGTCGCCGATCACCACGCCGGCGGCGTGGGTCGAGGCGTGGCGGTGGAGCCCTTCGAGCTTCTTGGCGATGTCGATGAGGCGGCCGACGATGGGCTCCTCCTCCATCGCCTGCTGCAACTTCGGCTCACCCTCGATGGCCTGGGCCAGGGTGACGGGGTTGGCCGGGTTCTGCGGCACGAGCTTGGTGAGCTTGTCGACCTGCCCGTAGGGCATCTCCAGCACGCGGCCGACATCGCGCAGCACGCCGCGCGCCAGCAGCGTACCGAAGGTGATGATCTGCCCCACCTGCCGCTCGCCGTAGCGCTCCTGCACGTAGCGGATCACGCGCTCGCGGCCCTCGACGCAGAAGTCGATGTCGAAATCCGGCATCGAGACGCGCTCGGGGTTCAGGAACCGCTCGAAGAGCAGGCCGAAGCGCAGCGGGTCGAGGTCGGTGATGAGGAGCGACCACGCCACCAGCGAGCCGGCGCCGGAGCCGCGCCCCGGCCCCACCGGGATGTCGTGCTCCTTCGCCCACTTGATGAAGTCCGACACGATCAGGAAGTAGCCGGGGAACTTCATCTTGACGATGACGTCGAGTTCGAAGGCGAGCCGCTTGCGGTAATCGTCTTCCGTGAAGCCCGGCGCGGTGCCGTGCTGTTGCAGGCGCAGTTCGAGCCCGGCCTCGGCCTGACGGCGCAGCTCGGTCGGCTCGTCGGCGGCGATGGCCTCCGCCACGGCGCCGGAGGCCTCCGCCAGGGCTTCGGCCATCGGCGCGGCCTCGCCCCCGGCGAACCGGGAAAAGTTCGGCAGGATCGGCTTGCGGGTCCGCGCGCGGACGGCGCAGCGCATGGCGATCTCGACCGTGGAGGTCAGGGCATCGGGCAGATCGTGGAACAGGGCCGCCATCTCGGCCCTGGTCTTGAAATTGTGGCGCGGCGTCAGCTTGCGGCGGCGGTCGTCCGAGACGATCCGGCCGTCGGCGATGGCGAGCAGCGCGTCGTGGGCGTCGTAATCGTCGGATTTGGCGAAGAACGTCTCGTTCGCCGCCGCGACGCCGAGGCCCTTCCGGTCCGCGAGGTGGAGAAGCGCCGCCTCGATCCGCCCCTCTTCGGGCAGGCCGTGGCGCTGGATCTCGACATACAGGTTGTCCTCGCCGAAGGCCCGGCGCAGGCTTTCCAGCCGGCTCGCGGCGAGTTCCGGGCGCCCGGCGCGCAGCGCCGCGTCGAGGGGGCCGCCGGCCCCGCCGGTCAGGGCGATGATCCCGCTGGCGTGGTCCGCCAGCGTGGCGGCGGCCACGCGCGGCGCCTCGCCCAGCGGCGTATCGAAATAGGCCCGGCTCGCCAGCCGCAGGAGGTTGGCGTAGCCCTCCTCGTCCTGCGCCAGCAGCACCACGCCGTGGTAGGTCGGCAGGGTCCGGGCATGGGGGTCCGCCGCCTCGAAGGCCACGGAGAGCTGCACGCCCGCGATGGGCTGGAGCCCGTCCTTGGCCGCCTTCTCGGAGAATTCTAGCGCGCCGAACAGGTTGTTGGTGTCCGTCAGCGCCAGGGCGGGCTGCCGGTCGGACACGGCGGCCTTCACGAGGTCGCCGACCTTCACGGCGCCTTCCAGCAGGGAATAGGACGAGTGGACGTGGAGGTGGACGAAGCCCACTTCCTTCAAGTGACGTGTCATGTCCGGCCTTGTTCGGGGGCCGTGGAGGATCGGCCCTGCCCGCCCCGGAGTCGACCGCCCGGACGCCACTGAGCCCAGTTATCCACCGCGCGAGGCCCGTATTCCCCGGCACTGTGGCAAGCCGGTGAAAAGCGGGGACATCCTGTGGACAACCGCTCCCGGTGGGAACTTTCGTGCAGGTGGAAGCCCATCCTCAACGGATCGGTGCGAGGGCTACCGCCCAGGCGCCGAACGCCCCGAACAGAATGCCGAACGCCATGAACTCCACCATCCCGGTCAGGATCGCCCGCTTCAGCATCATCGCCGCCTCCCGTCTTGGTTGAGGCAGTATGTTCTTGTTTTGTTCTTTTTGAAATAGAGATCTGCACGGGACGCTGTCGGCGTCCGAAGATGGTCAATAAAGGGTTGTTACGCGCCCCTGGCCCGCCCCGCCTTCCGTCATTGCGAGCGCAGCGAAGCAATCCAGGGACGCGCCACGGTCGGAAGCGGCCCTCGCGCCCCTGGATTGCTTCGTTCCTCGCAATGACGGAGGGCGTTAGTCCAGCGGCGTGATCATCCCGTCGCGGATCGTCACCCGCCGGTCCATGCGGGCGGCGAGGTCGAGGTTGTGGGTCGCGACCAGGGCGGCCAGCCCCGAGGCGCGCACCAGCGACATCAACACCGAGAAGACATGCCCGGCGGTGCCGGGGTCGAGGTTGCCGGTGGGCTCGTCGGCGAGCAGCAGGCGCGGCCCGTTGGCGACCGCGCGGGCGATGGCGACGCGCTGCTGCTCGCCGCCGGAGAGTTCGGCCGGGCGATGCGAGAGCCGCGCCTGAAGCCCGAGGAACGTCAGGAGCTCCGAGGCCCGCGACTTCGCCTCGCCGCGCTTCAGGCCCCGGATGAGCTGGGGCATCATCACGTTCTCCAGCGCGGAGAATTCCGGCAGGAGGTGATGGAACTGGTAGACGAAGCCCATCTCCTCCCGGCGCAGGCGGGTGCGCTCGGCATCGGCCATCGCCGATGTCGGGCGCCCGCCGATATAGACCTCGCCGCCATCCGGCCGTTCGAGAAGCCCGGCGAGGTGGAGCAGCGTCGACTTGCCGGCGCCGGAGGGGGCGACGAGGGCGACGAGTTCCCCCGGCCAGATCGCGAGATCGGTCCCGCGCAGGATTTCGAGGGCGCCCTCGGCCTGGGCGTAGCGCCGCTCGACCTGCGCGAAGAACAGCGCCGGCACCGGCGGGGCATCGGCTGGCTGGGGGCCAGAGCTCATGATGATGGCCTCAGCCGTAGCGCAGGGCCTGCACCGGATCGAGCCGGGCGGCGCGCCACGAGGGATACAGGGTGGCGGCGAGCGACAGGAGCAGCGTGGTCACGACCACCGCCGTGATCTCGCGCGGGTTCATCTCGGCGGGGATCTCGGCGAGGAAGCGCACCGTCGGATCCCAGGCGCCGGGGAAGAGGAAGCGCTGGATCGGCTTGATGTTCACGGTGATCAAGATGCCGAGCACCAGCCCCGAGAGGGTTCCCACCACGCCGATCAGCGCGCCGTTGATAAGGAAGACCCGCATCACCGTCCCCGGCGTCGCGCCCATGGTCCGCAGGATCGCGATGTCGCTCGACTTGTCCCGCACCAGCAGGATCAGGCCGGAAACGATGTTCAGCGTCGCCACCACCACGATCAGGCTGAGGATCAGGAACATCACGTTCCGCTCGACTTCGAGGGCCCCGAAGAACGTCCGGTTGCGCTGGCGCCAATCGGTGAGAAGCAGGGGCCGTTCGGCCGCCATCTCCAGGGGCTCGCGCATGTCGCCGACATGGTCGGGGTCTTCGACGTAGATCTCGATCAGCGAGACGTCGCCCTCGCGGTTGAAGAAGGTCTGCGCCTCGGTGAGCGGCATGAACACGAAGGTCTGGTCGAACTCGGTCATGCCAACCTCGAACACCGCCTTCACCGTGTAGCTCTTGGTGCGCGGCGCCGTGCCGAACGGGGTCGAGGCGCCCTTGGGCGTCGAGAGGGTGATCGTGTCCCCGGCCTGCAGGCCGAGGGAATCGGCGAGCCGCTTGCCGATCAGCACCCCGGTCCCGTCATCGAAGCCTTCCAGCGTGCCGCCCCGGACGGAGGTGGTGACGGCGGCCAGGGCATCGAGATCCTGCGCCCGCACCCCGCGCACCAGCACGCCCGAGCCGCCATATTGCGAGGAGGCGAAGGCCTGCCCCTCCACCAGCGGCACCGCCGCCTTCACCCCCGCGACCTTCGACAGACGGTCGGACAGATCCTGCCAATCGGTGAAGGAGCGGTCGATGGGCGTCGCGAAGAGATGGCCGTTGATGCCGACGATCTTCGAGAGCAGTTCGGCCCGGAAACCGTTCATCACCGAGAGCACGATGATGAGCGTGGCCACGCCCAGCGCGATGCCGAGCACCGAGAAGAACGCCACCACCGAGACGCCGCCGCCCCGGCGGCGGGCGCGGAGGTAGCGGCCGGCGAGCAGCCATTCGAACGGCGCGAAGGGCGGCGTGCCCGCCTTCATGTTCGCGGCGAAGCCGGAGGCCCAATCCGCCGCGCGGCCCCTCACCTGGTCGAAGATCGGTGCGAGCCCCGCCATCGGGCCGCCTAGACGCGCTTGAGGCGTGCCAGCAGGTCGATCGCCGGAAGGCTCTCCCGCTCGCCGCCCGCGCGCCGCTTCAGCTCGATCTTGCCTTCGGCGAGACCCTTCGGCCCGACGATCACCTGCCAGGGCAGGCCGATCAGGTCGGCGGTGGCGAACTTGGCGCCCGGCCGCTCGTCGCGGTCGTCGTAGAGCACGGAGAGGCCGGCGGCCTCCAGCTCACCCTGGATCTGCGCGCAGGCGGCATCGGTGCCGGCGTCGCCGACCTTGAGGTTGATGAGGGCCACATCGAACGGGGCGACCGCGTCCGGCCAGATGATCCCGGCCTCGTCGTGGGACGCCTCGATGATCGCGGCGACCAGCCGGCTCGGGCCGATGCCGTAGGAGCCCATATGGACCGGCCGCTCGATCCCGTCCGGCCCGGCGACCTTGGCGCCCATCGGCTCGGAATACTTGGTGCCGAAATAGAAGATGTGCCCGACCTCGATCCCGCGCGCCGCCAGTCGGCTCTCCTCCGGCACCTCGGCGAAGGCGGCCTCCTCGTGCATCTCCTCCGTCGCGGCGTAGCGCGAGGTCCAGGCATCCACGAGGCCCTGCAGGCCGGCGACATCCTCGAAATCCACCGTCTCCGGCGGGATCTCCATGTCGAGATAGGCGCGGTCGCAGAACACCGCGCTCTCGCCGGTCTGGGCGAGGATGATGAACTCGTGCGAGAGGTCGCCGCCGATCGGGCCGGTGTCGGCGCGCATCGGGATCGCCTGCAGGCCGAGGCCGGCGAAGGTGCGCAGGTAGGCGACGAACATCTTGTTGTAGGCGTGCCGGGCGCCCGCCTGGTCGAAGTCGAAGGAATAGGCGTCCTTCATCAGGAACTCGCGGGAGCGCATCGTGCCGAAGCGCGGCCGCACCTCGTCCCGGAACTTCCACGAGATCTGGTAGAGGTTCTTCGGCAGGTCCTTGTAGGAGCGCACGCTCGCCCGGAAGATCTCGGTGACCATCTCCTCGGCGGTGGGGCCGTAGAGCATCTCGCGCTCGTGCCGGTCCTTCAGGCGCAGCATTTCCTTGCCGTAGGCGTCGTACCGGCCGGATTCGCGCCACAGCTCGGCCGATTGCACCGTCGGCATCAGGATCTCGACGGCGCCCGAGCGGTCCTGCTCCCGGCGGATCACGTCGCACACCTTATTGAGCACCCGCAGGCCGAGCGGCAGCCACGCATAGATGCCGGCCGATTCCTGGCGCACCAATCCGGCGCGCAGCATCAGGCGGTGGGAGACGATCTCGGCTTCCTTGGGCGTCTCGCGCAAGGTCGGGAGGAAGTAGCGGGAGAGACGCATCGATCGCTTCGAACGGGAGCCTTGCGGGGCTCAACCGGCCCCGGCGCGGGGCACACAACACGTCACTGTGGCAAAATACAAGCGGATCGTGGGTCCGGCGAAGGATCGCTGCGGTTTCCTCATGTGAAGGAGCGCAACCGGCGGGCGAATACCCGGTTCCCCGATGCCGGCAAAAAAGCGCAGATTTTTTCTCCACCCCCGGTGACAGCACGCATTGTTGTTCCTATAAGCGTGTCGCGATGTTTGCGACGCCCGAGAGGGCCGGCGCAGGGTCCGAGTCTCGGGAGGAAAAACCGGCCACCACGCAAACAATGCGTCGGGTTAATCAAGGCCGAAAGACTGCCATTTCTAAAAGCAAGGCCTCGTGGCCTTGCTTTTTTGTTTGCGCGGTGCCCCACCATGCCATGCGGAGCCAACTATCGGCTTCCGTCATGGCCACGCTTATTTCAACCGCACCCTGTATCGGCGGGCAGCCTCAGCGGATGCCGGCCTCCGCGAGCTCACGGCGCCAGCAGGCGGCGGAGATCTGCGCGCCCTTCTCCGTGGAGAAGGCATAGGGCGAGTGGCGCAGGGTCGTGCCGTCCGGCCGGCGGATGATCCAGCGGAAGCTCGGAGAGGCCCCCGTGCAGGGCACGATCTCGACGGTATGGGTGTGATCGACGGCTGTGCTCATGCCGCACTAACGTTCGCAACCGCGAGATGGCTCCGCGATGCGTTCTGCTGACCCGCCCTGTGGCACGGATACCACAACGACTGGTTGATCTGACCCAGTAAGGATAAGCTGCCACACTCTGCCCGAACCTGGCCCGCATGGATCGATGGACTGAGGAACAGGAGCGGCGAGCCGATGAACAAGCGCACCCAGCAGGCGGACGAGGCGACGATCGTGGCCTTCCCGGCCCGCCTTGCCCCGACGGTCGCCGACGAGGCGGTCGCATCGGTGATCGAGGTGTTGCAGGATCAGCTGGCCCTGGCGCGCGAGGGCAAGCTGCGCTCGGTGGCGGTGGTCTCGGTCTCATCGGACGGCGAGGCGATCGGCACGCAATGGTCCTGCCGCAAGGGCGACCTCACCAGCCTGATCGGCAAGCTGACCGTCCTCACCCACGACATGATGGCCTCGCGCGAGTAGGCGCGAGACAGGGCGCTTCGCCCTTCGGGGCAAGGCGCCCGTAAACAGTCGAGTTCAAGCACAAATGCGACGCCTGGGCCTTCAAATGGACCGGGCGTTCAATCTTGCTTGCGATGTGCGAGAGAGCGGAATGGCTCCCCGAGCAGGACTCGAACCTGCGACAAGGCGATTAACAGTCGCCTGCTCTACCAACTGAGCTATCGGGGATCGCGGGGGTGTCTCTACACAGCGCTGGCGGACCGCGCAAGCCCTGTTTGCCGGGATAAGTGTCGGCGCATCGCCCGTGGCCGAACGGCAACGCCGCGCGTTCGGCTCAAGCGCCGAAAGCCCCGGCCTTGCGGACGGGGCTGCATCGACAGCGGCGATGGGAGAAAAGAATGGAGGCCTCGGAGGGAATCGAACCCCCGTACAAGGATTTGCAGTCCTCTGCGTAACCACTCCGCCACGAGGCCATCCTGATCGCGGCGCAACACCGCGCGGGGCCTGGCGGATGGCCCCGGAGGCCGCGTCTCTAGCAGAGGTCGGCCCCGGCAGGCAACGGGCGAGACGCGCCCAATTCAGGTCTGCCACACCCGCGGCATCGGCAGGCCGCGATAGGCCGCCGTGAACCGGGCGACGCGCTCGCGCAACGGCCCCACCGCAGGCCCCAGCATCCGCACGGCCAAGTGCCCGTTCCAGGCGCTCGCCGCCGCCTCGATCCCCTCCCCCGTCCGCTCCAGCCCGGCGAGGAGCGCGCGGGCCTCCTCCAGCCGGGGCTCGGCGCCGGGGGAGGCGTCGAGCAGGGTCGCCGCCGCGCCGGCGCCACCGCCGATGGCGGGGCGGGCCAGCAGGTCCGTGACAGGCCCTTCGAGGAGCGCCGTGTCGGCATAGGCGAGGCGCCCGCCCCGCCGCACCCGCCACGCATCGGCGAACAGCCCCTGCCCGATCCGCTCCCGCCGAGCCGCACGGCCGAAGGCGACGATCTCCACCGCGAGCAGCCCGGCATCGGCCGCGAGGTCCACCTCGAAGCGGCGGCGCAGCCGCGCGTGGTCGAACAGGATCGTCTCCTGCGGCAGCCACGCCAGCCGCGCACCCGCCCCGATCCGCACCTGGTTGTCGATGACGCTCTCCGGGCCGTCGGAGCGGTAGATCTTTTCCGCCGCCGTGGTGGTGAAGACGAGGTCGCTCCCGGCGGCGAGGTCGAGCGCGACGTGGAAGACGTCGCCGCAGGCGATGCCGCCCGCCGTGTTGACCAGAACCGCCTCCGGCGCGCCCGCGACGCGGGGGAAGCGCAGGCGCGACGGGCCGGATTCCGACAGGTCGCGGATGCGCGTCGCACCGCCCTCCCCGCTCGGCCCCACGACGAGACGGATCGTGCCCACGGAGCGCTGCCGCCCGGCGACGCCGCCTGCCTGTTCCGTGTGCATCACCCTCACCCGCGCGTTGCCTGTTCCGTAGGCAATGCCTCCGTCGAGGATGGCCTGTCGAGGATGCGGCGGCCGAACAGGCTCGCCACCAGTTCGACGAGCACCCGCGCCGAGCGCCCGCGCTCGTCCAGGAACGGATTGAGTTCGACCACGTCGAGGGAGCGCACCAGCCCGCAATCGTGCAGCATCTCCATGATGAGATGCGCCTCGCGGAAGGTCGCCCCGCCCGGCACCGCCGTGCCGACGGCCGGCGCGATGGAGGGGTCGAGGAAGTCGATATCGAAGCTGACATGGAGATGGGCCTCCACCTCGGCCGCCCGTTGGAGCACCCGGCGCAGGGGCGCCACGACGCCGAACTCGTCGATCTCCCGCATGTCGGTCACGCCGACCTTCCGGGCGCGGACCAGGGCGCGTTCCCCGGCATCCACCGAGCGCAGGCCGAAGAGATGGACAAGGCGCGGGTCGAGCGGCGGCGGCGCCGGCTGACGGAACAGGCCGGCGAAGCCCGGCTCGCCGCAGAGCGCCGCCAGCGGCATCCCGTGGACATTGCCCGAGGGGGAGGTCTCCGGCGTGTTGAAATCGGCATGGGCGTCGAGCCACAGCACCATGAGGGGTCGCCCCGTGCGGGCGCAGTGGCGCATCGCCCCATCGACGGAGCCGAGCGACAGGCTGTGGTCGCCCCCGGCGGCCAGCGGCATCGCCCCTTCGTCGAGCGCCGCCTCGACGGCCTCCGAGAGCGCCTGGGCCCAGGCGGCCACCGCCGGCAGGCCCGTGGCGCCGGGCGCGAGATCGGCGGGCGCGACATCGCCTCTATCCTCGACCTCGTGGCCGAGATCCCGCAGCGTGCGCACGATCCCGGCGGTGCGCAGGGCCGCCGGACCCATGAGCGCCCCCGGCTCGTGGGTGCCGACCTCGATCGGCGCGCCGATCAGGGCGATGCGCTGCGGGGCCGCGTCGGACTCAGGCGTCATCGATCTCTCCGGGCTTTCGTGCCGGGGCTTAGCAGGGACCGGACCGCACCGTGATGACGGCTTCGGCCGTGCGCGTCATCGCCTCCGGCCTTGGAGGATCGTTTTTGCCCAAAAAACTGGCATGACCATTGCCTGGGCTGGGGCGTCGCGCGCAGACGACAAGGGGACGATCGTGAAGACTTGGAAGACCTGGAGTTCGGCCGCCGCGCTGGCCGCCGGCCTTGCCCTGGGCCCGCTCTCGACGGGCGCCGCACGGGCCGAAGAGACCATCAAGGTCGGCATCCTCCACTCGCTGTCGGGCACGATGGCGATCTCGGAGACGACCCTCAAGGACGTCATGCTGATGCTGATCGCCGAGCAGAACGCCAAGGGCGGCGTGCTCGGCAAGAAGCTGGAGCCGGTGGTGGTCGATCCAGCCTCGAACTGGCCGCTCTTCGCCGAGAAGGCCCGCGAGCTGATCAGCAAGGACAAGGTTTCGGCCGTGTTCGGCTGCTGGACCAGCGTGTCGCGCAAGTCGGTGCTGCCGGTGTTCAAGGAACTCGACAACATCCTGTTCTACCCCGTCCAGTATGAGGGCGAGGAGAGCGAGCGCAACGTGTTCTACACCGGCGCCGCCCCGAACCAGCAGGCGATCCCGGCGGTGGATTACCTGATGTCCGAGGATGGCGGCGGCGCCAAGCGCTGGGTGCTGGAAGGCACCGATTACGTCTATCCCCGCACCACCAACAAGATCCTCGAAGCCTACCTCAAGTCCAAGGGGGTCGCGGCCGAGGACATCATGATCAACTATACGCCCTTCGGCTTCTCCGATTGGCAGACCGAGGTCTCGAAGATCAAGGCGTTCGGCTCTGCCGGCAAGAAGACCGCCGTGGTCTCGACCATCAACGGCGACGCCAACGTGCCGTTCTACAAGGAACTCGGCAACCAGGGCATCAAGGCCACCGACATCCCGGTCGTGGCCTTCTCGGTGGGCGAGGAGGAACTCGCCGGCATCGACGCGAAGCCGCTGGTCGGCCACCTCGCGGCCTGGAACTACTTCGAGTCGATCAAGACGCCGGAGAACGAGGAGTTCATCAAGAAGTGGCAGGCGTTCAAGAAGAACCCCAAGGCCACCACCAACGACCCGATGGAGGCGAGCTACATCGGCTTCAACATGTGGGTGAAGGCGGTCGAGAAGGCCGGCACGACGGATCCTGACAAGGTCATCGCCGCCCTGCCGGGCACCGAGCAGAAGAACCTCACCGGCGGCACGGCGACCATGCTGCCGAACCACCACATCACCAAGCCGGTCTTCATCGGCGAGATCGAAGGCAACGGCCAGTTCGACGTGGTGTGGAAGACCGACAAGCTGATCCCCGGCGAGGCGTGGTCGAAGCAGCTCGAGGGCTCGAAGGACCTCGAGGCCGATTGGGTGAAGCTCAATTGCGGCAACTACAACACCAAGACCAAGAAGTGCGGCGGGGCGTGAGTGGGATCCCTCTCCCCGCCAGCGGGGAGAGGGCTTCGGCGACCTCGTCGTCGCCGAAGCGAGGCGGCAGCCGGGGGTGAGGGGGCGGGACGGACGAGACTCATCCGTCGAGCCCCCTCACCGCCGCTCCGGCTTCGCCTGCGCTTCCCACGGACACGACACGGTGTCCGTGGGCCTCTCCCCGCAGGCGGGGAGAGGGGTACCGGTGCCCTGTCCTGAGAGGGCGTCGGCTCATCCGAGATGACAAACGCATGATCCGCCTTCTCACCCTCCTGTTCCTGCTCCTCGCCGGCCCGGCGCTCGCCCAGGCGCCCGACCCCTACGCGCAGCTCGCGGGCGACGGCTATGCCGAGATCGAGGCCGGCGTCGCGGGGCTCGCGGCGAGCGGCGATCCGCGGGCGGGGGCGATCCTCTCGGCCCTGTCGGACGGGCGGCTGCTGGCGCGGCCCTCGGACAAGGCGCTGTTCATCCGCCAGGGCAACGCGCTGACCGACGCGAGGACCGGCGCCGCCGCGCCCGACGATTCCTCCCTCAAGCCCGTGCGCGCCAACAACCGCGTCCGCCGGGGCATCGAGGCGGCCCAGGGTCAGCTGAACCTCGTGAGCCCCGATCCGGCCAAGCGCCGGGAGGCGGCCGATGCCGTGTTCAAGGCCCGCGACGCCGCCGCCCTCCCCGCCCTCGACACGGCGCTCGCGCGGGAGAAGGATGCGGGCGTCAAGCAGGTGATGAGCGAGGCCCGCGCCGCTGTCCTCCTGGCCAAGCCCGGCACGTCCGAGCCCGAGAGGCTTGCCGCAATCCCCATCATCCAGGCGCGGGGCGACGGCGACGCGATGGGCATCCTGCGCGGCCTCAACGCCGATCCGAGCGAGGCGGTGCGCGCCGCCGCGAACCGGGGCATCGCCGCCATCGAGACCCGCCTCGCCATCCTCGGGGCGCTGCAGAACGTCTGGTACGGGATTTCGCTCGGCTCGGTGCTGCTGCTGGCGGCGATCGGGCTGGCCATCACCTTCGGCGTGATGGGCATCATCAACATGGCCCACGGCGAGATGGTGATGCTCGGGGCCTACACGACCTACCTCGTGCAGGAGGCAATCCGCACCAAGGCGCCGGCCCTGTTCCCGTGGTCGCTCGCCATCAGCATCCCCTGCGCCTTCCTCGTCGCCGGGCTCGTCGGTGTGCTGATCGAGCGGTTCATCATCCGCTTCCTCTACGGGCGGCCGCTGGAGACCCTGCTCGCCACCTTCGGCGTCAGCCTCGTGTTGCAGCAGGCGGTGCGCTCGATCTTCGGGCCGACCAACCGCGAGGTTGGCGCCCCGGCCTTCATGAGCGGCGCCGTCGATGTGTTTGGCCTCGCCGTCACCTGGGGCCGGATGTGGATCATCCTGTTCTCGCTGGCCGTGTTCCTCGGCCTGCTGTTCGTCCTGCGGAAGACATCGTTCGGGCTGAAGACCCGCGCCGTCACCCAGAACCGGCGGATGGCCGCCGCGATGGGCATCCGCACCCCCTATGTCGACGCCCTCACCTTCGGGCTGGGCTCCGGCATCGCCGGCATCGCCGGGGTGGCCCTGTCGCAGATCGACAACGTGTCGCCGAATCTCGGCCAGGGCTACATCATCGATTCGTTCCTCGTGGTGGTGTTCGGGGGTGTCGGGAACCTCTGGGGCACGCTCGTCGCGGCGCTCACCCTCGGCGTCGTGAACAAGCTCGCCGAGCCCTATGTCGGCGCCGTACTCGCCAAGATCGGGCTTTTGATCTTCATCATCCTGTTCATCCAGAAGCGCCCGCGCGGATTGTTCGCGCTCAAGGGCCGGGGGGTGGAATCGTGAGGTACGCGACCGCACTCCCCTCCCCCCTCTGCGGGGGTGGGTGGCCCCCGAAGGGGGTCGGGAGAGGGGAGCGACGCTGGCGGATGGATCGCGCCGCGCGCTCATCCGGCACCGTCGCTCCCCTCTCCCCCCCTGCTCCGCAGGGTACCCTCCCCCGCAGAGGGGGGAGGGAGATGTGCGCGCGAGGAGCCGCCCTATGACCCGCCTCATCGACCTCAAGGGCGCGATCTTCCTCGGCGTGCTGGCGGCCTTCTGCCTCGCCGTATCGGTGTTGAACCTCGCCGTGCCGGAGGGCTCCGGGCTGCATCTGCCGACTTATCTCGTCTCGCTGTTCGGCAAGTATCTCGCCTATGCCCTGCTGGCCGTCAGCCTCGATCTCGTCTGGGGCTATTGCGGCATCCTCTCCCTCGGCCACGGGGCGTTCTTCGCCCTCGGCGGCTACGCGATGGGGATGTACCTGATGCGCCAGATCGGTGCCCGAGGCGTCTACGGCAATCCGGTCCTGCCCGACTTCATGGTGTTCCTGAACTACAAGGAACTGCCCTGGTACTGGCTCGGCTTCGATCACTTCGCCTTCGCCGCCGTGATGGTGCTGCTCGTGCCGGGGCTGCTCGCCTTCGTGTTCGGCTGGCTCGCCTTCCGCTCGCGGGTGACGGGGGTCTACCTCTCGATCATCACCCAGGCGATGACCTACGCCCTGATGCTTGCCTTCTTCCGCAACGACATGGGCCTCGGGGGCAACAACGGCCTCACCGACTTCAAGGATCTTTTGGGATTCAACGTCCAGGCTCAGAATTTCCGCGTCGGCATCTTCGTCGCGACGGGGATCGCGCTGGCGCTGGGCTACCTGATCGCCCGGGTGATGACGGTCTCGGCCTACGGCAAGATCCTGATCGCCGTGCGCGACGCCGAGAGCCGCACGCGGTTCCTCGGCTACCGGCCCGAGCACTTCAAGACGCTGGCCTTCACCGTGTCGGCGATGATGGCGGGCGTGGCCGGCGCCCTCTACGTGCCGCAGGTCGGCATCATCAATCCCGGCGAGTTCGCGCCCGGCAACTCCATCGAGGCGGTGATCTGGGTCGCGGTCGGCGGACGCGGGACGCTGGTGGGCGCGGCGCTCGGCGCGGTGATCGTCAACTACGCCAAGACCATCCTGACCGGGGCGATGCCCGATGCGTGGCTCTTCGCGCTCGGCGCCCTGTTCGTGGTGGTGACGCTGTTCATGCCGCGCGGCATCGTCGGGACGCTCATGGAGAAATTCGGCAGCCGCCGGGCGGCGGCGAAACTCCCGCCGGAGCCCGAGATCGCCCCGAAACTCGCGGAAGAGGGACAGGGCTCGTGAGCGACACCGCCGTGATGGACCGGCCCGCGACCGCCGCCGGCCCGGCCAACAAGACGAAGGTGACGGGGGCGCTGCTCTACGTCGACGACCTGCGCGTGACCTTCGATGGCTACAAGGCCCTGCGCGGCCTGTCGCTGACGCTGCTGCCGGGGGAGATGCGGGCGATCATCGGCCCGAACGGCGCCGGCAAGACCACGATGATGGATTGCATCACCGGCAAGACCAAGCCCGACAGCGGCGTCGCCCTGTTCGACGGCAAGCACGACCTGCTCGCCCTGGACGAGCCGGCCATCGCCGACCTCGGCATCGGCCGCAAGTTCCAGAAGCCGACCGTGTTCGAGAGCCACACGGTGGCCGACAACATCCTGCTGGCGCTGAAGGGGCCGCGCGCGGCGGCCGCCTCCCTGTTCGGCTGGCGCAACCGGGTGGCGGCGGAGCGCATCGACGCGATCCTGACGACGGTCGGCCTCATCGCCCACCGCGCCCGTCCGGCGGCCGACCTCAGCCACGGGCAGAAGCAGTGGCTGGAGATCGGGATGCTGCTGGCGCAGGACCCGAAGCTCCTCCTCGTGGACGAGCCCGTCGCGGGCATGACCGACGCCGAAACCGCCCAGACCGCCGAACTCCTGCGCCGGATCGCGGGGGACCACGCCGTGGTGGTGGTGGAGCACGACATGCACTTCGTGCGGGCGCTGCAATGCCGCGTCACCTGCCTGCACGAGGGCGCGGTCCTGGCCGAGGGCTCCATCGATGCGGTCTCGGCCGACCCGAAGGTGGTCGAAGTGTATCTGGGGCGGTGATGACGTGTCGCCGCGTCATTGCGAGCGCAGCGAAGCAACCCAGGGCAGCGGGACGCCTCCGACCGTGGCGGATCCCTGGATTGCTTCGCTCCGCTCGCAATGACGGAGTGGGGCTTCAACCGTCAGTGAGAGTGACATCATGCTGAGCGTCGAGGGCATCGACCTGTATTACGGCGCGGCGCAGGCCCTGCGCGGCGTCTCGCTGAAAGCCGAGGCCGGGCGGGTGACGACCGTGCTCGGCCGCAACGGCGTCGGCAAGACCTCCCTGCTCCGGGCCATCGTCGGGCAGCAGCCGGTCAAGGGCGGGGCGATCCGCCTCGACGGCCGCGAGATCCAGGGGCTCGCCCCCTACGACCGGGCGCGGGCGGGCATCGCCTTCGTGCCCCAGGGGCGGGAGATCTTCCCCCTGCTCACGGTCAGGGAGAACCTGGAGACCGGATTCGCGCCCCTGAAGCGGCGGGACAGGCACGTCCCGGCCGAGATCTACGACCTGTTCCCGGTCCTGAAGGACATGCTGCACCGGCGCGGCGGCGACCTCTCCGGCGGGCAGCAGCAGCAGCTCGCCATCGGCCGCGCCCTCGTCACCCGCCCGAAGCTCCTCGTCCTCGACGAGCCGACGGAGGGCATCCAGCCCTCGATCATCAAGGATATCGGCCGCGCCATCACCTACCTGCGCGGCAAGGGCGAGATGGCGATCGTGCTGGTCGAGCAGTATTTCGAATGGGCACGCGACCTCTGCGACAGCTACGCGGTGATGGATCGCGGGCAGGTCGTGCTGTCCGGCCCGCGCGCGGCGATGGACGAGGCCGAGGTCCTGAAGCGCATGTCGGTGTGAGCGAAATTCGCTCACCGCTTCGCCGCTACGTTGAGGTGATTAAAGCTCTCTCAAGACCGAGCATATAGCGTCGCGGACAGTTGTCGCTTGCAGGTTTCTGTCATGATTCTGTCCTCCCGGCTGAGTGCGCGCCTTCCAGCGATGACGATCGGGCTCGCGCTGATGAGTGCCGCGACCATGGGGGGCATGAGCTGGTACTCGGCACGGACGAGCCTGCTGAAGGCGGCGGGCGAGCGGCTTCACCTCGCCGCGTCGGCCCGGCGGGATAGCATCGAACTCACCGCCGACCGGATGCAGGCGGATTTCGTCGCGGTGGCGGCGCATCCGCAGGTGGTGTCGAACTTCCCCGACCTGATCGAGACCCTGGACCCCACCAAGCCCGATACGGCCGCGATCGTGGACGCGTTCCGCGCCCCGAAGACCGTGGCCGAGCGCATCGCCCTCGATGGCGGCCCGGCCACGGGCATGTATGGGCGCCGCCACGGCAAGGTGCAGGAGGTGGCGCGCAAGCTCGTGGCCCAGCCGGGCTATGCCGATCTGATGTTCCTCGATGAGGCCGGCCGCATCGTCTACACGACGACCAAGGGCGAGGATTTTTCGGGCACCGTCGCGGACGGCCCCTTGAAGGAGACGGGCCTCGCCCGCCTCGTGGAGCGCCTGAAGGCCGCCGAGCCGAGCGCGGTCCTGTACGAGGATTTCGCGCCCTACCCCGTCGGCGGCGGCACCTCGGCCTTCGTCGGCCGGGCGATGGCGAAGCGCGCCAACGTCGCAATGGGCACCTCGCAGGCGGTGGAGCGCATCGGCTTCGTCGTCATGCGCGTGACGCCGGCCCTGTTCGATCAGGTGCTCGCCAAGCGCACCGGCCTCGGCGAGACCGGGCAGGTGCTGGCCGCCGGGCCGGACGGAGCCTTGCGCAGCAACCCGCCCCTGAGCACGCAGGCGAAGGCCGGCTCGCCCGTGACCGGTCTCGGCATCAAGACCGCCGGCCTCACCGGCCGCGAGGGCTTCACCTATGAATCCGCCGACGGGCCGCATATGGGGGCCGCCGCGACGGTCTCGGTCCTGGGCGCGCCCTGGACCGTGATCGCCGAGCAGTCGCAGGCCGAGGCCATCGAGGACGCGCAGGCGCTCTCGCGCACCCTGGTGATGATCGGCCTGATCGTGCTCGCGGCGACGGCCGCGCTCGGGCTGTGGCTCGCCCGCTCCATCGTGCGCCCGCTGGGCGCCCTCACCCGCGCCCTGAAGGCGCTCGCCGCCCGCGAGGATCTGGCCGAGGTGCCGGGCAGCCGCCGGGCCGACGAGATCGGCGACATCGCCCGCGCCGTCGTGACCATTCGCGACATGACGCTGGAGGAGGCCGCGCAGCAACTCAAGACCACCGAGGCCGCGCGCCTTCGGGAAGAGCAGGCCCGCCGGGCGATGCTGACGGACCTCGCGGACCGCTTCGAGCAATCGGTGGTCGGCATCGTCGGCGAGGTGACGGGCGCGGTGTCGAGCCTGGAGGGCACGTCGGGCACCATGCGCCACGCGGTCGGGGAGACGTCGAGCCGCTCGGCCAACGTCGCCAGCGCCGCCCACCAGACCGCCGGCAGCGTCACCACGGTCGCGGCGGCGGCGGAGGAACTCGGCGCCACGGTGGCCGAGATCAGCCGTCAGGTGGAGCAGGCGGCCGGCATGTCGGACGCGGCGGTGCACGAAGCGCAGCGCGCCGGGCAGACGGTGGCGGACCTCTCCGCCGCCGCCACCCGCATCGGCGACGTGGTGCGGATCGTCTCGGCCATCGCCGGCCAGACCAACCTGCTGGCGCTGAACGCGACCATCGAGGCCGCCCGCGCGGGCGAAGCGGGCCGCGGCTTCGCCGTCGTGGCGAACGAGGTGAAGGAACTCGCTGCCCAGACCTCGCGTGCCACGGACGAGATCGGCCAGCAGATCGCCTCGATCCAGACCGCCAGCGGCGGCGCCTCGGAGGCGATTCACTCCATCGCCGCGCAGATCGAGGCCATGAACCGCACCACCACCGGCATCGCCGTCGCGGTGGAGCAGCAGGGGGCGACGACGCAGGAGATCGTGCGCAGCATGGGCCAGGCGTCGCAGGGCACCAGCGCCATGACCTCGGACATCGCCGAGGTCGCCCGCGTCGCCGACGAGGCCGGCCGGGCCGCGGCATCGGTGGCCGCCGTGACGGGGCAGCTCTCCGCCCAATCCGAGCGTCTGCGGGCCGAGGTCGCGCAGTTCCTGCAGAACGTCCGGGCGGCCTGAGGGCCATGGCTGGAGGGGCGGATCGCCCCTCCGCCCGCACCCACCCTCCACCTCATCCCGAATGTCTCGGCCGAGAGACGAATACCGCCCCCGTCCTTGCGAGCGCAGCGAAGCAATCCAGGGTTCCGCCAACGTCGTGAGACGTCCCGCTGCCCTGGATTGCTTCGCTTACGCTCGCAAGGACAGGGCGGGAGGGAGGGGCCGCTCAGGCTCTCCGGGAGGACGAGGGTGGGTTTGGGGTAGGGATCGGAGAACGCTACAATCCGCACCGGCGTAGAGAGGGGACAACAAAACTAAGTAGAGGAATGACCGCAAGCCAAAAAGAAGTTTCGACGATGAAAAATTCAATTACTCAGATTGGCGATTTAAATCAGCTCGAATTCGCTCTTCTTTCAGCAATTTATTAATTTTTAATCTCTCAAAAATCGATACCGACCTTTGATCAATCTTCATATACGGCTCGAACAATATCGGCATTATAGTATGAAACTCGGAAACTCTTATTAAATGCTTCCGTCTCCCCTCGATATGTTTTGGATCATAGGGTGGGCCGTCCTTCATCATGGCAGTATGAACGCTCAGCTGAGCTATTGCTTTAGTAATCTCGTCGAATTCCGTCACAACCTCCTTACCAAATAAAAATCTTGCTTTATCATAACTAATCTTAAATTTAATGATGTTCTCGGCTTCGGCTCGGCCTTCTCGCAGTACTGGAGCTAAAGCAATTCTTGCATTTTCATATAAATCGTATCTACGATCAAATAAATCTATTTGCAACTTTCTAATCGCCGCCCTCCATTGTTGATACGCAATCCAAGAAGCAACCAACCCCAGCACTACTGCCGGAACAGCCTGAAGAATAGCAATATACAATTTATATTCAGCATCATGAAGCATTAAAATATAATCCGTTCAAAAATGCGATGAGGCGCAAAATGATTTTATCAATTTTATATTATCGAAAAGTGCCGCCGCACGCTTTTTAAGCCTCTGCAATGCGCTCACTATCACTTGGAAATAGCTGTGCTATGCCGCCTCGGCGGGCCGTCGTTCCGCTTCATGAAGTGTCTTGCCCGCGAATTCGCGGGCGGCCAGCGGCAGCTCGATGGCCGCGCAGAGGCCGCCCTCGGGACGGTTCTCCAGGATCAGGCGCCCGTCATGGGCCTCCACGATGGCCTGGACGATGGACAGGCCGAGGCCGAAGCCGCTCGCCGCGTTGAGGTTGCGCGCCCGGTCGCCGCGCACGAAGGGCTGGAGCATCGTCTCCCGCTCGGCATCGGGGATGCCCGGCCCCGGATCGATCACGCAGACCCTGACCCCGCGCGGAGACCCCTCCATGGCGAGGCGCGCCTGACCGCCGTACTTCACGGCGTTGTCCACGAGGTTGGTGATCGCCCGCTGCAACTCGTCGGGCTGGCCGCGCACGAGGACGTGGCGGCTCTTGTCCACGCTCACCGGGGCGCCGATATCGGCGAAGCCGTCGCAGACCGTCTGCACCACCGAGGCGAGGTCCACGAGGCTGTGGCTCCCCGCATCCCGCTGCTGCCCGTCGCGGACGAAGGACAGGGCCGCCTCCACGAGGCCGTTCATCTGGTCGAGGTCGCGCAGGGTCGCGGCCCGCGCCCCCTCGTCCTCGATGAATTCGGCCCGCAGGCGCAGCCGGGTGATCGGCGTGCGCAGGTCGTGGCTGATGGCGGCCAGCATCTGCGTGCGGTCGTCGATGAGGCGGCGCACGCGGGAGCGCATCCGGTCGAGCGCGCTCGAGACCGCCAGAACCTCCTGCGGCCCGGCCTGCGGCAGGGCGACGTAATCGTCGCGCGCGCCGAAGCCTTCCGCCGCGCTGGCGAGCCGGGCGAGCGGCGCCGTAAGCGCCCGCGTGGCCCAGACGCAGAGCAGGGCCAGCGTCAGCGCCAGGAACACGACGGTGAAGATCAATGCACCCTGCCGCGGCGGGCGCAGGGGGTCGTCGGCGAGCGTCGCGCGGAACATCGCGCCGTTGCCGGTGGCGATGCCGACATGCAGGTAATCGCTGTCCTCGGACGGCTTCAGGCTCGTCACCGTCACCGGGCGCCCGGCGGCGGCGCGCAGGCGGCGGATCACGGCCCGATCCGGCGCGGGCCTGGCCCCCTGCGGCGCCACCCCGTCCCAGGGCTCGACATCGACGAGCGGCAGGGAGCGTGCCCCCGCCGCGATCAGCGCGGGCCGGGCGGAGGGCTCGGCCACGTCGAGGAGGCGGGCCAGCACGCCGACCCGCGCCGCCGCGACGCCGGGCAGCGCATCCGGGTTCTGCGGCTCGTGCAGCAGGAAGAACGAGGCCGTGGCGACCACGTGCGCCACCGCGATGCCGGCCACCACGAGAAGCGCGATCTGCCCCGCGATGCTGCGTGGGCGCAGGCTGGCGCGAAGGCTCCCGAGGGTCATGACCGCGTGACCTCCGGCGTGAACAGGTAGCCGCCGGAGCGGATGGTGCGGATGTATTCCGGGTTGCGCGTATCCACCTCGATCTTCTGGCGGATGCGCGAGACCAGCACGTCGATGCTGCGCTCGAACGGACCCGCCGCCCGCCCCTGCGTCAGGTCGAGGAGCTGGTCGCGGGAGAGCACACGCCCTGGCCGCAGGCAGAGGGCGTGGAGAAGGTCGAACTCGGCGCCGGTGATCGCCACCCGCGCGCCCTCGGGGCTGAGGAGCTGGCGCAGGGAGACGTCGAGCGTCCAGCCGGCGAAGTGCAGGCGCTTGCGCTCGTCCTGCTCCGGCGCCTCGGCCGAGACCCGGCGCAGGATCGCGCGGATGCGGGCCAGCAACTCGCGCGGGTTGAACGGCTTGGCGAGGTAATCGTCCGCCCCGAGTTCGAGGCCGAGGATGCGGTCGACCTCCTCCGACTTGGCGGTGAGCATCAGGATCGGGACCTGCGAGGTCTCGCGCAGGCGGCGGCACAGGCTGAACCCGTCCTCGCCCGGCAGCATCAGGTCGAGGACGATGAGGTCGATCCGCGCCTCGGCGAGCGCCCGGTCCATTTCGCGGCCGTCGCCGGCCAGCGTCACGCGGCAGTCGTTGCCGCGCAGGTAGCGCGCCACGAGGGCGGAGATCTCGCGGTCGTCTTCCACCACAAGGATGTGGGGCGTGGCGGGAGCGGTCATCGCGCGGGATTCTAGGAGTGGATCGGCGAGCGTCATCCCCCGATTATGGACCGCCCGCGCCGATATTCGAAGATCGCGCAGGGAACCATTTTGTAAACCGGTGTTTCCGACCCCGCGAGATCAATCGGGGACCGTCCATGACAGGGACCGCACGCATCGAACCGCGCCCGCCGGAACTGGCCTCTCCGTGGCGGACGCAGGCCCGCGCCGCGCTCCAGGCCGAGGCCCGCGCCTTCGCCCGCGACACCGTGCTGCCGATGGCCGACGAACTCGACCGCCAGAAGGCCGAGATGCCGCGCTCGCTGATCGCGGCCATGGCCGACAGGGGCTGGTTCGGCATCACCATCCCCAAGGAGCATGGCGGGCTGGGGCTCGGGGTGTTCGAGTATTGCCTCGTCTCCGAGGAATTGGCCCGGTCGTGGCTGTCGGTCGGCTCGATCCTGGCGCGCGGCCAGGGGCTCGGCACCCAGACCCTCGACCCCGACCGCCGCGCCGACCTGATGCGCCGCTCGGCGCGGGGCGAGTGGATCGGCTCGATCTCCCTGTCCGAGCCCAATGCCGGCTCGGACCTCGCGGGCGTGACGACCAAGGCCGTACGCGAGGGCGACACCTGGGTGCTCACCGGCCGCAAGCGCTGGGCGGGCTTCGCCAAGGGGGCGCATTTCATCGAGGTCCTGGCCCGCACCCGCGAGCCGGCGCCCGGCGAATCGCGCTCGGCGGGGCTGGAGCCCTTCCTCGTGGTGAAGGAGCCCGGCACCTTCCCTGAGAACATGACCGGCCGGGTGATCGACAAGATCGGCTATCACGGCTTCGAGACCTTCGAGCTCGATCTCGACGGCGTGCGGGTGCCGGAGAGCGACCGCCTCACCGGCCTCTACGGCGACCAGGGGGCGGATGCCGATTCCGGCGGGTTCGCCGCCGTGCAGCGGGGCCTCAACATCGCCCGGGTCCACACCGCCGCGCGGGCGGTGGGCGTGGCGCGGGCGGCGGTGGAGGATTGCCAGCTCTACCTGCAGGAGCGCGAGCAGTTCGGCCACCCGATCGGCGACTTCCAGGCGCTGCGCTTCGCCCTTGCCGACATGGCCGCCGAGGTGACGCAAGCCCGCGCCTTCTGGCAGCAGGTGGCCCACCTCCTCGATGAGGGCGAGCCGGCCGAATCGGAATCCGCGATGGTGAAGCTCACCTGCACCGAGATGGCGGTGAAGGTGACGAACCAAGCGATGCAGTTGCACGGCGGCAACGGCTACACCACCGAGCGCCGGGTGGAGCGCTACTGGCGCGATGCCCGCCTCACCACGATCTTCGAAGGCACCAGCGAGATCCAGCGCCGGATCGTCAGCGACCGGATGCTGCCGCGCCCCTGAGTCCATGCGGCGAATCGTCGAGCCGGACTCCTCACCACCCCGCTGCCGGCTACCTGAGCAGCGGGGGATGTCATCCGCTGCCCGTGCGGCGGCCCAGCCGGAATTCCAGTGTCCAAGCCCATCAGCGATTACGCCCTCGTCGGCGATACCCATTCCTGTGCGCTGATCGCCCGTGACGGCTCGGTCGACTGGCTGTGCTGGCCGCGCCACGATTCCCCCGCCCTGTTCCTGAAGCTCCTCGACGACGAGAAGGGCGGCTCCTGCGCCATCGCGCTCGACGGGCTCGACCGGACCGATCGCCGCTACCGGCCCGAGACCAACATCCTCGAGACGACCTTCGAGACGCGCACCGGCCGCGCCCTCCTCACCGACGCGATGCCCGTGAGCCCGCCCGCCCCCGAGCCGGACGAAGGCCCGGACGGCGAGGGCGAGAGCCGGCTGATCCGCCTCCTCACCTGCGAGGAGGGCACGATCGAGGGCCGCTTCACCGTGCGCCCGACCTTCGATTACGCCCGCCGGGCCTGCGAGCCGATGGAGGACCGGGGCTCGGTGCTGTTCGAGGCGGGGGATTGGCGCCTGCGGGTCAACGCCTCGCCGGCCCCGCGCATCGCGGACGAAACCGCCGTCGTGACGTTCCGCCTGAAGGCGGGCGAGACCGCCTACCTCGTCCTCACCCATGGCGAGGACGACGAGGGCGCCGGCATCGAGGATTTCGCCGGGGCGGAACGGCGGATCGCGGTCACGGAGGAATATTGGCACCGCTGGAGCGCCCGCTGCACCTATCGCGGCCCCTACCGGGACACGGTGCTGCGTTCGGCGCTGTGCCTGAAGCTCCTCACCTATTCGCCCTCCGGCGGCATCGTCGCGGCGGCGACCGCCGGCCTGCCCGAGGCGGTGCCCGGCAACCGCAACTTCGACTACCGGTTCACCTGGATGCGCGACGCCGCCTTCACGGTGACGGCCTTCGTGATGCTCGGCTATGTCCGCGAGGCCTCCGAATTCCTGCGCTTCCTGCGCGAGCGCGACCCCACCTACGGCCGGGACACGAGGCTCATGTACGGGGTCTGCGACACGATCCCGCCGGAGGAGGCGCTGACCCATCTCTCCGGCTGGAACGGCATCGGGCCGGTGCTCATCGGCAACGCCGCCGAGGATCAGGACCAGCACGACATCTACGGCGAGTTGCTGCGCGCCCTCTGCGTCTTCCTCGAAGCGGTGGATTACGACCCGCCGGAGAAGGTCCACGACCGCCTGCCGAAGGTGCTCGACAACCTCACCGCGCGGGCGATCCGCCATCGGCACGATGCCGACAACGGCATCTGGGAATTGCGCACCGGGCCGCGCCAGCAACTCCACACCAAGGCGATGCTCTGGGTGGCGCTGACCGACGCCGCCCGCATCGGCCGCCACATCCGGGGCGTGCCGGAAGACAGAATCGCCGAATGGGAGCGGGTCGCCGCCGAGATCCGCGCCGAGTATCTCGAGAAGGGCTGGAGCGAGGAGCAGGGCGCGTTCACGGGCGCCTACGGCTCGCACCATCTCGACGCGGCGGTTCTGCGCGTCGCCCTGTTCGGGGCCATCGACCCCTCCGACCCGCGCCTGCGCTCCACCCTCGCGGCGGTCGAGCGGGAACTCGGCGTCGGCGACCTGATCTACCGCTACCGGATGGAGGACGGGTTCGAGGGCGACGAGGGCGCCTTCACCGCCTGCGCCTTCTGGCGGGTCGGCTGCCTCGCCCTCGACGGGCGGACCGGCGAGGCCAAGGCCGCCTTCGAGCGGCTGGTCGCGCGCGGCAACGATGTCGGCCTGTTCGCGGAGGAGATCGACCCCGCCACCGGCGAGCAGCGGGGCAATACTCCGCAGGGCTTCTCCCACATGGCGCTCATCAACGCCGCCCTGCGGCTCGATGCGTCCATCGCCAAGTTCGGACTGCCCGGCGACGGGGCCGCCGAGCCGGAGCGGCGCGCGGCGGAATAGCCGAATACAACTTTAGATTGTGGATACCACAACCGCATCGGTCATCGGCAATTCATCAACAACCCGTGAGCGATTGTGCGAATGAAACGATTCTGATCATCGCGAACTCTGTTCTGAACACCGGATCATCTTGTCTTTAATTTTTACCGCTCACCGTCGCGGAAGGAAATTGGAGACTGAAAATGCTTCGGCTGGCCGATTTGAAGGTTTTGACCAAGCTCACGGGCGTGATCGGGATGATCGCCGTGATCGTCGGTGGCTGCATCTGGTACGCGCAGGGGCGCATGGCCCAGATCGACGACGCCTATAGCACGTTCGTCGAGCAGGAAGCGGAGGCCGCCGCCGTGGCGCGGCGCGCCAACCGGATGATCTTCGAACTGAACTACTGGGTCTACCGGGTGATCGCCGAGACCGAGGACGGCCAGATGCAGGCCGCCGGCCGTGGCTTCGAGTCCGCCCTGCGCCCGATGAAGGAGACGATGGCCGAACTGCGGTCGAAGGCGCCGACCTTCGGCGCCCGCATCGATGCCCAGAATGCCCGCGTCGAGCGCTTTTTGCAGGACGTCGGCGAGGTCCGCGATCTCGGCATGGCCAACCACAATGCCGAGGCCATCGAGGTCGTCCACCGCAAGATCGACCCGACCTTCAGCGCGATGGTCGAGGAGGGCAACAAGCTCGGCGACGACCTCAGTGCGTATGTACGCCAGGGTTCGTCCGACCTCACCAACCAGACGAACGCCACCCGCCACAGCCTGATGGCCTTCAGCGGCCTCGGGATCCTGGCCGGGTTCCTCGTCGCGGTCCTCGTCTCCGTCTACGGCATCACCCGCCCCCTCGGCAGCCTCGTCACGGTGCTGCAGCGCATGGCGCAGGGCGAGATCGACGCGCAAATCGCCGAGGCCAAGCGCGGCGACGAGATCGGCGCCGTCGGCAAGGCGGTCGAGGGCATCAAGGCCATGGTCGCCCGCAAGGCGTTGGAAGAGGCCGAGATGAAGCGTCTCGCCGACGAAGCCGCCGCCGCCGAGCGCAAGCGCACCATGATCGAGCTGGCGGACGGGTTCGAGGCCGCCGTCGGCGGCATCGTCGGGATGGTCTCGTCCTCGGCCACCGAGTTGCAGGCCACCGCCCAGCAGATGAGTTCCGCTGCCGCCGAAACCGCCGCGCAGTCGACCACCGTCGCGACGGCCGCCGAGGAAGCCGCCTCGAACGTCGGCACCGTCGCGGCGGCGGCGGAGGAACTCGGCACCTCGGTGCAGGAGATCGGCCGGCAGGTGCAGGGCTCGGCCACGCTGGCCCAGGCCGCCGTGGGCGAGGCCGACCAGACCGCAGCCCTGGTCCAGGCCCTGCGCCAGACCTCGGCGCGGATCGGCGACATGGTCGGGCTGATCTCGAACATCGCGAGCCAGACCAACCTGCTCGCGCTGAACGCCACCATCGAGGCTGCCCGCGCGGGCGAGGCGGGCCGCGGCTTCGCCGTGGTCGCGGCGGAGGTGAAGGAGTTGGCCAACCAGACCGCCAAGGCCACCGACGAGATCGGCAGCCAGATCGGCGAGATCCAGGGCGTGACGGACCAGGCGGTCTCGGCGATCGGCGCGATCACGGGCCGGATCCGCGAGATCAACAGCGTGGCGACGTCGATCGCGGCGGCGGTGGAGCAGCAGGGCGCGGCGACGCAGGAGATCGTGCGCAACGTCGCCCAGGCCTCGACGGGCACGTCGGAGGTGACGAGCAACATCGTGGGCGTGGCCCGCGCCTCCGAGGATACCGGCGCGGCGGCGCAGCAGGTCCTGTCGGCCTCGGGCGAATTGTCCCGCCAGTCCGAGCACCTGACGGCCGAGGTCGCGCGCTTCCTCAACACCGTCCGCGCGGCGTGAGCGGGACGAACAGAAGCGCCCGGTCATAATGACCGCGCGCGTTTCGCATCCCCAACCTCGTCCAGCGTGTCTGGCCGAGAAGCCTGAGCGGCCCCTCCCTCCCGCCCCGTCTTTGCGAGCGCAGCGAAGCAATCCAGGGCAGCGGGCCGTCTCAAGACGGTGGCGGATCCCTGGATTGCTTCGCTGCGCTCGCAAAGACGAGGGTGGTCTTCGCCTGTCCGGTTAGGCTCCAAGGTGCCCTCCTTCGAGGCGGCTGAAGCCGCACCTCAGGATGAGGATGGTGGTGGGAGGAAGCCGGATTGGGCTCGGACGCTCACGCCGCGATGGCGATGCCATCCTTGACCGGGGCGATGCGGCTCGCGCGGAACTCCGCGATGAGCGCGGCATCGAGGTCGGAGAGCACCGTTTCCGGCACGGCTTCGACCGTGGTCCGGTCCCGCCCGCTGCGGAACCACTCCAGGATCTGCTCCGGCAGCGAGTCGAGGATCGCGCCGACCGGGTCGGTGCGGCCCTCCCCGGCGGCGGGCGGCTCCACGGCCGGGGCCTCGGTGCCGGATTCGGCGCGGCGATGGGCCTCCAATGCCTCGCGCCACGCGGCGTCGGCGGCGATCCGGCGGCGCTCGGCGGCCTCGCGGGCCGTCGCCTGGGCGAGGATGGCGCGGGTCGTCTCGCGCGCCTCGTCGCGGGCGGCCTCGGCCTCGAAGCGGGTGAGCAGGGTGACGACGCTGCGGATCTCCGGGCTCTCCCAGCCCTCGCAGGCCGCGATGGCGTGCTCGATCATCCGACGCGACAGGCCCGCGCCTTTCGCGCCGCCCGCCGATGTGGGGGCGGTCTCCCGCCACGCCGCGAGCACCGCGTGCATCGCCGGCAGGAGCGGCGCGGGCAGGCCCGCCTTCTCGTGCAGGTCCGCGACGGCGCGGGGATCGCGCATGGCGCGGGCGACGCTTGCATGGTCGAGGCCCGACAGGTCGGCGAAGGCGGTCTGGGCGAACTCGATCCGGCCGGACAGGATCGCCCGCAGGATCAGCCCGGCATTGAGCTGGTGGCTCGCGCGCAGGTAGCTCACGAGGCGGGAGGTCGCCGCCGCGCCGGCCCCGGCGCTGAGGTCGAGGGCCGACCGCTCCGCGACCTCGCGGTTCATGCGCTCGCAGCGCGCCGCGCCGAGCCAGCCGCGCTCGGTGGCGAAGGCCGACAGGCTGCGGGCCAGGGCGACGGCCACGGCGTGGCGCACCTCCGGCGGCAGGTCGTGGCGGGCGAGCAGCGCCTCGCGCAGATCGGCCTCGTGGCCGAAGCGCTCGATCATCCGCAGGAGCCGCCCCCCGGTGATGCGCGCGGTCGGGTTGCCGGCGAGCGCCACGAGGGTCGGCAGGTCGGCGATCTCGGCCAGCGCCCCCGAGACGGCGGGGGTGAGGTGATGGCGCCGGGCGATGGCGGCCCGCGCCTCCTCGTCGCCGAGCGCCGCCGCCTCCACGAGGTCGGCCTCGGTGAGGACGGGGGAGCGCGAGAGGATCGGCTCGGCCACGGCGAAGGCGTCGCAGGACAGGGCGACCACGATGGGGCGCGGGCTGCGGGCGGAATCGGCGCAGACCTCCGCGAGCGCCCGGCGCACCGAGGGGGCCGGGTCGTCGAGGAGGCTGAGCAGCGCCGTCTTGGCTTCCCAGCGGGCGTCGGCGTCGAGGTCGCCGTAGAGATAGGCCCGCGCCAGCGCCGCCCCGCCCTGCGCCCGGCGGTCGGCCGGGGCGTTCAGGGTCAGCGCCAGGAATTGGCGGATGATCATGGACTTCTTGATCATGGGCCTCTCCGGGGCGCGAACAGGGAATTCGGAAGGGGCGCCGCGCCGAACTCCGCCGGGCGGCGGGGCGGCAGGGGCGCATGGACGAGGGCCGGGCCGGGCGGCACCGCCATGTCCGGCAGGGCGCCCGTCGTCACCGGGACATCCTCGGGATCGGCCGAGGCGAGCCGCGCCGCCGGGGCGGAATTCGGCCCGTCGTCGGAGCGCGGGAAGTAGGAGGGCGCCGGCCGCGCCGTGGCGGTGCCGGAACTGCGCCCCTGCCAGAGCTTGGCGGCGGCGTCGGTGGCGGTGACGCGGCGGTCGGTCTGGAACAGGCTGCGCAGGTCCGATCCGCCGCCGAAGGCGGTCGCCGTCATGGCGTAGGCGGTGGCGGAGGCGGGCACCTCACCCCCCTCCGGGCGGGACACCACCACGACGGGGTTGGTCCCCTGCGCGGCGCCCTGAGCGGCGGCCGACAGGCTGGCATAGAGCTCGGCGGCCGTGCGCGGGCGGCCGGTGCGGTCGTAGAACAGGGCGCGGTTGGCGGCGGCGGCCTCGGGCAGGTCGAGGGCGGCGGCCCGCTCCGGGAAGGTCTGGGCGGTGGCGATGAGGCTCGCCGCACCCTTCGCCCCGAGCACGTGGGCGGCGTAGAGATCCCCCGGCGTCGGCTCACGGCCCATGGCGGCCTGGAGCGCCTGCGCGTTCTTCTGGGTCAGCGCGCCGGCCAGCACCGCGGCGACCTTCGGGTCGCGCCGCAGGTCGAGGATCGCCTGCTTCTGATTGGGGTCGGCGACGGCGTAGGTGCCGTCGGATTGGCGGGAGATGGCATCCGCCTCGGCCTGCAAGCCGAGCTGCGGGCCGGCGTTCTTCATCGTCCCGAGCCAGGTCTGCTCGATGAACTGGAACAGCCCCGTGGCCGAGGAGGTCGGCGCCTTGGCCGAGGGGTCGAGGGCCGATTCGCGGCGGGCGGTGGCGAGGAGGTAGTCGAACCCGACCCCCGTGGCGCTCGCCCCGTCGCGGATCGCCTGCACGACCGGGGCCGGCGCCCGGCGCACGAGGGCCGGGGGCGTCGGGATCTCCGGGGGGCTGGCCGTGGTGGTGAACAGGAACATCCGGCGTCGGCCAGTCTGGTGGGACCGGCCGACCCTGCTCCCGCTATGGTAAACAAAGCCTCAAGGATGACGGGGACTTAACGGGGCCGGAAGCCCTAACGCTCGGTGAACTCCGCCGCCCCCTTCGGTCGCCGCATGGTGAAGCGGGTCTCGGCCGTGGCGTGGAAATAGTCGAAATAGCCTCCGCGCATGATCGGATGCATCGCGCCGGTATCGACCATGCCGTCCGTGACGAAGCGGTCCTCGACATAGATCGAGACCACCTGCCCGATCACGAGGAAGTTCTCGGCCTCGCCGCCGTCGAGGGGCACCAGCGGCACGGTCTGAAGCCAGCGGCATTCGAGGGCGGCGGGCGAGGCGGCCACGCGCGGCGGGCGGACCTTCTGCGAGGGCGCCGTCTCCAGCTTCGCGAAGGCGAACTCGCTCTCCCCGCGCGGCAGCGGCGCGGAGGAATCGTTCATCCCGTCGCGCAGGTCCCAGGTGGCGAGGCTGCACACGAACTCGCCCCCCTCCTCCGCGAAGGTCAGGGCGTCCTTCCGCCCCGTCGAGGAGAAGGCCACCATGGCATCGCCCACCGCATTGAAGAACGAGTACGGCGCGAGGTTCAGGCGGCCCTGCTTGTCCATGGCGCTGATCCAGCCGATGGGCCGGGGCGCGACGATGGCCTTCAGCGGGTTGTGCGGCAGGCTGCGGGCGTCGCGGGGCAGGTCGAAATCGTAATGCACGAAGGCCTCACAGGGTGGTGACGATGTCGGCGAGCGCCGGCCGGGGCCGGTCCGAGGGGATCTCCCGCCCCTTCCCGATATGCACGTAACCCGCGAGACGTTCCTGCGGCGCGAGGCCCAGCGCGTCGAGCACCCGGCGGTCGTAGGCGTGCCACTCGGTGAGCCAGGAGGTGGCGTAGCCCATGGCGTTGGCGGCGACGACGAGGTTCATCGAGACCGCCCCCGCCGAGAGCACCTGCTCCCATTCCGGGATCTTCACATGCGGCCCCGCCCGCGACACGACGGCGACCACGACCGGCGCGTGCTGCAGGCGGCGGCGCTCCTGCTCGAGCCTGTCCGGCCCGGCCTCGGGGTTGTCGGCGGCGAAGGCGGCGGCGATGATCTCGCCGACCCGCGCCCGCGCCTCGCCCGCGATGACGATGAACCGCCAGGGGGCGAGCTTGCCGTGGTCCGGCACCCGCGCGGCGAGGGTGAGCAGGGTCTGCAACTCGTCCGCGGAGGGACCCGGCCCGTCGAGGAGGGGCGGCGGCACCGAGCGGCGGGTGCGCAGGAGGTCGAGGGTCTCGGTCATGGCTCCCATCCGGAGGCGGTCGCGGCGTCTCCGGCGGGTGTCGCACGGGGCGCGGGCGGGCGAAAGGTGCGGCCTTGCCGCCGCCACGGTCGCGCGGCACAGGATCGGCGGCGGACGAGAGGATGAGCGGGATGGGCGCGGGACGGCGGACGAGGCGGGGCGTGGTGCCGGCGGCTCTGGCGATGGCGCTCGTGCCCGCCCTGGCGCTCGCGCAGCAGAACCTCGTGCCCGGCACGGGCACGCCGCTGCTGACGCCCTCCATCACCAGCCCCGCGCTGCCGCCCGCCCTCCCCCCGGCCGAGCCCGACGCGCAACTCACCCTGTCGGCGATCTTCACCGGCAGCGGCACGCCCCTGCGCGACGGCCTCGCGTGGCGGATCCTCGATGACCGGGGCGAGGGCACGCGGCCGGCGATCATCGCCCGCTCGACCGAGGCCGAACCGCATTTCACCCTGCCGCCGGGGGCCTACGTCGCCACCGTCACCTACGGCTTCGCCAGCGCCTCGAAGCGCATCGTCCTCGGCGGGCAGGCCGCCAGCGACACGCTGCGGATCGCGGCCGGGGCCCTGAAGCTGTCCGGCGCGGTGGGCGACACCAAGATCCCGCAGGATCAGGTGACCTTCTCAGTCTTCGTGCCGGTGGGGACGAACTCGGAAGGGCGCCTCGTGCGCTCCGGCATCCATACCGGCGAAGTCCTGCGCCTGCCCGAGGGCACCTACCACGTGGTCTCGACCTACGGGGAATCGAACGCGATCCAGCGCGCCGACCTGAAGGTCGAGAACGGCAAGGTCACGGAGGCGACCCTCAACCACAGGGCGGCGACCGTCACCCTGAAGCTCGTGACCACGCCGGGAGCAGAGGCCTTCGCGGGCACCGCCTTCTCGGTGCTCACGCCCGGCGGCGACACGATCCGCGAGGCGATCGGCGCCTTCCCGCAGGTGACGCTGGCCGAGGGCGATTACGTCCTCATCGCCCGCCACGACGGGCAGGTCTTCACCCGCGAGTTCAAGGTGGAAAGCGGCCTCGACCGGGACATCGAGGTGCTGGCCAAGGCGGAACCGAGGCCGGAGCCCGCTGCGGCGAATTGAACAGGAACGCGATCCGGGCGTGATTGGGAAAGGACCTCCCCATCGCGCCACCCGAAGCCCGGTTCGGTTCCATGTTCCGGCCATTAACATTTCTGGCCGGGGCGCGGAACGATGTGCGGGAGCAGGCCATTTCCTGCCGCCCCTTATGGGCGGTTGGAGAATATCATGCGTCGTCTCGTCCTTGCCACGCTCGCAGCCGCGCTGCTCGCCGGTCCCGCCCTGGCCGCCGAAAAGAATGCCGCCCCGCCGACCGTGGCGCCCAAGTTCGTCAACGTCCCGCAGGACGCGGTGCTCAGCTACAACCTGATCGGCCTGAATGTCACCGACGCGCAGAACAACACCGTCGGCGAGATCAAGGACCTCGTGATCGAGAACCAGAAGCTCGCGGGCTACATCCTGTCCGTCGGCGGCTTCCTCGGCATGGGCGAGCACTACGTCGTCGTGTCGCCCGACTCGGTCGCCCTCGGCTACGATGCCGACGCCAAGAAGTGGAAGGCGATCATCGGCGCCAGCAAGGATCAGCTGAAGTCCGCGCCGGAGTTCAAGTACGACGGCAAGTTCAAGCGCTGATCCCACGCAGTCCCCCTTGCGGGGACTGCCGCCCTGACATCCTCACCGTCATTGCGAGCGAAAGCGAAGCAATCCAGCCGGCGCCGCCTCGTCCGGACAAGGCGCGCTCTGGATTGCTTCGGCTCCGCCTCGCAATGACGGGGTGAGCCGGTGTCCCTATTTCTCCTCGCCCGAGCGCAGCAATTCCCCGGCGACATCGGTGAGGCGCGGCGGCTCCAGGCGCACGAAGGGCAGCGGGCGGCACACGGCGAGCGCCGCGAGCCCGAACCGGGCGGTCATCAGGCCGTTCAGCACCCCCTCCCCGAGCTTGGCCGAGACGCGGGCCGCGAGGCCGAGCCCCAGCACCTGCTGCATCACGCTCTCGCCGACCGCCATGCCGCCGGTCACGGTGAGATGCGCCAGCGCCGAGCGCGCGAGCCGCAGGAAGCCGAGGAAGCCGGGCCGCCCGCCGTAGATCGTCGCGATCCGGCGCAGCAGCCGCACGCCTGCGAACAGCACGAAGGCCACATCCACGATGGCGCGGGGGCTCAGCGCCGTCACCGCCGAGACCTGCTTGGCCGTCGTCGCGATGGCGTTGCGGGCCTGCCGGTCGAGATCGGTCAGCAATTCCCGCTCGGCGAGGCCGATCCGATCATCCACGTCGAGGATCGCATCCGCCGAGGCATCGAGCCGGGCGCGGGCGGGGCTCAGCCGCTCCCGCTCCGCGTAGAGGCCGGAAACCTCCTTCACCACGGCGAGCGCCCCGGAATGGTCGCGGGTGGCAATGGCGTCGATGGCCGATTGGCGCAGGCGCTCGATCCGCTTCTCCCGCCGCAGGCCGGCGAGTTCGCGCCCGAGGATGACGGCAAGCGCCAGTAGCGCGAGGCCGAGCAGGGCGAGCGCCACCCAGCCGAGCCAGGGCGCGGCCTGGAACAGGTCGGCGATCATCCGCTCGAGGGAGAGGCCGATCCCGAGGGAGACGAGGCCGCCCGCCGCCGACCAGAACAGCGCCCCCCAGGGTGACCGGCTCTTCGGCGCCACGGGCACTGGCACGCCGTCGGCGGCGTCGACGATCTCGAAGGGCTCCTCCACGATCACCGGGGCGGGGGCGGTGCGCTCCGGCGGCGGCGCGAAGCCGGGGCCGGGCGGCGGCTCGGGGGACAGGCGGAAGGCGCGGGGTTTCTGGCCTGAGGTCATCGCGAGGGATCCGAGAGGGTCAGGCGAGCCGGTCGCCGATCAGGAACTGCATCGCCCGGTCGAGGCGGATCTGCGGCAGGTGGCCGGGCCGGCCGAGATGGTCCGGCCGGATGAGCGGCGGGCGGAAGCGCGGGAAGCGCAGGGAGCCGGGCGCGACGGCCCCCTCCAGCACCGCCTCCGGCCGGGCCGGCAACTCGCCGGGAAACACCGCCGCCTCGCTCTGGCCGTCGAAGGTCTCGTCGCCGACCACTTCCCCGGCCTCGGGCGTGCCCGCCACCGCGCGCAGCACCTCGCCGTCGTCGTGGACGGTGGTCTCGCGGGTCGCCCGCACGGAGGCCAGCGCCACCGTGCCGACGCGGGCGCCTGCGGCTTCCGTGCGGCGCATGGCGCGGGAGACGAGGAGGCGCAGCAGCGCGTCGAGCCGGTCGTGGCTGGTCTGGTGGAGGTGGTCGGCCTTGGTGGCGGCGAACAGCACCCGGTCGGCGCGGGGGGCGAAGAAGCGCGACAGGATCGAGTTGCGGCCGATGTTGAGGCTGAGCAGCACCGCGTCGATGGCCTCTTCCAGCTCGGCGAGCGCCGTCGGGCCGGCATCCACCGCCGAGAGGACGTCCACCAGCACGATCTGCCGGTCCACCCGCTGGAAATGGTCGCGGAAGAAGGGCGTCACGACCTTCGCCTTGTACGCCTCGAACCGGCGCTGCATCAGCCCGGCGAGGCTGTCCGGGTCGATGGTGTCGGGCAGGCGGTCGAGGGGGGCGAAGGTCAGCGCCGGGGAGCCCGCGAGGTCGCCGGGCATCAGGAACCGCCCCGGCGGGGTGGTGGCCACCGCCTCCGGCCCGGCCCGCAGCGCCGAGAGGTAGGCCTTGAACGCGTCGCTCGCCCGCTCGGCGGCGATCTCGTCCAGGGGCGAGGCCGGATCGAAGCCCTGGAGGGCGGCGAGCCACGGGGCGGCGATGGCGGCGCGGCCGGGCCGCCGCGTGCCCGCGATGGTCGAGCGCGACCACGCCACGTAATCGGTCTCGATCAGGGCGAGGTCGAGGAGCCATTCGCCGGGGTAATCGACCACATCGAGCATCAGCGTCGCCGGGCCGGAGCGCCAGCCGGCGGCGCGCTCGTAGGCGATTTCCAGGCGGAACTGGCTGATCCGGTCGGTGGAGCGCGGCCAGGCGCGGGCCTCGGTGAGGGTCGCGAAATGCTCCTCGAAGGGAAAGCGCGGCACGTCGTCGTCGGGCTGGGGCACGAGGCGGGCGCGGCGCAGGCGGCCCTCCTGCGCGGCGGCGAAGGCCGGCAGGGCGTGGGTCTCCACCAGATGGTGGATCAGCGCCGTGGTGAACACCGTCTTGCCCGAGCGGGCGAGACCGGTGACGCCGAGGCGGAGCGTCGGCTGGACGAGGAGGTCCTGGGACGCCTCGGCGAAGGCACGCAGGGCCGAGCCGGCGCGGGAGGTGAAGTCGGTCAAGGGAGGGGACACGGGCCGGCGACGGTTGGAATGGGGCGGGCGTCAGGTGGCGCGGGACAGGCGCGGCTGCAAGGGTGTGCCGCTACCCCTCGTGCTCCCGCAACGTCATTGCGAGCGAAAGCGAAGCAATCCAGGGCAGCGGGACGCCTCAGGACGTGGTGCATCCCTGGATTGCTTCGCTTTCGCTCGCAATGACGGCGAGGATTGCGAGATCCGTTATTCCTTCGCCGCGCTCTCCCGCGCCTGTCCCTCCTGCGCGAGCCGCCCGATGGCTCCGGCGACGAGGTCCGGCCCGGCGCGGAGGGTGCCGAGTTCCACCGCCGACATGACGAGCATCACGGCGGCGAGGTTCGGCAGGGGCGATCCGTCCGGCGCGAACAGGTGCAGGTCGTCGCCGGGCTTCACACCGACGCTGCCCGCGATCCGCGCGGCATAGGCAGCGATGCGCACCTCGTCGCCGGCGCAGATCGGGGCCGGCAGGCGCAGATCGAGCAACGGGAGACCGGCGGCGATGGCCGGGAGCAGGGCCGATTCCGCCACCATCCTGTCAGCGCTCGGCACCCGCCCGCCCGACAGCAGCGCGGAGGGGTCCGCGACAGGGCGCGGGGCGGGCGTCGCCCTGGCTCCGATCCCGGAGGCGATGTCGGCCACCGGACGGGGCGCGGCGATCCGGGCGCGGGGGCGACCGCCGAGGCGCGCGAGGGGCGACCAGGGCTGGACCCGCAGGCCCCCCGCCGGCGCGCGCCGCGCCGCCGCGACGCGGGGGGCGCCGCCCGGCCGGTGGCGGGCGAGGAAGCGGGCGCGCAGGGTCTTGCCAAGCCCGCGCGGCGCCAGCGCCGCCGAGACGGCGGGCGTCGCGACGGCGGTTCGGCCCGCGCTCGGGGCGGCGATGCGGCATTCGGAGGGCGCCCAGCGGCGCACGATGGCGAGCGCGCTGCGCCGGTCGTAGTCGCGGTAATAGCGGCGCAGGAGCCGCGCGGCGGCGTCCGCCCCGTCGGCCAGGGTGGCGAAGGCCGTGTGCCCCTCCCCGTCCGCGCCGATCTCGCCGGGCCAGCGGGCGGACTTGATGCACCAGCCGTTGTTGAGCCGCACGCAGCGGGCGACGTAGGGCGGATCCTTGCTGAGGCTCGCCGTGAGGGCCAGCGCCCGGGGCCGCAGGGACTCGGCCGTCTGCGCGTGCCAGTTCGACACCGCCCGCGTGGCCGGGTCGAAGCGCGGCGCCTCGGCCGGAGCCGGACTCGCCGGCAGCAGGAGGGGCCGCGACGGCAGGGCGGCGTGCAGGCTCCCCCACAGGCTCGCGGTGGCGAGGAGGAGGCTCAGCAGCACGGGCCGCCCATCGGCCCCCCCTTGGCACCCCTCATGGGTTCAGCACCTTGAGGGCCGCCTCGTGCAGCCGGGGATCGCCCGCCGCGACCACCCTGCCCCCCTTGGCGGCGGAACCGCCGTCCCAGGCGGTGACGCGCCCGCCCGCCCCCTCGATGATCGGGATCAGCGCGCAGATGTCGTAGGGCTTCAGCCCGGCCTCGACCACGAGGTCGACCTGCCCCGCCGCCACCATGCAATAGGCGTAGCAATCGGCGCCGTAGCGGGAGAGGCGCACCCGGCCCTCCAGGGAACGGAAGCGCTCCGCCTCCTCGCCATCCGCGAACAGGCGCGGGTCGGTGGTGGCCATCAGCGCCTGGGCGAGGTCGGCGCAGCGGCGGGTGCGCAGGGTGCGCTCCCCGGCCGGGCCGCGCAGGCGCGCCGTGCGCCCGTCCCCGGTGAAGATCTCGTTCAGGTAGGGCTGGTGCATCAGGCCACGCACCGGCACCCCGTGGCGGGTGAGGCCGATCAGCGTGCCCCAGGTCGGCAGGCCGGCAATGAAGGCGCGGGTGCCGTCGATGGGATCGAGCACCCAGACGCATTCCGCATCCTCCCGCTCGGTGCCGAACTCCTCGCCGAGGATGCCGTGGCCGGGAAAGGCCTTGCCGATCATCGCCCGCAAGACGACCTCCGCCGCCCGGTCGGCCTCCGTGACCGGATCGAACGGCGCGCCGCCCCGCGCCTTGTCCTCCAGGGCGAATTGCGCCCGGAAGAACGGCAGGATCGCCTTGCCCGAGGCGTGGGCGAGGTCTTCCATGAACCGGCCGAGTTCGACGACGCTCATGCGGTGACTGCTCCGACGGGCCGGCTTTCCGCCGACGGTCAGACGAAGGCTGGCGAGGGGGGTCGGCGTCAAGCCCCAACTTCCACGGCGCCCTGCCCCACGACTCCGGGGGCCGGAGCCGCCGGGACGGGAGCGTCCTGCCGGGACCGTGCGACGGGCACCGCGTCGGCCTCCGCAGCCTCGAGCACCGCCTCCACCGCCTCGTGCAGGGAGCCGGCGGTGATGTCGGCGTCGAGGGTGAAGATCGGGCGCCGCTCCTCCTGCCCGGCGAGCCACAGCCCGGCGAGGACCGGTACGGCGGGCATGTGCCGCCGCAGCCGGGCGATGAGCCGGTTCAGGTGCTGCGGCTCGCCGCCATGGGCGATGGAGACGACGCAGGCGATCCGCGCCGGCCCCGGATCGAGCCGGGCGAGGCGGGCCGAGGCGGTCTCGGCGAAGGGCAACGTTCGTGCGCCGATCCCGCGCTTGGCGAGGATCTGCGCCAGGATCGCCACGGCGGCGGCATCCAGGAACCCCCGGCCGGAGATGCACAGCACCGCGCCCTCGCGCGTCCAGGCCTCCGGCAATGCGCTCGGGATCGAATGGGCGGGAAGCGGGCTGCAGGCGCCCTGCGCCTCGCACGCATCGGCCGCCTCCTTGTCCTTGCGGGCGCCCTCGACGGGGCCGTCCGCGCGGTCGGCGAGGTCGTCGATGAGTTCGGCCAACGTGCTCCGCATGGCGCTCTTCTGCGCGGGGGTGAGGACGCCGCGCGCCGCGTCGCGGGCGGCGAGTTCGAGCGCCTTCAGCACCACATCCTCGTAGTACGAGGAGAGCGAGCAATGCTGCAGGATCAGCTCGGCATGGCCCAGCACCTCCTCGGAATCGCCCGCGAGGATGCGCTGGTAGAAGTTCTGCACGGGTGTCAGCGCGGGCCTGTCGCCGAACAGCACGTCGAGGAATTCGAGATGCTCGGCGTGGCGCCCGAGCACCACGAGGCAGACGGTGAGCGGCGTCGAGAGCAGCAGCCCGACCGGCCCCCACAGCCACGTCCAGAACAGCGCCGAGACCAGCACGGCGGTGGGCGAGAGGCCGGTCGACTGGCCGTAGAGCATCGGCTCGATCACCTGCCCGGTGATCGGTTCGAGGATCAGGAACAGGATCGCGGTGGCGATGGTCATGTTCCAGCCGGGCTCGATCGCGGCGGCCAGCAGCATCGGCAGCAGGGCCGAGAGGAAGGCACCGAGATAGGGCACGAAGCGCATCAGCGCCGAGACGATCCCGCACAGGACCGGATTCGGCACGCCGATCAGGTAGAGCCCAACGCCGATCACCACGCCGAAGGCGGTGTTGAGGGCGAGCTGGGCCACGAAGTAGCGCGAGAGCCGCTTGGCGGCGTCGTCCATCGCCACCGTGGTGCGATGGAGGTCGCGCGAGCCCGCCAGCCGGATCAGCCGGTCGCGCAGGTCCTCGCGCTGCATCAGCACGAAGAGCAGCACCACGAAGACGATGCCGGTGGTGGCCAGCGGCTGCATCACCGGCGACAGCAGCGTGCTCGCCGTCTCCAGCGGGCTCGGCGGGGTCGCCGTCATCTCCACCAGCATCGGCTTGCGCTCGGGCTGGGGCGGCCCCTCCGAGGAGGGCGGCGAGGGCTTCGGTTTCGGCGGCGCCTCGGCGGCGTTGCCGGCGTTGTGGATCGCCCGCCCGATATTGGCGACGTAATCGGTGATCCGGCCGGCGGGGCTGCTGCGCAGGCTGTCGAGCTTGTGCTCGATCGTGGCGCGGTAGCGCGGCACGTCGCCCGCGAGATCGGCGACCTGGATGCCGATCAGCGTCCCGAGCGCCCCGACAATCCCCAGCGTCATCAGGACGGTGAGTCCCACGGCGACGAGGCGCGGCAGGCGCCAGCGGCGCAGGTAATTCACCAGCGGCCCGAGGACGAAGGACAGCAAAAGCGCGATGGCGATCGGGATGAAGATCTCGCGGCCGAAATACAGCCCGGCCACGAGGATGGCCCCGATCACCAGCGGCGAGGCGAGCGCCGCCTTGGGCCGCTCGGCGGCGGCGACGCGCGTTGGGCGGGGCCGGATCGACGCAGCGTCCACGCCGACTCCCCCGGTGCTCCTGTTGACCATCGACGACCCGCGAGCCCCCACGACGCCACACGAGGCGCCGACCGGGGCCGGGGCGCCTCTCGCACGGGGAACGGGCCGGGAGGGAAAAACGATCCCGCCCGGATGAAGCTCAGCCGTCAGGCGCGGCTCACGCCCCCTGCACCCCCGCCCTGGCGACGTCGCCCGCGTCCTTCAGGTCGGGCAGGGAGCGGCAGAGGGCGAGCACGCGGTTCGCCTGCGTGGCGGGGAGGATGCCGTCCGCGAGATCCTTGAACTTCGCGTCGAGCTGGGCGTCGGTCATCGGCTTCTCGACGCTGCCGATGGCGTGGTCGATGTGGCGGTGGATCGTGCGGCCGTCGTTCAGCGTCACGGTCATGTCCACCTGCGCCGGGTCGACGCCGGGCGTGACCACCGGGTTCACCTTGCCGCGCAGCGCCACGACGCGGGGGTCGTTCACCGCCCGGTCGCTGAACTGCTTCTCGCCGCCCGCGCCCTCCACGAAGGCCACCGCCACCGCGTGGTAGATGCTGAACTTGCCCTCCAGGCCCGTCTTCGGCGCGGTCTTGCCCGTGAGCTCCAGCACCAGCGGATGGACCTTGAGATCCACCGACTTGATGTCCTCCGGCTTCACGTGGTCCTCGTCGCGGATCTGGATTGCCGCGTCGATGGCCGGATGCATGACGATGCCGCAGGCGAAGGGCTTGTAGGTGTTGAGCGCGCTCTCGTAGCGGCTCCCGAGCCCGTCGGTGATCTGCGACCAGTCCTGCTTGGTGGAGATGGTCTGCGCCCAGCCCCGGCGGACCTCGATCATCTTCTCGGACGAGGTGAAGCCCTTCGCGGCCAGGATCGCGGCGAACAGGCCGTTGGCGGCGGCGCGCCCGGGGTTGAAGCTCTTGTTCATGGAGCCGAACGACTCGCGCAGGCCCACCGGCTGCGAGGCGGCGAGGCCGAGCGCATAGATCGTCTGCTCCTCGCTCAGCCCCATCAGCTTCGATGCGGCGGCGGCGGCGCCGAACGGCCCGCAGGTGCCGGTGATGTGCCAGCCGGCATCGTAATGGTTCGGATAGACCATGTTGCCGATGCGGCACTCGACCTCGATGCCCACCACCAGCGCGTCGAGGAAATCCTTGCCGGAGACGGGCTTCATCTCGGCATAGGCCAGGATCGCCGAGGCGACCGGCCCGGCCGGATGGATGATCGTCTTCAGGTGGGTGTCGTCGAAGTCGAAGATGTGGCTCGACACGCCGTTGAGGAAGGCGGCGTTCATGATGTCGAACCGCTCGGTACGGCCGAACAGGCTGGCCTGCGGCGGCCCGGAGAAGGGCTGCAGCGCCGAGACCGCGATGTCGAGGGTCTCGTGGTGCGAGCCGCCGATGGCGACGCCCACCCAGTTCACGAAGCTGCGCACGCCCTCCCGGCGGACGTTCTCCGGCAGGCCATCATAGGTGGAGCCGCGGATGAACTCCGCGAGAATCTTCGTCACGGGCGGAGGTGGCGGGGCCTTGACCGCCGGGGCGGGGGTCTCAGCCGCCTGCGCCGCGTTCAGGGCCGGCGCGCCCAATGCGAGGCCGGCGGCGCCGAGGAGCGAGCGGCGGTTCATACCCATCAGATTGTCCTCCCGCGCGGGCCGTCTCGGGCCCGTCGTGGTCGACGTTATACCCGCCGCGTGCGCTCAGACCAGAACGGGCAAGGCGGCCTGTTCGCCCACCCCGAACACGCGGCGGTAGCGGGCGACCTCGTCGGCGGGACCCTGCGCCTTGGTCGGGTTGTCGGAGAGCTTCACCGTGGGGTGGCCGTTCGCGTCGATGACCTTGCAGACGACGGAGATCGGATCGAGCCGCCCGTCCGGCATCAGGCCCCGGAAATCGTTGGTGAGCAGGGTGCCCCAGCCGTAGCCGATGCGCATCCGCCCGTGGAAGCGGGCATGGATGCGCTCGATCTCGGCGATGTCGAGCCCGTCGGAGAAGATCGCGAGCTTGTCGCGGGGGTCGCGCCCGTGCTCCTGCCAGAAGCGGATCGCCTCCTCCCCGCCCTCGATGGGATCCTTGGAATCAATGCGGATGCCGGTCCAGTCCGCCACCCAATCGGGGGCGTTGGCGAGGAAGCCGGTGGTGCCGTAGGTGTCGGGCAGGACGATGCGGAGGTTGCCCGCGTAATCCTCCTGCCAGTCGGCGAGCACCGCGTAGGGCGCCGCCGCCAGCGCGGCGTCGTCGGTGGCCAGCGCGGCGTAGACCATCGGCAATTCGTGGGCGTTGGTGCCCACCGGCTCGACCTCGCGCTTGGCGGCGATGAGGCAGTTCGAGGTGCCGAGGAAGCGCGGCTCGCCCAAGCCCTCGGCCATGGCCTGCACGCACCAATCCTGCCACAGGAAACCGTGGCGCCGCCGCGTGCCGAAATCGGCGATGGAGAGGTCGGGCAGGCGCTGAAGCCGCTCGATCTTCTCCCAGACCCGCGTCATCGCGCGGGCATAGAGCACCTGAAGGGCGAGCTTGCCCATGCCGCGCAGCACCGCCCGCGCCCGCAACTCATTGAGGATGGCGAGCGCCGGCACCTCCCACATCGTGGTCTCGACCCAGGGGCCGTGGAAGGTCAGTTCGTATTGCCCGTCGCGGGTGGCGAGCTCGTAATCCGGCAGGCGGAAGTTCTCGAACCACGCCACGAAGTCGGGCTCGAGGATGCGGCCCTGGCCCCGGAACACGTTGCCCCGCAGCCACGTCACCTCGCCCTTCGAGAGGCGCAGGGAGCGGGCATGGTCGAGCTGCTCCCGCAGCAGTCCCTCATCGACCTCGTCGGCGATGCGGACCCGGGCGGTGCGGTTGGCGATGCCGAAGGTCGTCTCCACCTGCGGGTGCCGGCGCAGGATCGTCTGCGCCATCAGCAGCTTGTAGAAATCCGTATCCAGCAGCGACCGCACGATCGGATCGATGCGGAAGCTGTGGTCGTACACCCGCTTCGCCAGATCGAGCATTTTTTCGGGACTTCGGGTCGCGCCGGGGGAGAGGGAGGGCGCATGGATTCGGGCGTGGCGTCAACCGAGCCGGGCCGGGGTCACCCCTCTTTTCCAGCGCCAACCCGTCATTGCGAGCGAAAGCGAAGCAATCCAGGGAGGCGCCGACGCCTGGGACGTCCCGCTGCCCTGGATTGCTTCGCTGCGCTCGCAATGACGGTGGAGGGTGTGACGACGGGCGGCGGCCGTGCCCGGCCTGCCGCCCTCTCTGACGTTCAGCAGTCTTACGACAGCCCGACCTTCTTGGTCTCGGTCTTCGGGCTCTCGCCGGTGAGGGCGGCCTTCACGGTGCCGTAGAGGTGCAGCATCGTGGCGTTCGGGCTGTCCCAGTACTCGCCCTTCTCGGGGCAGACGCGGATCAGGGCGACCTCGGGGTCGTCCTTGCCGTTGGGAAACCACGTCTTCAGGCTGGGATTCCACTTCTCGTCGATGAGCGCCTGATCGCGCACCACCTCGGCCTTGCCGGCGACCGACACGTAGTTCTGGCTCGACGGGTCCGAGTAGGCGAGGTTCACCTGGTTGTCGCGGCTGATCTCGGCCGTCTTCGGCGAGTGGAGCTTGGTGAAGAACCACAGGTCGCCGTTCTGGTCGATGTCGTTGTTCCACATCGGGCGGCTGTTCAGCGTGCCGTCGGTATCGACGGTGGTCATCATCGCGACCTTCACGTCCTTGATGAGTTCGAACAGCTTCTCGGCGCCCTCGTGGTCGCGATGGTTCTGGTGCACGGCGTGACTCCTGCCTCGGCGAGGGCCAGCCTGAGGGGGCCGGCCCGGATTCGCGTCTTCAACGGGCGAGGCTCCGGTTGGTTCAGGCCGCGCGCCAGGGTGGTGTTTCGCTCGGGCGCGTATAGATGGAGACAAACGAGTTCCGGAGCCCCTGACCTTGGCCATCACCCGCGACGACGTGCTGCGCGCCCTGCAATCGGTGACGATCGACGCCGCCGGCACCACCCTGCCCGGCTCCGGCCGCCTCTCCCAGGTCGTGGTCGATCCGACCAACCGGGTCATGTTCTCGATCCTCGTGGACGCCTCCGAGGCCGAGAAGTTCGAGCCGGTGCGGCGTCAGGCGGAGGGCCGCGTCCTGCAGATGCCGGGCGTCTCCGGCGTGTTCGCGAGCCTCACCTCCGAGCGCGACGCGAGCCATCCGGCCCAGAGCAGCGCCGCCCCGCGCCCGGTGAGCCCGCCCCCCGTCGCCCCGCCCCGGCCCGGCGCCCCGCCGCAGCAAGGGCCGAAACTGCCGGGCGTGCGCCACATCGTGGCGGTGGCCTCCGGCAAGGGCGGCGTCGGCAAGTCCACCACCGCCTGCAACCTCGCCCTCGCCCTCCAGGCGCAGGGGCTGAAGGTCGGCCTGCTCGATGCCGACATCTACGGCCCCTCGGTGCCGAAGCTGTTCGGCCTCACCGGCAAGCCCACCGTGGTCGACAACAAGGCGATGGAGCCGATGGTCGGCTACGGCCTGAAGGTGATGTCGATCGGCTTCCTGATCGAGCCCGAGGCGGCGATGATCTGGCGCGGCCCGATGGTCCAGTCGGCGATCACGCAGATGCTGCGCGACGTGCTCTGGGGCGAACTCGACGTGCTCCTCGTGGACATGCCCCCCGGCACGGGCGACGCGCAGCTCACCATGGCGCAGGCGACGCCCCTCTCGGGCGCGGTGATCGTCTCGACCCCTCAGGACCTCGCACTCATCGACGCCCGGCGCGGGGTGACGATGTTCAAGAAGGTCGCGGTGCCGATCCTCGGCATCGTCGAGAACATGGCGACCTTCGTCTGCCCGAATTGCGGCCATGCCTCGCACATCTTCGGCCATGGCGGCGCGCGCAACGAGGCGCAGCGCCTGGGCGTGCCGTTCCTCGGCGAGGTGCCCCTGAACATGACGATCCGCGAGACCTCGGATGCCGGCCGTCCGGTGGTGGCGACCGATCCCGAGGGGCCGCAGGCCAAGGTCTACCGCGAGATCGCCGCTTCGCTCTGGGCGAACCTCTCCGGCGCGGGCCCCGCCCGCACGGCGCCGAAGATCGTCTTCGAGTAGCTGGAACGGAGATGATCAGGCGCGCGCCTTCCCCTCTCCCCGCCTGCGGGGAGAGGCCCGCCGACACCCTGTCGTGTCGGCGGGAAGCGGAGGCGAAGCCGAAGCGATGGTGAGGGGGCTCGCAGGATGAGGCTTCTCCGCCAAGCCCCCCTCACCCCCGGCTGCCGCCTTGCCGCGCCGACGACGGGGTCGTCGCGGCCCTCTCCCCGCAGGCGGGGAGAGGGGATGCGCGATGGGGCCTGCCGGTGGCGCTGATCCTCGGCCTGATCCTCGCAGGCGGCCTCGGGCGGCGGATGGGCGGGGTCGACAAGACCCTGCTGCCCCTCGGGGGACGGCCCCTCCTGGCGCGGATCGCGGAGCGCGTGGTGCCGCAATGCCCCGCCGGGCTGGCGCTCAGCGCCAACGGCGATCCGGCGCGGTTCGCGGGCGTGTTCGATGGGCCGGTCCTGCCCGATCCCGTGCCGGGCGCCGTGGGGCCGCTGGCGGGCATCCTGGCCGGGCTGGAACACGGCGCGGGCCTGCCCGGCGTGACGCATGTGCTGAGCGTGCCGGGCGATGCCCCGTTCCTGCCGGAGGATCTCGTCGCGCGGCTCGCCGCCTCCCTCGGTGCGGGCGCCATCGCGGTGGCGGCCTCGGGCGGGCGGGAGCATTACACGGCGGCGCTCTGGCCCGTCGCCCTGCGGGACGACCTGCGGGCATGGCTCGCGTCCGGCGAGCGCCGGGTCGGCGGCTTCATCGCCCGCCACGGGAGTGCGGTGGTGGAATGGCCGGTGGAGCCGGTCGATCCGTTCCTCAACCTCAACGCCCCGGAGGATGTGTCCCGGGCGGAGGATTGGCTCAGGGCCTGAAGGGTCCCTCCCCCCGCCGGGCGGGGGGAGGAGCCGGTCCCTTACGCGGCCGCGCCCACGGTGGCCTTCACGATCTTGTCCGGCGAGCGCGGCGGCTCGCCCTTGTTGATCGTGTCGACCACGTCCATGCCTTCCACGACCTTGCCCCACACGGTGTACTGCTTGTCGAGGAAGCGGGCGTCCTCGAAGCAGATGAAGAACTGCGAGTTCGCCGAGTGTGGGAAGTTCGTGCGGGCCATCGAGCAGGTGCCGCGCACATGCGGCTCGGCGTTGAACTCGGCCTTCAGGTCGGGGAGGTCGGAGCCGCCCGAGCCGGTGCCGGTCGGGTCGCCGGTCTGGGCCATGAAGCCGTCGATGACGCGGTGGAACAGCACGCCGTCGTAGAAGCCCTGGGAGGCCAGCGCCTTGATCCGCTCGACATGGTTCGGCGCGAGGTCGGGGCGCAGCCCGATGACGACGCGGCCCTTGGTGGTCTCGAGGACGATGGTTTCGTTGTCCGCCATGATCGGTTCTCCGTTGGTCGGGTGGGGGATGGGGTCGCCGGCCGGTCAGGCCGGGGGATGATAGACGAAGCGCAGGGCCAGCGGGCGGCCGGCGATGGCCCGGCCGAGGCCGGGCGTGAGACGCGCCGGGGTGCAGCGCCCGAGGGCCGCGAGGGTGGCGCGGGTGAGCGTGGTGCGGTCCCCGCCCGAGACGCCCGCCGCGTAGGTGATGCGCGGGGTGCCGATCACGCTGCCGTCGCGCCGAAGCGAGAACCGGGCCGTTACCTGCACGTCTGGCCCCTGCGGGGTGGCGGTGAAATGGGGCGGGCTCCAGCAGGCGGCGAGCGCCGGGAAGAGCTGCCGCAGCGTGTCCGCCGCGCCCGGCGGCCTGCCGGCCAGCGGCACGGCGATCGTGGCTGCCAGGGTCTCCGGCAGGGCCAGGGAATAGCCGCCGCCGGGCTCGTAGACGTAACCGGAATAGAAGTGGCCCCCGTCATAGGCGCGCGCCGGCAGCGCCGCGCCGAGGACGAGGGCGCCCCAGAGGACGGGCCGGACGGCCCGCCTCACTGAGCCTTCCCGGCCAGGGTCATGCGCACGATCTTGTCGGGATCCTGCACCGCGCCGCCGGGGGCGCCGGGGGCCGCCTTCTTGATCTTGTCGAGGACGTCGAGCCCGTCCGTGACGTTGCCGACGATCGTGTACTGGCCGTTCAGGAACGGCGCGTCGCCGAGGCAGATGAAGAACTGCGAGTTGGCCGAGTTCGGGTTGCCCGAGCGGGCCATGCCCACCGTGCCGCGCTTGAACTGGGCGGTCTGCGAGAACTCGGCCGGGATGTCGGGCAGGTCCGAGCCGCCGGTGCCGTTGCCCTTCGGATCGCCGGTCTGGGCCATGAAGCCGTCGATCACCCGGTGGAACTTCAGCCCGTCGTAGAAGCCGCGCGAGACCAGCGTCTTGATCTGCTTCACGTGCTTGGGCGCGAGGTCGGGGCGCAGCTCGATGGTGATGCGGCCGTCCTTGGTCTGCAGGTAGACGGTGTTCGAATCGGCGGCGAAGGCCGGCGCGGTGAGCCCGACGGAGAGGGCGAGCGCGAGGAGCGTGCGGCGTTTCATGGCTCTCTGGGATCCTTCTGGTCGTGTGGGTCAGGCCGGCGCGAAGCGCGCCTTGAGCCGGGCGGCGACCTCGGCGGGCACGAAGGGCGAGACGTCGCCCCCCATGCCGGCGATCTGCCGCACAAGGGTCGCGGTGATCGGCCGCGCGCTGGTCGAGGCCGGGAGGAACACGGTCTGGACCTCCGGCGCCATGGCGCCGTTCATGCCGGCGAGCTGCATCTCGTAATCGAGATCGGTCCCGTCGCGCAGGCCCCGGATGAACACCGTGGCGCCGCAGCGCCGGGCCGCCGAGACGGCGAGGTCGTCGAAGGTCACGACGTCGAGGGTCGCCCCCTCGGCGCTCGCCACGGGCGCGCAGGTGAGGCGCAGCAGCTCGGACCGCTCCTCGGCGGAGAAGAGCGGCGCCTTGCCGGGATGCACGCCGATGGCGATCACGAGCCGGTCCACCAGGCGGCAGGCCTGGCGCACGACGTCGAGATGGCCGTTCGTGACCGGATCGAACGAGCCGGCATAGAGGGCTATACGGGTCATCGCCGGTTGCCCTAGCCTGTTTTGGAGCAGGACGGAACCTATCGAGACAAGTTGCCCCTCTCCCCGCATGCGGGGAGAGGGCTGCGGCGACCTCGTCGTCGCCGCGGCGAGGCGGCAGCCGGGGGTGAGGGGGCGTGCCGGGCGAGCCCCATTCGTGAAACCCCCTCACCATCGCCCTTCGGGCTCGCCTCGCCCCCGGCAAGGGGGGCTCGGCCCTCTCCCCGCAGGCGGGGAGAGGGGAATGCCGATACCCCTACGGAACCGGGCTCTCCTCGTGGTGCGAATCGAGCACCGTGTCGCTGGTCGGGACAGTCTCGGCCACCGCGTCGGCGCGGCGGCGGTCCGGGCTGGTGGCTTCCTCCACGAAGCTCGCCACGGCCTCGGCCAGCGGCAGGGTCCGGGTCTGCTGGCTGCCGAGCCGGCGGATCGAGACCGTGCCCTCCTCCGCCTCGCGCTTGCCCAGCGCCAGCAGCACCGGCACCTTCGCCAGGGAATGCTCGCGGACCTTGTAGTTGATCTTTTCGTTGCGCAGGTCCGCCTCCACGCGCAGGCCCGCCTTCTCCAGCGCCCGCACGACCTTGGCGGCGTAGGCGTCGGCCTCGCCGGTGATGGTGGCGACCACCACCTGCACCGGGGCGAGCCAGAGCGGGAAATGCCCGGCGAAATGCTCGATCAGGATGCCGGTGAATCGCTCCATCGAGCCGCAGATCGCCCGGTGGACCATGACCGGCGGCTTCTTCTGCCCGTCCGCATCGACGTAGAACGCGCCGAACCGCTCGGGCAGGTTGAAGTCCACCTGCGTCGTCCCGCATTGCCAGTCGCGGCCGATGGCGTCGCGCAGGACGTACTCGAATTTCGGCCCGTAGAAGGCGCCCTCTCCGGGGTTGATGGCGGTCTTGATCCGCCCGCCCGACTGCTCCTCGATCTGCGCCAGCACCCGCGTCATCACGCTCTCGGCGTGATCCCACAGGGCGTCCGAGCCGACGCGCTTCTCCGGCCGGGTCGAGAGCTTCACGACGATCTCGCCGAAGCCGAAATCGGCATAGGTCGAGAGGATCAGGTCGTTGATCTTCAGGCACTCGTCGGCGAGCTGGTCCTCGGTGCAGAAGATGTGCGCGTCGTCCTGGGTGAAGCCGCGCACCCGCATCAACCCGTGCATGGCGCCCGACGGCTCGTAGCGGTGCACCACGCCGAATTCCGCCATTCGCAGAGGCAGATCGCGATAGCTCTTCAAGCCGTGCTTGAAGATCTGCACGTGGCCCGGGCAGTTCATCGGCTTGAGGGCGAACCAGCGCTTGTCCTCGGCCTCCTCGCCCGCCGATTGCGCGGCGAACATGTTCTCGCGGTACCAGCCCCAGTGGCCGGAGGTCTCCCACAGGGCCTTGTCGAGGATCTGCGGGGCGTTCACCTCGGCGTAGTCGCCCCGCAGGCGGCGGCGCATGTAGGCGATCAGCTCCTGGAAGATCGTCCAGCCCTTGGCGTGCCAGAACACGACGCCCGGCCCCTCCTCCTGGAAGTGGAACAGGTCCATCTCCCGGCCGAGCCGGCGGTGGTCGCGGCGCTCGGCCTCCTCCAGGCGGTGGATGTAGGCGTCGAGGTCTTCCTTCGTGGCCCAGGCGGTGCCGTAGATGCGGGTCAGCATCGGGTTGTTGGAATCACCCCGCCAATAGGCGCCCGCGACCTTCATCAGCTTGAAGGCGGTGCCGACCTTGCCGGTCGAGGTCATGTGCGGCCCGCGGCAGAGGTCGAACCACTCGCCCTGGCGGTAGATCTTCAGATCCTCCCCCGGCGGGATGGCATCGACCAATTCGACCTTGAAGCCTTCCTTCTTCTCCGCGAACAGGTTGCGCACGTCCTCGCGCTTCCAGACCTCCCGGGTGAAGGGCGCGTCCTTCGCGATGATCTCGCGCATCCGCGCCTCGATCTTCGGAAAGTCCTCCGGCGTGAACGGGGCCTCGCGGTGGAAGTCGTAATAGAAGCCGTTCTCGATGACCGGGCCGATGGTCACCTGCGTCTCCGGCCAGAGCGACTGCACCGCCTCGGCGAGCACGTGGGCGCAATCGTGCCGGATCAGTTCCAGGGCGCGGGGGTCGGCGCGGTCGAGGAACTCGATCCGGGCGTCCCGGTCGATCTCGTCATCGAGGTCGCGGACGGTGCCGTCGAGGGCCATGGCCACGGTGCGCTTGGCGAGCGACTTCGCGATGCCCTCGACCACGCTGCGGCCGGTGGTGCCGGCGGCGACCTCTCGTGTGTTGCCATCGGGAAAGGTCAGGACGGGCATGGTCTGTCTCCTGGCTCACTCCTGCGAACGGGGCAGGTAAGCGGGTGGTCGGGTATCGCGACGAGGCCGGCCGTTTAGACCGTTTCGTGGCGGGAGGGAATGCAGAAGGGGCGCCACCCCCTCTTTCCGCCCACCCGCCAACCTCATCCTGAGGTGCGGCGAAGCCGCCTCGAAGGAGGGCTCCAGAGATCGCGGAGCCTTCTGGAGCCCTCCTTCGAGGCCCGCTCACGCGGTCACCTCAGGATGAGGGGATTTGTTGGAATCATCTACGCCGTCCGTACCAGCCGGCTCGCGAAGAAGCCGTCGAGGCCCTGGCTCGGCAGGGTGCGCAGGTCCCCCTCCCCGTCGATCAATTCGATGCGACCGCCGACCTCCTCCGGTCGCAGGGGCACACGGGCGAATCGGGCGTCGCGGGCGAGGAAGGCGGCGACCTGCGCCTCGCCCTCGGCCCGCTCCAGGGAACAGGTGCAGTAGACGAGCCGCCCGCCCGGCCGCACCAGATTCGCCGCCCGGTCGAGGAGCTTGCCCTGCAACTGGGAGAGGCGGACGATGTCGGACTCGTCCTTGGTCCAGGCGACGTCGGGGTGGCGGCGGATCGTGCCCGTGGCCGAGCAGGGCGCATCGAGGAGCACCGCGTCGAAGGGCTCGGCTTGGTAGGTCGTCGCGTCGCCCACCGCGATCTCAGCCTCAAGGCCCAGGCGCGCGAGGTTTTCACGAAGACGCTCCAGGCGAGGGGCCGAGCGGTCCAGCGCCGTCACACGTGCGCCCCGGCTCGCGAGCTGCATCGTCTTGCCGCCCGGCGCGGCGCAGAGGTCGAGCACGCGCTCGCCCTCCCCGACGCCGAGCAGCCGCGCGGGGATCGCGGCGGCGGCGTCCTGCACCCACCACGCGGCCTCGCGGAAGCCCGGCAGGTCGGGAATCGCCGCCCCGTCCGGCGGCATCCGCAGGGAGCCCGTCGGCAGCATGGTGGCGCCGAGGCGTTCCGCCCAGGCCTGCCCCTCGCCCTCGTTCCGCAGGGTAAGATCGATGGGCGCGCTGGTGAGATGCGCGCGGGCGATCTCGGCCGCCCGCTCCGGCCCGTAGGCCGAGACCCAGCGGCGGGCGAGCCAGTCGGGGGTGTTGTCGCGCAGCGGTTCGGCCGCCGCGAGGATCGCCTCGCGCTCCCGCGCCACCCGGCGCAGCACCGCATTGACCATGCCCGCGAAGCCGGCGGTGCGGTGGTCGGCCTTGGCGAGGCGCACCGCGAGGTCGACGGCGGCGTGGTCCGGCACGGACAGGTCGAGGATCTGGGCCGTGCCGGTGGCCAGCAGCGAGAGCAAACGGGGCTTGCCCTCCGGCAGGCCCTTGTCGAGGCGCTCGGCCAGCACCCGGCGGATCTGGCCGAGGCGGCGGAAGGTCGCCACCGCGATGGCCCGTGCGAGCGCGGCATCGCCCGATTCGAGGCGTTCGGCACGCAGGGCGGCGGCCAGCGCCTCGTCGAGGGCGGGGGGGCGCTCCTGCCCGATCAGCTCGGCCACGGCCTGCGCCGCCGCCCGCCTCGCGCCGAGCCCCGCCGCCTCCTGACCCGTTTCACTCTCCGCCGCGTTGCGGACCTTGCCCCGAGATGCCACGTCTAGCCTTGAAAACCCTGTCGATCCCGACACGACCTCACACCCGAGCGAGTTCGATGCAAGACCATCGCGACGATTCCGCCCCCGAGCCGGTGCGTGAGCGCGCCCTCACGCCTGCCGCCGAGCGCGCTTTGGCCGAGGCCGCCGAACGCCGCGCCGCCATCGACGCCCGCGCCGCCGCGATCCAGGCGCGCCCCGAGCGCCAGGGCCGGGGCGGCCTCGAGCCGGTGCGCTACGAGGATTGGGAGGTGAAGGGTCTCGCGGTGGATTTCTGACGCGGGCTCCTCGCGGAACAGGGCCGCGCCGCCCCCGGTTGCCCCGCCATTCACGGGAGAGCGACCATGGTGACGACGGTTTCGGCGAAGCAGGCGGTGACGGGTCCGCACGGGGAGATCGGCCTCGCCCAGGGCGAGCGCATCGGCATGCGGATGTGGCGCAACGAGGAGCCGAACGCCGACAAGCCCATGACCCGCTCGGAGCACGAGACGGTGGGCTACGTGGTGAGCGGCCGCGCCGAATTGATCGTCGGCGGCGAGACGGTGACGCTCTCCCCCGGCGATTCCTATCTCGTCCCGGCCGGGGCGGAGCACACCTACCGCATCCTCGAGACCTTCACCGCCGTCGAGGCGACCTCGCCCCCGGCGAAGTAGGCACGCCTCACGCGAAGCGCCGTGCACCGGCGACGCAGAGGACCACCGCCGCGCTGACGGCGAGCATCGTCCCCGAGACGGGCTCGCCGACGATCAGCGCGGCCAGGGCAAGGCCGAAGAAGGGCTGGAGCAGCTGCAACTGCCCCACGCTCGCGATGCCGCCGAGGGCGAGACCCCGGTACCAGAACACGAACCCTACCAGCATGCTGAAGACCGAGACATAGGCGAGGCCGCTCCAGGCCGGCGCGCCGATGCCGTCCCACCGCGCCGGCCATGTGGCGCAGGCGAGGATCGCCATGGCGGGGAGCGCCAGCAGCAGCGCCCAGGAGATCACCTGCCAACCGCCGAGGCGCCGCGACAGGGCCGCCCCCTCCGCATAGCCGAGGCCGCAGAGCAGGATCGCCGCCAACATCAGCAGGTTCGCGCCCACGCCCGCCGCCCCGCCTTGCGACAGGGCGAAGCCCGCCACGGCGGCGCTGCCGAGCACCGAGAACAGCCAGAAGGCCGGGCGGGGGCGCTCGCCGCCGCGCAGCACCCCGAACAGGGCGGTGGCGAGCGGCAGCATCCCGACGAAGACGATGGCCTGCGCCGAGGTCATGCCCCGAAGCGCCAGCGCCGTCAGCAGGGGGAAGCCCACCACGACGCCGAGGGAGACGAGGGCGAGGGCCGCGAGGTCGCCCCGCGCCGGGCGCGTCTGGCGCAGGAGCCAGAGCAGCGCGCCGCCGAGGAGCGCGGCGATCACCGCCCGCGCGGCCGTGAGGAACAGCGGCGCGAAACCCGACACCGCCAGCCGCGTCGCGGGCAGCGACCCGCTGAAGATCAGGACTCCGAGGAGCCCGCTGCCAAACCCTGCCTTCGCCCGCATGATCCACCTGCCTTCGCGGCGGCTGGCTTACGGCGCGCGGGAGAATGGGGACACGGACGGAACCGGACGGTCAGGACGAACTGTACCGCTCGCCCGGCCGGGACGGAGGCCCGTCAGTGCGTCATCAGCACCGGCGTGCCGACATCGACCCGCTGGTACAGGTCGACCACGTCCTGATTGTACATGCGGATGCAGCCATAGGACGCCCAGGTGCCGATGGAGCTCGGGCGGTTCGTGCCGTGGATCGCGTATTGGCCGCCGGCCAGGGTCATCGCGGCGGCGCCCATCGGGTTGTGCGGCGAGCCCCCGGCGATGACGTTCGGCAGGCGGGGGTTGTCGCGCTTCACCTCCCACGGGGGCGACCAGGCGGGGGCGACGTACTTGCCGTCGATCTGCGCCGTGCCGAACCATTGCTTGCCCGGCTTGCCCACCGCCACGGGGTAGCGGATCGCCGTGCCGTCGCCGTTCACGAGGTAGAGCTTGCGCTGCGACACACTGATCACGATCGTGCCCGCCGAGCCCTCCCCGAAGGGCACCACCTCCCGCGCCGAGGCCGACCCGGCCGCGAGCAGGGCGGCCAATCCCAACACAACCGACACCCGACCCGACATCACCGCGACTCCTCAAGCGTGAGTGTATGCGGGCAATCAATTCACGGCTGCGCGGTGCCGTTCCAGTGAAAGCTATGGTTGATCCGTGGCGAACCACTGAAACTCAAGATGACGGTAAAGAGGATCGGTGAACCGGCATCGTGAATGCGGAGTATTACGCAGAGGGACGAGTCACGCTCACCGCTCGTAGAGTTCCGCGCCCCTGCGGTCCTCCTCCTGCCAGCCGTGGCGTTCGAGCTCCGGATCGGGATGCTCCTCCTGCGGCAGGCCGAGGCAGAGATAGGCGATGAGATGCCAGCCGGGCGGCACGGCGAGGATGTCCGTCACCGCGCAGGGATCGAGGATCGAGACCCAGCCGAGGCCGATGCCCCGGGCGCGGGCGGCGAGCCACAGGCATTGCACCGCGCCGACCACCGAATAGGCCAGCGTCTCCGGCATCGTCGCCCGGCCGAGGCCGAGCCCGGAACCCGTCCCGGTGTCGCAGAAGACGGCGAGGTGGACCGGCGCCTCGTTCAGCCCGGCGAGCTTGAGCGCTCGGTAGCGGGCGGCGCGCTCGTCGCCGTAGGCGGCGGCGGCCTGCGCGTTGCAATGCCCGAAGCTCTCCGCCACCGCCGCCCGCCGGGCCGGGTCCGAGACGCGCACGAAGCGCCAGGGCCGGCTGTTGCCGACCGAGGGCGCCCGGTGGGCCGCCGCGAGGCAGGCGCGCAGGGCCGCCTCGTCCAGCGGATCGGGGCGGAAGCGGCGCACGTCCCGGCGCCACGCGAAGAGCGTGTCCAAGCGATGCGCGAAGGCATCGTCGAAGGCGGGCGGGTCCGTGGTCACGCCAGGGGCATATCCTGTCGGAGGCGCGGACGGCAAAAGCAAAAAGAGGCCGCCCGGGAAGGGCGGCCTCAAGTCCCTTGGGTCTCGAAACCTCGGAGTGCCGGCGCAAGCCGTGATGGACGTCGGCCGAGGCTGGGGAGCACGGGTTCGGCAGACGGCCGGACAGGATCCGGCGAGGTTCGAGCCCTGTTGTCGGGCTGCAACACGGCTCGCGAAAGGCGCCAATGGGGCGAAAGCGTGGAAATTGTCACTTGGATGTGTCTCAACCATCACGCGCCTGTCAGCGCCGGGGCTTCCCTCTCTCCCCTTGCGGGCGGCCCGTGCGGAGACCATCATCCCCGGCTAAGGACAGTGCGCCAGGAGCGACGATGAGCGAATGGACAGGTGCCGGGTCGCGGCCCGACGAGTCGGCAGGGCATGTGATCCCCTTCCCGTCCCGTGCGGAGCCCCCGCAGATCGCCTTCCAGCGCGACGAATTGCGGGTGATCTTCAACCTGTATGGGCGTCAGGTCGCCCAGGGCGAGTGGCGCGATTACGCCCTCGACTTCCGGCGGGACAAGGCGGTGTTCTCGATCTACCGCCGCGCCTCGGAGATGCCCCTCTACCGGATCGAGAAGGATCCGAAGCTCGCCCGCCGTCAGGGCGCCTACGCGGTGATCGCCGCCGACGGGCGGGTGCTCAAGCGGGGCACCGACCTCGCGCGGGTCATCACCGTGCTGGAGCCCGGCCCTCGGGCGGTGTGAGGCCGGGGCTCAGGCGAGCCCCATCTCGCGGATCGTCGAAAGCGCCCGCGCCCTCACCTCCTCCGGCAGGGGCAGGATCGGGCGCGGCGGCACGGCGCCGGCGAGCGCGTGCACGATCCGCAGGGACGAGTGGGCCTTGAACAGGTCCCAGAGCGGGGCCATCGCCCCGTCGAGGGCACGCGCGCGGGCCGCGTCCCCGGCCTGAACGGCGCGGACGATGGCGAGGCAGGGCTTCGGGAACAGGCCGGCGGCGACGCTGTACCACGCGCCCCCGCCCGCGATCAGCGCCTCGGTGGCGTTCCAATCCCCGCTGAAGCCGAGGGGGAAGCCCTCCGGCACGGCGTCCCGCAGTCCAGCGACGGTCTGCGTGGCCTCCTCCGGCGGGGGGCCGGGGCACTTGGCGGCCAACACCCCCGGCAGGCGGGCGAGGCGGCCGATCAGCGCCGGCGTGAAGCGGAAATGGGTGGTGGCCGGGTTGTCATAGATGACGAGCGGCAACCCGCCCTCCTCCGCGACGGCGGCGAAGTGGGCGAAGACCTCGTCCTCGGTGAGCGGCGTGTAGGAGACGGGCGCGAGCAGCCCTGCCGTGGCGCCGGCCGCCTTGGCATCCCGGGCGAGACGGATCGCCTCGTCGGTGCGCAGGGCCCCGATTCCGACGAGCAGCGGCACGCGCCCATCCACCGCCTCGGCGGCGACGGCCACGGCGCGGCGGCGCTCCTCGCGGGCGAGGTAGGCGTAGGTGCCGGTGCTGCCGAGCAACCCGATCGAATCGACCCCGGCCTCGACCAGCGGCGCGAGCAGACGGCGCAGGGCCTCCTCGTCGAGCTGACCAGCGGTGTCGCAAGGGGTGATCGGGAAGGCCGAGAGGCCAGTGAACGCGCTCATGGGGCAGCTCAAACAAAAGGATCCCAAAGGACCCGGTCCTTTGGCGGGTGCAGGGCAGCGCCCTGCGAATCCCAAGGGACCCGGTCCTTCGGGATCGCGCAACAAAAAAGGCCCCGGCGGTCTCCCGCCGGGGCCTTTTTCGTTCAGTCCGGTCGCTTAGCGGCGGTCGCCGACCAGCGAGAGCAGGAACTGGAACATGTTGATGAAGTCGAGGTACAGCGTCAGAGCGCCGTTCACCGACATCTTGGCCGCCATCTCACCGTCGACGCCCGCGTAGAGATACATCTCCTTGAGCTTCTGGGTGTCGTAGGCGGTCAGACCCGCGAAGATCAGCACGCCGAGCACCGAGATCGCGAACTGCATCGCCGACGAGGCAAGGAAGATGTTCACCAGCGAGGCGATGATGATGCCGATGAGGCCCATCATCAGGAACGAGCCCATGCCCGACAGGCTACGGCTGGTCGTGTAGCCGTAGAGGCTCAGGCCGCCGAAGGCCGCCGCCGTGATGAAGAACACCTGCACCACGCTCGCCCCCGTGAACACGAGGAGGAGGGTGGACATCGAAGCGCCCATCACCGCCGCGAAGGCGAAGAACATCGTCCGCGCCGAAGAGGCCGACATGCGGTCCATGCGGAACGAGAAGACGAAGATGAAGGCCAGCGGCGCCAGCATCAGCAGCCACTTGAGGGGGCTGGTGTAGAGCATCGCGCCGAAGGGCGTGAGCACCGGCCGCGTGCCCTGGTAGGCCGCGACAGACGCCATGTTGAGACCCAGCGCCACGAGGCCGGAAATCCCGAGCCCCACGATCATGTTGTTGTAGACGCCGAGCATGAAGGAACGCAGGCCCTGGTCGACTTCGACCTGGGTCCCGGCATAGCCGGTGGCCTGCTGCTGCTGGCCGTACCGGAAGGGGCTGTTATCGAATGCCATGGGAGTGTCCTTGCGGAGGCTCTCTCAGCGTGGTGTTTCGGGCGAGGCCCACGCAGGACCTCTGGCGCCGGATGGCGCCTCGTCCCAGAATATGTTGCGGGACGCCCCCGCGCACAAGGCCCGGCCGAGGTTCCGCGAGCGGTTTTCGGCGCCGCGCGCATGTAAATTTGTCCATGTCGTCAGGGATTAAAACCCGCGACCAATCGGATCGACCGCAAGACGACTGGTAGAGCGATTCACGCAATCCTTATAACTCGCGCAGGTACGGTGCCGGCTTCTGGCCGAGGATTCGCGCGGTGCCCGCGAGCCCGAGCAACACCGCCAGCAGCACCGCCGCACCGGCCGCGAGCAGCGCCCCGGAGAGGTCGAGCCGGAAGTCGAGGTGCATCACCTTGGCGACAATGACCCAGCCCGCGAGGCTCCCCGCGATCAGCCCGAAGACCGCCGTGGCGAGGCCCAGCGCCGCGTATTCCAGGGCGTAGGCCGAGAGCAGCCGCGTCCGACTGGCGCCGAGCACCTTCAGCACCACGGCGTCGTAGAGCCGCGCCCGGTGCCCCGCCGCCACCGCCCCGCCGAGGACGAGGAGGCTCGCGAGGATCGCCACGCCGCTCGCCCCCCGGATCGCCAGGACGAGGCGCCCCACGAGGTCGCCGACCGCGTCGAGGGCGTCCTTCACCCGCACCGACGTGACGGAGGGGAACTCCTTCGCGACGCCGCGCAGGATGCCGTTCTCGAGGCCCGCATCGGTGCCGCCGGGCAGGCTCAGGGTGGCGAGGTCCGAATGCGGCGCCCCCTTGAAGGTGCCGGGCGAGAAGACCATCACGAAGTTGATGCCGAGGTTGCGCCACTCGACCTTGCGCAGGTTGAAGATCGTCGCGGTGACGTCGCGGCCCAGCACGTTGACGGTGACGCTGTCGCCGACCTTGAGGCCGAGCAGCCGGGCGAGGTCGCCCTCGAAGGAGACGAGGTGGCCGGCGCCCTCCCCGGCATCCCACCAGCGCCCCTCCTCGACTTTCGTGCCCTCCGGAACCGAATCCGCGTAGGTGATGCCGCGATCCCCGTCGAGCACCCAGGCGGCGTCCTCCGGCGGACGGATCCGGCGCACCGGCACGCCGTTGAGCGCCACGATGCGTCCGCGCATCATCGGCACGTCCTCGATCTTCGCGGCCGGGGCCTCCGCGTGGAGATAGTCCCGGAACCGGGCCGAGTCGCGGGAGGGGATGTCGAGGAAGAACAGGTTCGGCGCCTTGGCGGGCAGCGTCGCGCTGATCGTGCGGCTGACATTGGCGTCGATGAGGCTCAGCGCCACGAGGAGCGTCACCCCGAGCCCCAGCGACAGCACGATGGTCGGCGTCAGGGCGCCCGGCCGGTGAAGGTTCGCCAGCGCCATCCGGGGCGCGGCCCGCTTCGGGTGCGGCAGGCGCTTGGCGCCGGCCATCAGCCCGAGGGCCACGAGGTGCAGCAGCCCGAAGGCGATGCCGGCGGCCGCGATGAAGATCAGCGCCACCCGCCGGTCGAAGGCGCTCGCCACCGACAGGCCAACGAGGAGCGCCAGCGCCGCCCCGAGCCAGATCCGGTAGCGCCGCCGGGGGGCGACGCGGGCGCGATCCACCGTGTCGCGGAACAGACCCGAGACCGGCACGTCGTGGGCGCGGCCGAGCGGCGTGATCGCGAAGGCGAAGGCGGTCAGGAGGCCGTAGGCGGCGGCGAGCGCCAACTCGCCGGGGGCGAGCGAGGGGTTCAGCGGCAGGGGCAGGCTGTCGGCGAACAGCGCATCCACGAGGAAGGGCAGGCTCGCCCCGGCGGCGAGGCCGATCAGCGTGCCGAGGCCGGCGATGAGCATGACCTGCGTCAGGTACAGGCCAACCACGGTGGAGCCCGGCGCGCCGATGCTCTTCAGCGTGGCGATGGAGCCGCTCTTGCGCTCCACGAAGGCGTGGACGGCGTTCGCCACCCCGACCCCGCCGACGATCAGCGCGGTGAGGCCGACGAGCGTCAGGAACTGCGTGAAGCGCTCGATGCTCTGGGCGAAGCGCGGGTCGGCGTTGGCGCGGCTGCGGACCTGCCAGCCGGCCTCCGGCGCCGCCTGTCGCACCCGCGCCTCGACCGGATCGAGGGCGGTGCCCGTCGGCAACTGCACCCGGTAGCTCCAGCGGCTCAGGCTGCCGGGCTGGACGAGGCCGGTACCGCGCAGAGCCGCCTGCGACACGATCAGCCGCGGTCCGAAACCGATGCCGCCCGCGATCTTGTCGGGCTCGGAGAGGATCGTTCCCCGGAGCACCAGCGGGTGTCCGGCCAGGGTGATCCGGTCCCCGAGCTTGAGGTCGAGGCGGGTCAGGAGCGCGGGGTCGGCCAGGGCGCCGGGCGTACCGTCCCTGTCGGCGAGGAGGTCCGCGAGTTTGCCTGCCGGCTCGGTGACGAGCTCTCCGGCGGCCGGGTAGGTCGCGGGGTCCACGGCCTTGAGTTCCACCAGCGTCGCGTCGCCACCGGGCGCCACCGCCATGGCGCGCAGCGCCGCCACGATGTCGAGCGTGCCCTCGCGGGCGAGGGTGGCGCGTTCCGCCTCCGTCGCCTCGCGGTTGATGAGGCTGTAGCTGAGATCGCCGCCGATGATCCGCCGCCCCTCGCGTCCGAGCCCGTCCGACAGGGAGCGCGACACCGAGGCGATGCCTGCGATGGCCGCGACGCCCAGCGCGATGCAGGCGAGGAACACGCCGAACCCGGACAGCCCGCCGCGCAATTCGCGCAGGGCGAGGCGCAGGATGAGGGGGCTGCGGCGGGGGGCGGGATCGGGGTGGGTCAGGGTGCCGTGCATGATGTCCGACCAGTCATTCGCACCCCATCTTCGGCCTGCGCCGTCATCCCGGGGCGCCGCAGGCGAGCCCGGGATCCAGACACTCCGAAGGCGCAAGGTCCGGCGATGTCGGCGGCTCTGGATCCCGGGCTCCGCTGCGCGGACCCGGGATGACGAAGGTGATGGACCGGCCTCACGCCGCCACCGCCTCCTCGACCACCCCGGAGCGCAGGCGCACCGTGCGGTCGCAGAGGCGGGCGAGGCCGTTGTCGTGGGTCACGAGGACCAGGGTCGCCCCTCGGTCGCGCTTGAGGCGGAACAGCAGGTCCACGATCTGCCGGCCGGTCGTCTCGTCGAGGTTGCCGGTGGGCTCGTCGGCGACGAGGATCGCCGGATCGGGCGCCACCGCGCGGGCGATGGCCACCCGCTGCTGCTCGCCGCCGGAAAGCTGCGCCGGGTAATGGTGCAGCCGGTGCCCGAGGCCGACCGCCTCCAGTTCGGCGCGGGCGCGCTCATGGGCGCCGGGCCGGTCGGCGAGTTCCAGCGGGAGGGCCACGTTCTCCAGCGCCGTCATGGTCGGCACGAGGTGGAAGGACTGGAACACGATGCCAATCCGCCGGCCCCGGAACCGGGCCAGCGCGTCCTCATCGAGGCGCACGAGGTCGGTGTCCTCCACCAGCACCCGGCCGGAATCGGGCCGTTCCAGACCGGCCATCACCATGAGCAGCGTCGACTTGCCCGAGCCCGACGGCCCGACGAGCCCCACCGCCTCGCCCCGCCCCACGGCCATGGAGATGCCCCGCAGCACATGGACGCGGGCAGGCCCCCGCCCGAGACTGAGATCGATGCCGTCGAGACTGATCGCCGGAGGGGCCGATGCCTTGCCGTCGCTCATGGTATGTCCGATCTGTGGGCGATGACGAGCATGACACGCACGGCTCCGCGCCGGATTGGGTTGCGGCGCGATATGGGTGATGCATTGCGGCTCCGCCATGACAGGCGCCGCCGATTCCCCGTCTTCGCCGCGATTGCCGCACTGATGAGCCTGATCTTCGCCGCCCCGGCCCCATCGGCCGCCCAAGCCGCCCCCCGCCCGATCAAGCTGGTGGCCTTCGGCGACAGCCTCACCGCCGGCTACCGGCTGCCGGCCGACGCCGCCTTCCCCGCCGTGCTGGAACGGATGCTGAAGGCCCAGGGCCGGGACGTGCAGATCGCCAATGCCGGCGTCTCCGGCGACACCACGACGGGGGGCCTCGACCGGCTCGACTGGTCGGTGCCGGACGGCACGGACGGGGTGATCCTCGAACTCGGCGCCAACGACATGCTGCGCGGCACCGCGCCGGCCGTGACGCGGCGCAACCTCGCGGCGATGCTCGACGCCCTGAAGGCCCGCCACATCCCCGTGCTGCTGGCCGGGATGCAGGCGGCGCCCAACCTTGGCCCCGATTACTGGACGAAATTCGACGCGATCTTCCCCGACCTCGCGAGGCAGGACGGCGTGATGCTCTACCCGTTCTTCCTCGACGGGATCATCGGCGATGCCGGCCTGCACCTCGATGACGGGATTCATCCGAACGTGAAGGGCGTCGAGGCCATCGCCGCGCGGATGCTGCCGACCGTCGAGCGCTTCCTCGACAGCCTGCCGGCCCAGGCGACCCGCTGATGCCGCGCCTGTTCACCGCGCTGGCCGTCCCGCCCGAGATCGCCGACGCGCTGGCCGTCTACCGGGGCGGGCTCCAGGGTGCCCGCTGGGTCGAGCCCGCCGATTTCCACGTGACGCTGCGCTTCCTCGGCGATGTCGAGCGCCCGGTCGCGGAGGATTTCCTGGACTCTCTCGCCGAGACGCGACTGCGCGGGCCGCTCACCGTGACCCTCGACGGGCTCGGGGCCTTCGGCGGGGCCAAACCCCGCGCGCTCTACGCCGCGATCCACCCCACCGCCGACCTCGCCGACCTGCAGGCCGAGCAGGAGCGCTTCGCCCGCCGGGCGGGCCTCGCGCCGGAGACGCGCAAGTTCACCCCGCACGTCACCCTCGCCCGGCTGCGGCGGGAGGCGAGCGCCGAGGCCGTGGCGATGTACCTGTCTCAAGGACCGGTCTTCACGCCCCTGACCTTCACCGCCGACCGGGTAACGGTCTATTCGGCCCGCGAATCGACCGGCGGCGGCCCCTACATCGCGGAGGCCGCGTTCCCCTTCGCCTGATGGCCTCAGCTCGCCTTCAGGAAGATCTGCATCGTGTTGCCGAGGCCACCGGACTGCTCGGCGAGGCGCTCGGAGATCTCCCGCACCTTCTCGGCGAGCGAGCCGGTCGCCCCGGCCGCCGTCGAGACGCCGGAGATGTTCACGGTCATCTCCTGGGTCGAGGCCGCCTGCTGCTCCACCGCGCCCGCGATGGCCAGGGTGAGCCGCGACAATTCCTCCACCGCGCCGGTGATCGTGCCGATGGCCGAGACGGCCTCGCCGGTGGCCGCCTGGATGGCGTGGATCTGCTGGGTGATGTCGTCCGTGGCCCGCGCCGTCTGGCCCGCGAGTTCCTTCACCTCGGCGGCCACCACGGCGAAGCCGCGCCCGGCCTCGCCCGCCCGGGCCGCCTCGATGGTCGCGTTGAGCGCCAGGAGGTTGGTCTGGTCGGCGATCGACTTGATCATCGCCACCACGGAATCGACCTTGCCGGTCTTCTCCGCGAGCGCCCGCACGGTCATGTCGGTGGCGCCCGCCTGATCGGCGATCTGGTTCGCCCGCTCCGAGACCCGCCCGACCTGGCCGGAGATCTCCTTGACGGTGCTCGCCATCTCCTCGGAGCTGGCGGCCACCGTGGCGGCGAGCCCGCTCGCCTCGTCGGCGGAATGGTTCAGCCCCTCGGCCGATTGGCGCATCTCATCGATCGCCCTGCCCAGGGCATCGACCACCCGCGTCACCTCGTCCGCCACGGCGACCTGCGCCGTCACGACCGCCCAGGTCAGCATCGGGCCGAGGTAGTTGCCCTCCGGATCCTTGATCGCCGAGACCTGCAGATCGAGAATCTCGGGACCGACCTTGATGCGCGTCCGGTGCGGGAGGCGGCTCGCATCGGCCAGCATGTTGCGCTGGTGGCTCGGGTTCTTGTGGAAGATGTCGAAGGAGCGGCCGACCATATCAGCGACCTTCACCGGCAGATGCTGCTCGATGGTGCTGAGCGTCTTGGTGGACGTCCGGTTGAGGTAGTTGATCTTGAACTCGTCGTTGATGTCGGCGGTCATCACCGCCACCGGCATGTCGTCGATCATGGTCAGCAGGCGGCTGACCTCGTTCTTCTTGTCCGTGATGTCGGCCGCGAACTTGATGACCTTGAACGGCTTGCCGTCGTCGCCGAAAACGGGATTGTAGCTCGCCTCCAGCCACACCCGGCGCTTCGTCTTGTCGAGGCGCATGAACTCGCCCGAGACGAACTCGCCGGCGCGGAGCTTGGCCCAGAACTGCTCGTATTCGGGGGCGGCCGCAGCGCCCTCCTCGATGAAGATGCGGTGGTGGCGCCCCTTGATCTCCGAGAGGTCGTAGCCGACCACGGCGAGGAAATTGGCGTTCGCCGTCAGGATCGACCCATCCATTCCGAATTCGATCACGGCCATCGAGCGATCGAGCGCGTCGATCACGAATTTCGAAATGTCGGTCTTCGCGCGCCTGAACATTGCCGAACCATCCCCAACCGGTGCTTGTCGCACTTTGCCGACATAAACTTTAAAAAACTTGACGTACGCTCTTCAGAACTTTGGATGGTTTCGCACATTTCATGCCGAGAATTCTGTCATATCGTTGCGCGAACTGACTTCGCAGCCATAACTTCGTGTATTCGTTTCGGAAATCCTTGGCCTGGGGGCGATTTCCGGCCCGGACCCATCCGGCCCTCGTGATGGATTTCCGGTCGCCCGGCGCTAGTTCGACTGACTCAGGGACGGCCTCCCGGCCCGGCCATGCGGGCGGGGCTCCCTTCGGCAACTCGCGTCTTGAGGATCACAATGGCTCGCATCGCTACGAGCGCCGTCGCGGCCCTTCTCGCCCTCGGCGTGAGCGTGTGTCCGTCCTGGGCGCAGGACGTACAGGCTCCCTCGGCCGGCACGGCGACCGCGACGGCGGCGGACGCAATTCTGCTCACGGTCTTCCTGCGGCACGACCAGTCGCGCCCCCTCGCGGACCTCAACCGGCAACTCGCCAAGCAAGGCTTCTACCGCGCCTTCCCGCCCGCCGGCATGGAGGTCGTGTCGTGGAACGTCGTGATGGGCATCGGACAGGTGATCGTCCTGCGCCTGCCGGCCTCCCGTCTGCGGGAAGTGAACCGCGTGCTCGAGGACACGGCCTGGGGTGCCTACCGAACGGAATTCTACCCGACCTACGATTATCGGTCGATCGGGCTCTCGGAGCACGAGAAGGCGCAGTGAAGCCGGACCACCGCGCCGCACAACGGCGTTCGGACGGCCATCGATGCGATACACGCAGAGGGGGCATCGCGAATCGGGGCTGACGGCCGGGGCGATTCTTCGGCATGATGTTGCGACGCACCATGGCCATCGAGGCCCGGTCGCCGGAGAATCGCCATGACACAGATCGCCAGGACCGTCGCGCGTGGTCTCTCGCTCTCGGCTCCGCGCCTCGCGACCCGGATCGGCCAAGCCCTGACCCGTGCAGCGGCGCATCGTTATGAGGAGCAGCGCGCCCAGGTCGAGCGCACCGGCTGCGGCGGGATGCTCTGATCCCCTCCCCGTTCTGTCGGAACGCCCGGCGGCGACGTAGTTTGGTCGCTTTCCTCCGCCATGTCGCGCGGGCCGGGCCGCGCTTGGTCGGCGGCCGCAAGACGGGACCGTGAGGGCGATGGCGTTAGGCCTGACGATAGAGACGCGCGAGGGAGACAGGCTCAGCCCGCTCGAATCCTACCTGCACGTCCTCCATGCCCTGATGCTGCGCGACATGCGCACACGCTTCGGCGGCACGCTGTGGGGATACGGCGTGGTCGTGCTGTGGCCCTGCGTTCACATCTTCATGCTGATCGGGGTCTACACCTTTCAGCATATGCCGGTGCCGATCGGAAGCAGCGCACCCCTGTTCTTCGCGACGGGTGCGGTTCCTGTCCTCATCTTCCAATACGTGTCCCGCGAGGTGATGAAGGCCACGATCGTCAACAAGCCCTTGACCTACTATCCGCAGGTCAAATTGTTCGATCTGATCCTGGCGCGCGTGCTCGTCGAGATCGTCACCGGATTCCTCGGCCTCCTCGTCATCGTCGCGCTCCTGACCGCCCTGGGAACGGATCCGCGTCCGGCGGACAGCCTGCTCGCCGTGCTCGGCTATCTCACTGCGATCCTGCTCGGCATCGGCGTGGGCGTCGTCAACGTCGCGATCTTCAGCTACTTCCCCGGCTGGCTCGTGGGCTATGCGCTCTTCAACATCCTCATGTACGTCGCCAGCGGCGTCATGTTCATGCCGAGCTTCCTGCCGGAAAAAATCTATTACTGGATGAAGTACAATCCGGCGCTTCAGCTCGCCGAATGGATGAGGCTGGCCTACTACCCCTCCTCCGGCCTCAAGATCGACTATCTCTACGTCCTCATGTTCGGCCTCACCTGCCTGGTGATGGGGCTCCTGATCCTCAAGCACGTGATCAGCAAGCGGAACTGACGCCGCGACGGGCGGGAGCACGGAACCCGCCGGCGCGGATGCCGTTGGCGCCATGCCCGGCGATGCCCCGGCGGGCTGGTGAGGCCCCTCATGCGCCAGACCGTCCCGCTGCAGCACCTCCTCGCCACGGCTCTGCGCGATGGCGCGGATCACGTCGGGCAGATGCTGCGGCTCGCCCGGATTGAGAGCGATGCGGCCGTGCGGACCTGGCTCCGGCTCGTGGGCATTCTCGGGACGATCCCGATCCTCGCCGTGGCGACCTTCTTCCTGGGCCTCGATGCCCTCGTGAAGATCATCGCCGCCTTGAGCGGCGCGCCGCTCCTCGCCGCGTCGATCGTCGCGGCGCCCTTCATCGGCATCGCCCTCGTGCTGGTGCGCCTGGGTGCGCGACGCATGGCGCTGTCGAACCTCGAACCCTGGCGCTCGTGGCGGCGCGAGGGGCGCCCCACGGGCCCTGCCGTGCGCCCGCGTCCGGCCGCGTGAGCGGATGAGGTCTGCGGATCAGCGCGACGCGACGGTCTTCGCCGTGGCGACAGGCAGGTGGAGGAAGCTGCGCTCACCGGTCGCGGCCTCTGTCACGTGCTGGATCGCGTCGAGCAATTCGGCGACGGGCCGTGTCTCGACCGGACGGAAACAGGCGAGCCCGGCGACGCGGCGCGGCGCGATGCGGCCCGCGGCAAGTTGCGCCTCGCTCAGCGCGTCGAAGTTCCGATCTTTGGCCATGTGCTCGAACCTCCACGGAGAGCGTGGGACGGTGATGGTTGACGAAAGGTTAACGACGCTGTCGGCGGGCGGGGCATGACGAGCGCGGTCGTCGTCGGCGCGTCAGGGGGCATCGGTCGCGCCCTGGTGGAGCGGCTCGTCGCGAGCGGCGCCTATGGCACGGTCTTCGCCCTGTCGCGGGCCGGCCGCGAGGACAACGCGGGCGCGATCGCGGGCCGGATCGACGTGACCGACGAGGACAGCATCCGCGCGGCGGCGGCGCTGGCGGGTGAGGCAGGTCCGGCGAGCCTCGTCATCGTCGCGAGCGGCCTCCTGCACGGCGCCGGTGTCGCGCCGGAGAAATCGCTGAAAGCCCTCGATCCGGATGCGCTGGCGCGGCTCTTCGCCGTGAACACGATCGGCCCGGCGCTGGTGGCCAAGCACTTCGTCCCGCTGATGCCGCGCACGGGCCGGAGCGTCTTCGCGGCCCTCTCCGCGCGCGTCGGCTCCATCGGCGACAACCGGCTGGGCGGCTGGTATGGCTATCGCGCCTCGAAGGCAGCCCTGAATCAGGTCCTGCGCACGCTGGCGATCGAGGTCGCCCGCAGCCGCCCGGACGCGGTCGTGGTGGGGCTTCATCCGGGCACGGTGCGCACGGCCCTGTCCCACCCGTTCCGCCCCGACGCCGACAGCCCCGACACGGTCACACCGAAGGCGGCGGCGGCGCATCTCCTCACCGTTCTCGAGGGCCTGAGCGCGGCCGAGAGCGGCGGCGTGTTCGCCTGGGATGGCCAGCCGGTTCCCCCCTGAGGTGGGAGAAGGCTTGCCAGAGCCAAGAGGGCCGTCTAGGAGATCGCGGTCCTTGGGGCGTCGCCAAGTGGTAAGGCAGCGGTTTTTGGTACCGCCATTCCCAGGTTCGAATCCTGGCGCCCCAGCCAAGCCTCCGTTAAGTCATTGATTTCATTGCGATAAATGCTGGCCGGCGAGGCCGCTCGTTCGCAATGCAGATGCACGTGCTTGTCCGCAGGGCGGCACAGGCGGGATCGAGGCGATTCCGTCGCATTGAGCGAACCCGACCGTCCGGTGCCGCTGTCAGGGGGACGTCCACCACGCGAGGCCGCGACCGGGGAGCGCCGCTTCCTCCACCGCGCCGTCACCGCGGAACTGCACTCGGCTCGGGCCGAACCCCAATCCACCGGCAACACAGCACCCTGAGCGTCGAGGACGTCTCACCGTCCCTGGCGTCGCCATTGTCCCCGTCCGAGGCGCGACGCCCGATTGCCCCGGAAGCGTCGCGTGCCAGGCCCTTGACGATAGATGATGGCCATAATAGATGACGGTCGTCATATCAAACCGTCGATGGCCCACGGGGGAACTGGCGATGGATGCGAGACTCGTCATCGTACTGACCGGCTTAGCCGTCTCGGCCTGCTCGCCGGCTCAGACGGCCGCGACGCCGGAGCCGCCCCTGGTGCAGGTCGCCGAGGTCGCGCCCGCCGAGGGGGCCGTCGCGCGCTACACCGGGGTGATCCGGGCGCGCACCGAGAGCAACCTCGGCTTCCGGGTGGGCGGCAAGATCTTCGAGCGCCTCGTCGATCCGGGCGACCACGTGCGTCTCGGCCAGCCGCTGATGCGCCTCGACAGGACCGACTTCACCCTGGCCCTCAACGCGGCCCGCTCCTCCGTCGAGGCGGCCCGGGCGCAGATGATCAAGACAAAGGCCGACGAGGAGCGCAGCCGCAGGCTCGTCGGCGACGGCTGGACCTCGAAACAGACCTACGACCAGAACAAGGCTGCGGCGGACGCGGCCGTCGCCCAGTTCGCCAATGCCGAGGCGCAGGCGAGCCAGATCGCCAACCAGGCAGGGTATTCCGAACTCCAGGCCGATGCCGACGGCGTCGTCATGGAGGTGCCGGGCGAGCCGGGACAGGTCGTCGCGGCCGGGCAGACGGTGGTGAAGCTGGCCCGGGACGGCGCCCGCGAGGCCGAGGTGTTCCTGCCCGAGGGCAGCCGGCATCTGGCGAAGGGCACGGCGTCGGCCACGCTCTATGCCGAGGGCGAGACGACCTACCCGGCCCGGCTCCGGGAGTTGTCGGCCACGGCCGATCCCGCGACACGCACCTACCGCGCCCGCTACATCCTCTCCGGCGGTGGGGAGACCGCGCCCCTCGGAGCCACCGTCACCCTGCGGTTGAAGCCCGTGACGACGGAGGCGGCGTCGTCCGTGTCCGTACCCCTCGGGGCCCTGTTCGACCAGGGCGGCGGCTCCGCCGTCTGGCGCTACGACGCCGGCACGCAGACCGTCGCGGCCCAGCCCGTCACCGTGTCGCGCCTCTCGGAGGAGAGCGCGGAGATCGCCTCGGGCCTGAGGCCCGGTGATCGCATCGTCTCCCTCGGCGCCCACCTGCTGAAGGCCGGCGAGACGGTGCGGCTGGCCAACGCGAGCGTCGCGGAGGCCGGGCGATGAGCGCCTCCCGCTTCAACCTTTCGGCCCTGGCGGTGCGCGAGCGCGCCGTCACGCTGTTCCTCCTGATCGCCCTCGTCGGCGCGGGCGTCTTCGCCTTTGAGAAGCTCGGGCGCGCCGAGGACCCGACCTTCGCGGTCAAGACCATGGTCGTGTCGGCCGCATGGCCCGGCGCGACCACCGGCGAGATCCAGCGTCAGGTCGCCGACCCGCTGGAGAAGCGCCTTCAGGAACTCGTCTACTACGACCGGGTCGAGACGACCGTCCGCCCCGGCGTGATGCTGATGAAGGTGTACTTCAAGGACAACATGCCGCCGGCCAAGCTGCCGTCGGAATTCTACCAGACCCGGAAGAAACTCTCCGACCAGGCCTCCAGCCTGCCGCGCGGCGTGCTCGGGCCTCTGTTCAACGACGAGTTCTCGGACGTCTACTTCGCGCTCTATGCGCTCCAGGCGCAGGGCCTGCCCCACCGGACCCTGGTGCTGCGCGCCGAGGACCTGCGCCAGCGCCTGCTGCGCGTGCCCGGCGTCGAGAAGATCAACATCCTCGGCGAGCAGGCACAGAAGATCTTCGTCGAAATCTCCTACCAGCGCCTCGCGACATTGGGCATCACCGGCCAGCAGCTCCTCGCGGCGCTCGCCAACCAGAACGACGTGACGCCGGCCGGCTTCGTCGAGGCCGATGGCCCGCGGGTGTACCTGCGCCTCGACGGCGCCATCGACAGCCTCGACGCGATCCGCGACCTCCCCGTGACGGCCGGGGACCGCAGCCTCAAGCTCGGCGACATCGCGCAGGTGAAGCGCGGCTACGAGGACCCGAAGACCTTCGCGATCCGCAACGACGGCGAAGCGGCGCTGGTGCTCGGCCTCGTGATGAAGCCGGGCTATAACGGCCTCACCCTCGGCGAGGCGCTGAACGCCGAGGAGGTGGCAATCCACCATGACCTCCCGACCGGCATCACCTTCACGAAGATCACCGACCAAGCGAAGGTCATCGACGAGGCCATCCACGAGTTCATGGTGAAGTTCTTCACCGCGCTCGGCGTGGTGATCTTCGTGAGCCTCGTGGCGCTGGGCTTCCGGGTCGGCCTCGTGGTGGCGCTGGCCGTGCCGCTCACCCTCTCGGCGGTGTTCGTGGTGATGATGGTCACCGGCCGCGACTTCGACCGCATCACGCTGGGCGCGCTGATCATCTCCCTCGGCCTGCTCGTCGACGACGCCATCATCGCCATCGAGATGATGGTGGTGCGCATGGAGGAGGGCTACGACCGGATCGAGGCGGCGACCCATGCCTGGCGCTCGACCGCCGCGCCGATGCTGACCGGCACGATCGTCACCATCGCCGGCTTCCTCCCCGTGGGCTTCGCCGCCTCCACGGCGGGCGAGTATGCCGGCAACATCTTCTGGGTGGTGGCCTTCTCGCTGATCGTCTCGTGGATCGTGGCCGTGACCTTCACGCCGTATCTCGGCGTCAAGCTCCTGCCGAACATCAAAAAGGTCGAAGGCGGCCACGGGGCGATCTACGCCACCAGGAACTACCAGCGCCTGCGCCGGATCGTGCGCCTGTCCGTCGACCACAAGTGGATGGCCGCCGGCATCACCGTGGCGCTGTTCGCGGCGTCCGTCGTCGGTATGGGCAAGGTCGAGAAGCAGTTCTTCCCGAACTCGGAGCGCCCCGAACTCATCGTCGAGGTGACCCTGCCCACCGGCTCCGCCTTCGCGGCCACGGAGGCCAGCGTCAAGACGATCGAGGCGGCCGTGCGCGGACTCCCCGAGGCGCGCGAGATCACGAGCTACATCGGGCAGGGCATGCCGCGCTTCGTCCTGTCCTTCGATCCGGAACTGCCCGATCCCGCCTTCGCGCAGATCGTCGTGCAGACCGCCGACTCGCATGCCCGCGACGCGCTGCGGATCAAGGTCCGCAAGCTCGTCGACGAGGGCCGCTTCCCCGAGGCACGGGTCCGCGTGCTGCAGATCGTGTTCGGGCCGCCGGTGCGCTTCCCCGTCGCCTTCCGGGTGGTCGGACCCGACCTCACCGTCGTCCGCGGCATCGCCGCCGAGGTGCGCGACGTCATGATGGCCAACCCCAACATGCGCCTCGTCCACCTCGACTGGGGCAACAAGACGCCGACCCTGCACCTCGCCCTCGATCAGGAGCGCCTGCGCCTGATCGGCCTGACGCCGAAGGAGGCCGGCCAGCAATTGCAGAGCTACCTCAACGGCACGCCCGCGACGCAGGTCCGCGAGAACCTGCGCTCGGTCGACGTCGTCCTGCGCAGCCCCGGCCCCGAACGCCGCTCCCTCGGCGACATCGGCGACCTGACGCTGACCACCCGTGACGGGCGCCAGGTCCCGGTCTCGCAGGTCGCGCATCTGGAGAGCCGGAACGAGGATGCCGTGCTCAAGCGCTACAACCGCGAGACCTCCATCCGCGTGCAGGGCGACGTGCTCGACGGCCTCCAGCCGCCGGACGTCCACGCGCAGATCTTCCCGAAGCTCGATGCGATCAAGGCGAAACTGCCGCCGGGCTACCGCATCGACACCGCCGGCTCGGTGGAGGAGAGCGCGAAGGCGATGACGGCCCTCGTCGCGGTGTTCCCGATCATGCTGATCGTGACCCTGACGGTCATCATGCTGCAGGTGCGCTCGTTCTCGACGATGTTCATGGTGTTCGCCACCGCGCCGCTCGGCCTCGTGGGCGCCGTCCCGACGCTGCTCGCCTTCCACCAGCCCTTCGGCTTCAACGCGATCCTGGGCCTGATCGCGCTGTCGGGCATCCTCATGCGCAACACCCTGATCCTGGTGGACGAGATCCATCACGACCAGGCGGCGGGCCTGAGGGACTACGACGCCATCGTCGAATCGACGGTGCGCCGGGCCCGTCCGGTGATCCTGACGGCGGCGGCGGCGATGCTGGCCTTCATCCCGCTGACCCACTCCGTGTTCTGGGGAGCGTTGGCCTACGTGCTGATCGGCGGCGTGGGCGTCGGGACGCTGATGACCCTGCTGTTCCTGCCCGCCCTCTACGCCCTCTGGTTTCGGGTGGCGCGGGAACCGCGCGGCAGGGCAAGCGCGGCCGGAACCGGCACGTTGCCGGCGCCGACCGGGACCTGAGGCGCGCCCGAAAGCCGTCGACGGCCCGTCCATGGGACGCACAGGTTCCGCTTGGGAGATCGCTCCGAACGATGCTTTGATAAATGATCACATGCATCCATATGGATGGCAAAGACGGCGAAGGACGATGGGATGCCGAGGGTTTCGCAGGAGCAGGCCAAGCTCAACCGCGAACGGGTGGTCGAGGTCGCATCCTCCCTGTTCCGGGAGCGTGGCCTGAACGGTATCGGCGTCGTGGACATCATGGCCGCTGCCGGCCTGACCCATGGCGGCTTCTATGGCCAGTTCGCCAACAAGGATGCCCTCGCGGCCGAGGCGTTCGACGCCGCGATCCGCAACGAATACGAGGCGAACCTCGACGCCTTCATCGAGAACTACCTGTCGGTCGGCCATGTGCGCACGCCCGGCCGGGGATGCCCCGTGGCGGCGCTGGCCAACGACATCGCGCGCGAGCCCGCCGGGAGCGTCCTGCGGTCGCGGTTCACCCAGGCGGTCACGGGGCTCGCCGGCCTCATCGCCGACCGCCTGCCCAAGGCTTCGAAGGAGCGGCGCAGGCAGCGGTCGCTGATGGCCCTGTCGACCATGGTCGGCGCCGTGGTGCTGGCGCGCGGCGTCGACGACGAGGCCTTGGCCGACGAGCTGCTGACGGCGGCGCGCAGCACCATCACCGGCTGAGACGGTCCGGCACCGCGCTGAATCCCTCAACCAGGCCGAGAGGCGTGTGGGCGGCTTCCCCGGATTCGGCTTGCACACGGCCCTCTGCCGAAATCTCGACGGTTTGCCTGGCAGTCCCCATCGGTCGAGAGACGGCGGACAACCGTCTAGCGCGGTTTCGGTTTGATCCGGATCACCTTCTTCACTGTCTTTGCGAGCGACAGCGAAGCAATCCAGGGCAGCGGGACCTGAACGGATGTGGCGGATCCCTGGATTGCTTCGCTTCGCTCGCAAAGACGGGAGACGCAGCTTGATCCGAGTTTTCCCGAAACCGCGCTAGCGCGCGCGAAGGGTCCGGCGCGCCACGAGGCCGAGGGTCGAACCCTGCACGATGATGGTGAACAGCACCACGGCGTAGGTCGCCGCCAGGATGCCGGGCTTGGCTCCGCTCTCCGGCAAGGACAGGGCGAGCGCCACCGAGATGCCCCCGCGCACGCCCGCCCAGGTCAGGAACGGCACGTTCCCGAGGGAGAGGCTTCCACCCCAGCGGAACAGCAGCACCGGAGCCGAGACCGCCACGAGGCGGGCGACGAGCACGATGGGCACGGCGCACGCGGCCAGCGCCAGCCCGGAGACCTGGAAGCGCAGGACGAGCACCTCCAGGCCGATGAGGAGAAACAGGACCGAGTTCAGAACCTCGTCGATGAGCGTCCACAGGGCCGAGACGTAGGTGCGGGTGGTGTCGCTCATCGCGTAGCGCGGCGCGCGCTCGCCGATCAGCAATCCCGCCGCGACGACGGCGAGGGGGCCGCTGGCCCCGAGCTTCTGCGCCAGGGCGTAGGTGCCGGTGACGAGGGCCAGGGTGATCAGCACCTCCACGGGGAAATCGTCGATGGCCTTCATCGCGCGGTAGGCGACGTAGCCGGTGACGACACCCAGCAACACCCCGCCCCCGGCCTCGTGCAGGAGGAGCGCGGCCACTCCTCCCACGCCGGTCGCCTCGCCGCCCTTGCCGCCCGCGAAGGCGACCAGCACCGTGAACAGGACGATGCCGATGCCGTCGTTGAACAGCGCCTCGCCCTGCATCTCGACTTCGAGGGCTTCCGGCACGTCCACGTTCTTCAGGGTGGCCAGCACCGCGACCGGGTCGGTCGGGCTGATGAGGGCGCCGAACACGAGGGCCCAGGCCATTGGAACCGGGCTCCCGAGCGCCTGCCCCGCCACCCAGAACGCCCCGCCGACCAGGGCGGTCGAAATGACGGTCCCGAGCAGCGCAAGGGTCGCCACCGCGCGGGCGCGGTCGCGCAAGGCGCGCAGATCGAGGTTCAGGGCGCCGGCGAAGAGCAGGAAGGCCAGCATGCCGTTCATGACGACGCCGGTGAAGTCGACCTGATCGAGGACGCTGGTCAGGTCCTCGTAGAGATGCTGCCCGGGAAAGACGACGTCGGCGAGCACGAGCGCGAGCGAAGCGAGCAATCCCATGACCAGGAGCCCGATGCTGTGCGGCATCCGGAGGAAGCGCCGGTTCAGCCAGCCGAACAGGGCCGACAGGGTCAGCAGCAGAGCCGCCAGGTCGAAGATCGAGATCAAGGGTGTTCCTTCACGCTCGCGCCGGACGGACCACCGCGTTCGATGGGCAACGATCGGAACGCCCCTCCGTGCCGTCCGTTGCCGGGCTCGGGAAGCTTGGGTCCGCAACGATGAACGCGCGCGTCAAAGCCTGGCTGGAAACCCTCGGCGACCTGTTCTGGCTTCGCCCGGCCCTCGTCGTCCTCGGCTGCATCGTGCTGGCCCAGTTCGGCGTCTGGCTCGAGACGGCCCACCTCGTCGGCTTCGACCCCTCCTCGCCCGATACGAACTGGGGGTATTCCGGCGGGGCCGAGGGCGCGCGGGCGCTGCTCAGCGCCATCGCCTCCTCGAATATCGGGGTCGCCGGCACGACCTTCTCCATCACCATCGCGGCCCTGACCCTGGCCTCCGGCCAGATGGGTCCCCGCATCCTGCGCAACTTCATCCGGGATGCCCGCAACCAGACGGTGCTCGGCATCTTCCTCGGGACCTTCGCCTACGCGCTGATGGTCCTGCGCACGGTGCGCACCGTCGAGGAGGACCCGTTCGTCCCGCACCTAGCCATCACCGGCGCCCTGGTCCTCGCGCTCATCGCCGTCGGCACGCTGGTCTGGTTCGTCCACCACATCGCCACCAGCATCAACATCGAGACCGTGGTCGATGCCGTGCAGCAGGACCTCTGCAAGGCCATCGCGACCCATACCGGTGACGAACCCGGGGCCGCCCTTACCGACGACGCGCAGGCCGGACGGGCCGTGGCCGCGACCGGCGGAGGCTACGTGCAGGCCCTCGACGAGGACGCCCTGGCGGATTGGGCCCACGAGCGCGGGATCAGGGTCACCCTGCGGGTGCGGCCGGGCGACTACGTGCCGAGCGGCTTCCCCATCGCGTTCCTGTCCGCGCCGGTCGAGGGCGCCGAGGTGGCCATCCTCGATGCGGTGACGCTGGGGCGCCGCCCGGCCGCGCTCCAAGACCCGGAATATTCGGTCCGGCAATTGGTCGAGATCGCGGTTCGGGCCCTGTCGCCCGGCATCAACGACCCGTTCACCGCCGGCAGTGTGGTGGACCACCTCGGCGACGCCCTGTGCCGGATCGCGCCGCGACACCTGCCGACCGGCGTCACCCTGCGCGAGGGAAGAGCCGTGCTCGTCCATCCGGTGACGGATTACGACGGTCTGTGCGATGCCATGTTCCACATGATCCGCCAGAACGCGGCCGGCTCGGTCCACGTGCTCGGACGTATGCTTGACGTGCTCGCCCGCGTCGCCGAGGTCGAGACGAAGCCGGACCGGGCGGCGGACCTCGTCCGGCATGCCGACCTCGTCATCGCCGCCGCCCGCCGCGACGTGGCGGACCCGTCCGACCTCGCCGACCTGGAGGAGCGCTACCACCGGATGCGCGGCACCGGACCGGGGGACGACGCCGCGGGAACTCACGAGGCATGAGGCTTCACCGGGTTCGGGGGGGTCGAATGAGGCGCCGCGCATCGTCGGGGCGCGGCCGGTCTTGGGCTCAGCGGTGGGCCGGGCGGGCCGGGGCGAACCGCAGCACCAGCGCTCCGGCGGCCATGCAGGCGAGCGAGCCGAGCAGCACGCCGACCTTGGTCTCGGCCTCGAGCTCGGGCGCGTTCGCGAAGGCGAGCAGGCCGATGAACAGGCTCATGGTGAAGCCGACGCCGCACAGGAGCGACACGCCGTAGACCTGCCACCAGCCGGCATGGGCGGGGCGCTGCGCCAGCCCGAGCTTCACGGCGGCCAGCACGAGGCCGAACACGCCGACCTGCTTGCCGACGAACAGGCCGAGCGCCACGCCGAGCGTCACCGGGTCGAGGAGCATCCCCGGCGTGATCCCCGCCAGCGACACGCCGGCATTCGCGAACCCGAAGACCGGCAGGATGAGGTAGGCCGACCAGGGATGGACCGCATGCTCCAGGATGTGCAGGGGCGAGGTCGGATCGTCCGGCTTGCCGACGCTGAGGCGCAGCGGGATGGTCAGGGCCAACAGCACGCCGGCGATGGTCGCGTGGATGCCCGAGGCGAGCACGAACACCCAGAGGACGACGCCCAGCAGCAGGTAGGGCCACAGGCGCGCCACGCCGGCCTTGTTGAGCGCGTAGAGCGCGGCGAGCGTCGCCGCAGCCCCGCCCAGCATCGGTAGCGACAGGTCGGCGGTGTAGAACAGGGCGATGATCAGCACGGCGCCCAGGTCGTCGATGATCGCGAGCGCCGTCAGGAAGATCTTGAGCGAGATGGGCACGCGCGATCCGAGCAACGCCAGCACGCCCAGCGCGAAGGCGATGTCGGTGGCGGCCGGGATCGCCCACCCCCGCAGCGTCTCGGGCGAGTGCCGATTCACGGCGACGTAGACCAGGGCCGGCGCGGCCATGCCGCCCAGCGCGGCGAGCCCGGGCAGGACCCGGTCGGGCCAGGTGCGCAAGCGCCCGTCGAGCACCTCGCGCTTGATCTCCAGCCCGACGAGCAGGAAGAACACCGCCATGAGGGCGTCGTTCACCCAGTGCAGGACCGAGAGCGGGCCGAGATAGGCCTTCAGCGCGGCGAAATAGGCGTCCGCCCACGGCGAGTTCGCCACCACGAGGGCGAGCGCGGCGCTCGCCATCAGGACGAGGCCGCCGCCGGCCTCGCTGACGAGCATGTCGCGGAGCGCCGACAGGCTTCGGCGAGGCGGACGTGGAACGGCATGCGAGGGGGACGGCACAGGCACGATTCTCCGGCGCTGGCGGCCCGACCAGCGCTCGACCTGCCGATCCGACCCACGGACCGCGCACCCGAGGCGGCCTATCGCATCGAAATCGAGCGGGCACAACATGCGGGCGTGGCGGCGGGGCGGGCGAAGTCGAACGGCGGCCTCGGCGCTCCCTTTGTTCAAGCCGGATCGCGCGCCGGGAACCAGTTGCCGTGGAAGCCCGGCGGAATCCGGTGCCCGAGGCGGATCCCGGCGACGGGGGGCGCTTCGAAGGCGCGCGCGTCGAGTATGGTGAAGTCCGTCGTGTCGCTGGCGGTGTCGATGACGAGGCCGACGAGCCAGCCTTCGTCTTCATCCGCCCCCTCGTGCGCCGGCACGAAGACGAACTCTCCCGGGATACGGTCGGGTCCGAATTCGTGCACGCGGCGCTCGCCCGTCTCCAGGTCGTACTTGTAGAGCTGCGTCGCGCCCGCGAGTTGCGTGTTGCCGTCCGCAGGAACGCTGACCGAGTAGACGAAGCGGTGCCGCTGCCCGAGACGCCGCTCGTCGATGCGGGGGAATTCCTGCGCGGCAGGGTCGAGCTCCCGCCGCTCGACCTGCCGCGTCGCAGGATCGATCGTCCAGCGTTCGAGCCGGCCGGGAGCGTCGAGTCCGCCCCCGGCCGACGCGAACACCGTCTCGTAGGCGACGACATCGACGATCACCCGCCCGTCAGCGGCATCGTAGGCGTTGGCGGTGTGGAACACGAAGCAGGGCGCGACATCGCACCAGAGGATGTCGGCCCCCTCCCCTTGCCGGGGGAGGAGGCCCACGCGGGCCTTGTGGCCGGCGTTCCAGCGGAATGGGAAGCGGTACCCGGCGAGCAGGGCCCGGAACGAGAAGGTGACGGGCAGATCCAGCACGATCACGAATCGCGCGGTGATGGCGCAATCGTGGATGCAGGGACCGTGCTCGACCGATACCGGCACATCCCGCACGACCTCGCCCGTTGGCGAAAGGACGACGTGGCGGACACGATCCCAGACGCGGCCGTCATAGGCGATCGCATGGGTTTCGCCGGTCGATGGGTCGCGATGCGGGTGCCCGCTGAAGGAACCGGTCAGGGTTCCGTCGAACGGATTGTAGCGCTGGCTGTCCAAGGTCCGCGAGAGCTCGACGGGGAAGCTGCCGGCCTCCACCAGGGCGAAGATCCGGCCGCCGATCTCGACGATGTTCGTGTTGACCGTGTCGTCGCCCCGTCGCGGCCCCGGCGCGGCAGGCCGGTCGAGCGCGGCGGCGGCCTTGCGCGAGCCGATCCACCGGTTGCGATACCAGAGCGCCCGTCCGCCCTGGATCGCGAGACCATGCACCATCCCGTCGCCGAGGAACCAGTCGTGCCCCCGTGTCGCCGGAAGGACGGGATTGGCCCCCATCTTGAGGTAGAGCCCATCGAGCCGAGGGGGGATCGTTCCGGTGACGGGCAGGTCCGCCAGGGCCAGCTCTTCGCGCATCGGTGCGTGGACACCGACGACGAAGGGGTTTGCGGATCCGGGCAGGCGCAGCCGGTTGCAGGCCGCCACAAGGCCGACACCCGCCTCAGCCGCAGCGCGGAAGGCCGCATGGACTCGGTTCAGCATCGGCAGTGAGACCCGGCCCAGGCAGGAGGCACAACAGTCATTCCACCATACCCGAAAGCCGACACGATCGTCGCGTCCGCTTGCGCCCCATGGCGGACAGGTCGCTCAGGTCGCCGGAGGCTCTGCCGACGTGTTTTCCTGAGAAGACTTCGCCTCCCCGAGGGGACCCGCTCCGTCCCGAGCGTGGCGGGCTTTCCGCAGGGCAGTGTACAGCCGCTCGATCAGGACGTGGCCGTCCCAATCATCGGCGATCCGAATGACCGTATCGCCGTGCTCGACCTCGAAAAGGCACGGGGCATCGGGCTCAGTTCGGCGGTCGCCGATCGCGGGGATGAAGGCAGGTCGACTGGAAGGCATTGGGGTCTCTCGTCGGTCGTGGACGTGCCGCCCCCGGAGACCTGTCTGACAATGAAAGAGCCGCCGGAATGCGGCGGCTTGGTATGATCGTCGGTCGTGACCGAACGCAGCCGCCCTATGGTGAGGGCGGGCGATAGCTCACGGAGTGGCTGGCGCGACGGATCATGGATGGCCGTCTACGCACGGTTCCTCCACCCGTCAACGCGACGAGCGCGGGAAGCTTCACCTCCGGCGGCACGCGCTGATCCGGCGTTCCTGATCGGCTTCCCGCCGATGCCGGAATTCATGGGGCTGCTCGCGAGAATCGGTACGCCACGGACGGCGCCGTGAGGGGACGAGCGGCCCGGCCGGGATCTGGCTGCGATCTTGTGACCGTGCTAAACAGTATTGATGTCCGAGGCTCTTGAGATCGCGCATGGCGCCTTCGGTCGCGTCGCGCTCCTCGACATGGACCGCAGCCTCGTCCGCCACGCGCACCCGCACTGCCACGTCCTCCTGAAGGTCGAGGGAGACGACACGCAGTTCCTCGTCGGCGACCGGGTCGTCGCGCTCACCGACGAACAGGCTGTCCTGGTCAACGCCTGGGAGACCCACGCCTACCTGCACGATCCGCGGCGGGCCAAGGCGATGATCCTGGCCCTGTACATCGAGCCCGATTGGCTCGGCGCGTTCCGGCGGAACTGGGCCGCGAGCGGGGCGCCCGGCTTCTTCGGACAACCGTCGGGCGGCATCACACCGACGATCCGCCGGCTCGCCCACGACCTCGCCGCCGAGATGGTCTACGCGCCGCACTCCTCCCACATCCAGGACGAGTTGCTGTCGGGCCTGATGGTCGCCGTGATCGAGCGGTTCACGGCCTGGCGGGAGGAGGCCCAGTCCCTGCGCGCCGCCGCCCGGCACAAGGCCGGCGATTGGCGCATCCGCCGCACCATCGCGCGGGTGCGAGCAGAGCCCGGCGCCATGCTCGGGACCGAGGCGCTGGCACGCGAGGCGGGCTTGTCCCGCGCCCAGTTCTACCGCCTGTTCGAGCAATCCACCGGCGCCCCGCCCCACGTCTTTCTCAACGCGATCCGGATCGAGCAGGCCGTCGCGGCGATCGTGGGCAGCGAGGAGCCCATCACCGCGATCGGCACGCGCCTCGGCTTCGCCGCGCCCGCGCATTTCTCGCGCTTCTTCCGGGATCACGTCAGCGTCCCCCCGAGCATCTTTCGCGGCATCGTCCGGCGGGGAGGCCAGCCCACGGCCTGACGGCGCGCGATGGCCCCGCCGCCAAAATGAGACGTTTCGGTAAGTCGCGAGACGCCTTGGGATCGCAGCGCCCGCCCGCACCCGCCATCCTCCGCACATTACGGACCCCATCGAGAGGTCCGGCGGAGGAAGCGGGTTGGGCATCGTGCCAAAGACCTATGTCGGACGATCGGTGGAGCGCGTCGAGGATGCCGCCCTGCTCTCCGGGCTCGGCCGCTACATCGACGACCTCGGCACGCGGCCGGGCACGCTGCACGCGGCGATCCTGCGCTCGCCCCACGCCCACGCGGACATCCTGAGCGTCGATACGGCGGCGGCGCGGGCGCTGCCCGGCGTGGTCGCCGTCGTGACCGGCCGCGACCTCACCGACATCACCACCGGCCTCGTCCCGGCAGTGCGGGCGGCCGTCGATGCCCGCGCCATCGCGGTGGACAGGGTGCGCTATGTCGGCGAGCCCGTCGCCATCGTCGTCGCCCACGACCGCTACCTCGCGGAGGACGGCTGCGAGCTGATCGACGTGCAGTACCGGGTGCGCCCGGCGGTGATCGATCCCGTCGCCGCCCTCGCCCCCGAGAGCGAGATCCTGCACGAGGGCGTCGGCGCCAACCTCGTGAGCGACCGCCGCTTCCGCTACGGCGACCCCGAGGCCGCCTTCGCCGGGAGCCCGCACACCCTGTCCGTGAACGTGCGCTACCCGCGCAACACCGGCTCGCCGATGGAGACCTACGGCGTCGTCGCCTCCTACGATCCCACCGACGATTCCTACGACGTGCTCGCGAACTTCCAGGGGCCGTTCAGCATCCATGCGGTGGTGGCCCGCGCCCTCAAGGTGCCGGGCAACCGACTGCGACTGCGCACGCCGCCGGATTCCGGGGGCAGCTTCGGGGTCAAGCAGGGCGTCGCACCCTACGCGGTGCTGATCGCCGCCACGGCCCGCCTCGTCGGCCGGCCGGTGAAGTGGATCGAGGACCGGCTGGAGCACCTGTCGGCCTCCGTCTCCGCGACGAACCGGGTCACGACCCTCACGGCGGCCTTCGACGCGGAGGGGCGCGTCACCGCCCTCGATTGGGACCAGATCGAGGATTGCGGCGCCTACCTCCGGGCGCCCGAGCCGGCGACGCTCTACCGGATGCACGGCAACCTCACCGGCGCCTACGCGATCCGCCATGTCGCCGTGCGCAACCGGGTGGTGCTCACCAACAAGACCCCGACCGGCCTCGTGCGCGGCTTCGGCGGGCCGCAGGTCTACTACCCCCTCGAACGGCTGATGCAGCGCATCGCCCTGACGCTGGGCCTCGATCCCTTCGCGGTGATCCGCAGGAACCTGATCCCGGCCGACGCCTTCCCCTACCGCACCGCGACCGGTGCCCTCTACGATTCCGGGGATTACCAGCGCGCCCTCGACGAGGCGGCCCGCGACGGGGGGCTCGACGAGCTGAAGCGACGGCGCGAGGCGGCCCGGGCCGAAGGGCGCCTCTACGGCATCGGCCTGACGGCGGCGGTGGAGCCGAGCGTCTCCAACATGGGCTACATCACCACCGTGCTGACGGCGGAGGAGCGCGCCAAGGCCGGGCCGAAGAACGGCGCGCAATCCACCGCCACCATCACCCTCGATCCGGTCGGCTCGGTGACGGTGCAGGTCGCCTCCGTCCCCCAGGGACAGGGGCACCGGACCGTGCTCGCCCAGGTGGTGGCCGACGTGCTCGGCATTCCGATGGAGCAGGTCCGGGTCACGGCCGACCTCGACACCGCCAAGGACGCGTGGTCCATCGCCTCCGGCAACTACGCGAGCCGCTTCGCCGCCGCCGTGGCGGGGGTCGCGCACCTCGCCGCCACCCGCCTGCGCGACAGGCTCGCGCGGATCGCGGCGGCGCAGCTGAACCTGCGCCCGGAGGATCTGGTCTTCGCGGGCGGGCGCATCGCCTCGCGATCGAACCCGGATGCGGGCCTGCCCTTCGCGCGGGTGGCCGCCACCAGCCATTGGTCGCCGGGCCTCGTGCCGGACGAGGTCGGCGCGGCGATCCGCGAGACGGTGTTCTGGACGCCCCCGGAGCTGACGGCGCCGGACGCGCAGGATCACATCAACTCCTCCCTCTGCCACGGCTTCATCTTCGACATCTGCGGCCTGGAGATCGACCGGATCACCGGCAAGATCGTCGTCGACCGCTACGTCTCGATGCACGATTGCGGGCGCGTGCTGCATCCGGGGATGGTCGAGGGGCAGGTGCGCGGCGGCTTCGCGCAGGCGCTCGGCGCGGCGATCTACGAGGAACTCTCCTACGGCGACGACGGCGCCTTCCTGTCCGGCACCTTCGCCGACTACCTGCTGCCGACCGCGACCGAGGTGCCGGACCTGCGCATCCTGCATGTCGAGAGCCCGTCGCCCTTCACGCCGCTCGGCGCCAAGGGGGTCGGCGAGGGAAATTGCATGTCGACCCCCGTCTGCCTCGCCAACGCGGTGGCCGACGCGCTGGGCCTCACGGCCATCGACCTGCCCCTGACGCCGGCCAAGCTCGCGGCCCTCGCGGCGGGCGGGGAGGAGCGGGCGCCCCCCGCCGGCCACGCCGCCCCGAAACCCGCCGCCAAGCCCGGCGACCGCACCCTGCGCGGCGAGGGCTCGGCCTCCGTCACGGCCCCGCCGGAGACGGTCTGGGCGATGCTCCTCGACGCGGACGTGCTCGCCTCCGTGATCCCCGGATCGCACGGGGTGCGCAAGCTCTCGGACACCCGGTTCCAGGCCGACGTCACCCTCGGCGTCGGCCCGGTGAAGGGCCGCTACAAGGCCGAGGTCATCCTCTCCGACCTCGACGCCCCCCGCGCGGCGACGCTCACCGGCACCGTCACGGGCGGCCTCGGCAGCGGAGGCGGCACCGGCCGCCTCACCCTGGAGCCCGACGGCGCCGGGGGCACGCGGATCGCCTACGTCTACGAGGCGGCGGTGGGGGGCAAGGTCGCGGCGGTCGGCGGACGCCTCCTCGACGGGGCCGCGCGGGTGATCATCGGAGGGTTCTTCACCGCCCTCGCCCGCCGGGCCGGCGGATCGACCGGCCGCTCGTCCCGCCTCCCGGCCGTCCTGCGCCGGCTGCTCGCGCGCCTGGGAGTCTCGGCATGAAGCCCGCTCCGTTCGACTACCTCCGCGCCGCGTCCCTGGACGAGGCCCTGGACGCCCTGCGCCAGCACGGCCCCGAGGCCCGGATCATCGCGGGCGGCCAATCCCTGATGCCGATGCTCAACATGCGGCTGACGAAGCCCGCCGTGCTGGTCGACGTGATGCGCATCCCCGCCCTGAAGGAGCCCCGCCGCGAGAAGGACGCCCTCGTCGTCCCGGCGGGCGTGCGGCAGGCGATCCTTCTCGACCGGCCGGGGCTCGCGAAAGACCTGCCGCTGCTGGCCGCCGCCCTCCCCTGGGTCGGGCATCTCCAGACGCGGGCGCGGGGGACCCTGTGCGGCTCCGTCGCCCATGCCGACCCGAGCGCGGAGATTCCCCTCTGCCTCGTGGCGCTTCAGGGCGAGGTCCACCTGCGCAGCCGCCGGAAGGCCCGGCGGGTCGCGGCGGAAGCCTTCTTCACCGGCATGATGGTGACCGAGAAGGCCGACGACGAGATGATCGAGGCCATCGCCTATCCCCTCCGCAGGGAGGGCACCGGCACCGCCTTCGCCGAGGTCGGGCGGCGGCACGGCGACTACGCCATCGTCGCCTGCGCGGCCGTCGTGGACGGGACCCGGATGCGCCTCGCCGTCGGCGGCGTCGCCGACCGGCCCACCGCCCGGGATTTCCCCCATCTCGACGGGTCGGCGCTGGACGACGCCCTCAACGCCTTCGCCTGGGATCTCGGCGCAGGCGACGATCTCCACGCCACCGCCCGCTACCGCCGCGACCTCGTGCGCAGCCTCGGGCGCCGGGTGCTGGAACAGGCCGCCAGGGTGGCCAGAGGCGACACCAACGAGGAGGCCGCGCCATGCCACAGCTAGACGCGAAGGGCCGTCACACGGTCACCTTCACCCTCAACGGGCGCGAGGCCAGCGTCTCGGTCGAGACCCGCACCCTGCTGACGGATGCCCTCCGCCACGGGATCGGCGCCACCGGCACCCATGTCGGCTGCGAGCACGGCGTCTGCGGCGCCTGCACGGTCTCCATCGACGGCGTGCCGGCCCGGGCCTGCCTGACCCTCGCGGTGGGGGTCGAGGGCTGCGACGTGCGGACCGTCGAGGGCCTTGCGCCGGAGCCCGGCCGGCTCGGGGTGCTCCAGGCGGCCTTCCGCCGCCACCACGCTCTGCAATGCGGCTTCTGCACCGCCGGCATCCTGATGTCGCTCGATGCCTATCTCGCCTTCCGGCCGAACCCGTCGCGCCGCGAGATCACCGAGGTCATCGGCGGCCATCTCTGCCGCTGCACCGGCTACGCGCCGATCATCGAGGCCGCCCTGGAGGCGGCCGCCGAACTCAGGGGCGAGATCCCGGCCCCGTCGCCGAAGGAGGACGCCCATGCTTGATCTCGGCACCAGCTTCCTGGCGAGCGTCTCCCGCGATCCGCGGGCGCTGGCCCTCGTCGATGGGGAGACCCGGCTGACCTATGCGGAGTGGTTCGCGGTGATCTCCGCGACCGTGGCCGGACTCGACCGGCTCGGGCTGAAGCCCGGCGATCACCTCGTCACCGTCCTGCAGAACCGGCACGAGGCGGCGACCCTGCACTGGGCCTGCCAGTTCGCGGGGATCGTGATCACGCCGATCAACTGGCGGGCGAAATCGGAGGAGATCGACTTCACGGTCGAGAACGCGCAGGCCCGGGCCATCGCCTACGAGCCGGTCTCGGCGGCGAGCCTGCGGGACAGCGCGGAGGCGCAGCGCATTCCCCGCATCGCCGTCGGCACGGCCCCAGGCCCCGGCGAGACGGCCTTCGCGGATCTTTCCGCCACCGAAGCCGCCCCGGCGACGCCCCGCGCCGACGCGGAGGCGATCTCGCTGATGCTCTACACCTCCGGCACCACCGCCAAGCCAAAGGGCGTGCCCCGGCGCCACCGGGCGGAGCGGGCGGCGGCGTTGGCCCATGTGGCGCAGAACCTCTACGGGCGCGGCGAGCGCACGCTCGGCGTCATGCCCCTCTACCACACGATGGGGGTGCGCTCGCTCCTGGCGATGTCGCTGATCGGCGGCACCTTCGTCTGCCTGCCGCGCTTCGACGTGGCGGGGGCGCTGAAGCTGATCGCGGCCGAGCGGGTCACCAACCTCTACCTCGTGCCGACCCTCTACCACGACCTCGTTCACCACCCGGATTTCCCGGCCACCGACACGACCTCCGTGCGCAAGCTCGGCTTCGCCGGGGCGCCGATGACCGACGGCCTGCTCGCGCGCCTCACCGAGGCGTTCCGGCCGGACCTGTTCGTCAACCATTACGGCTCGTCGGAGGTCTACACCTTCACGATCAACCACGAGGCCGCCGTGAAGCCCGGCTCGGCCGGGCGGGCGGGGCTGAACACCATGGTCCGCATCGTCCCCCTGGGGGGCGCGCCGGGCGCGCCCGCCGCGCCGGGCGTCGAGGGCGAGATCGCCGTCATCGCCAAGGGCGACGAGGCGTTCGAGGGCTACTGGCGCCGGCCCGAGGCGGACGCCAAGGCCTTCCGCGACGGATGGTACTTCACCGGCGACACCGGATTCGCCGATGCCGACGGCGACATCTTCGTCACTGGTCGGGTCGACGACATGATCATCACCGGCGGCGAGAACGTCTCGCCGGTCGAGATCGAGAGCCGCCTGTCGCTCCATCCGGCCGTCTCCGAGGTCGCCGTCGTGGGCCTGCCCGACGAGCGCTGGGGCCGGATCGTCGCCGCCTTCATCAAGCGGCGCGCCGCCGCCGAGGCCACGGAGTTCGACGCCCATTGCCGGGCGGGCGGCCTGCCCAGCCACAAGCTGCCGCGCCGGTACGTGTTCGTCGACGAGATCCCGAAATCGCCGGTCGGCAAGCTGCTCCGCCGGCAGCTCGTGGCCGGCGAGTACGTCCCGGAAGGCGGGGCCGAGCCCCGTCCCGAAGGCTTCGAGGCCGCCTGACCGCGCCCTCCCCCTCCCACCGCATTCCCAGCGAGAGCCAAAGCCCATGACGAGCGCAGCCCACACGATCGATCCCCGTCTCACGAACCTCGACGGTTTCCGCGTCGAGATCGACGCCGAGCGCGAGCGCGCCGACATCATCCTGGCGCGGCCGCCGATGAACGTCATCGCGATGCCCCAGCGCGACGAGATCCGGAAGGTGTTCGAGGCCCTCGACGAGGATGAGCGCGTCCGCGTCATCGTCCTGCGCGCCGAGGGCGAACACTTCTCCTCGGGGGGCTACATCAAGGGCTTCCTCGATGCCTCGCCCGAGCACGTCTCGAAGCTCGCCTGGAACATGGCGGCGCCGGCCCGCTGCTCGAAGCCCGTCATCGCCGCCAACCGGGGCTACACGTTCGGGGTCGGCTTCGAGATCTCGCTGGCCTGCGATTTCCGCATCGTGTCCGAGACCTGCCGCTACGCCCTGCCCGAACAGAAGCTCGGCCAGATCCCCGGCTCCGGTGGCTCCGCCCGGCTCCAAAAGATCGTCGGCATCACGCGGACCAAGGACATTGTGATGCGCTCGAAGCGCATCCCCGGCCGGCAGGCCCTCGAGTGGGGCATCGCCACGGAATGCGTGCCCGACGCGGACTTGGAGAAGGCCACCGACGCCCTCGTGGACGAGTTGCGCGCCTTCTCTCCCATCGCCCAGCGCACCGCCAAGAAGCTCCTCAACGACACCGAGGACGCAAGCCTCTCGATCGCCATCGAGCTCGAAGGGCATTGCTACAGCCGGCTGCGGCAGGCCGACGACTTCCGTGAGGGCGTCGAGGCGTTCCACGCCAAGCGCGCGCCGCGCTTCACCGGCTCCTAGCCCGCCGCACCGGGGGGCTGCGCCGCAGCTCCCCGCACCCCGTGACCCTTACCGCACCGCTTCGATCTCGCCCCGGCGGGACACGATGGCGCGCGCCCTGACGACTCCCGCCCAGACCCAGAGCCGGAACCGGCCCCACCGCGGCAACGACCGCATCCCCTTGGAGGAACCCCATGCCCACTGCCACCACCTTCGCGTCCGATCCCCCCGCCCTCGCCAAGCCGACAGGCCGCCAGACCGCGACGGCCGTCCTGGCCTCGCTGTTCGGCTGGGGACTCGACCTCTTCGACCTCTTCATCTTGCTCTACGTGGCGCCCGTCGTCGGCGCCCTGTTCTTCCCGGCCGACAAGCCGATGCTGTCGCTGGCGGGAGCCTATGCCTCCTTCGCGGTCACGCTCCTCATCCGGCCCCTCGGCTCGGCCCTGTTCGGCTCCTATGCGGACCGCTTCGGCCGCCGCCGCGCCCTCATGGTGGCGGTGATCGGCGTCGGCTTGTCGACCGCGGTCTTCGGCCTCCTGCCGACGGTCGGCCAGATCGGCTGGCTCGCGACTGCGATCTTCCTTCTCTTCCGCCTCGTCCAGGGCATCTTCGTCGGCGGCGTGGTGGCGGCGTCCCATACGATCGGTACGGAATCCGTGCCGGAGCGGTGGCGGGGGCTGATGTCCGGGGCGGTCGGCAGCGGGGGCTCGGCCATCGGCGGCCTCCTGGCCTCCCTGGTCTTCTCCATCGTGTCACTCATGGCGCCGGGCGAGGCCTTCGCCGACTGGGGCTGGCGGCTGATGTTCTTCTCGGGCCTCCTGACCTCGGTGATCGGCCTCATTCTCTTCCGCAATCTCGAGGAATCCCCGATCTTCAAGGATCTCCAGGCCCGGAAGGCCGCGCTCCGGGCAGGCGCTCCGGCGGACGCCTCGCCGATCCGCGCCCTGTTCTCGCCGTCCAACCGGGGAAGCTTCGCGGTCGCGACCCTCATCTCCTTCGGCGGCGGCGCGGCCTACTACCTCACGTCCGGCTACCTGCCGACCCTCCTCAAGCTCGTGAACGGCGTACCGAACGCCACCGCCTCGATGATCCTGATCGGTGCCAACGTGGCGGCGGCGATCGGCGCCTGCGGCATGGGCGAACTGAGCCAGCACATCGGGCGCAAGCGGTCGTTCTTGCTGATGGGGGTGATCCGGCTCTTCGCCCTTCCCGCCCTCTTCCTCACCATGGCGAACGCCACGAGCCTCATGGGCATCGCGGCCTGTGCCTTCCTTCTCTCGCTCATTGCCAACGCCAGCTACGCGCCGCTGTTGATCTTCCTCAATGAAAAATTCCCCACGGCGGTACGGGCGACGGGAACGGGCCTGACCTGGAACATCGGCTTCGCCCTCGGCGGCATGCTGCCGACGTTCGTCTCCCTCATCGCCGATGGGCCGACGCAGATTCCGATGGTGCTGGCCGTCGTCATGACCGGCGTCACCCTGGTCTATCTCGCGGGTGCCTTCCTGACCGGCGAGACGCAGGGCAATCTCGACCGGGCCTGACGACCCGAGCCGGCGGGAGGCCGCCGACGAGGATGCCTCGCCTCCCGAATGCATCGATCCAGACGAAGGCTTCAGCCGTGTCTGGATCGATGCGGAAACAAGAAGCTGGTGTAGAGGCGCATGAACGGAATGAGTACGTCCCGCACGAGCGCGAATACGAACGTCCCGACGCTGATGATCCCGGAAAGGATCGCGGAGAGGCTGAAGGCGGAGATGGCATGATCCATCTCGACACCTTCGGCACCTTCGCGTTGGCCGACCTTCGACTGGAATACCATTTCGTCGGTCCGCAGCCGGACGTGGCGCCGACGCTGGTGCTGCTTCACGAGGGTCTTGGTTCCGCCATGCAGTGGGGTCCGCTGCCGGAGATCCTGGTCGGGAAGACCGGATGCGGCGTCCTGGCTTTCTCGCGGCAGGGTTATGGCGTCTCGAGCCCGGTGCCCCTGCCCCGCCGGGCCGACTTTCTCGAACACGAAGCCCGCGCGATCCTTCCCCAGGTACTCACCCTCGCGGGGCTGCGAAGCGGCCTGCTGATCGGCCATTCCGATGGAGCCTCGATCGCGGCCATTGCGTTGGCCGGGGGCGATACGCGCGTGCGCGGCGGCATCCTGATCGCGCCCCACTTCTTCGTCGAGGAGGCGACGCTGGCCGGGGCCAGACGGGCCCGGGACGCCTACGAAAAGGGGGATCTGAAGGCCCGTCTCGGCCGGCGGCATGCCGATGTCGAGGGGGCCTTTCGCGGCTGGAACGAGGCGTGGCTGGATCCGGCCCGGCGCGGATGGACCATCGAGACGGACCTGACGCGATGGACCGTCCCGGCCCTCATCATCCAGGGAACGGAGGACGCTTACGGAACAGACGCCCAGATCGCCGCGGCCCGCAGACTGTGTCCCGCCGGCCTGCTGACCGTCCATGAGATGGCGAATGTCGGCCACCACCCCCATCGCGAATCCTTGGCGGACACCGCCGACGTCATCGCTCGCTTCGTCGCTCACGTCTTGAGGGGCCGCTCGGACGTCTCGGTGAGACCCTGAGAACGGTCGCCTCCCGCGCCAGACTTGTCCACCCGCCGTCGCGATGGCGTCAGGACTGGCGTGCAGGGCCTCTGTCGGGATGGAGCCGGGTCCGGGCCTGCGCGGCCACCGCTTCGGCGGTCAGACCAAAGCGGCGCGCGAGATCCTCCGGCGAGCCCGAGGCGCCGAACCCCGTCATGCCGACGAAGCCGCCGTCCTCGCCGATCCAGCGGTCCCAGCCGAACCGCATCGCGGCCTCGACGGCGACGCGCACCGTGTCCCTGCGGAGGGTCGCGGCGCGGTAGGCCGGGTCCTGCCGGTCGAAGAGTTCCCAGGAGGGCATCGACACCACGGCGGTCGGCACACCCTCCCCCTGGAGGATGTCCCGCGCGGCGAGCGCCAGCGCCACCTCCGAGCCGGTGCCGACCAGCGTGACCCGCCGCTCCCCGTCGGCTTCCGCGATGATGTAGGCACCGCGCGCGCAGAGGTTGTCGCCGCCGGCTTCCCTGCGCACGGGCGGCAGTTCCTGGCGGGCGCAGACCAGGGAGGTCGGACCCTCGCGGTTGCCGAGGGCGAGTTCCCAGCATTCGGCGGCCTCCACCGCGTCGGCGGGGCGCAGCACCAGCATGTTCGGCATGGCCCGCAGGCTCGCCAGGAACTCCACCGGCTGGTGGGTCGGGCCGTTGCGGCCGATGGCGATGGAATCGTGGCTGTAGACGGTGACGACCGGCAGGTTCATCAGCGCCGCCATCCGCAAGGACGGGCGCATGTAGTCGGAGAAGACGAGGTAGGTCGCGCCCACCGGCACGAGGCCGCGATGGGCGGCCATGCCGTTCATCATCGAGCCCATGGCGTGCTCGCGGATGCCGTAATGCAGGTAGCGGCCGTTGCGCTCCTGCGCCGTGAAGGCCGGCAGCGCCTGCTTGTGCTTGGTCGGCCCTTCGAGGTCCGGGGCGCCGGTGAAGAGTTCGGGGATCGCCTGGGCCAGCTCGCCCACGAGTTCGGCGGCCACGTCGATGCCGGGCTTGGCCTGCCCGGCGAGGCGGTCGCGGGCGGCGCGCAGGGTCTCGCGCCAGCCATCGGGCAGGTCCCCGGCGGTCACCCGGTCGAAGGCCCGGCGGGTCGCGCCCGGCGCCGTCTCGCGGCGGCGCTGCCACGCCTCATAGGCGTCGCGGTTGCGGCCCGCGACGCCATCGCGCCACGCGGCGGCCACGTCGTCGGGCACGGTGAAGGCGGGATGCGTCCAGCCCTTGGCCGCGCGGGCCTCCACGAGATCCTGCGGCAGGACGCGCCCGCCATGGGCGCCGCGCTGGCCTTCCAGCCGGGGCAGGCCCTTCCCGATCACCGTGCGGCAGGCGATGAGGCTCGGGCGCGGATCGCCCTTGGCGAGGAGGATCGCCGCCGAGACCGCCTCGACATCGTGCCCGTCCGCGTCGATCACCTGCCACTCGGCGGCCCGGAAGCGGGCCCGCACGTCCTCGGAGATCGACAGGTCGGTGGAGCCGTCGTCGGTGATGCGGTTGTCGTCCCACAGGACGATCAGCCGGCCGAGGCGCAGGTGGCCGGCGAGCGAGATCACTTCGTGGGCGATGCCCTCCTGCAGGCAACCGTCGCCGACGATGCAGTAGGTGTGGTGGTCCACGAGGTCGCGGCCGTATTCGGCGGCGAGCTTGGCCTCCGCCACCGCCATGCCGACCGCGTTGGCGATGCCCTGGCCCAGCGGCCCGGTGGTGGTCTCGATCCCGTGTTCGGGGGCGATCTCGGGATGGCCGTGGGTGTGCGAGCCGAGGACGCGGAAGTCGCGGATCTGGTCCATCTCCATCCCGGCGTAGCCGGACAGGTGCAGCACCGCGTAGAGCAGCATCGAGCCGTGGCCGTTCGAGAGGACGAAGCGGTCCCGGTCGGGCCAGAGCGGGTCCTGCGGCGCGCAGCGCAGATGGCGGGTGAACAGCGCGACCGCCATCTCCGCGCAGCCGAGCGGCGCGCCGGGATGCCCGTCCGTCGCCCGCTCGATGGCGTCGAGGGACAGGAACCGGATGGCGTCGGCCATGCGGGCGGTGAGGGCGGGATCGGGCATGGCGGGAGACCTCACTGGCGATGCAGGACGAGCGCGGGCTGAGGGGTTTCAGAGAAACCCGATGGAGAACCAGGGCACGAGGATGATGGCGAGCAGGCCGACGAGCAGCGCCAGGATGTAGCCGACGATGGGCCGCATCCCCGCGTCGGGGTGGATCCGGCTGATCGCGCAGGCCGCGTAGTAGCCGACCCCGAACGGCGGGGCGAACAGCCCGACGCCCATCGCCAGGATCACCACCATCGCGTAATGCACCTCGTGCACCCCCACCGACCGCGCGATGGGAAACAGCAGCGGCCCGAACAGCACCACCGCCGGGATGCCCTCCAGCACCGAGCCCAGCACGATGAACGCCGCCGCCGAGACCAGCAGGAACCCGAGCGACCCGCCCGGCAGGCTCTTCATCGCCACCGCCAGGGTCTGCGAGAAGCCGGATTGCGTCAGCGCCCAGGCCATGCCGGTGGCCGCGCCGATGATCAGCAGGATCGCCCCCGACAGGGCCGCCGTCGTCACCAGCATCGGGTAGAGCCGGCGCCACGAGAACTGCCGGTAGATCAGCAGCCCCGCCAGCGTCGCGTAGACGATGCCGATGGTCGAGACTTCCGTGGCGGTGGCGATGCCCTCCACCACCGCGTAGCGGATCACGAAGGGCAGCGCCAAGGCCGGCAGCGCCACGAGGAACGCCCGGCCGATCACCGCCCGCGAGGGCCGGGCCACGTGGCTCAAATCCTCGCCCCGGTAGCGCCACCAGACCAGCGCGCACAGCGTCACCGCCAGCACCACGCCGGGCAGCAGCCCGCCGGTGAACAGCGCGGTGATCGAGACGCCCGTCACCGAGCCGATGGTGATCAGCACGATGGAGGGCGGGATCGTCTCGGTCTGCGCACCGGTCGCGGCGAGCAGCGCCACGAGGTCGCCCTCCCGGGCGCCGCGCGCCTTCATCTCCGGGAACAGCACGGGGGCGACGGCGGCCATGTCGGCGGCCTTCGAGCCGGAGATGCCCGAGACGAGGTACATCGCCCCCACCAGCACGAAGTGCAGGCCGCCGCGGACATGCCCGAGCAGGCTCGCCAGGAACCCGACCATGGCTTTCGCCATGCCGGTCATCTCGATCAAGAGGCCGAGGAACACGAACAGCGGCACCGCGAGCAGGATGAGATGGCTCATGCCCTCGTCCATCCGCCCGACCACCACCATGGAGGGGGCGTCGGTGGTGAGCGTCACGTAGGCGAAGGTGGACAGGCCGAAGGCGAAGGCGATGGGCACGCCGGAGAAGACGAGCATCCCGACGCCGAGGACGAAGAACAGCAGCAGGTTGAGGTTGCCGAGCCCCGGCAGGAGCGGCTGCACGGCCACCAGCGCCCCGGCGAGCCCGAGGCCGGTGGCCAGCGCGGCGAGGGTGACCTTCCAGTCGGCGGTCTCGGCGAGGCGGATGAGGGCGATGAGGAGCATCAGCCCGAAGCCCACTGGCAGGGCGGCGGCGCGCCACGCGTTGTTGAGTTCCAGCGCGGGCGTCTGGACGAAGGCTTCCTCCCCGGCGAACTCGTAGGCCGGGTGGAGGACGAGGCTGACGAAGACGAGGCCGGCGACGAGGGCCAGCGTTTCGAGGAAGGCGCGAGTGCGGGGTCCGCCCATGGCGACCAGCGCGGTCATGCGCATGTGCTCGGCCCGGCGGAAGGCGACGACGGCGCCGAGCATGGCGAGCCACAGGAACAGGATGCCGGCGAGCTCGTCGGACCAGATCAGCGGCTCGTGGAAGACGTAGCGGCTGACGACGCCGGCGAGCAGCACGCCGATCTCGGCGAGTACGAGGAGGGCGGCGGGGATCTCGACGAGCCAGCCGATGGCGGTGTCGAGGCGCGTCAGCCACCCCCGCGCCCGCAGGGGCGGGCCGTCCAGGCCGAGGCCGGGGGAGGCCTCGACCGCCGCGATGTCGATCGCCATGGCCATCCCCCTCAGACCAGCTTGCCGGAGACGGCTTCGAGGTGGCTCCAGCCGGCTTCGCCGAACTTCGCCTTCCAATCCTTGTAGTAGCTCGTCTTGGACAGGGCGTCGCGGAACAGGGTGCGGTCGACGTCGATGAAGCCGATGCCCTTCTCGGAGAGGGTCTGGCGCAGGGATACGCTGAGCTTGGCGACGTCGGCGCGCTGGTCGGCGGCCGAGCGGTCGAATTCCCGCGAGACGATGCCGCGCAGGTCTTCCGGCAGGCGCTGCCACGCGCGCTTGTTGCCGAGGATCCAGTACCCGTCCCAGACGTGGCCGGTCATGCTGCAGGTCTTCTGCACCTCGTAGAGGCGCGTCGTCGCGATGATCGGCAGCGGGTTCTCTTCGCCCTCGACCACCTTGGTCTGGAGCGAGGAATAGAGTTCGTTGAAGTTGATCGGCGCGGCGCCCGCGTCGAGCGCCTTGAACAGGGAGGTCAGCATCGGCGCCGGGGGGACGCGGATCTTGAAGCCCTTCAGGTCCTCCGGCTTCCTGATCTCGCGGGTGGACGAGGTGATCTGCCGGAAGCCGTTGTCCCAGACCTTGGAGATGGTGGTGATCGGCGTCTTGCCGATCTCGGCGCGGACATACTCGCCGAGGCCGCCATCCATCGCCTGCCAGACCGCGTCGTAATCCTTGAAGGCGAAGCCGGTGTTGGGCAGGCTCGCCGCCGGCACGAAGGTCGAGAGGATCGAGGTGGCGAGGTTGAAGAACTCGACCGAGCCGTTGCGCACCTGCGCCAGCAGGTCGGTGTCCGAGCCGAGCTGGTTCGCCGGGAAGAGCTTGATCTCGAGCCGGCCGCTTGTCGCCTCGCGGATGCGGTCGATGGCCTCCTGGGCGCGGATGTTGACCGGATGGGTCGGATCCTGGCCGGTGGCGAGCTTGTAGGTGAATTCGGCCGCCTGACCCGGCCGGGTCAGTATGCCGAAGGCCGGAACGGTGGCCGCGCCCACGAGGAGCGCACGGCGGCTGAGGCGAAGGTCCCGCATGGTTTCACTCCCTGGTCGTTGGAACGGGGCCGGTTTTCCGGTCTCCCGCGTGGGTCAGCGTGTCGGGCCGTTGAGGGCGCGGTAGGCGCCGATCACCTGGCTGTCGTCGCGGGCGCCCTCCCCCCGGCCGGAGGTCGAGAGGAAGAGCTGATGGGCGAGGCTCGCGAGCGGCAGGGCCGCCTTCGCCCCCCGCCCCGCCTCGAGCACGATGCCGAGGTCCTTCACGAAGATGTCGACGGCGCTGGTGACGCGGGGCTCGTCCTCCAGCATCCGGGGTCCCCGGTCGCGCAGCATCCAGCTCGACGCGGAGGAGCCGGACAGGATCTCGAGCACCACGGAGAGATCGACGCCGACCTGTTCGGCGAGCGACAGGGCCTCGGCGGCGGCGGCGATGTGGACGCCGCAGAGCAGCTGGTTCACCGCCTTGACGGTGGCCCCCTGCCCCGGCTCCGTGCCGACGTGGAACACCTTGTCGCCGAGCCGGTCGAGAACGGGGCGGAGGGCGTAGAGGGTCGCGGCGGGGGCTGCGGCCATGATGGTGAGCGTGGCGGCCTCCGCCCCCACGACCCCGCCGGAGACCGGCGCGTCGATGAAGGCCCGGCCGGTCTGCGCGACCCGTGCCGCGAGGGCCACGACGGCCTGCGGCGGGCAGGTCGCCATCAGCACCACCGTCGCGTCCGGCGCGAGGGCATCGAGGCCCCCTTGCGCGAACAGCACCTCCTCGGCCTGGGCCGCGTTCACGACCATCAGCAGCAGGGCGTCGGCCCCGGCGGCGGCGACGGGGACGGTCTCAGCTTCCTCAGCCCCGGCGGCCACCAGGGCCGCGCGGCTCTCCGGCCGGATGTCGTAGCCCCGCACCGGGAAGCCGGCGGCGACGAGGTGGCGGGCCATGGGCATGCCCATGGCGCCGAGCCCGACGAAGGCGATGCGGCTCACAGCCATCCGCGGATGCTCCGGGCCATGGCCTCGGTGGAGATGCCGTAGCGGTCGTGGAGCGTCGGCAGCGCGCCGGCATCCAGGAAGTCGTCGGGCAGGCCGACCTGCCGGAAGCCGCGATCCGGCATCACGCCGTTGCGCATCAGCAGCCCGGCCACCGCCTCGCCGAGACCGCCGATCACCGTGTGGTTCTCGGCCACCACCACGAGGCGCCCGCCCTTGCGGGCCTCGGCCAGGATCGTCGCCTCGTCCAGAGGCTTGATCGTCGGCACGTGGAGCACCGCGACGTCGATCCGGTCGTCGCCCAGCGCCTGCGCCACCTCCAGCGCCCGCATGGTCATCAGGCCCGACGAGACGACGAGCACGTCGCGCCCGTCGCGGATCGTCTTCGCCTTGCCCCACTCGAAGGTGTAGCCGTACTCGTCGAGCACCAGCGGGACGTTGCCGCGCAGCAGCCGCAGGTAGACGGGACCCTGGTGGGCCACCATCGCCGGCACGACCTGCTCGATCTCGTGCGCGTCGCACGGATCGATGATCGTCATGTTCGGCATGCCGCGGAAGATCGCGACATCCTCCGTCGCCTGATGGCTCGGGCCGTAGCCGGTGGTGAGGCCCGGCAGGGCGCAGGCGATCTTGACGTTCAGGTTCTCCTCGGCGATCGCGAGGCAGATGAAGTCGTAGGCCCGCCGCGCCGCGAACACCGCGTAGGTGGTGGCGATGGGCGTGAAGCCCTCCCGCGCCAGCCCCGCCGCCGCGCTCATCAGCAGCTGCTCGGCCATGCCCATCTGGTAGAACCGGTCGGGATGGGCCTGCGCGAAGATATGCAGATCGGTGTACTTGGCGAGATCCGCCGAGAGGCCGACGAGGTCGGGCCGGGACTTGGCCAATTCGACCAGGGCGTGGCCGAACGGGGCCGCCCTGGTGCGCTGATCGGGACCGGCCAGCGAGGCGATCATCGCCGAGGTCTTCAGGCCGCCGCCCTGGCGCGGCGCGGGCTTTTCGTATTTCGAGCGCCTCATTGGCCCCTCCCCTCGTCCAGGATCGTCAGCGCCTGCTGCCACTCGTCCGGCTCGACGCGCAGGAAGTGGTTGCGCTCGCGCTGCTCGAGGAACGGCACGCCCTTGCCCATCCGGGTGTCGCAGATGACGATCCGGGGCTGCGGCCCGGTGTGGTTGCGGGCGGCATCGAAGGCCGCGACCACGGCGTCGATGTCGTTGCCGTCCACCCGCTGCACGAACCAGTTGAACGCCTCGAACTTCGGGGCGAGCGGCTCGAAATCGAGGACGCCGCGGGAGGCGCCGTCCGCCTGCATCCCGTTGACGTCGACGATGCCGATCAGGTTGTCGAGCTTGTGCGAGGCCGCCGACAGGGCCGCTTCCCAGGTCGAGCCCTCATCGAGCTCGCCATCGGAGAACAGGTTGTAGACGAAGCTGTCGGATTGCTTCCGCTTCAGCCCCAGCGCCATGCCCACCGCGATGCCGAGCCCATGGCCGAGCGATCCGCCGGTGATCTCCATGCCCGGCGTGTAGGCGGCCATGCCCGACATCGGCAGGCGGCTGTCGTCGCCGCCGTAGCTCGTCAGTTCGTCCTCGGGGAGGATGCCGGCCTCGATCAGCGCCGCGTAGAGGGCGATGGCGTAGTGGCCGATCGACAGGCAGAACCGGTCGCGGCCCTCCCATTCGGGGTCCTCCGGCTTGTACCGGAGGGCGTGGAAGTAGCTCACCGCCAGCACGTCGGAGATGCCGAGCGCCTGGGCGATGTAGCCCTGGCCCTGGACCTCGCCCATCAGCAGGGCGTTGCGGCGGATGCGGTAGGCCTGCTCCCTGAGGGAGACGTTCGAGCCGGCGCGGGTGGGTTCGGTGGACATCGGCGCATCCCGGTCAGTGGATCAGCATCCCGCCGTTCACGTCGATCACCGCGCCGGTGATGTACGAGGACAGGTCGGAGGCGAGGAACAGGCAGGCATTGGCGACGTCGTCGGCGACGCCGAGGCGGGCGAGCGGGATGCCCTTGGCGATCTCGACCTTCAGCTCGGGGGTGAGCTTTCCGCCGGTGATGTCGGTCTGGATCAGGCCGGGGGTGACGGAGTTCACCCGCACGTTGTCCGGCCCGAGTTCGCGGGCCATGGCCTTCTGCAGCCCAAGCACGCCGCCCTTGGCCGCGCTGTAATGCGGGCCGCCGAAGATGCCGCCGCCGCGCTGCGCCGAGACCGACGACATGCACACGATCGACCCCGAGTGCTGCGCCCGCATTCCGGGGATCACCGCCTGGCTCATGTAGAGGGTGCCGCGCAGGTTCACGTCCGTGACCGCGTCGTAATTCTCCGGCCCGATCTCCATGATCTTGAGCGGCTGGGTGATGCCCGCGTTGTTCACGAGGACGTCGATCCGGCCGAACCGGGCCGTCGCCTCCTCCGCCGCCGCCTGGCAGGCGGCCTTGTCGGTGACGTTGCAGGCGAGGCCGAGATGGCCGGCGCCGATGTCGCGGGCGGCTTCCTCCGCCTGGCCCGCGTCGAGGTCGAGGATCACGATCCGCGCGCCATGCGCCGCGAACAGCTTGGCGGTCGCTTTGCCGATGCCCCGGGCGGAGGCCGCCCCGGTGATCAGGCACACCTTGTCCTCGAGCAGTTTCATACTGTCCTCCCGGCTGTTTTGTCGTGTGTTTGTTGAGCGAATACTGCGTCCGCCCGCCAGGGTCTGGCAAACGCGAAATCTGCAACCGCAGATGAATCTGGCTCAACCGCCCGTGCCGTCAGTGCGGGCGCGGGGACGCGATGACGTGAGGGCCGTGACGACGCCGCGTCAGGTCAGGCTCGGCTCCAGGGGAATCGACAATTCCTTCGCGAGCCAGCGCGCGAAGACGCGCAGCGGAGCCCGGCGGCGGGAGGCGGCCGGGAAGACGAGGTGGTGGCCGACATAGCGCAGGTCCGTCGCCCGCCCCGCCAGGGGAGCGACGAGGCGGCCGGAGGCGAGTTCCCGCTCCGCGAGGCGGGTCGATTCGAGGGCGATCCCGAGGCCGTCGGCGGCGGCGGCGAGCGCCAGGAAGCTGCGGTCGAAGCGCAGGCCCGCCGTGGCCGGGGCGGCGAGGCCGTTCGCCTCGAACCAGTGCGGCCAGCGGAGCTGCTTGTTGTCGCTCTGGATCAGGGTCTGGCCGACGAGATCGGCGGCGCGGGCGATGGCGACCGCCCGCGCCGGATCGCACAGCGGCGTGACGACCTCCTCGCCGAGGGGCATCCGCACCACCCCGTCGCCGCGCGGCGGCCCGTAGACGATGTCCGCGTCGAAATCGTCGGTGGTGAACCGGGCGTAGTCCATGCCGGCGGCGAGGCGGACCTCGATGCCGGGATGCTCGTTCAGGAACCGCGCGAAGCGCGGGGTCAGCCATTGGGCGGCGAAACTGGGGGCACAGTGCAGGCGCAGCAGCTGCGAGCCCCGGCTCGTCACGAGGTCGAGCCCCCGGTCCAGCACCTCGAAGGCGCGCCCGACATGGTCGAACAGGGTCTCGCCTGCGGCGGTGAGTTCGACGCCCTGGCCGGTGCGCTCGAACAGGGCGACGCCGAGCCCCTCCTCGATCTTGCGGATGGCGTGGCTGATGGCGCTGGTCGAGAGGCCGAGTTCCCCCGCCGCCGCCTTGAACGAGCGCCGCCGCGCGGCGGCCTCGAAGACGCGGATCGCGGACAGAGGAATGACCGGACGCATGGGACCCCCTTCCCCGGCGAGCGGCCGCGCGGCACGGTTCGCCGCCGGAGCCTACCTCCGCGAAAGACGGCGGGCCATCGGCATCTCGCAGGCGCCTGCGCTCGCCGTTCTCCTGTCACCCCGCCCTGCCGAAGTCCGGACGCCGTCGCCGCGACAGCGCGCGGTCGGGCCGGCCCCGGTCGTTCACGCGATGCCGAGGCCGCGGATGAGCAGCACGGCGATGGCGAGGAGGACGGCGAGGGAGGCGGTCACGGCCAGGGTGACCCGGCCGCCCACCCGGGCCAGCACGCGCACGTCCACGCCGAGGCCCAGGGCCGCCATCGAGACGATCGTGAGGAAGCCCGCGATCCGCGAGATCGGCGCCACCGCATCGCCGGGAATCGCCCCCAGCGAGCGCAGCGTCGCCATGGCGAGGAAGCCCAGGATGAACCAGGGCATCAGCTTGAAGAAGCCGAGGCGGCGGGGCGCGCCCCGCGCCGAACCCTCGGTGCTTGCGCCCGGCAGACGCGCGGCGATCAGCGACAGCGCTACCACGACCGGCCCCAGCATCAGAACGCGCACGAGCTTGACCAGGGTCCCGACCTGCGTCGCGAGCGGGCTCACGGGGACCGTGGCGGCGAGCACCTGCGGCACGGCGTAGACGGTGAGGCCGGCGAGGACCCCGTACTGGTGCTCGCTGAAGCCCGCGAGGGGCACGAACAGGGGCAGGCCGAGCACCATCAGCACGCCGAGCACGGCGGTGAAGGCGATGGCCGCCGCCACGTCCCGGCTGTCGGCGCCGATCACCGGTGCGACCGCCGCGATCGCCGAATTGCCGCAGATCGCGTTGCCGCAGGCGATGAGGAGCGCCATGCGCACCGGGAGGCCGAGCGCCCGGCACAAGCCGCAGCTCGCAAGGATGGTGAGCACCACCGTCCCGACGATGCCCGCGAGCAGCGCCGGACCCGAGGCGACGATGGCGGACAGGCTGACCGAGGCGCCGAGCAGCGTGACGGCGACCTCCAGGATCTGCTTGGCCGAGAAGGCGATGCCGGCCTTGAACCGGGCGCCCGGCACCCAGGCGGTGCGCAGTGCCGTGCCCAGCAGGATCGCGAGGACCAGGGCCTCGATATACGGATGGCTGAACCCATGTTCCTCGGCCACCTGAAGCGCCTGGGCGACGACGGTGATGCCGAGGCACAGGAGCAGCCCCGGCAGCAGGCTTCCCGCCGCCGCGGCCCAGGCCTGGAGGCGAGCCGGGCCGCGTGGCGCGGTCCCGGCGTCCCTGTGTTCGGCGGCCCTGGCGATCATCGCTCGGTGCGGTTCCCGCTGCCCATCGGCTCAGTAGGTGGCGGCGAGGTAGGCGGCGATGGCCTTGGCGTCCGCCTCGCCGACCGGGGCGTGGTAGACCTTGACCATCTTGGTCACCTCGGACTGCCAGAAGGCGGCCCCCTTCCCCGGGGGCTGCATGGCGACGTAGTCCACCGAGTGGCAGGCCATGCAATTGCCCTGCGCCGCCTCGAACCCGGCCTGATGGCCGGCATCGGCGGGCGGCTTAAGCTGCGCCGTCGGCTCGGGCAGGGCGTAATCCTGCGGCGCGGCGGCGAGGGGGCCGCCCAGCGCGAGGAGCAACGCGATGGATCCGATCAGTCTCGTCATGCCGCCCTCACCCGAGTCGTCTCGATGACGTTGCGCATGTACCCGGCCGGGTTCCAGCGCGGCTCCATCGCCTGCGTGCCGCCGTCGTTGCCCGTCGCCCGCACCCGCAGGGCGTGCGCGCCGGGGGCCAGCTCGACCTCCGTGCTCCAGGTGCGGAAGGCGTAGCGGCCGAGATCCTGGCCGAGGCTCGCCCCGGACCAGCTCTTGCCGTCGTCGGCCGAGACCTCCACGGCGCGGATCCCCGAGCCGCCGTCGAAGGCGATGCCGCGCAGGGGCACGCGCCCGGCCTTCACCTGCTGCCCGTCCGTCAGGTTCGTCACGAAGGAGCGGACGTTGAACCGCCCGATCGGCACCGTCTTGTCCGGCGCCTTGCCGGGTTCGGTGCAGGCGCAGGCATTGTCCGGGATGCGGTAGGCGGTCTTCATCCAGAAGCCCTCGAAGGGCTTGTCGAGCACGCTCACCGCGTTGAGGTGCTTGACCCAGTAGGTCCCGTAGTAGCCGGGCACCACGAGGCGCAGGGGGAAGCCGTTGAGCCAGGGCAGATCCTGCCCGTTCATGCCCCAGGCCAGCATCACCTCGCCGTCGCTTGCGTGGTCGAGATCGAGCGCCTTGGCGAAATCCGGCGTCTCCGGCAGGACCGGCCCGTCGAGCCCCTCGAAGGCGACCTGCACCGCCCCGGCCTTCACGCCGGCCTTGTCGAGCACCGCCTTCAGCGGCACCCCGGTGAAGCGGGCGCAGCCCATGGCGCCGTTGGCGAGCTGGCCGCCGGCCATGCGTGGTTCGAAGAAGCCGCGCGAATTGCCCGAGCATTGGTTGACCGCGACGACCTCCGTCCCCGGCATCGCCTTGAGGTCGGCGAGCGAGAGGAAGAGCGGGCGCTCGACATGCCCCTTTACCTCGACCCGGAACGTGTCCGGGTCGATGCGGGTCGGGATGTCGGCGAGGTGGTAGCGGACGAAGAAGGCGTCGTTGGGGGTGATGGCGCCGTGGTCGAAGACCGAGAACGGCGTCTCAAGCTGCGGCGGGCGCGCCGTCATCTGCAGGAGCGGGCGCTTGCCGGGATAGGCCACCAGCGGACGCTCGCCGTTGCCGAAGGGCAGCATCACCTCCTCGGCGGCACGGGCCGGGCGCAAGCCGAGGGAGGCCCCCGCCAGAACCAGTCCGCCGCCCGTCAGGATGTCGCGCCGTTTGGGTACAGGAGCCATCGCTCTCTCCGCTCGGTCACGGCGGCCGGACAACCCGGCCGCCGGCTTCAGTCAGGGTCGGCCGGTCAGGCGACCTGGGGGTATCCCGCCGGGCGGCCCGGTGCTTCCTGCATCAGCCGCCGGCGGTGGATCCGCCCGATCCATAGTGCGGAAGCGGCGCTGACGACACCGGAGAGGGCGCAATATCCGCACACGAGCCACGGGTTGTTCGGCCCGGAATATTGCAGCAGCGCCGTCGCGATGATCGGCGTGAGGCCGCTCGCGAAGATGCCGGAGAACTGGTAGACGAAGGAGATCCCCGTATACCGAACCCGCGCCGCGAACAGTTCCGAGAACAGCGCCGCTTCCGGCCCGTAGACCGCCGCGTAGAGAATCCCGAACGGGATGATGATCGCGAACCAGATCGCGCGGATGCTGTCGGGATAGGAGACGAACACCCAGAAGGCCGGGAAGGCCGCAAACCCGGAGATCACCGCCCCCCAGGCGTAGACCTGCGTGCGGCCGATGCGGTCGGAGAGCCAGCCGAAGAAGGGAATCGTCGCACACATCACCACCGCCGCGGCGGTGACGCCGAGCAGCGCCTCGGTGCGCGGGACCTTCAGGGTCTGCGTCAGGTAGCCGATGGCGAAGACGGCGAAGATGTTGAACACCACGCCGTCGACCATGCGCGCGCCCATGCCGGCCATGATCTCGGACGGATAGCCCTTCATCATCGACACGAACGGGATGTCCGCCTCGCGGTTGGCCTGCTTCACCTTGGCGAATTCGGGCGTCTCCATCACGTTCAGGCGGATATACGCGCCCACCGCCACGAGGACGACGCTGAGCAGGAACGCGACCCGCCAGCCATAGGCGAGGAACTGCTCCTCGTTCAGGGTGTAGGACAGGAGCGCCACCACGCCCGAGGCGAGGCACAGGCCGAGGGAAAGGCCGATCTGCGGGATGCTGGCGTACAAGCCGCGCTTGTCCTCGGGCGCGTATTCGAACGCCATCAGGACCGCGCCGCCCCATTCGCCGCCCAGCCCGATGCCCTGCACCACCCGCAGCAGCAGGAGCAGGATCGGCGCCGCCACGCCGATCTGGGCGTAGGTCGGGACGACGCCGATGAGGAAGGTCGCCACGCCCATCAGCATCAGGGTGATGACGAGCATGCTCTTGCGGCCGATCCTGTCGCCGAAATGCCCGAAGATCACGCCGCCGAGGGGCCGCGCGATGAAGCCGACGGCGAAGGTCGCGTAGGCGAGCAGCGTCGAGACGAGGGGATCGCTGACCGGGAAGTACAGCTTGTTGAAGACGATGCCGGCCACGACCCCGTAGAGGAAGAAATCGTACCACTCGATCGTCGCCCCGATGAGCGAGGCTGTCACGACCTGACTGATCTTTCCGCCGCTGGCCCTGGGTGATCCCTGCTCCCGAGACGACATCTGGCCCTCCTCCCGTTGATGGTGTGGCGATTTCCTCACCGAGCGGACGCCTTGTTCCGGCGCCTCGTCAGAGTGTTGTCTCATCTCCTTCGCCATCGCGTCGCTGCGCTCGCCATGACGGGGTTCATGCTGCCCTCACGACGGCATCGGCGCGGCCACCGGCATCCCCTGCGGGACGGTCGCCCTGGCCTGGACGGCCTCCCGCGCCGCCGCGAGGATCAGGTCGGAGGCCTTCTCGGCGATCATCACCACCGGGGCGTTGGTATTGCCGGAGACCAGCGTCGGCATGATCGAGCAATCGACGACCCGCAGGCCGTCCATCCCGCGAACCCGTAAGGAGGGATCGACCACCGCCATCGGATCCGTGCCCATCTTGCAGGTGCCGGAGGGGTGGAAGATCGTGGCCCCGGCGTTGCGCGCGAAATCGAGCAGCCCGGCCTCGTCCGTGACGCCCGGTCCCGGCTTCTCCTCGGCGAGGATCAGCGGGCGCAGGGCCTGCGTCCCGGCGAGGCGACGGGCGAACTTGATGCCCTCGACGGTGCAGCGGCGGTCGGTCTCGGTGGCGAGGTAATTCGCGCGCATCACCGGCGCCGCGAGGGGATCGGTGTTGCGCAGGGTGACGGTGCCCCGGGATTCCGGCCGCAACTGGCAGACCGAGAAGGTGCAGCCGGACCAGGGATGCGGCTGCCCGCCCGCCATGTCCGCCGAGAGGGTGGCGAAGTGGAACTGGATGTCGGGCGTGCCCGGCCCCGGCATGACGCGGGTGAACAGGCCGCCCTGGTTGATGCCCACCGCCAGCGGGCCGCTGCGGGTGAACAGCCAGCGCAGGCCGATCCGCGCCTTGCCGGCGAGGCTGCGCAGATCGTCGTTGGTGGTGATCGGCTTGGTCAGCCGGTAGATCAGCCGGACCTGCAGGTGGTCCTGCAGGTTCTCGCCGACGCCGGGCAGGTCGTGCCGCACCGGGATGCCGTGCGGGCGCAACGCCGCCGCCGGGCCGATGCCGGAGAGCAGGAGGAGTTGCGGGCTCTGGAGGGCGCCCGCCGCGAGGACCACCTCCCGCGCGGCATGGATCTCCACTTCGCGTCCGTGCTGGATGACCCGCACGCCGACGGCGCGGCGCCCTTCCAGGATCAGGCCGGTGGCGTGGGCGTCGGTCTCGACGCGCAGGTTCGCGCGCCCCTTGGCCGGGCGGAGATAGGCCACCGCCGTGCTGCACCGCAGGCCGTTGCGGGTGAAGAGCTGGTAGTAGCCCACCCCTTCCTGATCGCCGCCGTTGAAATCGTCCGTGCGGCGGACGCCGAGTTCCCCGGCGCCGTCGATGATGCGCTCGATCAGTTCGTGCTTGTGGCGGATGTCCGAGCACCAGAGCGGGCCGTCGCCCCCATGGGTGGCGCTGGCGCCCCGGGTGTTGTGCTCGCTGCGGATGAAGTACGGCAGCACGTCGCGCCAGGACCAGCCGTCGTTCCCGAGTTCGGCCCAGTGATCGTAATCGTCGGCCTGCCCGCGAACGAAGATCAGGCCGTTGATCGAGCTCGACCCGCCGAGCGTCCGGCCGCGCGGCCAGTAGATCGCCCGGCCGTTCATGGACGGCTCCGGCTCGGTGGAGAACCCCCAGTTCAGGGTCTTGTGGACCATGGTCTTCCCGTATCCGATGGGAAGGTGGATCCAGGGGGAGGTGTCGCGGGGGCCGGCTTCCAGCAGCACGACCCGGTGGCGCCCGTCCGCCGAGAGGCGGTTGGCCAGGACGCAGCCCGCCGTCCCGCCGCCGACGACGACGTAATCGCATGCGATGCGCTCAGGCGCATTCGCGGATGGTTGGGGTTTCCTCACAATTGTCTCCGTCCCGAGCGTTTGTCTCGAAAAACGGTACGTTACGTTCTATTTGATGAGAGGATGTTGCCTGTGTCAATATGTTCTCGGCAATTTCGCTAAGTCAGGCAGGGTGAGGAGCAAGGTATGCAGGTGTTCCACCACGGCGACAGCCTCCGCCACGATCCCGACCGCTACTTCCGGCGCGGCGCGATCATCGGCCATCCCGAGCAGGCGGAGCGCTACCGCCTCCTGCGGGACGCGGCGCGGGACGGGGGACACACAATGTGCGAAGCGGGCGACGCCGGGCTCGACCCGATCCTCGCCGTCCACGATGCGGGCTACGTCGCCTTCCTGCGGGAGGTCTGGGAGCGCCGGGCCGAGTTGCCGGGCATCGCGGACGAGATCCTCACCGGGCACTTCGCCCGGCCGCAGATGCACCGCCGGCCGGAGGGGCTGCTCGGGTTGATCGGCCTCTACACCGCCGACACCTCGACGCCGGTGCGGGCGGGGACCTGGGCGGCGGTCTACGGCTCGGCCCAGGTGGCGGTCGCCGCCGCCGACGCCGCCCTGCGCGGGTCGCACGCCTACGCCCTGTGCCGGCCGCCGGGACACCATGCCTATGCCGATTCGGCCGGGGGATTCTGCTACTTCAACAACAGCGCCATCGCCGCCGAGCGCCTGCGCGCCACCACGGGCGGCCGGATCGCGATCCTCGACATCGACGTCCACCACGGCAACGGCACGCAGGGCATCTTCTACGGGCGCAATGACGTGCTCACCGTCTCGGTCCATGCCGACCCGGCCGATTACTTTCCGTATTTCGCGGGCTACGCCGACGAGACCGGCGCCGGGCCGGGCGAGGGCTTCAACCGCAACCTGCCCCTGCCGCAGGGATCGGGCGATGCCGCCTGGCTCGCGGCGATCCGCGAGGGGCTGGCCGCCATCGCCGCCTTCTCGCCCGCCGCGCTCGTCGTGGCGCTCGGCCTCGACGCGTCGGCGGACGATCCGATCGGCGCGTTCAAGGTCTCGACGCGGGGCTTCCAGGAGGCCGCGACGCTGATCGCCGACGCGCAATTGCCCACCGCCATCGTGCAGGAGGGCGGCTACCTGTGCCCCGCCCTCCCCCGCAACCTCGCCGCGTTCCTTGAGGGGTTCGACGGTGGGCGGACGTAGAGGCCGCGCATCCCCTCTCCCCGCCTGCGGGGAGAGGGGAAGCAGGCCCTCACCCCACCGCGTGGAGCGGGAGCCCCGCCGCCTTCACCGGGTGCCCGAGGGCGGAGCGGAGCAGATCCGGGAGTTCGCCCGGCGTGTCGGCGACGGCGACGCCCGCCGCCTCCAGAGCCGCGCGCTTGCCCGCGTAGCTGCCGCGATCCCCGGAGACGATGGCGCCGGCATGGCCCATCTTCTTGCCCGGCGGTGAAGCCCGGCCGGCGATGAACGACACGACCGGCTTGCTCATCCCGGCGGCGTACTCGGCCGCCGCCTCCTCCATCGCCCCGCCGATCTCGCCGACGAGGACCACCGCGCGGGTGCGTTCGTCCCGGTCGAGGGCCATCAGCGCGTCGCGGGTGGTGGTGCCGATCATCGGATCGCCGCCGATGCCGAGGAAGGCCGACTGGCCATGGCCCGCCCGCGTCAGGTTCAGGCAGACCAGCGTCCCGAGGCTGCCGCTGCGGGAGATCACGCCGATCTCGCCGGGCTGGAAGATGTTCGGGTTGTGCCCCGGCATGATGCCGACGAAGCCCTCGCCGGGCGTCACCACCCCGGCGGTGTTCGGGCCGACGATCCGCGTGCCGTGAGCGCGGGCGGCATGGTGGATGGCGAGCACGTCCCGCACGGGGATGTGCTCGGTCAGCACCACGAGGGTCTTCGTCCCCGCCTCGATGGCGTCGAGGGCGGCGGCCTTCGCGGCGGCGGGGGGGATGAACATCACCGCCCAGTCGTAGGGCGTGCCGGCCATGGCCTCCCGCGCCGTGGCGTAGACCGGCAGGCCGAGATGCTCCTCCCCGGCCCGCTTCGGGTTGACGCCGGCCACGACTGTCGTGCCGCAGCCGAGCATCTTCTCGGTCCAGAAGCTGCCCTGCTTGCCGGTGAGCCCCTGGACGAGGACGCGGTCGGTCTGGCGATAGATCGTCATCGGGCTGCCTCCACCGCGGCCTGAACCGCGTCCTCCATCAGGTCGTAGGGCTCGACCCCGAGCCCCTCGCGCACGAGGCGCACGGCCTCGTCCTCGCCGGTGCCGTGGATCGAGAAGAAGACCGGCACCTCGGGGGCGAGGCGCTTCCAGGCGGTGACGACGCCCTCGGCCATCACGTCGGTGCGGGCGAAGGCCCCGCAGAAATTGACGACGAGGCTCTTCACGCCGGGATTGGCCAGCACGAGCTTCAGGGCCGCCTCCGACTTGGTGTAGGCCTCGCCGCCGATCTCCAGGAAGTTCGCCGGGCGTCCGCCGCAATGGCTGATGACGTCCATGGTGGTCATGGTCAGCCCGGCGCCGTTCGCCAGCACGCCGACATTGCCGTCGAGCTGGATGAACTTCAGCCCCTGCGCCGCGCCCTCCCGTTCGAGGGCGCTCATCGGCTCCGGCGAGGCCATCGCGGCGAGGTCGGAATTCCGGAACGCCGCCGACTCGTCGAGGGTGAGCTTGCAATCGAGGGCGACGACCCGGCCGTCCTCCAGCAGGGCCAGCGGGTTGATCTCGATCAGCTCCGCATCGACGCTGCCGCCGATCCGGTAGAGGGCGGGCAGAATCTCCTCGATCCGTGCCCGCGCAGGGCCGAGATCGAGGCCATCCAGAAGGGCGCGGGCTTCCGCCACGCCGAAGCCCCGGTCGAGGTCGACCCGGTGGCGGCGCAGCGCCTCGGGCCGCGTCGCCGCGACCTCCTCGATGTCCATGCCGCCCTCGGTGGAGAACAGCACGAGGGGCGTGCGGCTCTCCGTGTCGGTGAGGATCGCCGCGTAGAATTCCCGGGCGATAGCGGCGCGCTCCTCAAGGAGCACCGACTCGACCCGGTGCCCGTCGATGGTCATGCCGAGGATGGCGGAAGCCACCGCGCGCGCCTCGTCGGGGTTCATGGCGGCGCGGATGCCGCCGGCCTTGCCGCGCTTGCCGGTGGGGACCTGTGCCTTGACCATGCAGGGTCCGAGTTCGGCGGCGGCCAGAGCCGCGTCCTCCGCGTTCAAGCAATGGATGGCCCTCGGGACCGGGATGCCGGCAGGCGCCAGCACCCGCGCCTTGGCGACGTGTTCGAGGAAGTTCATCGCGCGCTCTCCCGATGGCCGATCCTGTCCCAATGGGGTCCGAACAGGTCTGCCTCGCTTGGGCGATCCTCGGGGATCGGGGTCACGAGGTGGGTGATGTTGAGGAAGTGGCGGTAGCTCAGGTTCTCGGAGATGCTGTTCTTCTGCCAGGACCCGCAGCCCATGCTCAGGGTGAAGCCGAGCCCGGAATTGAAGCCGCCGCCATTGCCGAAGGTGTGGGCGAAGTTCACCAGCACCCGCACCACGTCGAGGTCTTCGGCGAGTTCACGGGCACGGTCCATGTCGGTGGTGTGGATGCCGCAGGAATGGCCCTTGCCCTGGTGGTCGAGGATCTTCGCGACCGTTCGCTTGGCGTCGGCGAAATCCTTCGCCCGGTAGACGGTGAGGACGAGGGCGAGCTTCTCGCCGGAGAACGGCGCCCCGCGCCCGATCCCGTCCTCCTCCACGAGGAAGTATTGTTTGGCCGAGGCCGCCTCGGGCAGCTCGAAGGCGCGGGCCAGCACGTCGGCGTCGCGGGCGATGAGGTCGCGGTTGAGCTTGCCGCGCACCCACAGGCGCTCGGCGATGCGCTGCTTCTCCTGCGGCGTGCAGAGATAGGCGCCCGCCCGCTCCAGGGCGGCGATGGCTTGATCGTAGACCGCGTCCACGATGACCACCGCGTTCTCGGACGAGCAGGAGGTGGCGTTGTCGAAGATCTTCGAATCGCGGATCCGCGCGGCGGCGGCGTCGAGATCGGCGGTCTCGTCGATCATCACCGGCACGTTGCCGGCGCCGACGCCGATGGCCGGCGTCCCGCTGGAATAGGCCCGGCGGACATTGTCCTGCGAGCCCGTGACCACGACGAGGTCGCAGGCGCGCATCAGCGCCTCGGTCGAGTCCTTGGTGATCGGCGCGGGCAGGATCTGAACGAGGTCGGCGGGCAGGCCGATCGCCTCCAGTTCGGCGCGCATCAGCTCCACCACGCGGGCGGTGGTGCGGTAGCCCAGCGGCGAGGGCGCGACGACGATGGCGTTGCGGCCCTTGATCGCCATCATCGCCTTGTTGACCGGCGTCGCGCCGGGATTGGTCGAGGGCGTCACCGCCCCGATCACCCCCATCGGCTTGGCGTATTTCACGAGGCCACGGGCCTCGTCGCGCTCGATGATGCCCACCGACTTGCCGCGCAGCAGGTCGCGCAGGGTGCCGAAGGTCTTGCGCTGCTTCTTGACGATCTTGTCGGCGACGTTGCCGAGGCTCGTGTCGGCCACCGCGAGTTCGGCGACCTCGCGGGCGTGCTCCGGCTTGTAGAGGGCCCAGGCCAGCGCCCGGACGGCGGAATCGGCCCGTTCCTGATCGACGTTCGCGAACAGCGCCTGAGCAGCCCGCGCCCGCTCCATCACGGCGGCGACGGGATCGTGGGCGGCCGGATCGTCCGGCTTGGTGAGAGGCATGATGGCGGCAGGCGACATGGCGCGCTCCTTGAGATGTCCAGGGCGTTTCGGGTCGTAAGCGGGACGGCTCGGTGGCCGGGTCCGGTCAGGCGGTGGGCCTGACCGGGACGGGATGGCTGAGGACGGGCTCGTCCCGGGGGGCGTCCACGAAGGGCTCGTTCGGCCGCATCCGCAGGGCGAGGCCGGCGCCGAGGAGCAGCAGGCCGAGCGAGGCCATGAAGGGCAGGTCCCAGCGGCCGGTCATGTCGATGATCAGCCCGAACACGACCGGGGAGATCATGCCCGCGAGGCCGAAGCCGAAGTTCATGAAGCCCGAGGCCGTGCCCGAATACTGGGGCGCGATGTCCATCGGCACCGCCCAGATCGGCGCGACGATCAGTTCGGCGAAGAAGAACGCGCCGGACAGGCACAGGGTGATGGTCAGGAGGTCGGTGGTGAACAGCACCGGCAGCATGAAGGCGAAGGCCCCGAGGAAGCCGACGACGATGACGCTGACGCGGGCCTTCGACACGTCACCCGTGCGCCGCAGGATCCGGTCGCTGACGATCCCGCCCACCGTGTCCCCGACGACACCCGCGAAGAACACGCCCGAGGCGAAGATCGCGGATTTCTTGATGTCGAGATGGTGCTGGTGGAGGAAGTACGAGGGAATCCAGTTCAGGAACAGCCAGAGCGTCCAGCCGTAGCAGAAATCGGTGAGCGTCACCGGCAGCATCCGCCGCAGCAGCGGTCCCCACGGCACCGACTTGCGCTCGCCCGCGATCTTCACCGGCGGCAGGACGGCGAGTTCCGCCTCCGTGACGCCCTTATGGTCGCGGGGATCGTCGCGGAAGTAGAACCACCACAGCCCGACCCAGGCGAAGCTGATCACGCCGATGATGATGAAGCTGTCGCGCCAGGACAGCGCCACGATCAGCAGTGCGATGAGCGGCGGCGTCAGGGCGTTGCCGAGCCGGGCGGCGGCATGGGTGATGCCCTGCGCGAAGCCGCGCCGGTCGGCGGCCATCCAGTTCGCCAGCGCCCGGGTGGCGGTCGGGAAGGCGGAGCCCTCGCCGATACCGAGGAGGAAGCGAGCCGCGACGAGGGACATCGCCCCCTCCACGAAGCCGATCATCACCGTGGCGGCGGACCAGATCGCGCCGCAGATCAGCAGCGTCTTGCGCGGGCCGAGGCGGTCGCCGAGCCAGCCGCCGGCGATCTGGAAGAAGGCGTAAGGATAGGCGAAGGCCGAGAAGGCGAGACCCAACTCGACATTGGTCAGGCCCAGTTCTTTCTGCATGGCCGGGGCGGCCGTGCCGATATTCACCCGATCGATGTAAGTGATCAGGTACATCAGGCAGATGACGAACAGGACCTTGTCCGTCGCCTTGAAGCGTACGAGCCGTAGCATTCCGCCCTCCTGAGAAGGGGGCGCTCGGGCTTTCTCGATCCGACCGCATGCGACGGCGTGCGGGTCACGAAAACCCGGCGTCCCTGCCTCACGTTTCCACCGTGTCCGGTGCGAGGGGTGCCGGGTCTTAAGCCCGACTTTTCGGTCCCTCACAGCCCGATGAGGGCACGCTAACCATTGCGCCGGGCCAGGAGAAATATATTCTCTTCATCCCGATCATTCAGAAAATTGATCGATATGATTCCGGATCTTGAGATTCCGCTGCTCAGAACCTTCGTGGCGGTCCATGATACCGGAAGCATCACGCTGGCCGGAAAGCAGGTCGGGCGGACCCAGCCGGCGATCACGCATCAGATGCACCGGCTGGAGCGGGCGCTCGGCCGCCCGCTCTTCGACGGCGAGCGGCGGCACGGGGCGCTGACCCGCGACGGGGAGGTGCTCCTCGCCTATGCCCGCAAGCTGCTGAGCCTGAACGACGAGATCCGCGACCGGTTCGGCGGCCCCGACGTCGCCGGCCGGGTGCGGCTCGGCGTGCCGGACCTCTACGCGGCCTTCCTGCTGCCCTCGGTGCTCGCGGGCTTCGCCAGGGTCTATCCGCAGGTGGAGATCGAGTTGCGCTGCTCGCGCAGCCACCAGTTGCGCGCCGCCCTCTCCCGCGAGGAGATCGACCTCGCGCTGATGACCAAGCAGCCGGATCAGGAGGGGGGCGTCGTCGTGCGGGAGGAGCCGCTGGTCTGGGTCGCGGCGCGGGACTTCGACGTCGATGCGCGCTCGCCCCTCCCCCTGGCGCTCCTGCCGCCCGGCAGCCTCTATCGGCAATGCGCCCTCGACGCCCTCGGGCAGACCGAACGAAGCTGGACGATCACGGCGGTGAGCGACAGCATCGCCGGCCTCCAGGCGGCGGTCCATGCGGGGCTGGCCGTCTCGATCTTCCCGCAATGCGCGGTGGACGGCGAGATCCGGCGGCTCACCGCCGCGAGCGGATTGCCGGACCTGCCGGCCCTGCGAATCGTGCTGCAGCGCAAGACAGGCGAATGCTCAGCCGCCGTGGAACATCTGGCGCAGTATATCCTCTCGGAACTGGGCAACATCGGCGCCTGACCGCCTTAACCCTGCTTGCCAAGCAACCCGGCGATGCGGCAGCGCGACGCGATTGTTTTTGCAGTGCAGCAGACTAGGTGGTAGGTGGCATTCCAGACCGGACGATCCTCACGGCTGCCATGAACCACCTCGAACGCGCGCGCGACATCCTGCCGATCCTGGCCGCGCTCTACGCCATGGTGCTGGTCGCCAACACCCACGCCGCGTCTTATCCGGCGCGTCCCGCCGTAACGGGCATCGACGCGGAGCGCGTGGTCTCGGGGCTGAAGTGGCACATGCTCGAAATCGCCCGCAACGAGCAGAACGAGGCGATGCTGTTCCCGGGGAACTGAGCCTCGGGCCATAGGAAACGCCGCGCGGAGACGAAGCCCCGCGCGGCGATCAGGACCCGAGAGAACGGTGATCAGACCGGCGGATGCTGCGGGCGCATGTCCGACTTCTCGATGCCGGCGATCGGCACGGGCTTCTTCATCGCATCCCGGCGGAAGGGCTCGCCGAGTTCCTGGTTCAGGATCACCTCGATGAAGGTCGTCACGCCGCGCGACTGGTCCTCGCCGGCCTGCTGGATGGCCTGGGTGAGGTCGCGGGTGTTGTCGACGCGGACGCCCTTGAAGCCGCAGCCCACGGCGATCTTCGCGTAGCTGAGCTTCGGGTCGAGTTCGGTGCCGACGAAGTTGTTGTCGTACCAGAGCACCGTATTCCGCTTCTCCGCGCCCCATTGGTAATTGCGGAAGATCACCATGGTGATCGCCGGCCACTCGTCGCGGCCGATGGAGGTCATCTCGTTCATCGAGATGCCGAAGGCGCCGTCCCCCGCGAAGCCGAAGACCGGCGTGTCCGGCCGTCCGATCTTGGCGCCGACGATGGACGGGAAGGCGTAGCCGCAGGGGCCGAACATGCCGGGCGCGAGGTATTTCCGGCTGTGCTCGAAGCTCGGATAGGCGTTGCCGATGGCGCAGTTGTTGCCGATGTCGGTCGACATGATCGCGTCGCGCGGCATTCCGGCCTGGATCGCCCGCCATGCCTGACGGGGCGACATCCGATCGCTGTCGCGCTCCTGCGCCTCGCGGTTCCAGGTCGTGCCCGGATCGTCGTCCTCGTGGTCGAGGGAGGTGAGGGCCTGGGCCCAGGCGGATTTCGTCTGATGGATGAGCGCCTTGCGCGCCTCGCGGCCCGGATTCCCGGCCTCGGAGGAGAGCTGTTCCAGGAGCTGCCGGGCGACCTGTCGCGCGTCGCCGCAGATGCCGACCGTGATCGGCTTCGTCAGGCCGATCCGGTCGGGATTGATGTCGACCTGGATGATCTTGGCCTGCTTCGGCCAGTAATCGATGCCGTAGCCCGGCAGCGTCGAGAACGGGTTGAGGCGGGTGCCCAGCGCCAGCACGACGTCCGCCTTGGCGATCAGCTCCATCGCGGCCTTCGAGCCGTTGTAGCCGAGCGGCCCCACGGCGAGGGGGTGGCTGCCGGGGAAGGAATCGTTGTGCTGGTAGCCGGAGCAGACCGGCGCATCGAGGCGCTCGGCGATGGCCGCCGTCTCACGCACGGCATCGCCGATCACCACGCCGGCGCCTGCGAGGATCACCGGGAATTGCGCCGCCGACAGGATCTCGGCCGCGTCCGCGATGGCCTGCCGGCCGCCCGCCGGGCGCTCCAGCCGCACGATCTGCGGAAGCGGCACATCGATGACCTGGGTCCAGAAATCGCGCGGGATATTGATCTGCGCCGGCGCGCAGCCGCGCCACGCCTTCTCGATGACGCGGTTCAGCACCTCCGCGACGCGGGTGGGGTCGCGCACTTCCTCCTGGTAGCAGACCATGTCCTTGAACAGGGCCATCTGTTCCACTTCCTGGAACCCCCCCTGGCCGATGGTCTTGTTGGCCGCCTGCGGCGACACGAGCAGCATCGGCGTGTGGTTCCAGTAGGCGGTCTTCATCGCGGTGACGAAGCCGGTGACGCCGGGGCCGTTCTGGGCGATGGCCATGGCCATCTTGCCCGTCGCGCGGGTGTAGCCGTCACAGATCAGGCCGGCATTCGTCTCGTGCGCGCAGTCCCAGAAGGCGATACCGGCCTTCGGGAAGAGGTCGGAGACCGGCATCATGGCCGACCCGATGATGCCGAAGGCGTGCTCGATGCCGTGCATCTGCAGCACCTTCACAAAGGCTTCTTCCGTGGACATCCTCATGGCGCACCCTCCTGGTGTTTCCCCGCATCGACCCCGCTCGGGTCCCCCGCGATTCCCTGTTCCGGAGTGTTCTGCGAGCGGGCCGTGGCGCCCGGACCGGTTCGATCCGGGCGCGGCTTGCCGGCCATTCATGGACCGTCCCACCGACCTTCGCAACTGAAATCTCGTTTTTTTGCTTTCAACGTTCTGTTTTTTGGAATAGAGGTCGTTTTCAAATGGAAGACACCGTTGAGTCCTCACCGGCCCTCAAGGCCTTCGGTCTCCTGGAGGCGATCGCCGCCATGGATCACGCCCCGACGCTCGCGGAACTGACGGAGGTGGCGAACCTCCCGAAGCCGACGCTGCACCGCTGGCTGACGATGCTGGAAGGCGCCGAGCTGCTGCGGCGGCTGCCGGACGGGCGGCGCTACGAACTGGCGGCGCGGTCGACGGCCTTGGCCTTCGCCATCCTGTCGAACAATCCCGGCTCGATCCGCCGGCACCAGATCCTCCAGGGGGTCGTCCACGACCTCGGGGAATCGTGCAACCTGACCCTGCTTCAGGGCGGCGAGGTCATGTATCTCGACCGCGTCGAGGCGTCCCTGCCCCTGCGGGTGGCGTTCCAGAAGGGCTCGCGCGTGCCGGCGCATTGCTCGGCCAGCGGCAAGCTGTTCATGGCCCTGATGCCGCGCGGCCGGCGCGAGCGGCTGCTCGCGAGCCTGCCCCTCGACAAGCACACCGCCAACACCATCACCGATCCCGCCGCCCTCGAAGCCGAGCTGCAGCAGATCAAGCGTCAGGGCTATGCCCTCGACGACGAGGAATTCCTGACCGGCCTGTTCTGCATCGCCGTGCCGATCCTCGACCGGGACGGCCGGGATTGCGTGGCGGCGCTGGCGCTCCAGGCCCCGGTGGTCCGCCTGTGGCGGGAGAACGCCCCCGACCGCCTGCCCGTCCTCCACAAAGCCGCGTCGGCGCTGGCCGCGACGCTCACCTGACACCCCGGGAGATTCCCATGGACATGCCGCGAGTGGCGCCTTCGTATCCCAGGATGGACGCCCTCGCGCTGAAGGCCAGGGCGTCCGGGGCGGTCCGGGTCGGCGTGGTCTATCCCTGCGAGACCGGGGCGCTGGCGGCGGCCCTCGAAGCGGCCGACCTCGGCTACATCGATCCGGTCCTGATCGGCCCCGCCGCCGTGATCCGCCGGGTGGCCTCGGAGGCCGGGCTCGACCTGACCGACCGGGAGATCGTCGAGGCGCCCGACCCCTGCGCGGCCGCGAGACGGGGCGTCGCCATGGCGGGAGAGGGGGCGCTCGGCGCCCTGATGAAGGGATCGCTCCACACCGACGAGTTGCTGGGCGCCGTGGTCGCGCGGGACAGCCCCCTGCGGATGGGCCGGCGCACCAGCCACGTCTTCTGGTTCGATTGCCCCGCCTACCACAAGCCGCTGATGCTGACCGACGCGGTCGTCAACATCGCCCCCGGCCTGATGGAGAAGGCCGACATCATCCGCAACGCGATCGATCTGGCGCACGGTCTCGGCACCGCCGCGCCCAAGGTCGCCATCCTGGCCGCGGTCGAGACCGTGAACCCCGCGCTGCCCTCGACCATCGACGCGGCGGCCCTGTGCAAGATGGCCGACCGGGGGCAGATCTCGGGGGCGGTGCTCGACGGTCCGCTGGGGTTCGACAACGCCGTGTCGCTCACCTCGGCGCACACGAAGGGCATCGTCTCGCTGGTGGCGGGCGAGCCCGACATCCTCGTGGTCCCGAACCTCGATGCCGGCAACAGCCTGTACAAGTCGCTGGTCTATCTCGGCGGTGCCGCCTGCGCCGGCCTGGTGCTCGGCGCCAAGGTGCCGATCATCCTCACGAGCCGCGCCGACTCGGTCCAGGCGCGCATCGCCTCCTGCGCGCTGGCCACCCTCGCCGCGTCGGCCAAGCCGCACTGATCGCGCCGAGGGCGGACCTCCGGGACCGCGCGACCGCAGCCGGGGCACCGGCGAACCCCGATGCTGGGGTCGCCTTCCTCTCTGCAGGGGCTCCCCCCACGGCCCGTCGCCACTGGACGGATATAGGGTACCCCCCTATACGTCGTGGCGAGGAGGCCTGCGATGGCCCATACGATCAAGGAAAAGACCAAGCTCCTGGCGCGGGTGCGCCGGATCAAGGGACAGGCCGAGGCCGTCGAGCGGGCCCTGGAGGCCGAACTCGGCTGCGCCGACGTCCTGATGCTGGTGGCCTCGATGCGCGGGGCGATCAACGGCCTGACCGCCGAGCTGATGGAAGACCACATCCGCCACCACGTCGTGAATCCGGACGCCGAGCCGGATGCCGAGCGCGCCCGGGGCGCTGCCGAGCTGATCGAGGTGGTGCGGACCTATCTCAAGTGACGAGACCCCATGACCTCCTTGCCTGACCTGCTTCAGCAGGGGACCGCGCATGCCTGGCTGTTCGTGCCGAGCGCGATCCTGCTCGGCGCCCTGCACGGCCTGGAGCCCGGCCACTCGAAGACGATGATGGCGGGCTTCATCATCGCGGTCCGGGGCACGGTCACGCAGGCCGTCCTGCTCGGGCTGGCCGCCACGCTCTCGCACACGGCCATCGTCTGGGTGATCGCCCTCGGGGGGCAGTATCTCGGCCGGGAATGGGGCGGCGAGGCGAGCGAGCCGTACTTCCAGCTCGCCTCCGCGTTCCTCATCGTCGCCATCGCCCTCTGGATGGCGTGGCGCATTCGGCGCGAGCATCACCACGACCACCACCATCATCATCATCACGACGAGGCGAAGCGTATCGCCACCGCGAACGGGCTGCTGACGCTGGAGGTATACGAGGACGGCGTTCCGCCGCGCTGGCGGGTGCGCGCGGAGCGCGGCGAGCTGCCGGCTCCCGAACGCCTCTCAATCGAGACGCTCCGCCCGGACGGGGGCCGGCAGGCCTTCGCCTTCGCGCAGCGCGGCGACGGCCTCGACAGCCTGGAGACGATCCCCGAGCCCCATGACTTCACGGCGCGGCTGACCCTGAGCGGGCCGGACGGCAGCGAGACCCACGAGGTCGCGTTCGAGGAGCACGGCCACGGCCCCCTGCATGGGGGCGAAGCGGACGACGCCCATGCCCGCGCCCATGCCGAGGACATCCGCCGCCGCTTCGCGGGCCGCCGGGTGACGACCGGTCAGATCGTCCTGTTCGGCCTGACGGGCGGCCTGATCCCGTGTCCGGCCGCCATCACGGTGCTGCTCCTGTGCATCCAGCTGAAGCAGTTCAGCCTCGGCTTCGCGCTCGTCGCCTGCTTCAGCCTCGGCCTGGCGCTCACGATGGTCTCGGCGGGAATCATCGCGGCGCTCGGCGTCAAGCACGCCGCCTCGCGCTGGTCCGGGTTCGAGGCTTTCGCCCGGCGGGCCCCCTACGCCTCGGCCGCGCTGATCGTCACGGTCGGCCTGTATACCGGGTGGCTCGGATGGGAGGGCATCCGGCACGGGCATCGGGATCACGCCGTCGCGTCGTCCACCGAACGGTGAAGGCTGGGTGAAGCCGTCCGGGTCAGAGGCGGGTGGTCAGTGCCGTGAGCCAGTCCGGCGAGGCATTGACCAGGACGGTTTCGGCGGACTTGTCGAGCCCGGTGGCGATCATCAGGCCGGTCGCCACGAGGATCAGGCCGAGGGCCGCCTTCAGCCCCTTGCCCAGCCCCATCATCCGGTCGCGCCAGCGCATCAGCACCTCGCGGGACAGCGTGCCGAGGAGGAGCAGCGGCAGGGCCGCGCCGAGGCCGAACAGGAGCATCGTCAGGGCGACGACGCCGAGGTCGCGCCCCTGCGAGGCCAGGAGCGAGGCCGCGCCCAGCGTCGGCCCGACGCAGGGGCTCCACACCGCCCCGAGCAGGAGCCCGACCCCGAACTGGCCGGCGAGCCCTGCGGTGGAAAATCCGCCGAAGCGGCGCTCCGTCCAGTCGCTCACCGGCCCCGCCGCCGCCGCGAGGCGGGTCTGCGCGACGGGCACCATCAGCACGAGGCCGACGAGCACCAGGAGGATCGCCGCCACCGTCCGGAACACCCCCGCGTCGAGGCCGAGGGCGAAGCCGACCGTCGCCACGAACAGGCCGATGACGACGAAGGACAGGGCGAGCCCGCCCGCCAGCGCCGCCGGGCCGAGCCGGTGCTCGGACGCCGCCGCGCCCAGCACCAGCGGCAGCAGGGGCAGGACGCAGGGCGACAGCACCGAGAGGATGCCGGCGAGGAAGGCGAGGCCGAGGGTGGCGACCATGGTTCGCGTCAGATCGCCTTGTCGAGGAGGGCGGAGAGCGCCGCGGGCCTGGTTTCGCCGGTGGAGCGGCCGGTCTCCCGGTCGCCCTTATAGGTGATCAGCGTGCTCTGCATCGTCGCCCGGAACTGCTTCACCACATCCTTGCGGCTGTCGAAATCGACATCGAACACCTGCAGATCCTTGAACTTCGGATCGGCCTCGAGCGTGGCGAGGATCGGCTTCTGCGCGGCGCAGGTGGTGCACCAGGGCGCGGTGATGTGGACGAGGATCGGCTTGCCCGCCTTCTGCGCGGCCTGGAAGGCGGCCGGATCGTAGGGCTGTTCGGCGGCCGAGGCGGCGGTGCCGAACACCATCGGCGCGGCGGCGAAAAGCCCGAGGAGGAAACGGCGGCTGGTCATGGATCGGGGTCCTCGGTTCGTGGACGGGAACAGGTTCGGCGTGTGTCTCGGTGCCCCCTGTCGGCGGGGGCTTTCCCAGCCTTTCGCCGGGAGGCCGGCTTCGGTTTCACCGCCCGGTCAGTGGGGCGCCTGCGTGACGGCGCGGTCGATGTTGATGCGCGCCGCCCAATCCCGGGCACGGTCCTCGCCCTTGAGGTCGATGAGCCTCGCGCCGCCGACGTCGACGTTCTTGAAATCCGCGCCCGTCACGGTGGCGCCGGTCAGGTTCGCGCCCGACAGGTCCGAGCCCATCAGCACCACGTCCGTGAGGTCGGCGTCCGTCAGGTTGGCGAATTCCAGCCGCGACCGTCCGAGATTGGCCCCTCGCAGATTCGCCCCCGCCAGGTTCACCGAGGTGAAGACGGCGCGCATCAGGCCCATGGACTGGTTCCGGATATCGGCGCCGCCCCTGAGATCCACGAGGGTCGCGCCGCTCATGTCGGCGCCCTTGAAGTCGCCGATGGGCATGGAATGGCTGAGGTCGGCGCCGCTGAAGTTCGCGTCCCGCGCGGTGATGCCGAACATCGCCGCGTCCGCGAGCTTGGCGCCCGACAGGTCGGCCTTCAGGAACCACGCCTGTTGCAGGTTGGCGCCGGTGAGGTCCGCGCCGCGCAGGTTCGCCCTGTTGAGCCGCGCGGTGCGCAGGTTGGCGCCCCGGAGGTCGAGGCCGGAGAGGTCGAGGCCGGACAGCGACCTGTCGTGCAGGTCGATCGGCTTGCCGTTTGCCGCCTTGATCATCGCCTCGACATCGGCACGGCTCATCTCGGCCTTGGTCATGGCGGGAGAGGTCATGTCCGCTCCGAGCAGCAGGTCCTGCTCGGCGGCGGCGGGGCCGGCGGCGAGGGCGGCGAGCAGGAGGCTCAGGGCGAGGCGGCGCATCGTGTCACTCCCGGGATGGGCCGGTCTGAGCCGGCACTCGTCTCGTTTTCGGTTTGGGGCGATGCTATGCCGGGCCGCCGCAGCCCGTCGGTGACCGAGGTCACACAAGTCGGGCGCGGCGGGAGAAAAACGCAAGCCGGGCCGGGTTTTTCCAGCCCGTCCTCGCGTCCGGAGGACAACGCCAGCCATGACGGATGCCCAGAAGGTCGAGCGATGGATCGACCGGTTTCCGCCGATCCGCGCGCTGAGCCCGGCGCACCTTCAGATCGCCCGGGGAACGGTGCACTTTCCGGTGCTCGATGCGGGGGCCACCGCCTACGAACTCGACGGCGAGTGCGCCAACTACCTGATGTGCCTGGATGGCCGGACGCGCGTCTTCCGGATGTCGGAGGGCGGGCGCGAGGTGCTGATCTACAAGGTCGGCCCCGGCGGAACCTGCGCCCTCACCACGCAATGCCTCCTGTCCGGCGGGACCTTCCCGGCGCAGAGCGTCGCCGAGGAGCGGACCGAACTCGCGGCCCTGCCGGTGAGCACGTTCCAGCACCTGATGAATGACAGCACCGCCTTCCGCAGCTTCGTCATGGACGACTACACGCGGCTGATGTCCGGCCTGTTCACGTTGATCGATGAGGTCGCCTTCGCGCCCCTGAAGCAGCGCCTCGCGCACCGTCTCCTGGCCGAGGCCGATCCCCGCAATGTCGCCGCGGTGACACACCAGACCCTCGCGGACGATGTCGGCAGCGTGCGCGAGGTGGTGAGCCGCATCCTGGCGCAGTGGGCCGAGGCGGGCCTCATCGAACTCCGCCGGGGCGCGATAGAGATCGTCGATCGCGCCAGCCTCAGCGCCGCAGGGCAACGGTGATCGAGCGCCCAGCGTCGGGCGCGTTTCCGGTGCGACCCGGATCGTCTGCACAACCGTCTCTGCGCGCGACGCCGTAGCCATCCCGCGCTGCGGACCTGACCGGATGTGGCGAATCCGTGAGTGGCTTCGCTTCGCCCGCACAGACGGGAGACGCGGCATGAGCCAGCTTTCCCGGAAGAGGTCTGGCGCACTATTGCCGAAACATCCCGGATGGATTTTCCAGTTTCACCCAAAGACTTGCCGGGGCTGTGACCGAGACCGCACAGCGCGCCAGGGATCTCTGTTCTGTCCGCTCACGACGCCGTGAAGAATGTGCAAGGCGGATTGCCGATCCATCCCAGCATTTGGTGGATGTGGGGCGAAGCCGCGAAGGCGGAAGCAGACCGGGTTGGGGGGGAAATGACATGCGCGCTCTTCGGGGCAGCCTGATCGCGTCCGTGGCGCTGTTGCCGGGGCTCGCCCAAGCGCAGCAGACGGTCACGCTCGATGAAATCAGCGTGGTGGCGACGACCCCCGTCGGCGGCGGCGCAAGCGGCGCTGCGACGGGCGCTCCCGTCCCCGACGCCGTGGCTCTGCCCGGCCCGGCCACGCCCGCACCGGCCGGCGCGGTGCGCCTGCGCGGCAGCGACCAGCCCCTCTCCAAGATCCCGAGCACCGTCGAGACGGTGACGGCGCAGGACTTCGCGGTGGATCGCGGCACCGGCAACGCCGTGGCGACGCTGGCTCGGCGCACGCCGGCGCTCAACGTCAATGACAGCCAGGGCAATTCGAACCGCGTCGACGTCACCTATCGCGGCTTCACCGCCTCCCCCGTCGCAGGCGTGCCGCAGGGCTTGGCGGTCTACCAGAACGGCGTGCGCATCAACGAGGCCTTCGGCGATGTGGTCAATTTCGACCTGATCCCGCCGCAGGCGATCCAGCGGATCGACGTGGTGACGGGCAATCCGGTGTTCGGCCTCAACGCCCTCGGCGGCGCGGTGAACATCCAGATGAAGAACGGCTTCACCTGGCAGGGCACCGAGATCACCGCGCTCGGCGGCTCGGACGGGCGCGTCGCCGGCTCCCTCGAATACGGCAAGATCTCCGGCCCGTGGAGCTTCTACTTCACCGGGGACGGGCTGAACGACCGGGGCTGGCGCTACGAGAGCCCGAGCACCATCGGCCGCGTCTATACCGACCTCGGCTACCGCTCGCAGGATTCGGAGTTTCACCTGATCGGCGCCCTCGCCCGCACCTATTACGGCGCGACGGCGGCGACCCCGGTGGACTTCACCCATGCCGATCCCCGGGCGATCTTCACCTATCCGCAGCAGATCACCACCGACATGGGGACGCTGCAGCTCACCGGCCGGGTCGACATCTCCCCGACCTGGGACCTCGCCGGCAACGCCTATTTCCGGCGCTACGACCAGACCTACGTCGACGGCAACCAGGCCGATTTCGAGAATTGCAGCCGCCAGGGCAACTTCCGCGGTTCACTCTGCCTGCAGGACGACGCGTTCAACGTGAACGCCCCGCCCGCCGGCACGGCGGCCCGGCGCGCCTATGCCAACCAGTTCACCATCGTCGGCCTCAACGGACGCCCGATCCCGTTCAACGGGACCGTGCCCTACGGCACCATCGACACCACCAAGACGCAGGCCACCGGCTATGGCGGCTCGCTGCAGGCCTCGAACCGCGAGACGATCTTCGGCTTCGGCAATGCCTTCGTGGTCGGCGGCTCCATCGACGTCGCGGATTACAGCTTCAAATCGTCGAGCACGCTGGGGGTCATCAATCCCGATCTCAGCGTGACGACGAACCCGGTGAACCCGTTCTACGGGAACGTCGCCGGCCTCGGCACGACCTACCTGCGCACCCTCGGGGCGCTCGGCCTCGCGCCGAGCTCGGTCAGCGGCTCGAACCTCTACATGGGTCTCTACGCCACCGACACGCTCGACCTGACGGACCGGCTGTCGCTCACGGCCGGGGCGCGGCTCAACTTCGCCCGCATCGCCACCGAGGACCAGACGGGCCTGTCGCCCGACGTGACGGGCACGCACTACTACAACAAGATCAATCCCGTCGCCGGCCTGACCTATCGATTCTTCGACGCCCTGTCGCTCTACGGCGGCTACTCGGAATCGAACCGCGCGCCGACGCCGCTCGAACTCTCCTGCGCCAACCCGAACCAGCCCTGCCTGCTGCCGAACTCGCTCGTCGCCGATCCGCCGCTGAAGCAGGTGACGGGGCGGACCTACGAGGTCGGCTTCCGGGGCAACTTGCCGAACTTCTACGACAACGGGCTCGTGACCTATAAGATCGGGGCCTTCCGCACCGATCTGGCCAACGACATCATCTCGCTGGCCACCCCCGGCAACGCCGCCCGCGCCTATTTCGTGAACGTGCCCGCGACGCAGCGCCAGGGCATCGAGGTCGGGGCCGAGTACACGGCCGATTGGCTGCGGGTCTACGCCAATTATGCCCTGGTCGATGCCACGTTCCAGTTCAACGGCACGCTGTCCTCGCCCAACAACCCCCTGGCGAACGCGGACGGCTCGATCCTCGTGCGGCCGGGCGACAAGGTCCCCCTGGTCCCGGCCCACCAGATCAAGGGCGGGTTCGAGGTGTTCGTCACGCCCGAATGGCGCATCGGCCTCAACGTGGCGGCCTTCTCCTCGTCCTATTACCGGGGCGACGAGTCGAACCTGAACCGCAAGCTTCCGGCCTATTACGTGATGAACTTCAACACGAGCTATCAGGTCACGAAGCATCTCGAGGTGTTCGGCCTGATCACCAACCTCACCAACAACCGCTACGCCACGTTCGGCACCTTCGCCCAGCCCGGCGCCGTGGCGGGCAACCTCGCGATCAACGAGCCGCGCACCACGACCCTGGCGCAGCCGCTGTCGGTCTATGCCGGCATCCGCTACGCCTTCGGCCCCGATCCGGTGCCGATGTCGCCGGAACCGATCATCCGGAAGTATTGAGCGGCGCGGTCCGAGCGGGCCCGGTTCGGGGAGATGGATTCTCCGAACCGGGCCGGTCGCGTTATCAGCGGGCGGTGCCGGCGCCCGTCGAGCCCGTGACCTCACTGGGGCCGGCCTTGATCGCCCACAATTCGGTCGGCAGGCTGATCGGCGCGCCGGGCTTGTAATCCGCCGAATCCTGGATGTGCGAGGTGGTGACGTAGATCGTGCCGTCCGGCCCCTCCGAGAACGTGTCCGGCCAGCGCAGCCGCTCGTCCTGCACCAGGGTCGTCAGGGGCGAATTCGCCTTCGAGAGGTCGCGGACCTTCACCGCATTGTCCTGCGGCGAAGTCACGTACATGCGCCCGTCCTTGCGCGAGATCAGCAGGCCGTCGGCCACGCCGTTCTCGCCGACGGTGGCGATCTTGCCCGTCAGCGTCTTGTCGCTCAGCATCTCCGGCACGAAGGAGGCGGTGGCCCAGCCGGTCAGCGCGTCGGTCGGCAGGCTGTAGAGAGTCTTGCCCTTGATCGCCTGCCAGTAGAGCGTCTTTCCATCGGGCGAGAGGGCGATGCCGTCCGCCGAGAACGCGACCCCGCGTCCATCGGGGCGGCGCAGCGGCTTGCCGTCATACTGCACGGTGACGCTCTTGTCGGGCATGGTCGAGGCATGGCCGGACAGCAGCCGCTTGGCCGTCCCGCTGTCGAGATCGACCACGATCAAGGCGCCCTCCGCGCCGGAATCGGTGAGGTAGGCCGTCTTCCCGTCCGGCGAGATCCGCACGTCGTTGATGTAGGAGGCCTGCATCACGGTGCTGGTGTCGAAGGGAATGGTCTTGACGACTTTATTGGTCTTCAGGTCGATGCCGACGAGCTTCGGTCCGTCCTTCACCACATGCGCCATCGCGGGCGCGGCGGCATCGACCACCCAGAGGCGGTCCTGGCCATCGGCGACGACGCTCTGCACGCAGACGAAGTGGGTCTTCGGGTCGACCTCGTCCATCTTGGCGTTGCGCCAGCCGTTCCATTCCTCGTCCGGGTAGGCGACGGGCTTGCCGTCCTTCAATTCCGCGACCGAGATCGGCGCGTCCTCGCTCCAGCGGGGGAAGTTGACGAACATGCGCCCGTCCCGGCTCACGGTGATGCCCGTGACCTGATGGCCGAAGCTCGCGACCTGCGTGAGCTTGCCTTGGCCGGAGGCCGGCTCCTGCGCCACGGCGGGTGCCGCCAGGACTCCGACGCCGGATAGCAGCGACAGGGCGAGCCCGATCCGGGCCGTCGTGGGACGATTCATTGCGCGCACTCCATAGGGATGTGCAGGCCAACGTCTCCCGGGACGCGGCGGCTCCCGCCTGCGACGCGGCGGCAGCCACAAAAGCGGGGTTCGCGCGTTACCGCATCACCATCCCGACCGGGGATCCCGATGCTCATCCGCTCCGCCCTCCTGTTCGTCGCCCTCACCTCCAGCGCGAACGCCGCCGCCTTCGATGACCTGAAGGGGTATCTGGCCTCCTGCCTGCGCTTCGAGATGAACGGCTCCGCCGTGCCGCGCGGCATGGCCGCCTCGACCAGGGTCCGCTACGCGCTCGACCGCTGCGCGGACGACGTCGCCCGGCTCGATCGGGCGGATGGGCGCCGCCTGCGGGGCGACGGCGGCATCAGCCCCTCGACCAAGGAGGTGATCCGCGCCGTCGTCACCCGCAGCACCGGCGGAGGCTTCGCCAACGTCCGCTATTGAGCGCCCGGACCGCGCGGGATTAACCTCCCCGGCCGAAACTGCGATCATGCGAAGTCGGATCGTGGCAATCTCGACGAACATCGCCAATAGAGCAAAAGATGTTCGCTGTGTTCAATCAGGGATTGCAACATTCGCAAAGTGGTCCGCGCCGGTCGATCGTGCCATCGTTGGCCGGGCGCATGGCCCTGATCCGGCTCGCCGCCCTGGCGGCCCTGACCGCGTGCGGGACGGCGCCGGCCGGCGCGCAACTGTTCCGGGAACCGAACTGGGCGCCGACGGCCGTGACGATCTACCTCCACCCGGAGGTGACGGATCGGCGGTTCGTCGAACCCCTGCGCTGCGCGCTGGAGAAGGCCCTGGTGGCACCCGTCCACGTGATGCAGGATCTGACCCTGCCGCTCGGCCCCGAACTCCACGCCAACCGAACGCAGCTCGACGCGCCCAAGGTCCTCGAACGCTTCTGGGACGCGACATCGCGAGACGGCGACGACCGGACGTTCAAGGAACTGATCGTGGCGCGCGACCTGAAAACGTCGCCCTATCGGTATGTCTTCGCGACGATGTCGGTGTTCGGGGTGGGGAACAGCCCGGCCCAGGTCATCTCGACGGCACGCTTCGACCCGCGGACCGCCGATCCGGCCGGCGCGGGGTCCGCCCTGCTGGCGCAGCGTCTCTACAAGTCGATCCTCCGCTCCGTCGTCCAGAGCAGCGGCCATTTCGCCATGACCGGATGCGTCATGGCGTTTCCGATGAGCCTCGAGGAGCACGATGCCAAGCCCGCGCATCTGTGTGCCGCCGATCACGCGGTCCTGGTCAGGCAGGGTGTGCTGAGGGAGCGCGAGAAGGATTCCTGCGATGCCCTCGTCTCGTGGAACGCCCCCCCGCCCGGTCGGCAGGGGGCGGGCAAGGGGGCGGGCATGGGAGCGCCCCTGGTCCGTTGACGGGCGATCCCAGCGACGGCCCGGTCCTGCGCCCTACCCGGCCGCCTTGGCCTCGCGGCGGCGGGCGGTGAGGATCCACTCGGTGTAGCCGTTCGGCTGCGCCCGGCCCTTGAACACGAGATCCTTCGCCGCCTGGAAGGCCGGACCGTCGAAATCGGGCGCCATCGGCCTGTAGAGCGGGTCGCCGGCATTCTGGCGGTCCACCACCTTGGCCATCCGCTTCAGCGTCTCCATCACCTGCTCCTCGCTCACCACGCCGTGGTGCAGCCAGTTGGCGATGTGCTGCGAGGAGATGCGCAGGGTCGCCCGGTCCTCCATGAGGCCGACATCGTGGATGTCCGGCACCTTGGAGCAGCCGACGCCCTGGTCGATCCAGCGGACGACGTAGCCCAGGATGCCCTGCGCGTTGTTGTCGATCTCCTGCTGCACGTCGTCGGGGGCGAAGTTCGAGCGGGCGAGCGGGATCTCCAGGATCTCGTCGAGCGCCGAGCGCGGGCGCCGGGCGAGTTCCGCCTGCCGCGCCGCGACCTCGGTCTCGTGGTAATGGAGCGCGTGCAGCGTCGCGGCGGTGGGCGAGGGCACCCAGGCCGTCGAGGCGCCGGCCTTCGGGTGGGCGCCCTTCTGCATCAGCATCTCGGCCATGGCGTCGGGGGCCGCCCACATGCCCTTGCCGATCTGCGCCCGGTCCTTCAGGCCGCAGGCGAGGCCGACATCGACGTTGTTCTCCTCGTAGCCCTTGATCCAGGGCGTCGACTTCATGTCGTTCTTGCGGATGACCGGGCCGGCCTCCATCGCCGTGTGGATCTCGTCGCCGGTGCGGTCGAGGAAGCCGGTGTTGATGAACACCACGCGGCTCGCCGCCGCCGCGATGCAGGCGGCGAGGTTCACCGTGGTGCGGCGCTCCTCGTCCATGATGCCCATCTTGAGGGTGTTGGGCTCCAGGCCCAGCATCGCCTCGACCCGGTCGAACAATTCGACCGCGAAGGCGACCTCCTCCGGCCCGTGCATCTTCGGCTTGACGATGTAGACCGAGCCCTTGCGGCTGTTGCGCAGGCCGGAATCGCCCTTCAGGTCGTGGATGGCGATCATCGCCGTCACGGCGGCGTCGAGCATCCCCTCGGGGATCTCGCGGCCCTCCCCGTCGAGCACCGCGTCGGTGTCCATGTGGTGGCCGACATTGCGCACCAGCATCAGGGAACGGCCGGGCACCACCACCTCGCCGCCGTTCGGGGCGATGTAGTGCCGGTCGGGGTTCAGGCGGCGCTCCTGGCGGCGGCCGTCCTTCTCGAAGCCGGCCGCGAGGGTGCCCTTCATCAGGCCGAGCCAGTTGCGGTAGACGACGACCTTGTCCTGCGCGTCCACCGTCGCCACCGAATCCTCCAGGTCCATGATCGTGGACACGGCGGATTCGAGCAGGATGTCGGCGACGCCCGAGGCGTCGAACCGGCCGATCCGGTGGGTGCGGTCGATCACGACCTCGATGTGCAGGTTGTGGTGGCGCAGGAGCAGGGCCGAGGGCATGCTCGCCCGGCCGCGATAGCCCGCGAACAGCTCGGGCCGGGCCAGCGGCACGGTCTCGCCGGTGTTCATGTTGCCGACGAGCTGCCCGTCCTCGACGGCGTAGGTCACGACGTCGGCGTGGCGCCCGCCGGCCAGGGGCACGAAGCGGTCCAACGTGCCGCGGGCGCGGGTGACGACCCGGGCGCCGCGGGCGCGGTTGTAGCCGCCGCCGCGCACCGCCCCGCCCTCCTCCGACACCGCGTCGGTGCCGTAGAGGGCGTCGTAGAGGGAGCCCCAGCGGGCGTTGGCGGCGTTCAGCGCGTAGCGGGCGTTCGAGACCGGCACGACGAGCTGCGGACCGGCGATCCGCGCGATCTCGTCGTCGACGTTCTCGGTGCGCACCTCGACGGCGCCGGGCGGCGGCAGCAGGTAGCCGATCTCGGTCAGGAACGCCTTATAGGCCGCCGGGTCGATGGGCTTGCCCGCCCGCTCCCGGTGCCAGGCGTCGATCTGCGCCTGAAGCGCATCGCGCTTGGCCAGCAGCGCCCGGTTCTTCGGGGTCAGGTCGCGGACGATGGCGCCGAGGCCGCCCCAGAACACTTCGGGCGAGATGCCGGTGCCGGGCAAGGCCTCGTCCGCGATGAAATCGTGGAGCTCCCGTGCGACGGCGAGGCCGCCAATTGTCAGTCGATCCATGGTCGAAACACTCGGGGTGAAACCGGCAGTGAGAAGCCGCCCGTCGCGGTCGCTTGGTTGCGCCGCAGCGAACGCCTCGACTGGTAATGCAATTCGCCCCGGAGCCGAGACCGGTCCGGGGTCCGAACATGCAACAGAACCGGCGAAATGGAGCCGGTTTTGCGTCGCACTCAGCGATGCCGGACGCGCAGGCCGAGCGCCGGGTGCCGGTTCACGTCCTTGTAGAGCAGGTAGCGGAAGGGGCCGGGGCCGCCCGCGTAGCAGGCCTGAGGGCAGAAGGCGCGCAGCCAGAGGAAGTCGCCCGCCTCGACCTCGACCCAGTCGCGGTTGAGCCGGTACACCGCCTTGCCCTCGAGCACGAACAGCCCGTGCTCCATCACGTGCGTCTCCTCGAAGGGAATCGAGGCGCCCGGCCGCATCGAGACGATGTTGACGTGCATGTCGTGGCGCAGGTCGTCCGGGGAGACGAACCGCGTCGTCGCCCAGGCGCCGTCCGTGCCGGGCATGCCCACGGGCTCCACGGCCGAGTCGTGGGTGACGAAAGCCTCGGGCGCGTCGAGGCCGGGGGCGGGCTCGTAGGCCTTGCGGATCCAATGGAAGCGGGCCGGCCCCTCCCCGTCGTTGCGCAGGCTCCAGGCCGCGCCCGGCGGGAGGTAGGCGTAGCTGCCCGGCCTCAGGGCATGGGCGTGGCCGTCGAGGACGAGGCGGAGCGTGCCCTCCACCACGAACAGGACACCCTGTGCGCCCGGGTCCGGCTCGGGGCGCTCGCTCCCGCCGCCGGGGGCGACCTCCATCAGGAACTGCGCGAAGGTCTCCGCGAAGCCTGAGAGCGGGCGGGCGAGGATCCAGGCGCGGCTCCCTTCCCAGCCCGGCAGGAGGCTCGTGACGATGTCGCTCATCACGCCGTGGGGGAGCACGGCGTAGGCCTCGGTGAACACCGCCCGGCCGGTCATCAGCGCGGTCTGCGGCGGCAGGCCCCCGCAGGGGGGGTTGTAGCGCGGCGCGGTCATGGGTCTCTCCCAGGTTCGGGGCAGGAGGTCAGGCGATGCGCGGCTCGGCGACCGGCGCCTCGAGGATCTCGGCGGTGTCGGTCGTCACCTCGCCGTTGAGCACGCGGTGGGCCTGCGCCCGGTCGATGTCGCCCTCCCAGGCGGCGATCACCACGGTGGCCACGCAATTGCCGATCAGGTTGCCGAGCGCCCGGGCGATGCCGACGAACCAGTCGATCGAGAGGACCAGCACCAGCCCGATCACCGGAATTTCCGGCACCGCCGAGAGGGTCGCGGCCAGCACGACGATGGCCGAGCCCGGCACGCCGTGGGCGCCCTTCGAGGTGAGGAGCGCGATGCCGAGGATCAGCATCAGGTGGCCGAAGGAGAGGTCGGTGTTGGTCGCCTGGGCGATGAACACCGTGGCGAGGGTGAGGTAGAGGGAGAAGGCGTCGAGGTTGAAGGAATAGCCGGTCGGGATCACGAGGCCGACGGTCGAGTCCTTGATGCCGAGGCGTTCGAGCTTGCGCATCACCTGCGGCAGCACGCTGTCCGAGGAGGCGGTGCCCGCCACGACCGTCAGTTCCTCGCGCAGATAGGCCAGGAACTTCAGGATGCTGAAGCCCGCCATCCGCATGATGCCACCCAGCACCACGAGGACGAAGAAGGCGACGCCCGCGTAGAACAGCGCCACCAGCTTGCCGAGCTGGGCCAGCGAGCCGATTCCGTACTTGCCCACCGTGAACGCCACCGCCCCGAGCACGCCGAGCGGGGCGAGCTTCACGATGAAGCCGATCACCTTGAACAGCACCTCGGTGATGCGCTCCAGGCTGTCGGCGAGCGGCTTGCCGCGCTCGCCCAGCAGCGAGAGGCCGGAGCCGAACAGGATCGCGAGGATGAGGACCTGGAGGATGTCGCCCTTGGCGAAGGCGTCGACGAAGGTCGTCGGCACGAGCTTCATCAGGAAATCGACGGTGCCCGTCACCTGCCCGACGCGGTCGGTGTAGCCCGCGATCTCCTTGGCGTTGAGGGACGCCACGTCGACGTTCATGCCGTGGCCCGGCGCGAAGACGTAGGCGAGGACGAGGCCGAGCACGAGGGCGATAGTCGTCACCGCCTCGAAATAGATCAGCGATTTCAGCCCGACGCGGCCGACCTTGCGCAGATCGCCGGCGCCGACGATGCCGTGCACGACGACGCCGAAGACCAGCGGCGCGATCGCCATCTTGATCAGCTTGATGAAGGCATCGCCCAGCGGCTTGAGCGTGACCGCGACGCCGGGCCAGACCATGCCGAGGACGATCCCGACGACCAGGGCGGCGACCACCTGCCCGAACAGCGACGAGGCGAAGCGCTTCATCGGACCCTCTCCCTTGATACGCGCGGCGGCGTCATTGTGCAGCGCGGCGATTTCTGGAGGGCCGCGTCCAGCACAATCATGCCGGATTATTAAGACGTCAAATATTAATTCAGTTGCTATTCAGATCTGAAAGGTCTGAAATGCAGCATGGAACTCCGCCATCTGCGCTACTTCGCGGCCGTCGCGAAACATCTGAGCTTCACCGCCGCCGCCGAGAGCCTGGGCGTTGCGCAGCCGCCCCTGAGCCAACAGATCCGCGACCTCGAGGCCGAGATCGGCACGCCGCTGTTCGAGCGCACGACCCGCCGCGTCGCCCTGACGAAGGCGGGCGTGGATTTCCACGCGCAGGCCCTGGCGATCCTGGACAAGGCGGGCGAGGCTATGGGCCGGGCGCGGGCCATCGGCTCCGGCACGGCGGGCATCGTCAATGTCGGCCTCACCGGATCGATGCTCGCCGGGCCGCTGGGCCGGGCGATCCGGGACTTTTCGCAGAGCTACCCGGATGTGGACCTGCGCATCCACGAGATGGCGCCCGACCGGCAGATCGCGATGCTGAAGGCCGGGCAGACCGACGTGAGCCTGCTGCGCTGCCCGCCCCAGGACGCGGAGCTCATCAGCGAACTGGCCTGGCGGGAGAGCGTCAGCATCGTGCTCCCGCAGGGCCATCGCCTCGCGGGGGGGCCGGTCTCCCTGTCCGACCTCGCGGGGGAGAGGTTCGTGTTCTTCCGGCTGGCGGATTCGCTGTTCGCCAAGCACCTCTGGCAATGCTGCGTCGAGGCGGGGTTCGAGCCGGACATCCGCTATCAGGCGGTGGAGGCCGCCTCCCTGACGAGCCTCGTGGCGGCGGGGCTCGGCATCGCCATCATCCCCGAATCCGTCGCGCGGCTCGCCCATGCGGACGTGGTCTACCGGCCGGTCCGGGGTCCCCGGATCCAGGCCGACGTCCACGCCCTGTGGACGAAGACGACGGAGCCGCTGATCGCCACCTTCGTCGAGACCGTGCGCAGGGCGGCGGAGGCCGCCTGATCCGGCCGCGTCGGGCAGGGTGTGCCGCGCCCGCAGGACCACGTCCACGTCCTCGCGGGTGTTAGAGAGGGCGGGCGAGGCGCGCACCGACCGGTCCAGGCCGAACCGGCGCCAAGCCCGGCGACCGTCAGGCCCTGAGCGCCTCGGCGCTTCGGAAGGCATCGGCCGGATGGCGCGCCGGCAGGCGGTCGCCTTCGCCGAACAGCTTGTTCCGGAGCGAGCCCGGCGCGTATTCGGTCTTGTAGAGGCCCCTGTCCTGAAGCTCGGGGATCACGAGGTCGATGAAATCGGAGAAGCTCTCCGGCACGACGATGCGGCTGAGGTTGAACCCGTCGACCTCGCCCTCCTCGACCCAGGCCTGCAACTCGTCGGCGATGCTCACGGCGTCGCCTGTCAGCACCGCGTAGCGCCCCCCGAGGCCGAGTTCGGCGAGGAGGTCGCGCTTGGTCAGCCCCCTTTTGGCGGCGGCGACCGCAGCCGATTGGATCGCGTTGCCCGGCGCGTAGGGGATCGGCTCGTCGAGGCCGTAGCGGGCGAAGTCGATACCGGTCGAGGCGGAGAAGTGCGCGAGCCCCGCCTCGGCGCTGGCGTAGCGCATGTACTCGGCGCGCTTGTCCTCCGCTTCGGCGCGGGTGCGGCCGGGAATGGCGGCGATGCCGATGAACACCTTCACGTCCTGCGGGTCGCGCCCGGCGGCGGCGGCCTCGGCGCGGATCGCGCGGACGGTCTCGCGGGCCGTGGCTTTGTCCCGCGCCGAGATGAACACGCATTCCGCGTGGCGCCCGGCGAAGGCCCTCCCCCGGCCGGACGCGCCGGCCTGATAGAGCACGGGCGTGCGCTGGGGCGAGGGCTCGCAGAGATGGATGCCGTCCACCGCCAGGAACTCGCCGCGATGGGAGACCGCCCGGATCAGGGCGGGATCGCCGAACACCCGCGCCGCCCGGTCGCGGCGCACGGCGGCATCGTCCCAGCTTCCCTCCCAGAGCTTGTAGAGCACCTCCAGATACTCGTCGGCATAATCGTAGCGGCGGTCGTGGGAGGGCAGCGCCTCGCCCCGGCCGCGATGGGCGCTGTCGAGATAGCCGGTGACGATGTTCCAGCCGACCCGCCCGCCGGTCAGGTGGTCCAGGGTCGAGAGCCGACGGGCGAAGGTGTAGGGCGCCTCCGCGAAGACGTTGACGGTGACGCCGAAGCCCAGATGCTCCGTCACCGCCGCCATCGCCGGCACGATGAGGGTCGGGTCGTTGACGGGAAGCTGCACCGCCTCCCGCGCGGTCACGTCGATGCCGCCGCCATAGACATCGTAGACGCCGATGATGTCGGCGATGAACAGCCCGTCGAACAGGCCGCGCTCCAGGAGCTTCGCCTGATCGGTCCAGTACCGGAGCGTGTTGTACGCCAGCGAGCGGTCGCGCGGATGGGTCCACAGGCCGTGGTTGATGTGGCCCACGCAGTTCATGTTGAACGCGTTGAGCCGGATCTGCTTGGGCCGCGTGCTCATCGCGCGCGGAGCCTGCGCACGACGCCGTCGCCCGCGAACTGCACCAGACAGACGAGGGCGATCAGGACCGCGATCACCACCGTCATCACGGTGGTGTCGAAGCGCTGGTAGCCGTAGCGGATGGCGACGTCGCCGAGGCCCCCGGCGCCGACCGCGCCGGCCACCGCCGAGGCGCCGATCATCGACACGACCGTGATCGTGAAGCCGCCGACGATCCCCGGCAGAGCCTCGGGCAGCAGGACATGGAGCAGGATGTGGCGGCGGCGGCAGCCGATGGATTGCGCCGCCTCGATCAGCCCCGGATCGACCTCCCGCAGGGACACTTCGGCGATCCGCGCGAAGAACGGCGTTGCGCTCACCGCCAGCGGCACGATCGCCGCCCAGACGCCGATGGTGGTGCCGACGACGAGCCGGGTGAACGGGATCAGCGCCACGAGCAGCACGATGAAGGGCACGGCCCGGAAGCCGTTGACCACGATGCCGACCACGCGGTTCGCGCGCGGCGCGGGGACGATGCCGCCCGGCCCGGAGGTGACGAGGAACAGCGCCAGCGGGATGCCCACGAGCACCGCGACACCCGCCGACACGCCGACCATGAACAGCGTGTCGAACGCCGCCTGCCAGAGGCGGTCAATCATCTGCGGCGACATAGCCGATCCCCTCGACATCGAGCCCGATCGCCCGCAGCCGGGCCTCCGCCTCCGCGCCCCCGGCGGCCACGAGCAATCGTCCGACCGCGCGGCCCTGGATGTGATCGACGCCCGCCTGAAGCAGCCGCACCGGACCGCCCGCCGCAGCGCCGAGGGAGGCGAGGTCCGGCGCCTCCCGCCCGGACAGGGTGATCCGCAGCACGGCCCGCGCGCCGGGCGTGGGCTGCGGAGCGATCCGGCTCGCCAGATCCTCCGGCAGGACGCGGGTGAGCGGGGCGAGCAGCGCCCGCGTGGCCGGATGCTCCGGCGCGCCGAAGACTTGCCAGACCGGCCCGGTCTCGGCGATCCGCCCCGCATCCAGCACCACCACGTCGGTGCAGATCTCGCGGATCACGCTCATCTCGTGGGTGATGAGGATGATGGTGAGGCCGAGCCGCCGGTTGATGTCCCGCAGCAGGCCGAGGATCGACAGGGTGGTCTCGGGATCGAGGGCCGAGGTGGCTTCGTCGCAGAGCAGGATCTCGGGATCGCTCACCAGGGCGCGGGCGATGCCCACGCGCTGCTTCTGCCCGCCGGACAGGCGCGACGGGTAGGTCTCGGCCTTGTCCTCCAGCCCGACGAGGCGCAGCGCCTCCTCCACCCGCCGCGCGGCCTCGGCCCGGTCGACGCCCGCGACCCGGAGCGGCAGCGCCACGTTCTGCCGGACGGTCTTGGCCGAGAGCAGGTTGAAGTGCTGGAAGATCATGCCGATGCGGCGGCGCAGGGCCACGAGCCCGTCGGTGTTCAGCGCGGCGATCGGCTCGCCGTCGATCAGCACCCGGCCCGAGGTCGGCGTCTCCAGGCGGTTGACGGTGCGCAGCAGGCTCGACTTCCCCGCCCCCGAGCGGCCGATGATGCCGAGGATCGCGCCGGCCCGGATGTCGAGGGTGATGCCGTCGAGGGCGCGAACCTCGCCCCCGGCGGAACGGTAGGTCTTCGAGACGTCCTCGAACCGCACCGAGCCGGCGCCCCGGCCGTCGGCGGCCCGCACGGCCGGGACGGCGCGTGCGCCGCCACCGCCCCTCGCCCAGGCACCCGCCTCGCGCAGGCCGTCGAAGGCCAAGCTCGCCATGCTCATTTCTGCCACGCGAGCACGTACAGCTTGTCGCTGCCGGCGAAGGACTTGTGGATCTGCTGCTTCACGGCGTCCGAGTTCTGGAAGAGCTTGACGAACTTGGCGATCAGCGGATCGTCCCTGCGCGCCGCCTTGGTGACGAAGCTCACCGTGAACAGCTTGTCCTCGATGCCGGAGAAGATCAGCGCGCCGGTGGGATCGAACGTGCCGGCGGCGACGATGAAGTGCGGGTAGCCCTGCGCGAGGTCGACATCGCCGGTGATCCGCACGAGCTGCGGCCCCTCGACCTCGGTGAACCGGAGCTTCTTCGGGTTCTCGGTGATGTCGTCGACCGTGCCGAGGAAGCCGACGCCGTCCTTGAGCTTGATGAGCCCCGCCTTCTGCAAGAGCAGGAGGGCGCGACCCTGGTTCACCGGATCGTTGGCGATGGCGACCTGACCGCCCACGGGGATCTCGGCGAAGCTCTTATGCTTCAGGGAATACAGGCCGATATTCTGCAGGATGCCGAGGCCCACGATGTCGAATCGGTAGCCCTTCTGCTTGGCGGCGTTCTCCATGAAGGGCCTGTGCTGGAAGAAGTTCACGTCGATGTCGCCGGCATCGAGCGCGACGTTGGGCGTGGTCCAGTCGCTGAACTCCACCACCTTGAGGTCGATACCCTGATCCTTGGCTTCCCGGGCCAGGGCATTGACGGCGTCGCTGTAGGCGCCCGGCACGGTTCCGACCCTAAGGGTCTCGGCATGGGCCACCGTCGCGCCGAGGGAGAGAAGGGCGACGGCGAACAATCTGGAAAGGCGCATCGGTCGGAAGCTCTGGTCTGGCGGCGATTGCACGGGTTCGGGCGTCGCCTCCCCCCTGCCCCGAAGCTCGACGTCGTGACCCGTCCTGCCGGACGACCGCTTCAGGCTGTTCTTCTGATGCAATGTCTAGATCGACTTGCACTCGCCCGACATTCCAAAGATGTTCGCGCTTCCAGACGAACGATCTCCTCGCAACCGGAAAAAGGAAAACCTCTCGCTCGGGCCGTGGCAGCCTCAGCGTGCCGGCCGCGTCGTCGCCCGCCGGAGCGCGGCGGCGAGGGCACCGTCCGGCTGGCCGGCTGGGGCAGGGCGCGGGCCAGGCCTCGCATCGGGTCTGGGCTCGGATCGCGGAACGGACTGAGCCGGCGCCCGGTCGATCGGATCGTCCAGGCGCATCGAGAGGCCGATCCGCTTGCGCGGCACGTCCACCGACAGGACGAGGACGCGCACCACGTCGCCGGCCTTCACCACCTCGGAGGGGGCCGAGATCCGCCGCCGCGCCATGGCCGAGATATGGACGAGGCCGTCCTGATGGACGCCGATATCCACGAAGGCGCCGAAGGCGGCGACGTTCGTCACCACGCCTTCGAGCTGCATGCCGGGCTTCAGGTCTCCCATCGTCTCGACGCCCTCCTGGAAGGTCGCCGTCTTGAAGGCGGGGCGCGGGTCGCGGCCGGGCTTTTCCAGCTCGGCGATGATGTCGCGCACGGTCGGCACGCCGAAGCGCTCGTCCGCGAAGGCGGCCGGCGCGAGGGCCTTGAGCTTCGCCCCGTCGCCGATCAGGGCGCGGATGTCGCTCTTCGTCGCCTCCAGGATGCGCCGCACCACCGGATAGGCCTCCGGGTGGACGCCGGACCTGTCCAGCGGGTTCTCGCCCCCCTCAATGCGCAGGAAGCCGGCCGAGAGTTCGAAGGTCTTCGCCCCGAGGCCCGGCACCTTCTTCAGCGCCGCGCGGCTGCGGAACGGCCCGTTCCCGTCGCGATAGGCCACGATGTTGGCGGCGAGCGACGCGCCGAGCCCCGAGACCTGCGCGAGCAGCGCGGGCGAGGCGGTGTTCACGTCGACGCCCACCGCGTTCACCGCATCCTCCACCACCGCCGAGAGGGAGCGCGAGAGCTTCGCCTCGGTCACGTCGTGCTGGTACTGCCCGACGCCGATGGATTTCGGATCGATCTTCACGAGCTCGGCCAGCGGATCCTGCAGCCTGCGGGCGATGGACACCGCGCCGCGATGGGAGACGTCGAGGTCGGGCAGTTCGCGGCTCGCGATCTCGGAGGCCGAATAGACCGAGGCGCCGGCCTCCGAGACCATGACCTTGGTCATCTTGAGGTCGGGGTTTGCGGCCAGCAGTTCGGTGGCGAGCTTGTCGGTCTCGCGCGAGGCGGTGCCGTTGCCGATGGCGATGAGGTCCACTTTGTGCGTGCGGCAAAGGCGGCCGAGGGTTTCGACGGTCTCCCGCCAGCGGCGCTGCGGCTCGTGGGGGTAGGTGGTGTCCACGGCCACGACCTTGCCCGTGGCATCCACCACGGCGACTTTCACGCCGTTGCGGTAGCCGGGATCGAGCCCGAGGGTGGCGCGACCGCCCGCCGGGGCCGCGAGGAGGAGGTCCTTGAGGTTGCCGGCGAAGACCTTCACCGCCTCGGCCTCGGCCTTCTCGAACAGGCGGGTGCGCAGGTCGGTCTTGATGCCGGTGCGGATCTTGGTGCGCCACGCCCCGCGCACCGTCTCCGCGAGCCATGCGTCGCCGGGGCGACCGCGGGCAGCGATGCCGTGGCGGTGGCAAATCGCCCGCTCGAACGGTCCGGGGGTGCCGGCGGGCATGTCCTCGCCCTCGGCGGCGAGGTCGAGATCGAGGATTTCCTCCTTCTCGCCCCGGAACAGGGCGAGGATCCGGTGCGAGGGCATGCGCTCGAGCCGCTCGCTCCAATCGAAGTAATCCGCGAACTTCGCGCCCGCCGCCTCCTTGCCCTTGCGGACGCGGGAGACCGCCTGGCCGGCGCGCCAGAAATCCTCGCGCAGGCGCCCGACGAGGTCGGCATCCTCGGCGAAGCGCTCCACGAGGATGTGCCGGGCGCCCTCCAGCGCCGCCTCGGCGCCGGGCACGCCCTTGTCGGGCGCGACATAGCGGGCGGCGACCCGCGCCGGATCCTGGGTGGGGTCGGCGAGCAGGGCCTCGGCCAGGGGTGCGAGGCCGGCCTCGCGGGCGATCTGCGCCTTGGTCCGGCGCTTCGTCCTGTAGGGGAGGTAGATGTCTTCCAGACGCGCCTTGGTGTCGGCGGCGGCGATGGCGGCGGCGAGGTCCGGGGTGAGCTTGCCCTGCGCGCGGATGCTCTCCAGCACGGTGGCGCGCCGGTCCCGGAGGTCGCGCAGATAGCCGAGCCGTTCCTCGAGCAGGCGCAGCTGCGCATCGTCGAGGGAGCCGGTCGCCTCCTTGCGGTAGCGGGCGATGAAGGGCACCGTCGCGCCCCCGTCGAGCAGGGCGACGGCGGCCTCGACCTGGGCCTCGCGCACGCCGAGTTCCCCGGCGATCAGCTGGTTCACCGACGTCATCCCGCTCCCCTTCCCCGCCACAACGAAGCGGGGGCTGTAGCGCCTGGCGGCGCATCAAGCCAGGGGCCGGCCGATGTCCGCCCACCCGCCATCATGCACGCTCACTCACGGTCTCGCCAAACCGCGCAGCCGTGACGCCGCCCGAATCTTCGGCGCACGTCACTCCCAGCGCGAGCAGGTCGCGAGAAAAGGCGCGTGGGACAAGAACTCGCTGCGTGCACAGAGTTTGGAACGGCTCGATCAATATGATTGTGAAACGATTTATATCATGATCTCTATATGTTCGAATACATAGAATGTCCATTTGAAAAATCTTAAATGACAATACCCGCAACGCACCGAAAGACACATCAATGTTAGCCAGCTTCCACAGTAACGATCAGAATTAATCGGATCCTGCTCTTGGTCTTAATAGTCATCGTATTGACGAAATTAAATACTTGAAATACTCAAACCATATCTGCATGATATCATGGGGTGCACAGAATTTCGATCCGAAAACGCAGGCGGCTTACGCTGCACCCCGGCGGGAGGGGGCAATGCGTGGCGATGGATCCCGATATGACGTGATCATTATCGGCAGCGGCTTGGGAGGAGCCAGTGCGGCTCACACGCTGGCGCGGAAGGGTCTCGATGTCCTCGTCATCGAACGGGGCGACGACATCGCGAAGGATTACGTCGCGTCCGGCAGAACCCGCACCTACGTCACCGACTTGATCGGCGACAGAACCAAAGCGATCAGTTATCTCGGCGGGCGCACGAAGTTCTACGGAGCCGCGCTCTATCGGATGCGCAAATCCGACTTCGCGGAAACGGCCCACGAGAACGGCCTGTCGCCGGCATGGCCCGTCTCGTATGACGAACTCGATCCCTATTACGAGCAGGCGGAAAGCCTCTACAGGGTCCACGGATCGCCGGAGAACGATCCGAGCGAGCCCGCGCGGCGGATCCCCTATCCGTTTCCACCGCTCCCGCATGCGGATGCGATGAAGCCCGTCGTCGCGCGCCTGAGCCGGGCGGGGATGCAGGTCGCGCCGCAGCCGCGCGGGGTCGATCACGGTCCCGGTGGGGCGTGCATCATGTGCGCGAATTGCGATGGGTATTATTGCCCCCGCGACGCCAAGATGGACTCGGAGATCGCGGCACTCCGGCCCGCCGTCGCGACGGGTCGCGTCGAGATCGCCGCGAATACGGATTGCACCAGGGTCCTCACCGACCAAACCGGCGAGCATGTCCGCGGGGTGATCGCGGTCAGCGCGGGGGTGGAGCGCGAGATCGCGGCGGACGCGGTCATCGTGGCGGCGGGCATTCCCGGTTCGGCGCTGCTGCTACGCCGCTCCCGCACGGCCGCCCATCCCGAAGGGCTCGGCAACAATCACGGCAATCTCGGGCGCTATCTCGCCGGCCATTCCACCGGCGTGATCTTCCCGTTCGTCAGTTGGCGCGACATCTCCGGCGTCCACACCAAGACCTTCGCGATGAACGCCTTCTACGATGGCGATGCCGCCTGGACCTATCCCCTCGGCATCATCCAGATCGCCGGCCAGATGCCGCTGTGGAAGGATTACAGCCGCAAGTTCAGGCCGGTCATCAAGACCATCGTCCGGCATGCCTTGACGGTGTTCCACATGACCGAGGCCCTGCCGACCCCGCAGACCGGCATCACCTTCGACGGCGACGCCATCGGGAGTTGGACGGAGCCCGTCCACAATCTGGAAACCTACGGGGAGCTGCGGAAGCGCGCGGCCCAGGCCTTCAAGCGGGCGGGCTACCCGGTGATGGTGAGGCGCAAGTCGCCCGACGTCTGGCATGAGGTCGGGACCGCCCGGATGGGCGTGGATCCGGCGACATCGGTCGTCGACCCGAACGGCCAGGTCCATGGGATCGGTGGCCTGTTCGTCGCCGACGCCTCCGTCCTGCCCTCCGCCGGCGCGGTCAATACCGGCCTGACGATCGCCGCCCTCGCCCTGCGTACCGCCGACTTCGTGGCGCGGGGCGCCGGAAGACCGGTCCTCGCCGCGGCCTCGTGAGGCGGGCGGGCAGGACCCCGAACCGCCGGAACCGGCGAATCGGGCCAGATCGTCAGGCCGCGTAGCGGGCGACCGCGAGGTCGTCGCCGGCGATCTCCGGGGTGCGGCCGGTGACGATGTCGGCGAGCAGCCGGCCCGAGCCGCAGGCCATGGTCCAGCCGAGCGTGCCGTGGCCGGTGTTCGTGAACAGGTTCGTGAGCGGCGTCGCGCCGACGATGGGCGTGCCGTCCGGGGTCATCGGGCGCAGGCCCGTCCAGAACGTCGCCTTGGCGAGGTCACCGCCCTCGGGGAAGAGGTCGCCCACGGATCGCGCCAGGGTCTCGCGGCGGGGCTCGCGCAGCAGGGTGCTGAAACCCGCGAGTTCGGCCGTGCCGCCGACGCGGATGCGCTCGCCGAGCCGGGTGATCCCGACCTTGTAGGTCTCGTCCATCACCGTCGAGACCGGCGCGGCCTCCGGGTCGGTGACCGGCAGGGTCAGGGAATAGCCCTTCACCGGATAGACCGGCAGGGCGATGCCGAGCGGGCGCAGCAGGGAGGGCGTGTAGCTGCCGAGCGCGGCGACATAGGCATCCGCCTCAAGCCGTTCGCCGGCGCTGGTCTCCACCGCCGTGACCCGCCCGCCCTCGCGATGGAGCCGGGCGATGGAGACGCCGTAGCGGAAGGTGACGCCGAGCCCTTCGCAGAGCGCGGCGAGGCGTTGCGTGAAGAGATGGGCGTCGCCGGTCTCGTCGCCGGGCAGGCGCAGGCCGCCCACGAAGACCCCGCCGACCCGCGCGAGCGCCGGCTCGGCGGCGATGCAGCCGGCGGGGTCCAGCACGTCGTAGGGCACGCCGTAGGCGTCGAGGACGCGGGTGTCGTCGCCCACATGGTCGAGCTGCTTCTGCGTGCGGAAGAGCTGGAGCGTGCCCTTCTCGCGGTGGTCGTAAGCGATGCCGGTCTCGGCGCGCAGGTCGCGCAGCACGTCGCGGCTGTATTCCGCCAGCCGCACCATCCGGCCCTTGTTGCGGGTGTAGGCCTCCTCGGTGCAGTTCGCGAGCATCCGCGCCAGCCAGCCGTAGAGGCGCGGCTCCAGCCTCGGCCACAGGACGAGGGGGCGGTGGCGCATCATCAGCCACTTCATCGCCTTCACCGGGATGCCCGGCGCCGCCCAGGGGGCGGAATAGCCCGGCGAGACCTGCCCCGCATTGGCGAAGCTGGTCTCCAGCCCCGCGCCCGGCTGGCGCTCCAGCACCGTGACCTGGTGCCCGGCCCGGGCGAGGTAATAGGCCGAGGTGACGCCGACGACGCCGCCCCCGAGGATCATGACGTGCATGGCCTGCCTCAAGCTCCGGTATAGGTACGGTGGAAGCGCTGGCCGAGGCGCGTGAGCACCTCATAGCCGATGGTGCCGGAGGCCGCCGCGAGGGCGTCGACCCCCTGCTCCGGCCCGATCAGGTCCACGAGCGACCCCGGCCCGATGAGGCCGGGCGGCACGTCGGTGGCGTCGAGGACGAGGCTGTCCATGGAGACCCGCCCGACGAGCGGAAGGCGCAGTCCGGCGAGGAAGCCCGCCGCGCCGTCCGCACCGCGCGGGAACCCGTCCGCGTAGCCGACCGCCACCGTGGCGAGGCGCGAATCCCGCGCCGTGACACCCGCATGGCCGTAGCCGACCGGCGTGCCCGCCGGCACGGCGCGGAGCTGCATCACCCGGGCGCGCAGGGAGACGACCGGCCGCATCGGGTTGTCCCGGCCCGCCTGCGGTGCGATCCCGTAGAGGGCAGCGCCGGGGCGGACCATGTCGAGATGGAACTGCGGCCCGAGGACGATCCCCGACGAGGCGGCGAGGCTCGCCGGCACGCGGGGCAGGCGGCGGCGGACGGCCGAGAAGGCCGCGACCTGGGCCGCGTTGGCCGGATGCTCCGGCGTGTCGGCGCAGGCGAGGTGGCTCATCACCAGCGTCAGGGTGAGCCCCGCGAAGGCATCGGGCTCATCGAGGAGGGCAAGGGCCTCGGCCGGGTCGAAGCCGAAGCGCGTCATGCCGGAATCGACCTGCAGGATCGCGGGCAGGCGGCGCCCGAGATGCCGCGCCAGCCGCGTCCAGGCTTCGAGTTGGGCGCTGTCGTTGAGGACGGGGACGAGATCGCTCGCGGCGCAGGCCGCCTCGCTGCCGGGGGTCGTGCCGTTGAGGATGCCGATACCCGGGCCGGGGCCGAGGATCGCCCGCAGGCTCACCCCCTCCCCCACCTGGGCGACGAAGAACTGCCGGCATCCGGCTTCCGCCAGGACCGGCGCGACGCGGGCGACCCCGAGGCCGTAGGCATCGGCCTTCACCACGGCGGCGCAGGCGGCTCCGCCGGCGCGGCGGGCGAGGCTTCGGTAATTCTCCCGGAGGGCGCCGAGGTCGATGGTCAGGAAGGCGGCGGCGAGGCTCGTATCCTGCCTCATGTTCCGATCGACAATGCCCATGCCCGCCTCCGCGACGACAGGGCTACGCTACACGCAGGATCACCGAATTTCCGGCGATTCCGCCGCAGGTGATTGCGTTCTAAGCGTGGCAGTGCAAGCTTCTGCGAACATTCGGAAGCTTCCGCCATGGACGAGATCGACCGGCGCATCATCCGGACCCTGCGGGCCGACGGGCGCATCAGCAACGCCGATCTGGCGGTGCAGGTCGGCCTGTCGGCCTCCGCCTGCCACCGCCGGGTGCGGGTGCTGGAGGAGAGCGGCGTGATCCGGGGCTACACCGCGATCATCGGCGGCATCAGCGACGAGCCGGGGCTGGTGGTGCTGACGCAATTCACCCTCGACCGGCAGACGGAGGATTACCTGAACCGCTTCGAGGCCGCCGTGCGGCGCTGCCCCGAGGTGCAGGATTGCTACCTGATGACCGGCACGGCCGATTACCTCGTGAAGCTCAAGATCAGCGACGCGGCCGATTACGAGCGGCTGCACAAGGAGGTGCTGTCCCGCCTGCCCGGCGTGGCGCGGCTGCAATCGAGCTTCGCCATCCGCACCGTCGTGGCGGCGGGCCGCGCATGAGCGCCGCCCCCGATCTGCGCCTCCTGCGCGCGAACCTCGACGGGCGAGAGCGGGTCATCGACATCGCCGGGGGCCACATCGCGGCGATCCGCGAGTCCGGCGAGGCGCGGCCGGAGGCGGCGCGGGAGATCGACTGCGCCGGGGCGCTGGTCCTGCCGGGCCTCACCGATGCGCATGTCCATCTCGACAAGTGCCTGCTCGGGCTCCCCTGGCGCCCCCACCGGGCGGCGGGCTCGGTGCGGGCGCGGATCGAGGACGAGAAGGCCTTCCGCCGGGAGAGCCGCGTGCCGCTCGCCGAGCAGGGGGCCGAGGCCCTGCTGGACCGGATGCTGCGCGGGGGCACGACGAGCCTGCGCACCCATGTCGATATCGACGACGTGACGGGGACCGGCCACCTCGCGCAGATCCTCGACCTGCGCGCCCGCTGGTCCGGCCGGATGCGGATCGAGATCGTCGCCTTCCCGCAGAGCGGCCTCCTCGCCTGCCCCCCGGCGGCGGATCACCTCGACGAGGCGATGCGGATGGGCGCCGACCTCGTCGGCGGCCTCGACCCGCTCGGCATCGACGGGGATGCGCAAGCGCCCCTCGACACGCTCTTCGCCCTGGCCGAGCGCCACGGGCGCGGCCTCGACATCCATCTCCACGATGGCGGCGAGGGCGGGCTGTCCGAGATCGAGGCGATCATCGCCCGCACCCAGGCCGCCGGCCTGCACGGCCGGGTCGCGATCAGCCACGCCTTCGCCCTAGCGGAAGCCGATGAACACCGCCTCGGCCGGATCGCCGAGGGTTTGGCGCGGGCGGGCATCGCCCTGGTGAGCAGCGTGCCGGGCGGGCCGCGCTGCCCTCCCCTGCCCCGCCTGCGGGAACTCGGCGTCGCGATCTGCTTCGGCACCGACAACGTGCGCGATTGCTGGAATCCGTCCTCCGTCACCGGCATGATCGACCGGGCGATGCTCGCGGCCTACCGGTTCGATTGCCGCACGGACGCGGCGCTGACCGCCCTCCTCGACCACGCCACGGCGATCCCGGCCCGTGCCCTCGGCCTCGGCCCCGGCGCGGTGGCGCCGGGCCTGCCCGCCGACCTCGCCCTGTTCGAGGCCTCCTGCGTGGCCGAGGTGATCGCGGAGCGGCGCCAGCCCACCCGCGTCATCGCGCGGGGGGCCCTTGCCGGGGAGGCGCCTGCGCCGAGATGAGGCGTATGCCGCATCCGATTCCCCTGACCCGCGAAGCCGGCCTCGCCGCCCTCGAAGCCTTCCTCGACGGCCCCGGCGCGGATTACGCCGCCGCCCGCAACACCGATCGCGGGCGGGGCGAGACGCCCACGACCTCCGCCCTCTCGCCCTACCTGCGCCGCCGGCTCGTCACCGAGGAGGAGGTGGCGCGCGCCGCCCTCCACGCCTACGGCGACGAGGGCGCGGAGAAGTTCGTCTCGGAGGTGTTCTGGCGGACCTACTTCAAGGGCCATCTCGAAACCCATCCCGGGGCCTGGGCCGGCTACCGCGAGGGGCGCGACGCGGCCCGCGCCCGGCTCGAGTCCGAACCCGGCCTGCGGCGCATCCACGACCGGGCCGTCGCCGGGGAGACGGGGATCGACGGGTTCGATGCCTGGGCGCGGCAGCTCGTGGAGGAGAGCTGGCTGCACAACCATACGCGGATGTGGTTCGCCTCGATCTGGATCTTCACCCTGCGGCTGCCCTGGGAACTCGGGGCCGCCTTCTTCCTGGCGCATCTCCTCGATGGCGATCCCGCCAGCAACACCCTGTCCTGGCGCTGGGTCGCCGGCCTGCACACGCGGGGCAAGCACTACCTCGCCCGGCGCGACAACATCCGGCGCTACACGGGCGAGGGCTACGATCCCGCCGGCCTCGACGAGGAGGCCGAAACCCTCGACGAGGCGACGCCCCCGCGCGAGGTGCCCCTGGCCCGTGCCGATGCCCCGCCGGCCGGGGACGTCGCCCTGCTCCTGCACCTCGACGACCTGAACCCGGAGAGCCTGGATCTGGGCGGAGCCCGCGTCACCCGGATCGGCGGTCTGGTCGTCCATGCCGAGGAGGCAGTGGCGCGGGTGCGCGAGGCCGATGCGGCGGCGATGGCCGATGCCCTCTCCCGCGCCGGGACGCATTTCGGGTGCCCGGCCGCGCCCGTCTCCGAGGGGTGGGCCGGGGATCTGCCCGTGGTGACGGCCTGGGCGCCGGTCGGTCCCTCGGCCGACGCCCTGCCGGAGGGCTGCCTGCGCCTCCGCCGGGACTGGGACGAGCGGGCCTGGCTGCGCGCGAACCGGGGCTATTCGCGCCTGCGCAGCGCCATTCCGGCGATCCTGCACGGCTGACGGGGAGGTTTCGAGCGATGGAGCGGATCGCGATCGTCGGCGCCGGGATGGCGGGCCTCACCTGCGCGGAGGCCCTGGGGGAGCGGGGCTTCGCGGCATCCCTGTTCGACAAGGGCCGCAAGCCCGGCGGGCGGATGTCGAGCCGGTCGGGGGACAGCCCCGCCGGGCCGGTCGGGTTCGACCACGGCGCGCAATACATGACCGGGCGCGATCCCGCCTTCGTCGCCCGGCTGGCAGCGTGGCGGGAGGCGGGGATCGTGGCGCCCTGGGCACCTGCCGGATCCGACGCCTGGGTCGGGGTGCCGGCCATGAACGCGCCCCTCGTGGCGCTCGCCCGCGACCTGTCCGTGCGCTGGGAGACGCGGGTCGACGCCCTCGTCCGCGAGGGGACTGGCTGGCGGCTGCGGGGCGAGGGGCTCGACGAGGGCGGGTTCTCGGCCGTGCTGACGGCGATCCCCGCCGAGCAGACGGGGCCGCTCCTTGGCGACCACGCCCCGGCCCTCGCGGAGGTCGCGCGGGAGACGCCCTCAGACCCGTGCTGGACGGCGATGGCCGCCTTCCCCGAACGGCTCGCCGCCGGGGACGTGCTGCGCACGGAGGGCGCCATCGGCTGGGCGGCGCGCAATTCCGCCAAGCCCGGCCGCCCGGCCACCGAGGCCTGGGTGATCCAGGCGGGACCGGACTGGTCCCGCACCCATCTCGAGGAGGAAGCCGATGCCGTCGCGCAAGCCCTCCTCGCCGCGTTCTTCGCCGCCGCCGGCCTCGCCCCGGTGGCGCCCGCCCTGCTGAAGGCGCATCGCTGGCGCTACGCGCGCTCCGGCGCCGCGCGGCGCGAGGTGCTGTGGGATCCGCGCGCGCGCCTCGGCGCCTGCGGCGACTGGCTCACCGGCCCCCGCGTGGAGAATGCGTGGCTGTCGGGCCGCCGCCTCGCGGAGGCCGTCACGACCGGGTGAGGACGAGGCCCGGCAGGTTCAGCACGAGCTTGAGGCCGGTGCCGTCGTGCTCGCGCTCCACAGAGGCTTCGAGCTGGCGCAGCGACATCTCCACGAGCAGGGAGCCGAAGCCCCGGCCGGCGCGCGGCGTGGACGCGCGGGTCACGCGCTCGATCCAGACGAGGCTGAGGCCGTCCGGCACCCGCTCCCAGGTGACGGAGAGCGCGCCGTCGTTGGAGCCGAGCGCCCCGTACTTCACCGAGTTCGTCGCCCATTCGTGCAGGATCATCGCCAGGGACGAGACGTGGCGCCAGTCGATGGAGACGAGCGGCCCGTCGATCGTCGTCGGGACGTGGTCGCGGTAGGGCCGCAGCGTCGCGTTGATGAGCCCCGCGAGGTCGCTCATCCCCTGCCCGTCCGTGGGGTCGGCCAGGGAATGGGCGCGGCCGAGGGCGGAGATGCGGTCGCGCATGTCGGAGGCGAAGACGCCGATCTCCTTGTGCGTGCGCGCCCCCGCCGAGATCATCCCGCCGATGATGGCGAAGAGGTTCTTCACCCGGTGGTTCATCTCCCGCAGCATCAGGTCGCGGGTCTCGGCGAGCGCGTATTCGGGCGACACGTCGATGCACACGCCCACCACCCGCTTGCGGTCGCCGCTGCGGGTCAGGCGGCCGTAGCTGCGGATGTGGCGGGAGGCGTGCTTGCCCGCCCGCACCCGCAGCCGCGCCTCGAACTCGTCGAGCCCGTGCGCCACCTCGCCCAAGGCCGTCTGCAGCGCCTCGCGATCCTCGGGGAAGACGCGGGAGACCAGGGTCTCGGTCCCGTGCGGCGTGTCCGGGGCGAGGCCGAACATCGCCCCGGCCGTGCTGTCGAAGACGATGGTCGCGGAATCCGGGCCGTATTCCCACACGCCGATGCCGCCGGCCTTCACCGCGAGGTCGAGCCGTTCGCGCTCGGCGGCGAGCTGGCGCTCCAGCGCCAGGGCCTCGGTGATGTCGGTGAGGACCAGGGTGGCGCCGTCGATGCTGCCGTTCTGCTGGCGGTAGGGCAGGACGCGCAGCGACAGGGTGCGCGCGCCGTCGCGGGTGAGGACGCGGCGCTGGATCACCGAGCCGCCGGCGACGATCGCCTCGGCATCCTGCAGGTAATCCTGCCCCGCGAGCCGGCTCGACACGTCGGCCAGCGGCCGCCCCCGGTCGCTCGGCTGGAGCGGGAAGATCGTGGTCGCCGCCGTGGTGAAGCTGCGCACGCGCAGGGACCGGTCGAGGACGATGACCGCGAGGTCGGTCGATTCGAAGAAGTTGCGCAGGTCGGCGTTGGCGACGGTCAGCGCCTCGACCTTGGTCTTCAGCTCGTCGTTGACGGTGGACAGCTCCTCGTTCGTCGATTGGAGCTCCTCGTTCATCGACATCATTTCTTCATTGGAGCTTTTCAGCTCCTCGTTCGTCGTCTCCAGTTCCTCGACGGTCGAGCGCAGCTTGTAGCGGGTGCGCAGCAATTCCTCTTCCAGCGCTTCCACATGGTCGCCGCCGGTGTCCATCTCCATCAGGTCGAGGTCGTTCGACGGCTTGAAGGCGCCGATGTCCCGGATGATGAGCAGCATCGAGCCGTCCGGCAGGGGATCGCAGATCGCCTCCACCGATTGGGTGCCGTATTCCGACTGCACCTGGACGTCGCGCACCACCACGCGCTTGCGGGCGTCGCGGGTCTGGCGCAGCAGCGGGCCGATCACGTCGCGCAGCCCGGGCCGGGCCAGGGTGATGGCGCTGGTGCCGCCCGCGCGGCTCACGGGGAAGTCGAAGTAGCGGCTCAGCCGTCCGTAGGCGGCGATGATGCCGCCGTCCTCGTTCAGCACCATGCTCGGCGGGGCGTAGCGCTCCACCACCCGGCGCACGGCGACGGTCTCGTCGCCGATGGAGGGCTCGCGGCGCTCGGTGCGCTCGCCGCGCGGGACCTCGCCCCGGCGGGCGCTGCCGGGCAGGTCGATCGGGTATTTCGGGGCGCCGGGCGGGCGCTCGAACAGGCGGGAATGGCTGTCGATGGCGGGGAAGAGTTGCTCGAACCGACTCACGCTCTCGGAGGGGCCGAGGAACAGGTAGCCGCCGGGCCGCACCGCGTAGTGGAACAGCGGCACCACCGATTGCTGCAACCGGTCATCGAAATAGATCAGCAGGTTGCGGCAGGAGAGCAGGTCGACCCGCGAGAAGGGCGGGTCCTTCACGAGGCTGTGGCTGGAGAAGCGGATCAGGTCGCGGATCTCGGGCGCGATGGTGAAGCGCTCGGCGTGGGGCACCACGTAGCGCTCGCGCAGATGAGCCGGGATGTCGGCGAGCGCGGCGGCCGGATAGGTCGCGTCGCGGGCGATCTGGAGCATCCGCTCGTCGATGTCGGTGGCGAAGATCTGCACCGCCGCCGGCACGTCCATCCGCCGGGCGGCGTCGGCGAACAGCATGGCGATGCTGTAGGCCTCCTCGCCGCTGGAACAGCCGGGAATCCAGACGCGCACATCCTCGTCGGGGTTGCGGGTGCGCAGCAGGGGCTCGATCGCCCGCTCGCGCAGCACCTCGAACATCTCCGCGTCGCGGAAGAAGCGCGTGACGTTGATCAGGAGGTCGCGGAACAGCGCCTCGCACTCGTCCTTGTCGGCCCGGACGCGGGCGAGGTAGGCCCGGCCCGAATCGAGGCCGAGCACGTGCATCCGCCGCTCGACCCGGCGCACCAGGGTGGTGCGCTTGTAGCCCGCGAAATCGTGCCCCACGGCGGCGCGGATCACGCGGCAGAGGTCGTCCACGTGGTCGGCGACGAGATCCGCCTGCTCGCCCCCGCCGTCGACGCTGCTGCGGCGGCGGAAGAAGGCGGCGAGGCAATCCACGATCTCGCCCGCCGGCTGGACGAAATCCACGAGCCCCGTGCCGACCGCCGAGAGCGGCATACCGTCGTAGCGGGCGGAATCCGGCTGCTGCACCACGCAGACGCCGCCATGCTCCTTCACGGCGCGCAGGCCCGTCGTGCCGTCCGCCCCCGTCCCGGAGAGGATCACGCAGGCGGCGTTCGCCTGCTGGTCGACGGCGAGCGAGAGGAAGAAGTCGTCGATGGGCCGGCGCAGGCCGCGCGGCTGCATGAACTGCGTGAGTTCGAGCACGCCGTTCTGGATGGCGAGCCCCCGCCCCGGCGGGATGATGTAGACCCGGTCGCCCGCGATCCGCTCGCCGCCCTCGCACTGGAGCACTTCCAGCTCGGTGTGCCGGTCGAGGAGTTGGGCCAGCATGCTCTCGTGGTTGGGGTCGAGGTGCTGGACGATGACGAAGGCCATGCCCGTGGGGAAGCGGGCGCGGGCCAGCATCTCGCGCAGGGCTTCCAGACCGCCGGCGGAGGCGCCGATCCCGACGACGGGGCCGGTGAACGGTACGGACTCGGCCGTCTCGGGACCGTCGTGGATTTCGGAGGCGCCCGCCCCGGCGTCGTCAAGGAAATCCTGGTGCATCGAGATCCGCGAGGGTGAGCTTCGCCTGCGCGACGGTGGCGACGGTGTTGGCGATGGTCATCAGCGAGCCCTCGATCACCATGCCGCTTTCGGCCAACGCCGGGCCGAGCCGGGAGAGGGTCCGTCCGAGTTCGCTATCGTAGGCGGAAAGTAGCTCCGGTTGCGAGCGACTGACATCGAATTGGGATGCGAAAAGAAAGCGCACCTCCCCCGACAGGGCCTTCAGTTTCGACATGTAGAGGAGGTTGACGAAGGGCTTCCCGTCCTTGCGGAAATTGAGGATCGTGGTCCGCACCGAGGCCTGCCGTCCGGCCTCCAGAAAGCTGCGGATCTTGGCGCGCGGCTGCCGGTTCTCGGCGTCGCGCTGGAGCATGCGGCAGTTCCGGCCGATGACCTCGGCATCGTCGTAGCCGGTGAGCGTGCGGAAGGGCTGGTTGACCAGCAGCAGCGGGTTGTCCTCGGTCACGTCCGCCAGGGCGAGCGCGATGTGCGAGGCCTCGAAATACTGCCGCAGTTCGCCGGGAATGTCTTGGCTGGGCACGGCCGCTCCTTGATCGCCTCCGCTCGTGGGATCCGCGCGGACGCGCTGCCCCAACAACCGGCGCGTGCAGGCGGATGCCCGATGCGTCATGCGGGCATGGGGCGGATATGGCAAGCATCGCCGCATCGGCCAGGGCCGGCGGACGATCCGTCTCGGAACGGTGCCGGGTTTCCCGTCAGGCGCTCCGGCGCAGCGGCCCGTCCTCGGTGAGGCGGACGAGGAGGTCGGCGAGCGGCACCGGCCGCCCGACGAGGTAGCCCTGGATGTAGCGGCAGCCGTGCCGCCGGGCGGCCTCGCGCTGGGCCGGGGTCTCGATCCCCTCCGCGATGCCGTCGAGGCCGAGGTTGCGGCACAGGGTCAGGATCGTGGCGATCACGCTGCCACCGACGTCGGTGTCGACGGCGGCCATGAAGCTGCGGTCGATCTTGATCTTGTCGAGGGGCAGGCGGTGGACGTAGCCGAGGCTGGAATAGCCGGTGCCGAAATCGTCGAGGGCGATCCGAATGCCCAGCGCCCGCAGGGCGACGATGGCCGTCTTCGCCTGCTCGAAGTCGCGCATCAGCGCGGTCTCGGTGAGTTCGAGGGTGAGGCGGCGGGGGTCGATCCGGCTCTGGCGCACGGTCGCGATGATGGCCTCGACGGTCTCGGGCGTCGCGAGGTCGTGGGCGGACAGGTTGAAGGACAGGCCGACCCGCGGGGGCAGGCGCGCGGCGTCGGAGAGGGCCTTGCGCAGCAGGAGCAGCGTGACGGCATGGATCATGCCGCAGCGTTCGGCGGCGGCGATGAAGCGATCCGGCGGGACCTGCCCGAGGACCGGGCTCGTCCAGCGCGCCAGGGCCTCGACCATGGTGATCAGGCCGGTCGCCGTGTCGAGGATCGGCTGGTAGTGCATCCGCATCTCGGCGGAGAGGTCGGCGGTGCGCAGCGCCGTCTCCACCGCCAGCTCGGCGCGGATCGCGTCCTCGTGGTCCTGCGAGAACAGGGTCGTCATGCCCCGGCGATGCTGCTTCGAGTGATAGAGCGCGTAGTCGGCCCGGTCGAACAGGGAGGCGGCCTCCTGCCCGGCGCTCGGGAACTTGGCGAGGCCGCACGAGCATCCGGCCACCACCCGGAACTCGGCCAGCCGGAGCGGCTCCTGCAACGCGGCGCAGATGCGGTCGCAGAAGCCGATCACCTCCTCGGGGGACCCTGGATCCTGGATGAGGGCGCCGAACTCGTCGCCGCCGAGGCGGGCGAGGGTCACGCCCGGCCCCGCGAAGGTGGAGAGCCGCCGCCCGGTCTCGGCCAGCACCCGGTCGCCCACCGTATGGCCGTAGGTGTCGTTGATCGGCTTGAACTGGTCGAGGTCGAAGATCGCCAGGGCGAAGCGTTTCTCCTCGGTGGCGCAGGTCCGGGTCAGGTCCTCGAGATGCTGGAAGAAGTAGCGCCGGTTCGGCAGCCCGGTGAGGCTGTCGGTATGGGCGAGGCGGGCATTCTCGTCGGAGAGCCGGCTCGCCTCGGCCTTCGAGGCGACGAGTTCCACGAAGTCCCGGTAATTGTTGGTCAGGATGCGCACCATCACCGCCGTGACGAAGGCGGTGTCGACGGCGACCGCCAGGAAGACGTTGTTCCCGCTGAACAGGCAGCAGACGAGGAAGACGCCGAGCACCGTGCCGGTGCTGACATAAGCGGCGGCCGGCAGGTGCGTCAGGCAGAAGGTGCAGGCGATGATGGTGACGCTGATGAAAATCGCCACGTGGCATTGTTCGTAAGCGCCGCCATAGTCGCGCAGGGCCATCGCCCAGCCCACGAACATCACGGAGAGGATGGCGGTTAGGCTCGTCGTCACGTTCAATTGCCGGATCGCCTGCGCCTCGGTCATCGTGTCCGGCCGCATCCGCCACCACGTCGTGGCCCGCACGATGCAGACGAGGATGGTGAAGGACGGGAAGACCAGCGTCAGGAAGGCCGGGGCGAGGCGCAGATGCGTGGCGGCGAGCGTCCAGGAATTGACGCAGAGCAGGCCGTAGAGGGTCGGGATCTGCTTGCGCAGTTCCGCCACCTGACGGGTGGCCGGCAGCGCGTCGGCCCTTCGCACGAGGTAGGCGGTCAACGGCTGGTGAAAACGAATTCGCTCGAGCATTGCACCAAGCCGAAATGATCTTCCGCACTTTCAGCGCGAAGTCATTAAAATGCGCTTGCAGGATTCATCGCATCCGCATCGCAAAATGCCCATGCCATCGCTTCATATGCTAGCTATCGCGGAAATGTGACGGTCGAAAACTATTCATATGCGGAATTCGATCGCGTCGGCGCCCGATGCGCGCGACTAATCCTTAAGGATGCCTGACGTCCGCCGGGACCATGCGATCCCGGCGGGCGACATGCTCAGAACTTGTACGTGACACCGGCGCCGACGATCCAGGGATCGATGTCGACCCGGCCGCGCACCGCGCCGGCATTGAGCTTCACCTTGGTGTCGAGGAAGAGCTTCTTCACGTCGACATTGAAGCCCCAATGCTGATCGATCATGTAGTCGAAGCCGACCTGAAGGGCGGGGGCGACGCTGCTCGTCAGCCGGAAGCTGGTGAAGGGACCGCGCTCCTTCTCGCCGAAGAAGACCGAATAGTTCACGCCCGCGCCGACATAGGGCTTGAACGCGCCGAACCCGTCGAAATGGTATTGCAGGGTCAGGGTCGGCGGCAGGATCCAGGTGGAGCCGATCTTCGTGCCCGCGAGCGTGCCCGCGCCGTCGATCGTGTGGCGGGTGACGCCGATGATGAGTTCGGCCGCGAGGGTGCGGGTGAAGAAGTAGGAGATGTCGAGTTCGGGGATCGCCGAATCGCTGATCGACACCTTCGCGCCGTTGAGCGGGACGCCGCCGGCATTGAGGCGCGCGCCGGGATCGGGCAGCACGCCGAGCACCCGCACGCGCACCATCCAGGGCGACCATTCGGCGGGGATCGGAGCCGCGACGGGGGCGGCGGCGAAGCTGGGCAGGTCGGCCGCCTGGGCGGCGGTCGTTCCGAGGCCGAGGGCGGAGACCGCGGCGAGGACGGCGAACCTTCTGGGCATGGTGTCGTCGATTCCGGACATCGTTGCGAGGAATGCCGGAAGGATCCGGCCCACCCATGAAGCTCCGGGGGGCGGGCGGCGTCCTTGATTGGGATCAAAAACCGGTCACGCGGCGCGGCTGTGCAGCGCCGCCGCGGTGCCGAGATAGGCGTCGAAGCAAGCCGCCACCGCGCGCACGAGATCCCGCGCCTCGTCGGCCACGACGAGCCTGCCGTCCTCGAGCCGCGCGAGTCCGTCCGCCAGGAGGGCGGGCAGGCGGGGCAGGCTTGCGAGGAAGGGGCCGGGCTCGCACCCATGCGCCCGGCAGAGCGCACCGACATCGACGGCGCCCTCGCACATCACCCGCTCGATCAGGTCGCTGCGCAGGCGGTCGTCCGGGGTGAACGCATGGCCCCGCACGGTGGCGAGTTCGCCGCGCGCGATGCGCTCGGCATAGGCCCGCAGGCCCGGCTCGTTCTGCACGAAGCCCTGGGGCAGCCGCCCGATGGAGGAGGCGCCCAAACCGAGGAGGAGGTCGCAGGGGTCGGTGGTATAGCCCTGGAAGTTGCGGCGCAGGCGTCCTTCCCCCTGAACCAGGGCCATCGAATCGTCCGGCAGGGCGTAATGGTCGAGGCCGATCCGCTCATAGCCCGCTGCGACGAGCAGCGCCGCGATGGCCTCGGCCTGGGCGCGGCGGGCCTCACCGTCCGGGAGGGCGCTTTCCGCGATGCGGCGCTGATGCCGCTTGAAGGCCGGCACATGGGCGTAGCCGAACACCGAGAACCGGTCCGGCCGCAGGGACAGGCATTGCCGCACCGTGTCGCGGCAGCTCTCCACGTCCTGATGCGGCAGGCCGTAGATCAGATCGAGGTTGATGCCGCCGATCCCGGCCTCGCGCAGGCCGTTCACCGCCGCCTCGGTGACGGCGAAGCCCTGCCGGCGGCGGATCGCCTCCTGCACCCGCGGGTCGAAGCTCTGCACGCCGAGGCTCGCCCGCGTCACGCCGGCCCGGCCCAGCGCCGCGATCATGGCCGGGGAGAGGGTGCGGGGGTCGATCTCGACGGCGATCTCCGCGTCCCCGGCGACCGTAAACCGCGCCCGCAGGGCGGCGACGAGCCCCTCGAACGCCTCCGGCCGCATCACGGTCGGCGTGCCGCCGCCGACATGGACGTGCCCCACCGGCATCGCCTGCGGCAGGAGCCCGGCCACGAGGTCGATCTCCCGCCGGAGCAGGCCGACATAGTCCGCGATGGGGGAATCGTGCTGGGTGATGGCGGTGTGGCAGCCGCAATACCAGCACATCGACCGGCAGAACGGGACGTGGAGGTAGAGCGACGCGCTCGCGCCCGGCGCCTGCGCCCCGAGCCAGGACGCGTAGGTCCTGTCCCCGATGGCCCCGCGGAAATGCGGGCTCGCCGGGTAGCTCGTGTAGCGCGGCAGGCGCTCGTCCGCGTAGCGCGCCCGCACGTCGTCCCGCATTGCGCGTCCCTCCCCCATCGTTCCGCCCCCGCTCAATCGTCCTGCAGCACGCGGTATTCCGCGCCCTCGATGTCGTCGTACTGGCCGTTGCGCAGCGCCCAGAGGAAGGCCGCGAGCCCCACGAGGCCGAAGGCCAGGGCCAGGGGGATGACGAGGAGCAGGACGGTCACGGGCGGCCTCGGGCGCGCAGGGCGTTCAGGGTGACGATGACCGACGAGCCGGACATGGCCAGCGCCGCGATCAGCGGGGTGAGCAGGCCGATGGCCGCCAGCGGCACCGCGAGCAGATTGTAGGCGCCCGAGAACCACAGGTTCTGGACCATGAGCCGCCGCGCCCTCCCCCCGGCCTTCAGCACCGCCAGGACCGGCGCGAGGGAGCGCCCGAGGAAGAGGGCATCGGCCGCCGCCTGGCTGACATGGGCCGCCGTGGCGGGGGAGAGCGAGGCGTGGGCGGCGGCCAGCGCCGGGGCGTCGTTGAGCCCGTCGCCCACCATCAGCACCCGCGCCCCGTCCCGCTGCAACGCCGCGATCCGGGCGATCTTGTCCTGGGGGGCGAGGCCCGCTTCCCACTCCGCCACGCCGAGCCGGTCCGCCACCGCCGCGACGGCGGTGTCGCGGTCGCCGGAGAGGATCAGCACCCGGCGTCCCGATTCCCGTAAGGACGCGACGACCTCGGCCGCGTCGGGCCGGAGATCCTGGCGCACGGGGAAGGCCAGGGGCACGCCCTCCCCCGCCCGGAAGCAGATCACCGAGGCGTCGGTATGCGCCGCAAGGGTGGCGGCGGCCTGCGTCTCCGCCCCGCAGAAGGCGGGCGAGCCGAGGCGCAGCTCGACGCCCTCGACGCTCGCGCGCACCCCGAGGCCCGCCGCCTCCTGCGCCCCCGGAAACGGCGCCGCGTCGGCGGCGGCGGACGCCAGCGCCAGGGCCATCGGGTGCCGGCTCGACAGGGCGAGGCGGGCCGCCCGCGCGTCGGTCAGGTCTCCGGCAAGGACGGGTTCGGGGAGGGTCAGGGTGCCGGTCTTGTCGAACACCACCGTGTCGATGGCGGCGAAGCGTTCCAGCGCCGTGCCGTCGTTGAGGAGCACGCCCTCGCGGAACAGGGCGCCCGCCGCCACCACCTGCACCGCCGGAATCGCGAGGCCCAGCGCGCAGGGGCAGGTCACGATCAGCACCGCCACGGCGTTCAGGAGCGCGGCGTGCCAGCCGGCCCCGGCGGCGAGCCAGCCCGCCAGCGTCAGGAATGCCGCCGCGTGGACGAGGGGCACGTAGAGCCGCGTCGCCCGGTCCGCGAGGACGAGGGCGCGGGAGCGCGCCTCCAGCGCCCGGCCCATCAGCGCCTCGACTTCGTCGAGGAGGCTCTTGCCCGCCGGGGCGCTGACGCGGATCGTGAGCGCCCCGTTGCCGTTGAGCGCCCCGGCGAAGACCCGCGTCCCCGCCCGTACGGTGACGGCGGCGGTCTCGCCGGTGACGAGGCTCTGGTCGAGGTCGGAGGTGCCCTGCTCCACCACCCCGTCCGCCGGCACCCGTTCGCCGGGGCGCAGGAGGATGCGCGCGCCGGGGTCGAGGTCGGAGACCGGAACGTCGCGCAGGGACCCGTCCGGGGCGACGAGGGTGGCGCCCGTGCTGCGCAGGGCCGCGAGGTTCTCCGCGAAGGCGCGGGTGCGCCGCCGCATCGCCTGATCGAGCACGCGGCCGATCAGCAGGAAGAACAGCAGCATCACCGCGCCGTCGAAATAGGCGTGGGTCGCCCCCGACAGGGTCTCCACCACGGACATGACCAGCGTCAGGACCACGCCGAGGGTGATGGGGAAGTCCATGGTCACGCGGCCGGCGCGCAGGCCCTTCAGCGCCCCCTCGTAGAACGGCCGCCCGGCATAGGCGGCGGCCGGCAGGGCGATCACTGCCTGGATCCAGTGGAAGAGGTCGCGGTTCTCAGGGGTCATGTCCGAGGCGTTGCCGGCCCAGACCGAGACCGCGAGCAGCATCACGTTCATGGCGGCGAAGCCCGCCACCGCCAGCGCCCGCACCAGCCGCTGCGTCTGCGCCTCCTCCTCCCGCGAGACCCGGCCGGGATCGAACGGGCGGCCGGTGAAGCCGAGCGCGTCGAGTTCGGCGAGGATCGCGGCGATGTCGGGCTCGGCCTCCGGCGCCCAGGTGACGGAGAGGCGCCGATCCGAGAAGTTCAGCCGCGCCCGCGCGACGCCCGGCACCCGCGCCAGCCCGCGCTCGATCGTGGCCATGCAGCCGGCGCAGCGGATGCCCTCGACGGCGAAGGCGGCCCGCGCCGCGCCCTCCCCGTCGCGGGTGACGAAGGCGGCGTAGTCGCGGCCCAGCGAGGGCGCGGTGTTCGCCTCGCTCCACGAGGCGTGGGCCTCGATATAGGCCAGCGCGGTGTCGGTGCAGCACATCGGGCCGATCCCTCAGTCCAGGAAGAGCCGGTGACGGCGCCGGAACGCGACCCCGTCCTCGCCCATCACCTCCACGACGAGGTCCCATTGGCCGGGCGGCACGGCGGCGGTGCGGACCGCGTAGGAGCCGGGCCGGTCCTCCGCGAGATCGACCGCCCGGTCCTCCCGCTTGTCCGTGGGGCGTTCGAGCCGCGCCCGCACCGCCCTCCCCGCCAGGGGAAGGCCGTCGCGGCCGGACAGCGTCGCGGCGATCGCCGTTCCGCCCTCGGGCAGGCGTGAGGCGGCGGCGTCGAGGCTCCAGCCGAGGCCGTCCTGCGCCCGCGCCCGGCCGAGTTCGGCGTTGTAGCGCTGGCTCGCCTGATACGGCGAGGCCTCGTCGAGCCCCGACCATGTGCGCAGCGCCGCGGTGACGAGCACGGCATCGGCCGCCGCGACGGTGCCGAAGAAGGCGACGAACATCGCCAGGATCCGGGTGCCGGTGAGGGGGGCGCTCATGCTCAGCGGGCCTTGAAATGGTCCTGCGCCGCCGCACCCTCGCCGAAGGCGTCGGCGATGCGGAACGACAGGGGCGTGACGGGGGCCTCCAGCCCCGCCGGGGCGAAGACGAGGATGCGGAATTCCTGCGTGGAATCGGCCGGCACCGGCAGGTCGTCGGGGGTGCCGCCCACCACCTCGATGCGGGCGCCCGCGACGCCCTCCACCGCGAGGGCGAAATCGCGCGCCACGGGGCGCTTGTTGGCGATGCGCAGGGTGAAGCCGTTGCGCACGGAGCCGTCCGAGAGGGTCACGAATTGCGGGTTGCGGTCATGCAGGACGCTCACCCCCGTGAAGCTGCGGGTGGCGAGGCTCGCCAGCATGAAGCCGCCGGTCCCGGCGACCAGCACCGCGTAGAGGATCGTCCGGGGGCGGACGATGCGGCTCACCGGCCCGTGGCCGGCGGCGCGGCTCCGGCGGTTGGCTTCGGTGTCGTAGCCGATCAGGCCGGTGGGGCGCCCGAGCTTGCCCATGGTGGTGTCGCAGGCGTCGATGCACAGGCCGCACTGGATGCAATCCATCTGCAGGCCGTCGCGGATGTCGACGCCCATCGGGCAGGCGGTGACGCAGGCGAAGCAATCGACGCAATCGCCGGCGGGCTGGCCGGCGGCGCGCAGGGCCTCGGTCTTCTTGGCCGAGACGCGGGGCTCGCCGCGCTCGTCCCGGTAGAGGATGTTGTAGGCGTGCTCGTCGGTGAGCGCGGCCTGGATGCGCGGCCAGGGGCACATGTAGGTGCAGACCTGCTCGCGCATGTGGCCGGCGAGCAGGTAGGTGGTGGCGGTCAGCGTCAGGATCGCGACATAGGCCACGGGCGGGGCCTGATAGGTCGCGAGCTGGACCACCAGCGTCGGCGCGTCGGCGAAGTAGAGCACCCAGGCGCCGCCGGTCCACCACGCGATCAGCAGCCAGATCGCGTGCTTCATGGTGCGCAGGGCGATCTTCTCCATGGACCAGGGGGCGGCGTCGAGCTTCAGCCGCTCGCGCCGGTCGCCCTCGATCAGCCGTTCCACGGCGAGGAACAGGTCGGTCCAGACGGTCTGCGGGCAGAGGTAGCCGCACCAGACGCGGCCCGCGACCGCGTTCATCAGGAACAGGGTGAAGGCCGCGAGGATCAGGAGACCCATCACGTAGGTCACGTCCTGCGGCCACAGCTCGATGGAGCAGAAGTAGAAGCGCCCCTTGTCGAGATCGAGCAGCACCGCCTGGGACGGCGCGTTCGGCCCGCGATGCCAGCGCAGGAAGGGCACGAGGTAGTAGATGCCGAGCGCCACGGCGAGGATCATCCACTTGATCCGCCGGAAGGTGCCGTGGACCAGCTGCGGCTGGATCTTGGTCCGCGCCGCGTAGAGCGACCCGTCCTCGACCGGAATGGCCGCGCGCGTCGCCGCCAGGCCGAATTTCTTCTTCGCGCGGGCGGTGGGCAGCGGCGGGGCGGCGGGCGGATCTTTGCGCTGGACGAGGGGCATCGGCGGACCATCCTCCGTCCGCGATTGGACGGGGTCCGAAAGCCCTAGGCCGCGCGGGCGGGCGGGGCTTTGATCTCGCTCAAACGGCGGGCAATCCGCTTCCTCCCCGTCATTGCGAACGGAGTGAAGCAATCCAGGGAGACGCCACGACCGGAGCCGTCCCGCTGCCCTGGATTGCTTCGCCTTGCTCGCAATGACGGTGTGGACGCGGGCCGCCGCGCTCTACCGCCCCCCACCCAAACCGTGGACATACACGGCCAGGGACTTGATCGTCGCCGGGTCGAGGCGGCCTTCCCAGGCGGGCATCACGCCCCTGCGGCCGTTGGTGATCGTCGCCACCACCTGCTCCGGCGCCGAGCCGTAGAGCCAGATCGCGTCCGTGAGGTTCGGGGCGCCCATCTCCGGGTTGCCCTTCGCGCCCTCACCGTGGCAGGCGGCGCAATTGCCCGCGAAGACCTCCGCGCCCTTCTCGGCGCTGGCGCCGGCCACCCCCGGCTTGCCCGAGAGCGAGAGCACGTAGGTCGCCGCCGCCTCGACCTCCGGGCGGGTGAGGATGCCATCGCGGCCGAAGGCCGGCATGTCGCCGACATGCGCCTCGCTGTGGCCGGAGCGGGCGCCGAAGCGGATCGTGCGCTCGATCTCTTCCGGGGCGCCGCCCCACAGCCAGTCGTCGTCCTGCAGGTTCGGGTAGCCGATCCGCCCCGTCGCCGCGGTGCCGTGGCAGGCGGCGCAATTGTCGCCGAAGGCCGCCTTGCCGGTGGCCAGCGCGAGGCGCAGCAGGGCCGGGTCGGCGCGGATCTCCGCCACCGTGGCGCTGGCGAGTTGCGCCCGGCCGCGGGCGTCGCGCTCCTTGCGCACCGCCTCGATCTCGCCGAGCACCCTCGCGCGCTGGGAATAGCCGAGCAGGCCCGCCGTATAGCCGCCGACCATCGGCCAGGCCGGGTAGAGCACCCAGTAGCCCATCGACCAGACGATCGTCGCGTAGAGCGTGTAGAGCCACCAGCGCGGCAGGGGGTTGTTGTATTCGCGGATACCGTCCCACGCATGGCCCGTGGTCTGCGGGCCATCGGCGGGCTGGCCTGAAGGGCGCGACTCGGCCACGGCTCAATCCTCGATCAGGGGGAGATGGGCGGCCGCATCGAACCGGGAGCGGTTGCGCGGCCAGAAGGCGTAAATCGCGACGGCGGCGAAGACGCCGACGAAGTACAGGAGGCCGCTGGTCTGCGCGAAGGCGGCGGCGCTTTCGTAGGTCATGGCCCTCACCTCAGGTTCTTCTTGTCTTCGTAGATCTTGAAGTCGACCATCGTGCCGAGCACCTGCAGGTAGGCGACGAGGGCGTCGATCTCGGCGACGCGGCCCTTCTCGCCCGCGAACTCGTGCAGGGCGGCGCCGGGATAGCGGCGCTGGAGGTCGGCGGCGCCGGGGCCGTCGGGGTCGAGCTGCGCCTTCAGGTCGGCGCGGGCCAGCGCCACCATCTCGTCGCTGTAGGGCACGCCGAGCGCGCGGTTGGCCGTGAGATCGTCGGCGATGGCCTCGGCGTCCAGCGGCCGGTCGAGGAAGGCGTAAGGGGGCATGATCGAGGCCAGCACCACGGCGCGGGGGTCGCGCAGGTGCTCCCGGTGCCACTGGTCGGAATACTTAGCCCCGACGCGGGCGAGGTCCGGCCCGGTACGCTTCGAGCCCCATTGGAACGGGTGGTCGTACAGGCTCTCGGCGGCCAGGGAGAAGTGGCCGTAGCGCTCGACCTCGTCGCGCATCGGCCGGATCATCTGGCTGTGGCAGAGGTAGCAGCCCTCGCGGATGTAGATGTTGCGGCCGGCGAGTTCGAGCGGCGTGTAGGGGCGGACGCCCTCCACCGTCTCGATCGTGCTCTTCAGGTAGAAGAGCGGCGTGATCTCCACGAGGCCGCCGATGGCCACGACGATCAGCGCGCCGATCAGCAGGAGGATGGAGTTCTTCTCGAAGGTCTCGTGCCTCTTCCAGAGGCCGGGCTGGGCGGTGGCCATCGGGCTGGTTCCGTGATGCGCGGGAGGTGGGGGCCGCCCGCATCGGCGGCCCCGGGGGATGTCACTCGGCCGGGGCGAGGGCGGCGGGGCCGGGCAGCGCCTCCTCGGCGGAGGCCGTCTTGCCGGCGATCGTCATGGCGAGGTTGTAGGCCATGATCAGCGCGCCGATCAGGAACAGCACCCCGCCCAGCGCCCGCACCAGGTAGTAGGGCTGCATCGCCTCGACGGTCTCGACGAAGGAGTATTCGAGGAAGCCGAGGGAGTTGTAGGCGCGCCACATCAGGCCCTGCATGATCCCGGCAACCCACATCGAGGTGATGTACAGGACGATGCCCAGCGTCGAGATCCAGAAGTGCCACTCGACCAGCTTGAGGGAGTAGACCTCCTTACGGTTCCACAGCCACGGGACGAGGCAATACAGGGCGCCGAAGGAGATGTAGGCGACCCAGCCGAGCGCGCCGGAATGGACGTGGCCGATGGTCCAGTCGGTGTAGTGCGAGAGGGAGTTGACCGCCTTGATCGCCATCATCGGCCCCTCGAAGGTGGCCATGCCGTAGAAGGCGAGCGACACCACCATGAAGCGCAGGATCGGGTCGGTGCGGAGCTTGTCCCAGGCGCCGGAGAGGGTCAGCAGCCCGTTGATCATGCCGCCCCAGGAGGGCATCCACAGCATGATCGAGAAGGTCATGCCCAGCGTCTGCGCCCAGTCCGGCAGGGCCGTGTAGTGCAGGTGGTGCGGCCCCGCCCAGATGTACATGAAGATCAGCGCCCAGAAGTGGATGATCGACAGCCGGTAGGAGTAGATCGGCCGCTGGGCGCGCTTCGGGACGAAGTAGTACATGATGGCGAGGAAGCCGGCGGTGAGGAAGAAGCCGACCGCGTTGTGCCCGTACCACCACTCGATCAGGGCATCCTGCACGCCCGAAAAGATCGGGTAGGACTTCGAGCCGAACACCGTCACCGGCAGGGCGAGGTTGTTCACGATGTGCAGCATCGCGATGGTGACGATGAAGGCGAGGTAGAACCAGTTCGCCACGAAGATGTGGGGTTCCTTTCGCTTCCAGATCGTGCCCAGGAACACCAGCAGGTAGACGACCCAGACGAGGGTGAGCCACAGGTCGGCGTACCATTCGGGCTCGGCGTATTCCTTCGACTGGGTCACGCCCATCAGGTAGCCGGTGCCGGCGATCACGATGAACAGGTTGTAGCCGAGCACCACGAACCAGGGCGCGAGGTCCCCGGCCAGCCGCGCCCGGCAGGTCCGCTGCACGACGTAGAGCGAGGTGGCGATCAGCACGTTGCCGCCGAAGGCGAAGATCACCGCCGAGGTGTGCAGCGGCCGCAGGCGCCCGAAGGTCGTGTATTCGAGGCCGAGGTTCAGGGCCGGCGCCCAGAGCTGGAAGGCGATGAGGCAGCCCACCGTGAATCCGGCGATGCCCCAGCCCATGGCGGCGACGGTCGCGAACTTGACCGGCCCGAGCGTGTAGTTCGGCCGTCCGTCGATCTCCTGCGGCGGGGCCGCCACGGGCCGCGCCTCGTAGCGCTTCAGCAGCGCCGCGAGCCCCGCCGCCCCGGCGAGGGCGAACATCGCCATGTGGATGCCGAAGGGCGCGTCCACCGCCCGCGCCGAGGCGATGGCGCAGAGGAAACTGCCGACGAGCAGGAACAGGCTCAGGCCCGCCTCCCCCTCCGTCATGTATTTGCGACCGGATATGGCGGCCATGGCTCGCTCGTGACGCCTCGCGCAGGGATCGATCCTGTCGCGATTAGGCGCCGGGCGGCCTTGCGACCTTGACCTGAATCAAAAGGTCCCGCAGCCCTTCTGAAGCGGGGCGGAACGGCCGGGCGATTGCCCTATAGTCGCCGCGGGTACGAATGGGGGCAGGCGATGTCAGGGACGGTCCAGGCGGACATCAATCCCTTTGTCCGCAAGATCGAGAGCATCGCGCTGTTCGAGCTGTCGGAGGCCGAGCGGGCGGCGCTCCTCGGGCTGCCGCTGCACGTGGCGGAATACGAGACCGGGCAGGACATCGTGGTCGAGCACGACCGGCCGAACCGGTGCTTCGCCGTGCTGAGCGGGATCGCTGCCACCTACAAGACCACCGAGGACGGGCGGCGGCAGGTGACGGCCTACCACGTCCCCGGCGACGTGCCGGACTTCCAGAGCCTGCACCTGGAGGTGCTGGATTTCAGCATCTGCGCCGTGGCGCCGCTGCGCATCGGCTTCGTGCCGCACGATGCCCTGCGCGCGCTCTTCGCGAGCCAGCCCCGCCTGGGGGATGCGTTCTGGCGCACGACGCTGATCGAGGGCTCGCTCGCCCGCGAATGGATGCTCAACAACGGCCGTCGCGAATCCTACCCGCGCATGGCGCACCTGTTCTGCGAACTGATGCTGCGGCTGGAGATGGTCGGCCTCGCCAGCGACTATTCCTGCAGCCTGCCCCTCACCCAGTACGAACTCGGCGACGCGCTCGGCATCACCTCGGTCCACGTGAACCGAATCCTGAAGGAACTGCGCGAGAGCGGCCTCATCACCCTCAGCGGCGGGCGCCTGACGATCCACGACTGGGACGCCCTCACCAAGGCCGGCGAGTTCGATCCCACCTACCTGCACCTGCGCAGCACGGACGAGTGAGCCTCAGCCGGCCGCCGCGAGGCGCGCCGGGCGGACGGCATCCTGCGCCCCGGCATGGCAGACGCGGTCCCGCCCCTGCCGCTTGGCGGCGTAGAGGGCCGCATCGGCGCCGTCCATCCAATCCTGCAGGCTCGCGGCCGGGGCGAGGCCGCCATGGGCGACGCCGACGCTGAGGGTGAGGATCCCGCGCGGATGGTCGTCATGGGGCAGGCCCAGGGCGGCGACGCCCGCGCGGACCGATTCGGCCAGCATCGCCGCCTCACCGGGTCCGCAGGCGACGAGGACCGCGAATTCCTCGCCGCCGACCCGGAAGGCGCTGCCGCCGGCCTGGGCCGCCCGCTCGCTCAGCACGGCGGCGACATGCTTCAGCGCCCTGTCGCCGGCCGGGTGGCCGTAGCGGTCGTTGAAGCCCTTGAAGTGGTCGGTGTCGATGCTGAGCAGCGCCCAGCGCGCCCGCTCGGCGGAATCGGCGCAGCGGGCGACGGCGCGCTCGAAATGCCGCCGGTTCCACAGGCCGGTCAGGGCGTCGGTGGCGGCCAGCCGTTCGAGTTCGGCCCGGGCGGCGAGCGCTTGCCGCTCCGCACGCGCCCGGCGGCTGAATTCCCGGTGCAGCAGCCCCACCACGCCGAGGACGGCGAGGCTCAGGAGCAGCGCCAGCGCCAGGACGAAGCGGCTCTGCGGCAGCCACGCCTGGTCGATGGCCGAGATCGGGAGCGACACCGACAGGCGCAGCGGCCAGGGGGCGACCTGCCGCTCCTCGCGCAGGCCCGGCGCATCGGAATCGGCGGCCTGCCCGGTGTTCATCACCTCGCGGCCGTCCGTGAAATCGAGGCTGACGGTGAAGGCGCTGTTGCCCTTCAGCCGGTCGAACACCTCCCGGAAATAGGCGAGTTCGATGGCGCCGACGATGACACCGGCGAAGCTTCCGTCCGTATAGGCGAAGCGGCGGCTGAGGGGGATCATCTCGCGTCCGCTCAGGCGCGTCCGCCACGGGCGGCCGATGAACAATCCGGCTTCGGGATTGTCCCGGTGGATCGTGAAGTAGAGCCTGTCGGCCCCGTCGAGGCGGCGCGGGACGAGGGAGCCGGAATCGAGGAAGGCCTTGCCCGTCTCGTCGAGGACGAGGATCGCGCCGTAGCCCCGCGCCTGCGACACCCGGTCGAACAGGGCGAGCTGGCGCAGCTCCGACGACGCCCCGGCGAGGACCGGAAGGTTCAGGCGGCTCGCCACCGTCTGGAGGGAGAGGTCGTAGAGTTCGATGTCGCGGGAGATCGCCCGCTCGCTGGTGCCGAGCAGGCCCAGGGCGTCGTGGCGCGCGGTGTCCCACGCCTGGCGGCGCAGGTCGTGGATCATCCAGGCGGTGTAGATCCACATCCCGCCGATGACCACGAGGGCGAGGGCGGCGAGGAGCCGTCGCGGGGTGACGGGCGCCGAATCCCGCGCCGCCCCCGCATCGGTGGCCCGCGCCTCTGCAACCCGGTTCGCGTACATCGTCCCTCGTCGGCTCGGCCGAACACCGCCCGTCCCTCATCACAGGTTGCTCATCCGGTGTTAGGGAAAACTTTCGGCGGCGGCCCTGTCATGGCTTTATCCCCCCTGAAACAGGAGTTGTTTCGACTATTCTGCGGGCGTCCTCTTCCGGTTCGGCTGATTTTCCGATGAGCGGGACTGTTCCATCGGGCCATCGCCGCTCACCGGAACGGCGCGGGGAGGGCCGGCGCTCGGCCAGGGCAAGGTTCTTGGGCGAGGTTCTCGGATTGTCCGGTTGCCGACGGGCCGCGATCATCCTCGCCCCTTTTGGGCGATGGTCGCCGCCATCTACAAGCACCGCTCCCTGCCCATCGTAGACTGTCGGTGCAGCCTGAGGTTGCCGCCCCAAGCAACATCACGCGCTAAACTTTAGATCTGGCCCCACATTCTGAAAATAATCAGACATCTATATCCGTATATTTAAGTTAAAAAATGAAATCGAAAATGAATTTCGCCAGATTCAGACGTTATTAATGAGGCCGCGCCGAGGCGGTGTATAGAATTTGTCAACAACAACCTGGCATTGTGTCGCCAGGGAAGCGGCGTGCCCGCTTCACCCCGTCTCACTCTCGCGTGGACGCCATGTCCAGCCAAGGTCTCAGGATGTTCAGCACGGCAGGCATCTCCGACGGGGTCGACGCGGCGGCGCGGATCGGGACGGTGGCGTCCATCGACGGCCTGAAGGTCCACCTCGCCCTCGAATCGCAGGCGGGACGGCAGGGCCAGCGCGTGACGGTCGGCCGGTTCGTGCGGCTCCATGCCGGAGGCGCGATTCTGGTCGGCATCATCACCGCCCTCACCTCGCGCGGCGAGCCCGGCGGCGGCCTGACGGCCTTCGCGGGATTGGATCTCCTGGGCGAGATCCTGACCGAGGGCGAAGCCAAGCGGTTCCGCCGGGGTGTGGCCCGCTATCCGGCCATCGGCGACGAGGTCGACCTCCTCCCGCCCTCGGATGTGCGCGTGGTCTACCAAGTGTCGGGCAGCGACATGGTCTCGGTCGGCACCCTCTACCAGGATCCGGAGACGCCGGCCTGCATCCGGGTCAACGACCTCCTGTCCAAGCACTTCGCCGTGCTGGGGGCGACCGGGGTCGGCAAGTCGAGCGGCGTCGCGGTGATTCTCGACCGGGTGCTGGGCGTCCAGGAGAACGTGCGCGTCTTCCTCCTCGACGTGCACAACGAATATGCCTCGTGCTTCGGGGACAGGGCGAACATCGTCACCCCGCGCAACCTCAAGCTGCCGTTCTGGCTGTTCAACCTCGAAGAGATCACCGACGTGATCTATGGCGGGCGCCCGCCGGTCGACGAGGAGATCGAGATCCTGGCCGAGGTCATTCCCCTCGCGAAGACCAAGTACCTTCAGTACAAGGAGGCGGCCGACCGGCAGGTCGTCAAGCGGGGCCTCAACAAGAACGCTGGCTTCACCGTCGACACGCCCGTCCCCTACACGCTCCAGGACCTGACGCTCCTCATCGACGAGCGGATGGGCCGCCTGGAGAACCGCGCCTCGCGGATGCACTATCACCGGCTGATCTCGCGGATCGAGACGATCCGCAACGATCCCCGCTACGGCTTCATGTTCGAGAACGCCAATGTCGGCGGCGACATGATGGGCGAATTGCTGGCCCACCTGTTCCGGCTGGAGCCGGACGGGCGGCCGATGACCATCATGCAGCTCGCCGGCCTACCGACCGAGGTGGTCGACGCGGTGGTCTGCGTGCTCTGCCGCCTCGCCTTCGAATTCGGGATCTGGAGCGAAGGCGCCGTTCCGCTGCTCCTCGTCTGCGAGGAGGCCCACCGCTACGCCTCGGCGGACCGCTCCGTCGGCTTCACGCCCACCCGCCGCGCCCTGTCGCGGATCGCCCGCGAGGGCCGCAAGCACGGGGTCTTCCTCGGCCTCGTCACCCAGCGCCCGGCCGAGCTCGACCCGGCGATCATCTCCCAGTGCAGCACCCTGTTCGCCATGCGCATGACGAACGAGCGCGACCAGGCCTTCCTGGCCGCCGCCGTCTCGGACGCGGTGAACCTCCTCGCCTTCGTGCCCTCGCTGGGCACGGGCGAGGTGATCGCCTTCGGCGAGGGCGTGCCGGTGCCCGCGCGCATGACCTTCAGCCAGTTGCCTCCGGGGCGCCAGCCGCGCAACGACGTGAGCGGGCGGATCACCGAGGAAGGGCGGATCGCGGCCAACGGCCCGTTCGTCGGGGCCGTGGTGGAGCGCTGGCGCGCCGCCACCATGAGCAAGCCCTCCAGCCTCGACGGCGAGGGCTCTGTGGCCGCCCGGCTCGCGCGCGAGCCCGGCGCGGAGCAGGGCAACGGCCCCGCCCTGGATCAGGCCCACCGCCGTCTGCTCCGCCGCCCCCTCGAGGGCGGCGACGCTCCCGCCCCCATCGCGGCGGAGGCCGGCAGCCGCCTCGTCCGGTCACTGTGGCAGCAGGAATGAGCGTGCCCGAGACGGCCCATCCCAGCCATCGCCGCCACCTCCTGGAGGCCGCCATCCAGGCGCTGCCCGTGGGGATGGTCGTGCACGACGCGCAGGGCCATTGCATCCTGGCGAACGCCGCCGCGCGGATTCTCGACCCCGACGCCGCCCTCGACCTGCCCGCCATCGGCGGCGTCCCCTCCCCCGGCGCGGCGGTGGCCGAGGTGGGCGAGCGGGTCGTGGAGGCGCAGGCGAGACCGCTCGCCGTCGACAGCGAGGACTTCACCCTCACCACCCTCCTCGACGTCACCCAGCACCATCGCATCCAGCGCGACCTGATCGGCCGGGCCTATATCGACGCGCTCACCGGCCTGCCGAACCGGCTGATGTTCGAGCAGAGCATCGAGGAGCTGATCGCCCAGGCGCGGCTGTCGGACCGCTTCGCCCTGGCCTTCATCGATCTCGACAACTTCAAGCACATCAACGACTATTACAGCCACGCGGCGGGCGACATGCTGCTGCGCAAGGTGGCCGACCGGATCCGCGGCTCGCTGCACCCCGGCGACATGCTCGCCCGGCTCGGCGGCGACGAGTTCGTGCTGCTGCTGAACCCCGTCCTCGACCGCGACGCGACCCTCGCCTCCGTCTCCGCGATCTCCGATCGCCTGAAGCAGCCCTTCTTCATCGACGGCCACGAGATCTTCGCCTCGGCCTCCATCGGCCTGAGCCTCTTTCCCGACCACGGCACCACCTACGAGACCCTGCGCCGCCAGGCCGACAGCGCCATGTACCGGGTGAAGGGCAGCGTGAAGGGCGGCGTCAGCATCTTCGAGGAGGCGATGAGCCAGGCCGCCACCGCCCGCATGGCGGTGGAGCAGCGCCTGCGGCTCGCCATCCGCGACCGCTGCTTCTGCTGCGCCTTCCAGCCCAAGGTCGACATGCGCACCCATGCCGTGAAGGGCGTGGAGGTGCTGCTGCGCTGGCGCGACGAACTCGGGGTGATCCAGGCACCGGGCGACTTCGTCGGGCTCGCCATCGAACTCGGGCTCATCAACGAGATCACCCTCCAGGTGCTCGCCGAGACCGTGCGGGCGATCCCCGACCTCGACGACATGTTCGGGACCGAGATCACGGTGAGCCTCAACATCGCGGCCAAGCAGGCCTGCGACGTGCCGTTCATGACCGCGTTCTGCGAATCCCTCGGACAGACCGGCCTCGCCTCGCGCTTCATCCTCGAACTGACCGAGGAGGCCTTCTTCACCAAGGGCCGGTTCCAGCGGGAGGTGCTGCCGCGCATCCGCGCCATCGGCGCGCGGGTCTCCATCGACGATTTCGGCGTGGGCTATTCCTCGCTGGCCGCGCTCGCCGAGATCACGGCGGACGAGTTGAAGATCGACCGCTCCTTCATCACCGACATCCACCAGCGCCCGCGCAGCCAGATCGTGCTCAAGGCGATCGAGTCCCTCGGGATGGCGCTCGGCATGTCGGTGGTCGCCGAGGGGGTCGAGACGCACGAGGAGGTCGCCTACCTGCTGGCCGCCACCCAGATCCGCTGCGCGCAGGGCTTCTACTTCGCCAGGCCGATGCTGATCGAGCAGATCCGCATGGAGCATGGCCGCTCCACCGGCGAGCGCCCGGTGGAACGCCAGCGCCGCACCGCCACGATGCGCGAGCCGCTGATGCGCCGCCACGGCTGAGCGTCGGGCGCGGGTGAGTTGAAGCGGGGCTCCCAAAGGGCTAGCCCTGTGGAAAGCTTGACCGTCCCGATGCTCGACGCCGCACCGCTCGCCCACATCCCCCTGCGCTTCCGCCGTCACCTCGTGCGCGCCGTGTCGGCGCTGTTCGAGGAGTTCGAGGAGGCGCAGAAGGGCAAGCTCTCCGACAAGGCCAAGCGCGGGCGCATCCTCAAGGTGATCCTGTACGGCTCCTTCGCCCGGGGCACATGGCGCGAGGATCGCGGGACCGGCTACGTCTCGGATTTCGACCTGCTCGTGATCGTGAACTACGAGCATTTCACCAGGGATTTCGAGGCGTGGGAGTGGTTCAACGAGCGCTTCGGTCGGGAAGCCCTGTGGGTGACCAGGGCCCGGCCGTCGCCGAACCTGATCGTCCACAGCTATGCGGATGTGAACGACCAACTCTCCCGGGGCCGGCCGTTCTTCGCCGACATCGCGCGTGAAGGCATCGTGCTCCACGAGGTGCCGGGCTACCCGCTGAGCGAGATCGGGCCGCTCTCGGACGAGGTGCGGCGCGAGGAAGAGTGGATCCACTACGACGTCTGGTATCCGAATGTCGCGTCCAGGCTCGAAGTCGTTCAAGTTTTAATGCGGCACGACGAACTCAACCAAGCCGCATTCCATCTGCATCAATGGGCCGAGACCACTTATCATTGCGTCCTTCTGGTCCTGACGCTGTATAGCCCGAAGCTCCATTCCCTTCGCGAGCTTCGGCAGAAGGCGGAAAACCTCGATTATCGCCTCGTGGAGGCATGGCCGCGCAACACGCGCATCGCCCGCCGCCGCTTCCAACTGCTCCACGACGCCTACGTGAAGGCGCGGTACTCTTACAGATACGAGATCACGACCGAGGAGTTGTCGTGGCTGATCGAGCGCGTCGAGGTGCTGAGCCGCCTCGTCGCCGAAATCTGCGCGGAGCGCCTCGGCGAGAGGCCAAAGCGCCCCTGAGACCCCCTCCCCATCGGGTGGCCGTTGCAGGCGGCCCCTCAGGCGGCGCGCACGGTCGCGAGGAAATGCTGCATCTCCGCCGAGAGCCGTTCGGATTGACGGGAGAGTTCCGAGGCCGCGCCGAGCACCTGGCTCGCCGCCGCGCCGGTCTCCTCGGCGGCCCCGGCCACGCCGGCGATGTTGCTCGTGACCTCGCCCGTGCCAACCGCCGCCTCGGAGACGTTGCGCACGATCTCCTGGGTGGCGGCGCCCTGCTCCTCGACGGCGGCGGCGATGGAGGTCGTCACGCTGCTGATCTCCTGGATCCGCGCCGTGATCGCCCCGATCGCCGACGCCGCCTGGCCGGTGGAGGATTGGATCTGCGCGATCTGGCCCGAGATCTCGTGGGTCGCCCTGGCCGTCTGCTCGGCGAGGGCCTTCACCTCCGATGCGACGACCGCGAAGCCCTTGCCGGCCTCCCCCGCCCGCGCCGCCTCGATGGTGGCGTTGAGGGCCAGGAGGTTGGTCTGGCCGGCGATGGTCGAGATCAGGTCGACCACGGCACCGACGCGGCCGGCGGCCTTGTCCAACTCCTGCACGATGGCGACGGTCTGGTCCGCCTCGCCGACCGCCCGGCTCGCGAGATGGGCCGATCCGACGACCTGGCGGCCGATCTCCAGCACGGAGGAGCTCAGTTCCTCGGCCGCCGCCGCCACCGTCTGGACGTTCGTCGCGGCCTGACCGGCCGCCGCCGCGACGGCGCTCGACTGGGTGGCGGTCTCCGTGGCCGTGCCGCTCATGGCGCCGGCGGTGGCCTGCAGCTCGGTGGCCGAGGAGGCCACCATGCCGACGATGCCGCCGACCGCCGCCTCGAACCCGTCCGCCAGCTCGATCATGGTGCGCCTGCGCTCCAGGGCGGCGGCCTCGTCGGCGAGGCGCTTCATCTCGGCCTCTTCCAGCGCCTTGCGGGCGACCATCGCCTTGATGCCCTCGACCGCCTTGCCGACGGCGCCGATCTCGTCGCCGCGCCGGGCCTCGGGGATCTGCGCGTCGATGTCCCCCTGCGCCATGCGCTGCAGCACCGCGACGAGGCTGCCGAGGGGGCGCGTGATGCCGTAGACGGCGATGGCGCCGAGCAACCCGAAGGCCGCGAGGAAGCCCACCACCGCGATCTCGGTGAGGCTCCGCGTGGCGGCGGCGGCGACGTCGCTCGCGCGGTGTTTCTCCGCCTCCAGCGCCGCGACATTGGCGGTCACCCGGGCGTTCAGCGCCTCCACGAGGGCCTTGCGCGCGGTGCGTCCCTCGCCGTTCGACAGCTTGGCCGCCGCCTCGGCCTTGGCGTGCAGGGCGAGATCGACCGCGCCGCGCGAGGTCGCGAAGAAGCGGGCCGTCAGATCCGCCAGATGCGTGTTGATGGCGCGGAGGTCGGGCGTCTCGGAGAGCCGGACGAGGGAGGCCGCCGCCCGGCCGGCGGTCTGCTCCAGCGCCGCGTGCTCCTCCCGCAGGACCGTCCCGTCGGCCCCGTCGCCGATGATGAGGTTCTTCTCGCGGATCGTCGCCTCGTTCGCGGCGACGGCGAGTTGCAGGACCAGGATGGCCCGCTGCGCGTTATGATCGACGATCTGCCGGGTGTTGGAATCGAGCGAGGCGAGGCTATCGCGCGCCAGGATGACCATCCCGGCGCAGACGGCCATCAGCAAAGCGGCGGGAATGGCAAGCTTCGTGACGAGCTTGAGGTTTTTGAAGACTCTCATCGATCAAGGCCACCCGGGACTGCCGTATCGTCCCCCGCGTCCCTGGCGAGGGCCCCGCGACCTTGAGGTTAATTGATTGTCGGCTGCTTAATAATTCGCTCTCTGGTTGTATAAATTTGCCTGTGGTTCGGGACCGCGAATCGTGACTTGGCGGGATTGTCCGGGTTGCTTGATCGCTACGTCACCGGCTTGCCCGATCATCGCATGCGGATGTCGACCCCGGTCGCGATGGGCGGGGGGAGAAACCTGATCTGCCGGAGATGATGGCCGTGCCGTTCTGTCGGCCCAGGCCCTGGCTGACTTTTGCCCGTATCAACGGGATCTGGCGGAGGGAGCGGGATTCGAACCCGCGATACGGTTTCCCGTATACACACTTTCCAGGCGTGCGCCTTCAACCACTCGGCCACCCCTCCGGACCGGCGGCCGGCGCCCGGCGTGGGGCCGGGCGCGGATCGGGCCGCGCGGAGGGCGTCCTGTATCCTGCGCGGGGGCCTTCACGCAAGGCGGGGCGGGAGGATTTTCGCAAGCCCCCGCCCCTGCCCTGTATCGGCGCCCCGCCCGGCGTCACTCGTTCTCGTCGAGGTGGAAGCGCACCTGTTCGACATTGGCGCGCTCGAAGGCCTGCATCACGTGCTGGTACGAGCGCTCCATTTCGGTCGGCGCGTCGCCGGGCGTGTCCTCGGGCTTCAGCACGAACATCAGCATCGACCGGCCCGTCACCTCGTAGGGCTGCGCGAAGCCGAAGCTTTCCGCGTCCTGGCTATCGGGCAGGTTCGTGTCGAGGAGCCGCGTCCAGGCCTCGCCCCCCACCGTCTCCGGCAGGTGGAACGTCACGAGGTCGTGGTAGGCGTTGAACAGGAGGAGCAGCGTCGCGTCGCCGCCCTTCCGGTGCAGGCCCGTCGCCTGGGCGCGGCCGTCGAGGCGGACGGCGAAGGCGCGGGCTTCTCCGTCGCTCCAGTTCTGTGCGGCCATCTCGCTCCCGTCGGGGCGGAGCCACGTCACGTCCTGGACACCGAATTCCTCGTCGTAGCGCCCGGTGAGGAACCGGCCGCGGTTGAGGATCGGCAGGGCGTTGCGCAGGATGACCAGCCGCTGCGTGAACTCCGCGAGGTCGCGCTCCTCCGCACCGATGGCGCCCCAATCCAGCCAGGAGATCTCGTTGTCCTGGCAATAGGCGTTGTTGTTGCCCTTCTGGGTGCGGGCGAACTCGTCGCCGGCGAGCAGCATCGGCGTGCCGCGCGAGAGGAACAGCGTCGCCAGCATGTTGCGCATCTGGCGCAGCCGCACCGCGCGGATGCCCGGATCGTCGGTCGGACCCTCGACGCCGTAATTGTAGGACAGGTTGTGCGAGTGCCCGTCCCGGTTGTTCTCGCCATTCGCCTCATTGTGCTTGTCGTTGTAGGCGACGGTGTCGTGCAGGGTGAAGCCGTCATGCGCGGTGAGGAAGTTGACGCTCGCCCAGGGCTTGCGCCCGCGCTTGTCGAACTTGTCCGCCGAGCCGCTGATGCGGGCGGCGACATCCGGCAGGAGGCCGCCGTCGCCCTTCCAGTAGGCGCGGACGTCATCGCGAAAACGGTCGTTCCACTCGGCCCAGCCCGGCGGGAAGCCGCCGACCTGATAGCCGCCCGGCCCGCAATCCCACGGCTCGGCGATGAGCTTCACCGAGTTCAGCACCGGATCCTGCCGGCAGGTGTCGAGGAAGCCGCCGCCCTCGTCGAAGCCGTAGGGCTCGCGGCCGAGGATCGTGGCGAGGTCGAAGCGGAAGCCGTCGACGCGCATCTCCGTCGCCCAGTAGCGCAGCGAATCGGTGACGAGCTGCAGCACCCGCGGATGCGAGAGGTTGAACGTGTTCCCGGTGCCGGTGTCGTTGATGTAGTAGCGCTTCTCGTTCGGCAGCAGCCGGTAGTACGAGGCGTTGTCGATGCCCTTGAACGAGAGGGTCGGCCCCTTCTCGTTGCCCTCCGCCGTGTGGTTGTAGACCACGTCGAGGATCACCTCGAGGCCCGCCCCGTGCAGGCGGGAGACCATCTCCTTGAACTCGGAGAAGGCGAAGTCCGGCACCGCCGCGTAGCGCCGGGCAGGGGTGAAGAACGAGATGGTGTTGTAGCCCCAATAGTTCACGAGGTTCTTTTCCTGCAGGTAATCGTCCTGCACGAAGGAGTGAACCGGCAGCAATTCGACCGAGGTGACGCCGAGGCTCTTGATGTAATCGAGCACCTCCGGCGTGCCGAGGCCGGCATAGGTGCCGCGCAGCTTTTCCGGGACCTTCGGGTGGAGCTTGGTCAGGCCCTTCACATGGGCCTCGTAGAAGATGGTCCGCTCCCAGGGCACGTTGGGCTTCTGGTGGCGGCCCCAGGTGAAGGCGGGGTCGATCACCCGCGAGCGCCGGGTGAACGGGGCGGAATCGCGCTCATCGAAGGTGGTGTCGTCGCCCGATTCCATCTTGTAGCCGAACAGGGCCGGGTTCCACGTGATGGAGCCGACGAGGCCCTTGGCGTAGGGGTCGATGAGCAGCTTGTTCGGGTTGAAGCGGTGCCCGGCGGTGGGCTCGTAGGGGCCGTGGACGCGGAAACCGTAGATCGTGCCGGGCCGGGCATCGGGCAGGTAGCCGTGCCAGATCTCGTCCGTGTACTCGGGCAGGTCGATCCGCTCGATCTCGCGCTCGCCCTGGTCATCGAACAGGCACAGCTCGACCTTGGTGGCGTGCGCCGAGAACAGGGCGAAGTTCACACCCAGCCCGTCCCAGGTGGCGCCGAGCGGATAGGGCAGACCCTCCAGGATGCGCGAGCGGGCCGCACGGGCCTGGAACGTCGAACGGGGGGAATCGGACATGGGGTCTCCGGCGCTCCGCCCGCCACGTCGCGGCGGGGGCATTCCGGGAACGTGCCGGGCACGGCGAAGCTCCCGCCCGAACGGGAATTTTTGGAGCCCGCCACGCCCCCTCGCCGGGGCGTGGCCGGATCGCGCAGGCGGAGCTCAGCCCTCCCGCAGGAAGATCACCGTCGCCAGCGGCGGGATCGTCAGGCTGAGCGAGTGCGCCTGGCCGTGGCTGGCCTGCGCCTCCGCCGTGCAGCCGCCGCCATTGCCCAGGTTCGCGCCGCCATATTGCGCGGCGTCCGAGTTGAACGCCTCGCGGTAATGGCCCCCCGCCGGCACGCCGATGCGGTAGCCCTCGCGCGGGACCGGCGTGAAGTTCGAGACCACGATGGCGATCTCGCCGCCCGCGCCCTTGCGCGCCCAGGCGATGACGCTGTTGTCCTGGTCGTCGGCGACGAGCCACTGGAAGCCGGCCTGCTCGGAATCGCGGCTGTGGAGGGCCGGCGACGCGAGGTAGAGGCGGTTGAGGTCGCGCACCACGTCCTTGACGCCCTTGTGCAGGGGGTCGTCGAGCAGGTGCCAGTCGAGGCTGGCATCGTGGTTCCACTCCCGCTCCTGGCCGAACTCGCCGCCCATGAAGAGCAGCTTCTTGCCGGGGTGCCCCCACATGAAGCCGAAATAGGCCCGCAGGTTGGCGAACTTCTGCCAGCGGTCGCCCGGCATCCGGGACAGGAGCGAGCCCTTCCCGTGCACCACCTCGTCGTGGGACAGGGGCAGGATGAAGTTCTCGGAGAAGGCGTAGAGCAGCCCGAAGGTCAGGTTGTGGTGGTGGTAACGGCGATGAATCGGGTCTTCCTGCATGTAGTGCAGGGTGTCGTGCATCCAGCCCATGTTCCACTTGAAGCCGAAGCCGAGGCCGCCCGTGTAGGTCGGGTGCGAGACGCCCGGCCAGGAGGTCGATTCCTCGGCCACCGTGATCGTGCCCGGGGCGTGGCTGTAGGTCGCCTCGTTGGTCTTGCGCAGGAAGTCGATGGCCTCGAGATTCTCGTTGCCGCCGTAGCGGTTCGGGATCCACTCGCCCTGGCGGCGCGAGTAGTCGAGGTAGAGCATCGAGGCGACGGCATCCACGCGCAGGCCGTCGAGGTGGTAATGCTCCAGCCAGAACCGCGCGTTGGCGGTGAGGAAGGTCGCGACCTCGGTCCGCCCGAAATTGTAGATGTAGGTGCCCCAATCCTGGTGGAAGCCCTGGCGTGGGTCGGCATGCTCGTAGAGATGCGTGCCGTCGAACTGGCCGAGCCCGTGAGCGTCCAGCGGGAAGTGGCCGGGCACCCAATCGAGCATCACGCCGATGCCGGCCTCGTGGGCGGCATCCACGAAGGCCGAGAACTCGTCCGGCGTGCCGAAGCGGCTGGTCGGTGCGAACAGCGACACCGGCTGGTAGCCCCAGGACCCGTCGAACGGGAACTCGGTGATCGGCAGCATCTCGATATGGGTGAAGCCCATCTCCTTGACGTAGGGGATGAGGCGCTCGCCCAGTTCCTTGTAGGTGAGGTAGCGGTTGCCCTCCTCCGGCACCCGCATCCACGAACCGAGATGGACCTCGTAGATCGAGATCGCGGCGTGGCGCGGGTCCTTGGCGCCGCGGCTGCCCATCCAGCCGTCGTCCCGCCAGTCGAAGGCCCCGAGGCCGTGCAGAATCGAGCCGGTGGCCGGCGGATGCTCGGCGGCGAAGGCGACCGGGTCGGCCTTGAGCGGCACCAGGGCACCGTCCGGCCCCCGGATCTCGAACTTGTAGCGCCCGCCGGGCTGGAGGCCGGGGACGAACAGCTCCCACACCCCGCCATCCTGCCAGAGGCGCATCGGGTGGCGGCGGCCGTCCCACTCGTTGAAGTCGCCGACGACGCTGACCTTCTTGGCGTTCGGCGCCCAGACGGCGAAGCGGAACCCGTCGATCCCGTCGAGGCGCCCGGCCTGGGCGCCGAGGATGCGGTAGACGAGGTTGGTGCCGACCTCCCGCAGGCCGGCGACGTCGTATTGCTCGATGGACGAGCCGAACCCGTAGGGGTCGAAGCGGCGGCTCGTCCGACCGTCCCAGGCCTCGATCTCGATCTCGTAGAGGGGCCGCCCCTCGCCCTCGACGCGGGCGACGAAGAAGCCGTCATTGTGGCGCTTCTCGAAGGGCACCGTGCGCTCGCCGAGGATCAGGCTCGCGGCGCGGGCCTCCGGCAGCACGGCGCGCACCTCCCAGTGGTTCGGACCGACCTTGTGCGGCCCGAGCACGGAGAAGGGATCGCCGTGGCTCGCGCCCATGATCGCGGCGATCGCGTCCGGGTGAACACTCGGGATCGTCTGCGACGCGGCGCGCTCGGAGCCTCCGCCGGAGCCGGAAACTCCCTCCCCGGCCCGCGGCGCGAAGGTCTCGTCGGTCACCGTCATTCGGAACGCTCTCCGTCCTCGTCCAGAATGGACAGAACCCCACGTGCGGGAATTTCGATCCAGTCCGGGCGGTTGTTGGCCTCGTAGTCGACCTCGTACAGCGCCTTCGTGAGGAGGCAGAGCCGCAGGAGGCGGTCACGGGTGGGCTCGTCGGTCACGGCGGCCCGGGTGCCGTCCACGGCGCCCTGGTAGCCCGCGAGGAACGCCGCATCGATCATGCCACGCCACGCCGTGGCCGCCGCGCGGGCGCGCTCCTGCGAATCCGCGAAGCGGCTCGCGATCTCGCGGATCACCGTCTCGGCGCCGTAGGCGAAGGAGCGCATCATCCCGGCGACGTCGCGCAGCGGCATCGACTTCGCCCGCCGCTCGTCCGCCGGCCGCGAGGGCTCGCCCTCGAAGTCGACGATGATGAGGTCGTTCTCGGCGACCAGCACCTGACCGAGATGATAGTCGCCGTGGATGCGGATCTTGTGCGCACCCCGCAGCGAGCCCTGGGTCAGGCGCTCGATCAGCGCCTCGACCTCGGCCCGTCGGCCGAGGAGGTCGGCGCAGGCGTCCTTGCCGGCATCGAGGCCGCGCTCCGCGAGGCCCTTCAGGCCCCGGAAAGCGCGCTCGGCCTGATGGCGGGCGTCCCTGGCGAGGATAGCGAGGTCGTCTTCCTCGAAGGCTTCCGCCGCGAAGGCCGGGTCGTCGGTCTCGATGGCGAAGGCGGCGTGCATCTGCGCCGTGCGCTGGCCGAGGAGATCGGCCCAGCGCATGTGGTCGCGGAACGCCTCCTCCGGGCTCAGGGCCTCGCTCTCGGGGGCGAGCACCACGGTCTCGAAGTCCCGGCGCAGGCCCTCCAGCATCAGGGTCCACGCGTCGCCCTGGTTGAGGACGAACTTCTGCAGCACGGCGAGCGCGGTGCGGGTGCCGTCCTCGGCGACGTGCTCCAGGGTGCCGAGCAGCGCCGGGGTGTGGGGGAAGCCCGCCACCTCGGTGAGGAAGCGCCCGACCTCGATCTCGGGATGGGTGCCCGGCTGGAGCCGGCGCAGGAGCTTGAGCATCAGCTTCGAGCCCACCGCGATCGAGGTGTTGCTCTGCTCGGCCTTGAGGCGGCGGATGTCGGCGACGTCCACGCTCACGCCCGGATCGAAGGCCGAAGTGGTGGCGAAGACGAGCTTGCCGCGCTCGGTCGGGATCTCCCGGTGCCGGCGCATGTCCTCGATGAGGCAAGCGGCGAAGTCGTTGGAGCCCGCAGCCCCGAAGAGCAGGCCGGTGCGCGGCCCGCGCCGTACCCGCGCCACGGCGAATTCCATCAGGTCCGCGTCCTCGCGGCCCTCATCGACGCCCACCGGCACGAAGTACTCGTGGGTCTCGCCGTTGGAGAGCGAGACGGCCAGGCGCGGCAGCAGGTAGCGCGGCTCGCCGCCCTCGCGGGGGCCGAAGGCCGCGCAATCGACCACCTTCACGCCCTTGATCCGCGAGCCCTTGGCCCCGAACCAGCGGCGGCTCATCAGGAAGGGCGGCACCACGGTGCGCTCGAAGGCGACGCGCTCGCGCCCCGCCATCAGGCTCTCGATGCCCCCGGTGAGGACCAGCGTGAACAGCTCCGGCGGCTCCTGCTGCGGGCCGACCACGCCCGATTGGGCCGCCGACAGGGAGAACCAGTAGAAGCCGTAGGCCGGCAGGGTGAGGAGGTAGGGCAGCTCGCCGATGGCCGGGAACTCGGTGCCGCCGGTCAGCTCGATCGGCACCGCCGTGCGGAACTCGGAGAGGTCGAGCTGCACCGCCTGCGGCGCCCGCGACAGGTTCGCCACGCACAGGATGCGCTCGCCCTCGTGCTCGCGGATCCAGGCGAGCACCTTGCGGTTCGAGGGGTAGAGGAACTGGATCGAGCCCCGCCCCAGGGCGACGCTGTTGTTGCGGATGGCGATCATCCGCCGCGTCCAGTTCAGGAGGCTGGTCTGCGCCTGGGTCTGCGCCTCGACGTTGATCGCGTCGAAGCCGTAGATCGGGTCCTGGATCGCGGGCAGGAACAGCCGCTGCGGGTTGGCGCGGGAGAAGCCGCCGTTGCGGTCGGGCGTCCACTGCATCGGCGTGCGCACGCCGTCTCGGTCGCCGAGATAGATGTTGTCGCCCATGCCTATCTCGTCGCCGTAGTAGAGCACCGGCGTGCCGGGCATCGACAGGACGAGGGACTTCATCAATTCGATCTTGCGCCGGTCGTTCTCGAGGAGCGGCGCGAGGCGGCGGCGGATGCCGAGGTTGATCCGGGCCCGGCGCTCGGCGGCGTAGAACGACCAGAGGTAGTCACGCTCCTCGGCGGTGACCATTTCCAAGGTCAGCTCGTCGTGATTCCGCAAAAAAATCGCCCATTGGCACCCTTCCGGGATCTCCGGGGTCTGGCGCATGATGTCGGTGATCGGGTGCCGGTCCTCGCGGGCGATCGCCATGTACATGCGCGGCATCAGCGGGAAGTGGAACGCCATGTGGCATTCGTCGCCGTCGCCGAAATACTGCGCGGTCTCCTCCGGCCACTGGTTGGCCTCGGCCAGCAGCATCCGGTCGGGATAGCTCTCGTCGAGGGCCGCGCGGATCTTCTTGATGACGTCGTGGGTCTCTTTCAGGTTCTCGCAGTTCGTGCCGTCGCGCTCGATCAGGTAGGGGATCGCGTCGAGCCGCAGGCCGTCGACGCCCATGTCGAGCCAGTAGCGCATCGTCGCGATGACCGCTTCGAGCACCTTCGGGTTGTCGAAGTTCAGGTCGGGCTGGTGGCTGTAGAAGCGGTGCCAGAAATACTGCTTGGCGACCGGATCCCAGGTCCAGTTCGAGGCCTCGGTGTCGAGGAAGATGATCCGCGTGTCCTTGTACGGCTCGTCGGTGTCCGACCAGACGTAGAAGTCCCGCTCCGGCGAACCGGCCGGCGCCTCGCGGGCGGCCTGAAACCAGGGATGCTGGTCCGAGGTGTGGTTGATGACCAATTCGGTGATCACGCGCAGGCCGCGCTCGTGGGCGGCCTCCACGAAGGCGCGGAACTGCTCCATCGTCCCGTAGGACGGGTTGATGCCCTCGTAATCGGCGATGTCGTAGCCGTCGTCGCGGAGCGGCGAGGGGTAGAACGGCATCAGCCAGATCGCCGTGACGCCGAGGTCGCGGACGTAGTCGAGGCGCTGGGTCAGCCCCTCGAAATCCCCGATCCCGTCATTGTTCGAGTCGAAGAACGACTTGACGTGGATCTGGTAGATGATGGCGTCCCGGTACCATTGCGGATCGCTGCGATCGATCATCGCGTCGCTGCCTCATCGATGAAGTCGAAGGAGCCGGCCAGGAGTCGGCCGGCGGCCGGGCGGCCTTCGTAGACCGCCGCAGGTGCCACGGGCGGCCTCAGCCTGCAACCCGGCGTGGTGGGGTGAGACGCCAGATCACGCAGGAGCGTTCCGCCGGATCGAGGGCGATCCGGTGGCCCTTGCCGCGGAGCGAGAACGTGTAGCCCTGCAGCAGGTCCTCGACCTCCACCGCCCCGTCGTCGGGCAGGCCGAAGAGCCAGAGGGGCACCTCGTAGGTGCATTCCTGGCGGTTCTTGGGATCGAGGTTGACCATCACGAACACGCAATTGTCGCCCTCCGGCGTCGTCTTGGCGTAGGCGATGATGTTGTCGTTCCAGGCCGGCGTGAAGGTGACGTTGCGGAAATCCCAGAGGGCCGGATTGTCGCGCCGGATCTGGTTGAGCTTGACGATGTGCTCCCGGATGTTGCCCGGCCGGTCGTAATCCCAGGCCTTCAGCTCGTACTTCTCCGAGTTCAGATACTCTTCCTTGCCGGGATAGGGCGCGGCCTCGCACAGTTCGAAGCCGTTGTAGATCCCGTAGACGGAGGAGAGCGTCGCGGCGAGCGTCGCCCGCACCACGAAGCCGGCCCGGCCGCTGGTTTGCAGGTAGTACGGATTGATATCGGGCGTATTCGCGAAGAAATTCGGGCGGTAGTACTCGCCCATCTCGCCGGCCAGTTCCGTGCTGTACTCGATCAGCTCGGCCTTGGTGTTGCGCCACGTGAAGTAGGTGTAGCTCTGCTGGTAGCCGGCCTTGGCGAGCTTCTTCATCATCTTCGGCCGGGTGAAGGCCTCCGCGAGGAAGATCGCGTCCGGGAAGGCACCGTTGACCTCGCCGATCACCCATTCCCAGAAGGGAATCGGCTTGGTGTGCGGGTTGTCTACGCGGAAGATCCGCACCCCGCGCTGGCACCAGCCGAGCAGGATGTCGCGCAGCTCGATCCAGAGGGAGGGCATGGCCCCGCCGTAGAAATGGACGTTCGAGATGTCCTCGTATTTCTTCGGCGGGTTCTCGGCGAATTTCAGCGTCCCGTCCGGGCGCCACTCGAACCATTCCGGGTGGTTCTTGATCCAGGGATGGTCGGGCGAGCACTGGATCGCGAAATCGAGGGCGATCTCCATGCCGTAGGCGTGGCTCGCCGCCACCAGCCGCTCGAAGTCTTCGAGGGTGCCGAGATCCGGGTGGACGGCTTCGTGGCCGCCCTCCTCCGCGCCCACCGCGTAGACCGAGCCGACATCGCCGGGCAGCGCCTTCAGGGTGTTGTTCTTGCCCTTGCGGTTGGTGCGCCCGACCGGGTGGATCGGCGTGAAATAGAGCACGTCGAAGCCGAGTTCGCGGATCTCCGGCAGCCGCGCGATCACGTCGTCGAACGTGCCGTGGCGGTTCACGTCCATGGATTGCGAGCGGGGGAAGATCTCGTACCAGGCCGAGAACCGGGCCGCGAGGCGGTCGGCGATCACCGGGATCGTCACCGGGTAGCGCGAGCGGTTCACCCGCTCGGCATGGGGCCGCACCAGGGCGACGGAATCCGGCTGGAGGATCTTTTCCAGTTGGGCGGCGGACCCGCTCGGCTCGGCGGCGAGCGCCGCGACCAGGGCCGCCAAACGGTCCTTGTCACGGCCGGTGGCGTGCGAGGCGGCGTTCTCCACCAGGGTCACGCCCTCGATGGTTTCGAGCCGCACGTCGACGCCCGCGTCGCGCTTCTTGATCGTGTCGCGCATCCACGAGGCGAAGGGGTCGCGCCACGCGTCGATGGTGAACTCGTAGCGGGCGTTGCGCTCCAGGGGGAAGCGGCCCGCCCAGCGGTCGTTGTCCACGAAGACCATCGGGTCCTCTCGCCATTCCGTCGTGCCGACGACCCGCGACAGGATCGCGGCGGCGATGATCTCGTGGCCGTCGGAGAAGATGTCGGCCTCGACGCGCAGGTCCTCGCCGACGATGCGCTTCACCGCCGAGCGGCCCCCGTCGAGTTCCGGCGTCACCGCCTCGATGACCACCCGGCCCTCGCCCTCGGGCTCGCCCCGCGAGGGCTGGCGGGCGACGCCGGCGCGGCTCGCGGCGAGGATGCGCAGTTCCCCCGGCGCGAGGTCGACATGGCTGCCGCCGTGGAAGGCGATGGGCTCGACGCCCGGCGTGCGGTCCACGAAGGGGCCGAGCATCCCGCCGGTGCGGGCGATGAGCGGCCCGGCCTCCACCGGCACCGGGGCCTCGGTCGGGTTGTAGAGCACCAGCACCGCGTGGCCCGCCGAGGCGTGGTGGCCGGTGTCGTAGCGGACGAGGGCGACGAAGCCCGCATCCGGCGCCGAGAGGCGCATCTGCGCGCCCTCGACATTGGCGGCGGGCAATTCGGCCTTGAGGGCGTTGATGGCGCGGATCGCGTCCGAGATGTCGATGCCGGTGTCGTGCTCCCGGTCGCCCGGGTGGCTGTCGACCACATGGAGCGACCGGCGGTAGCCCCATTCGTAGCCGATCGGCATCAGCACGCCGGCCGAGAAGAAGGCGGCGAGCGCGTAGCGGGTGCGCAACTGCGCGGCGACCGCCTCCTTGCCCCCGCCGATCCCGGCGGCGAGGCGGGGCATGTCGTGGTTCTCGGGGAAGGCGATGGAGGGGGCGAGCACCCGCAGGCGCTCGTATTGCTCCAGCGCCCAGGGCTTCTTGAGGTCCCACCACGCGAAGGAGTTGAACAGGTAGTCGAAGCCGGCGCCCGCCGTGGCCCGCGCCTCCTCGAAGGTGCAGCCCAGGGTCTCGGCAGCGAAGAGGCAGGCGGGGTCCTTCTCCTTGGCGGCGGCGATCAGCACGCGCCACACCTCCGGCGGGACCTTGTAGGCGGCATCGCAGCGGAAGCCGCCGACGCCGAGATCCTGCATCCGCGCGACGTAGCCGGCGAAGATCTCCGTCAGCGCCTGCCGGGCAGCCGGGCTGTGGTAGTCGAGTTCGGCGAGGTCGCCCCAGACGGTGCGGATCGACGGGTCGTCGGGATCGACGGCGGCCGGGTGCATGATCGACCCGTCGGGCTCGCGCATGAACAGGTCGGGCCGCTCGTGGACGAGGCGGGCGTTGTCGGCGGTGTGGTTGATGACGAGGTCGGTCATCACCGAGATGCCGGCCGCGCGGGCGGCGGCGCAGAACCGGCGGATCTGCTCGTCGTCGGGGGTCCCGTCCTGATCGCGCAGGCGGTCGTCGAGGCTGTCCGTGTCGGCCACCGCGTAGAGGCTCTTCGAGCCGCCGGTCTGGTGGAACGGGTTCAGGTAGATCCAGTCGAAGCCGAGATCGGCGATGCGCGGCAGCTCGGCGGTCCAGGCCGAAACGCGCCCCACGAGCAGCGGGAACAGGTTGTAGATCCGCGGCCCCTCGGCCCGGGGCGCCAGGGAGGCCGGCAGCGTGCCGGGGGTTCCCGTCGCCTGTGCGGGCGCGGCGGCCTTGGTCGGTGCGTTCATGCGGATCGTCTCTCCTGCTTGCTCGCTAACGCGTGAGGCGGCCTGCCGTGCCGCCATTCCCGCGTGCCCTGCCCTAGCCCGAGACCTGTGACGGTCTCGGGTCATTCAGCACCCCCCTCTCCCCGCTGGCGGGGAGAGAGCCGAGCCCCCCTCGCAGGGGGCGAGGCGAGCCCAAAGGGCGATGGTGAGGGGGCTCGCCGATCGAAACGCTGCGGGCAGCCCCCTCACCCCCGGCTGCCGCCTCGTTTTGCCGACGACGAGGTCGGCAAAACCCTCTCCCCGCAAGCGGGGCGAGGGGGTGCTCACCCCACCCGCCGCAGCACCGCGTAAGGCAGGTCGCGGAAGAGGGTGCCGGCGTCGGCCCCCTCCCCGTCGATCGCCCGCCCGGTGACGACGTCCCGCCAGCGCGTCCCCGCCCCGAGGGCGAGCCTCGTGCCGGCGAAGGCCTCGCCCGACCACACGGACTCCCCGATCAGCCCGGAGAACAGGCGCGGCACGGCGACGATCAAGTCGCCCTCCCCGGCCGCGTCGAGATCGGTGCGGCGGAAGGCCAGGACGTGCTCCGCCCGCTCGCCCGAGGCCGCCACCGGCTCGTAGCCGGCGCGGGCGAAAAAGTCCGGCCGGGCGGCCCGCTCGGCCAGCATCCGGTGGAGCGTCGCCTGCTTCACCCGGCCGTCCGGCCAGTGCGACAGGAGCGGCGCCACCTCGCCCTCCCCGTCGATCATCCGCGTCAGGTCGGCGTAATCGACCGGGCGGCGGTTGTCGGGATCGACGAAGGAGAAGTCCCAGATTTCCGTGCCCTGGTAGGTGTCGGGCAGGCCCGGCAGGGTCGTCTTCAGCACGGTGCGGCCGAGGCCGGCGAGCATCCCGAGATGGGCGAGGCGCTGCGCGAAGGGGCGCATGTCCCGCAGGAAGTCCGAGCCCGGCGCGATGATCGCCTCGAACAGCTTGCGGACGGTGCCCTCGTAGGTCTCGTCCACGTTGACCCAGCTCGACCGGCGCTTGCCCTCGCGCATCGCCTTCTCGGCATAGGCGCTAAGGCGCTCGCGGAACGACTCGACCGCCGGCCGGTCCTCGCCCTCCAGCAATTCGAGGGGCCACGCCCCGAGAATGGCCTGGAAGAACATCCACTGGTCGTTGGCGTCGGGCGCCGCCTCGCCGTCGATCCGCGAGAGATGCGGGCTGGTGGTCTTCTGCCAGATGTCCCAGGCGCGGGCCCAGCCCTCCGGCATCTCGGAGAGGGCGAGGAGGCGCGAGCGGGCATCCTCGCCGCGCTTGGTGTCGTGGGTCGCGGTGGCGATCATGGCGTTCGGCCAGTCGCGGGCGCGGGCGGCCTGGAGATCGTGGAAATGCTCCACGTCGATGCCGTACTCGCCCGGATCGCCGCCGACCTCGTTGAGGCCGAGCAGCGCCGCGTAGCGGTAGAACAGCGTGTCCTCCAGGCTCTTGGCCATGACCGGGCCGGTCAATTGCTGGAACCGGCGGCGGAAGCGCAGCACCACGTGCGGGTCGGGCCGTCCGGGGCCGGAGGTCTCGATCCGGCCGAGGAGCACGTCCCGGGCGAAGTCGTGGACCGAGCGGTCGGGCAGGCTCGACCAGCGCTTGGCCTTGGCCACCGCGCCCTCGATGAGCCGCACATCCTCCGGCTCCACCTCGCCCTCCTCCAGATCGGCGGGGAGGTAGCTGCGGTAGGTCGGGAAGCGCGCGATGATCTCGATCAGCGCCCGGCGCAGCGCGTTGACGGTGAAGTCGCGGGTGCGCCGGTCGCCGTCGGCCACCTCCTTGAGGTCGCTCGTCAGCACCTCGAGCTCGCTGGCGAAGCTGATCTCGAGGATCTCGGCCTTGGCGGCGCGCAGTTGCACGCCGTAGGGCTCGTCCATGCCGGTCGCCCACTCGTAGAGGCGGCGGACCTTGGACTGCTTGCTCTTGTCGACCAGCACGCCGTCGAGCTGGTTCAGCACGTCGTAGCCGGTGGTGCCGGCGACTGGCCAGGGCCGCAGGCGCTCGCCGGGTTCGAGGATCTTCTCCACCACCACATAGAAGCCGGGGCCGACCGCCGCCTGGAGCGCGCGGGCATAGCCCGCCGGGTCGGCGAGACCGTCGATGTGGTCGATGCGCAAGCCATCGATCCGCCCCTCGCGGATGTGGCGGAAGACCACCTCGTGCGAGCGGTGGAAGATGTCGGACTTCTCCACCCTGAGGCCGGCGAGGGAGTTCACGTCGAAGAAGCGGCGGTAGTTGATGTCGCTCGACGCCACCCGCCAATGGGCGAGGCGATACGCCTGGGCTTCGAGCAGCCGGTGCAGGGTGCCGAAGCTGTCGGGCCGGCCCTTGAAGCCGTTGAGGAGCGCCAGCGTCCGCTCCGTCGCCTGCTGGATCGAGGGCGACGTGGCGTAGACGGCGGCGAGCCGCCGCTTCAGGTCCTCGGCCTCCTCCGGGAAGCCCCGGCGGCGGGTCTCGTCGGTGTCGAGCGACATGGCCCGCAGGCGCTCGGAGATGGCGAGCAGTTCCGCCGTCGTGTCGTCATCGACCGCGCCGATGGCGGCGAGCACCCGGCTGAGGATCGTCGGGTAGCTGAAGGGCCGGATCGGAAGCTGGTGCTCGAAGTGCCAGACGCTGAAGGCGCCCTTCTCGGGATCGAACTTCAGTTCGAGGAGGCCGTTCTCCAGCGCCTCGCCGTAGCGCTCGCCGAGGAACGGGATCACGAGGTTGCGGCCGGCGCCGAGGCGCTGCCAATCGATGTCGAAGGCGTGCGCGAAGGGGGACAGGGCGCCCCATTCCAGCACCGAGAGCCACCACGGGTTGTCGGACCCGCCGACGCCCATGTGGTTGGGCACGATGTCGAGGAGGAGCTTCAGCCCATGGGCGTGGAGGGCGTCGGCGAGGCGGGCGAAATCCTCCTCGCCGCCGAGTTCCGGGTTGATCCGGCCATGATCGACGATGTCGTAGCCGTGGGTCGAGCCGGGCCGCGCCTTCTGAAGCGGCGACGCGTAGACGTGGCTGATCCCGAGCTTGGCGAGATAGGGGACGATCCTTTCGGCATCCGCGAAGGTGAAGTCCTTGTGGAATTGCAGGCGGTAGGTCGCCCGCGGCGGGGCGTCGGCCAGCCGCGAGGCGCTGCGCGCGCCGCGATCCTCCGCCGAGAGGGCGGCGGCGAGCTTGGCCAGCGGCCCGCCCGGCGCGGCGATCTCGGACAGGTCGCGGTCGAGCTTGCGCCGCCAGTTCGGATAGCCCTCCGTCGAGCCCGGCACGTTGGCCTGGGCCAGTTCGGAGACCACGTCCTCGTATTGCACGGCCGTCAGCACCGAGGGGGCGCGGGCGAGGTAGCGGGCGGCGCCCTCGAAGGGCGCGGCCTCCGGCGGCTCGGACTCAGGGAGCAATTGCTCCCCGGCCAGGGCCTCGGCGAGGCGGCGGCGCTCCACGACGCGCTCGCCGCGCTCGGCCTCGGCCCGGTCCTGGTCGTAGAGGCCCAACGACTGGCGGGTGTCGGTGTCGACGCCGCGCCACCAGCCGACGAAGGTCGGCAGGTCGTGGGTGGTGATGGCGGTGAGCGCGTCGCGCGGGTAGGCGCCGGGCGCCTTGAACCGGCCGTCGCCCTCGCGCTCGAAGGCGAGGATGCGGTAGCTGAGGACACCGGCCTTCATCAGCGCGTCGGAAAAACCCTCCGGCGCGGTGCCGAGGTCTTCGGCGATGACGAGGCACTTGTTGCGGTGGCTTTCCAGCCGCAGCACCGCGAGCATCGGCTCGAAGGGCATGGCGACGTAGGCGCCGGCATGCGCCCCCTCCCCCAGCGGGATCAGGAACAGCCGGGCGAGCTGGAAGGCGTGGTCGATGCGGATCGCGCCGGCATGGCGCATGTTCGCTTGGACCAGGGCGCGGAAGGCCGCGAGCCCGTCGCGCTCCATCTCCAGCGGGTCGAAGGCCGGCAGGCCCCAGTTCTGGCCCTTGGGCGCCAGCAGGTCCGGCGGCGCGCCGATGGAGACTTTGTCGGCGAAGCGCTCGGGATGGGACCAGATCTCCGATCCGCCCCGGTCGGCGCCGACCGCGAGGTCGCGGTAGAGGCCGAGCCGCATCCCGGCATCCTGCGCCGATTGCGAGGCGGCGGCGAGCTGGGTGTCGGCGAGGTATTGCAGCCACGCGAAGTAGCTGACCTCCTCCGCGTGCTCGGCGGCGAAGGCGCGCACGGATTCGGTGCCGGCGCGGCGGAAATCCTCCGGCCAGTCGCCGAGCCAATGGGCGCCGCGCCCCTTGAAGTGGGCGGACAGGGCCTCGAACAGCGCGTGGGAAACGAGGTCTTCCCCGCCCTCCCGCCGGAAGCGGTCGAAGGCCTCGTCGGTGCCGGCCCTGGCCGGGGAGTCCGCCCAGAGCGCCCGGAGCACCGGATCGAGCACGGCGGCGACGCCGGCATGGTCCACCAGCGCGGCCTCGCGCAACGCCGCCACGGCAGGGGCGGACTCGGCCAGGATCTGCTCCGCCCGCGAGCCCTGGAGCCCCGGCAGGGCGCGGGGCGCGATGAACAGGGTTTCGAGGAACAGCCGTGAGGAGGGCGAGTAGGGCGAGATCTTGGTGCGGTCGGAGCCGAACAGGGCGTGCACGGGGCTGAGCCCCAGGAACGCCGCGCCGCGGAGCGCCGCCTCGCGGGCCGCCTCGCCCGCGTCGGCATAGGTGCCGATGCCGATATTGCCGGGGGAGCGGAGCCCGTAGAGCTGCGCCGCGAGGCCCCAATCGGAGGCCCCCTCCTCCGCATAGGCGCGGGGCCGCCAGCAGCGCTGCGGTGCCGAGATGACGAAGGACTCCGCGCGGGCCTCGCCCACGGCCACGGTCAGGCGGTGATAGCCGGGGGTCAGCGGCGGCAGGTCGAAGGCCGGGTCCGACGGCGTGATGGCGGCGCGGCCCTCGCGGGCGGCCCCGCGCTCGTCCACGAGGCGCCAGACCAGGGTGCTCCCGCCGCCGGGCAGGCGGAGCGGGATGCGCGTGGCGCGGCGCGCCTCCACCGGCAGGAGCGGCGGCACGAGGTTCTGGCGCAGGCTCTGGACGGCGTCCAAAGCCTCCCGCAATTCGGCCTCGTCTGCGACGGGGAAGCCCAGGGCGGCGAGCAGGCCGACGCGGACGTCGAGAGAGGTCTCGACGGGCTTGCCGAACGCATCCGTGTAGCCGGCTGCGACGCCGACGAGATCGGCGAGGTCTTGCCTGAGGCGGCTCACGAGCGGGACTCCGTCAGGACAACGCCGGTCCAGGGGGGCAGGGATGCGCCGCGCCCGTCGGGCGCGTTCGTCCAGACGGCGCGCGCCCCGCCCGGTTCGACCGTGAAGGGCTCATCGCCGAAATTCGCCACGAAGCGGAGGGTGCCCGCCGCGAAGGTCCAGGTGCAATCGACCACGTCCGGCCGGGGCAGGTGCGCCCGCGCGGTCACGATGCCGGATTTCGCCAGCGGCACCACCACGTCGCGGCGTAAGGAGAGCAGGTGCGTCGTGTCGGCGAGCACCTCCCGGTGGGGCGAGCGCTCCCGCTCCGACCAATCGAGCTTCGAGGCCAGGAAGGTCTCCTCCTCGGTCGGGTCGGGGATCTTGGACGTGTCGTCCGCGAAGGCCGCGAAGCTCTTGAACTCCTTGCGGCGCCCTTCGCGCACCGCCTTGTTCAGGTCCTCGTCCGGTGCGAAGTCGACGAAGAACAGGAACGGCGTCGAGGCCGACCATTCCTCGCCCATCCACAGCATCGGGATCTGCGGCGCCAGCAGGAAGCCGGCCCGGGCCAGCGCCAGCTTCTCCGGGTCGGCAAGATGGTTCAGGCGTTCGCCGAGCGCCCGGTTGCCGACCTGATCGTGGTTCTGCAGGAACGTGACGAAGGCGGACGGCGGCAGGTGCCCGGACGGCTCGCCGCGGGGATGGTTGTCGAGCGTCTTGAACGGCTCGCCCTGGTAGGCAAAGCCCTCGGACAGGCAGCGGGCCAGGCGCTCGACAGGTTTGTCGGCAAAGCTTTCATAATAGCCGGCATCTTCGCCCGTCAGCAGGGTGTGCCAGCAATGGTGCAGGTCGTCGGCCCATTGAGCGTCGTGCATCCGGGGGCGCCCGCCCGCGTCGCGTTCGAGCCAGCGCGCCTCGTTCTTCTCGTTCTCCAGCATCAGGTGGATCTGGCGCTGGGGGAAGGTCCGGCGGACGGTCTCGCCGAGTTCGGCCAGGAAGTGCTTGGCGGAATCGTCGAGGATGGCGTGAACGGCGTCGAAGCGCAGGCCGTCGAAGCGGTATTCCTCCAGCCAGTACAGGGTGTTCTGGATGAAGAACTGGCGCACGGTGGCGCCGCTGTCCTTGCCGTCGAAATTGATGCCGGCGCCCCAGGGGGTCTGGTGGCGCTCGGTGAAGAAGGTCTTGGCGTAGGCGTGGAGATAATTCCCGGCAGGGCCGAAATGGTTATAGACCGCGTCGAGATAGACCATCAGCCCGAGGCCGTGGGCCGTGTCGATCAGGCGCTTGAGGTCGTCGGGGCGCCCGTAGGCGCCGTCCGGCGCGTAGGGCAGCACCCCGTCGTAGCCCCAGTTCCGGCTTCCCTTGAAGTCGGCGAGCGGCAGCAGCTCGATGGCGGTGACGCCGAGCGCCTTCAGGTCGGGCAGACGCTTCTCGAGGCCGGCATAGGTGCCCTCCGGCGTCGCCGCGCCGACATGGCACTCGTAGATCACCGCCTCCTCGAAGGGGCGGCCCTGCCAGCCGTCGTCGGTCCATTCGAAGGCCCTGGCGTCGATCACCTGGGACAGGCCGGACACGTCCTCCGGCTGGAAGCGCGAGGCGGGATCGGGCGCGACGAGGTCGTCGTCGATGCGGAAGCCGTAGCGGGCGCCGGCCTTGATGCCGGGGAGCGCGGTGCGCCGCCAGCCGCCGCCGGATTCCGGCAACGGGTGCTCGGTGCCATCCACCACGACGGTAACGCTCCGGGCGGTGGGCGCCCAGAGGGCGAAGCGCACGCCGCCCTCGACGATCTCGGCCCCGAAATCCATGCTGTGGGCATGCCGCATATCAGGCCGCCATCCTTTTTCGCTCGCGCCGGATCCGCCGCGAAGCGGGGCCGCACCCTGGTGATGGGAGAAGGCCCCGGCTCCGATCCGGTTCCCATGCAACGCACCTAGCGCGCCACACGCCGTTGAGGATGCCGGGTGGTGCAGATCAGGGCCGCCGTCATCGCGGGCGGAACCCGCTTCACGGCGCGCCCGAGGCGGTCAGCACGAGGACCGAGCGGCCCGGCAGGGGCACGGCGCCGGAAGCCGGGTAGGCGGGGGCGTCGGCCGGGGGCTCACCGGTGGGGCGCGCCGTGTCGAGGGAGGGCGTCCAGGGGCCTCCGACGATGGGGGCGAGGCGGAAGGCCACCTCCCCCTCCCCGCCGTTGAACAGGATCAGCAGCCGGTCGGCCTCGACCCGGTCGTTGCCGATCTGCATGCCGAAGACCCGCAACCCGTCGTCGCCCCAGTGGCGGCCCTCCATCTCGACGCCCTCGGGGGAGAGCCAGTGCACGTCGCGCAGGGGCTCCTCCGGGTCGATGAGTTCGCCCGTGAAGAAGGCCCGCCGCCGCAGGGCCGGCTGCGCGCGGCGGACGCTCAGGCAATGGGCGACGAAGGCGGTCAGGTCCGGGTCGGGATCGGACGTCCAGTCCATCCAGCTCGTCGGGTTGTCCTGGGCGTAGGCGTTGTTGTTGCCGCCCTGCGAGCGCGAGCGCTCGTCGCCCATCAGCAGCATCGGCACGCCCTGCGCGAGAAAGATCGTGGCGAGCATGTTGCGCTTCTGGCGGGCGCGCAGGGCGAGGATGCGGGGATCGTCGGTGTCGCCCTCGACCCCGTAATTGCGGCTGACGTTGTGGCCGTGGCCGTCGCGGTTGTCTTCGCCGTTGGCGTGGTTGTGCTTCTCCTCGTAGGCGACGACGTCGGCCAGGGTGAAGCCGTCGTGGCTGGCGATGAAGTTGATGCTGGCGAGCGGCGAGCGGCCGGAGGCGGCGAAGGTCTCCCGCGAGCCGGTCAGCCCCTGCGTGAGCTTGGCCAGCGTGCCCGAATCCCCCCGCCAGAAGCCCCGCGCGGCGTCGCGGAACCGGTCGTTCCACTCGCTCCAGCCGCGCGGATAGCCGCCGAGCTGGTAGCCGCCCATGCCGATGTCCCAGGGCTCGGCCACCATCTTCACCCGCGCCAGAACGGGGTCCTGCGCCACCGCCTGGAAGAAGGCGGCGCGGGGGGTGAAGTCCACGGGGGAGCGCCCGAGGCTGGAGGCGAGATCGAAGCGGAAGCCCGCGATGCCGTAGGCGCTCACCCAGTGGCGCAGGGAATCGAGCACCATCTGCATCACGCGCGGATGGCTCACGTCGAGGGTGTTGCCGCAGCCGGTGCAGTCGAGGTCGCGGGACGGGTCGCCCGGCTCGGCCTTGTAGTAATTGGCGTTGTCGATGCCGCGGAAGCTCAGGGTCGGCCCGGTCAGGCCGCCCTCGGCGGTGTGGTTGTAGACCACGTCGAGCCAGGTCTCGATGCCGGCGGCGTTCAACTCGCGGATCGCGGCCTTCAGGCTGCCGACGCCGCCCTCCCCGAGATAGCGCGGGTCCGGGGCGAAATAGCCGTAGGGCTGGTAGCCCCAGAAGTTCACGAGGCCCTTGTCCACGAGGAACCGGTCGTCCGCGAAGACCTGGATCGGCAGCAATTCCAGGGCCGTGACCCCGAGCTTGACGAGGTGGTCGATGATCGCCGGGTGGGCCATGGCGGCGTAGGTGCCGCGCTCCTGCTCGGGGATCGCCGGATGGGTGCGGGTCAGCGCCTTGACGTGCGCCTCGTAGATCACCGTCTCCGAGAGCGGCCGGCGCACGGGGGTGAGGGCGAGGTCGGGCACGTCGGGGGCGGTGACGACCCCGCGCGGCATGTAGACGGCGCTGTCGCGGCGGTCGATCCGGTCGGCGCGGGTCCCGCTCCGGCGGTGGCTGTAGAGGGCGTCGTGCCAGCGGATGCGGCCCCGGATCTCCCGCGCATAGGGGTCGAGGACGAGCTTCGAGGCGTTGAAGCGGTGGCCGTTGGCGGGGTCCCACGGCCCATGCACCCGGTAGCCGTAGAGCTGCCCCGGCAGGAGGCCGCGCAGGTAGCCGTGCCACACGTCGTCGGTGCGGCAGGGGAGCCGCACGGTGCGGGTCTCGTGACGCTCGCCGGGCTCGAACAGGCAGAGGTCGACGGCCGTCGCGTGTTCGGAGAACAGGGCGAAGTTCACCCCCCGCCCGTCGAAATGCGCGCCGAGCGGTGCCGGCACCCCGTCATCGACGGCGATCATGGGCGTGGTCCGGACAGGATCGGGCTATTCCGCCGCGGCGGCGGTGGTCGGCGGCTCGCGCTCGGTGGTGCGGAAGGCTTCCAGCTCGACGAGGAAGTTGCGCGCCCACCAATCCACGTCCTCGCGGGCCATGCGCTCGGCCATGGGGCGCCAGCGCGCCACGCGTTCGGCCTTGGGCATGTAGAGCGCCATGCGGATCGCCTCCGCGACCTCGAACCGGTCGTAGGGGTTCACCAGCAGGGCCTCCGGCAATTGCCGTGCCGCGCCCGCGAATTTCGAGAGCACCAGCACGCCGGGATCGTCCTCGCTCTGGGCGACGACGTATTCCTTGGCCACCAGGTTCATGCCGTCGCGCATCGGCGTGACGAGGCCGACCCGGGCCGCCCGGTAGAGGCCCGCCAGCACCGGCCGGGGATAGGCCTTGGTGATGTACTGGATCGGCGTCCAGGCCGGGTCGCCGAGCGAGCCGTTGATCTCGCCGACCTTCTCGTTCACGTCGCGGGCGAGCTGCTCGTATTCCGGCACCTCGCTGCGGGATTTCGGGGTGATCTGGATGTAGGTGACGTTGCCGCGCTGGTCGGGGTTCGAGGCGAAGAAGCTCTCCACCGCCTCCATCCGCTCGGGCACGCCCTTGGAATAGTCCAGCCGGTCGACGCCGATCAGCAGCTTGCGGGTGCGAAGGCCCGCCATGGTCTCGCGGACCACCTTGTTGGAGCCGGCCTTGTCGGCGGCCTCCTGGAAGCCCGCCACGTCGATGCCGATGGGGAAGCTCTTGAGCCGGGTGCGGCGCCCGTCGACCATCAGCGAGCCGCCGCCGAGCGGAATGGCCCGCAGCGTGTCGATGAGGTTGCGCTGCAGGTTCTGCACGTCCGGGTCGGTCTGCAGGCCGATCAGGTCGTAATCGACGATGGCGCGCAGCAACTCGCCGCTCGCGGGCAGGGAGTTGAACACGTCCGCCGCCGGCCACGGGATGTGGTGGAAATAGCCGATCGGGTTGTCGAGGCCGAGGCCGCGCAGCTCGGCGGCCAGGGGCAGCAGGTGGTAATCGTGGACCCAGATGATGTCCTCGGGCTCCACCAGCTTGGCGAGCGCCCGCGCGAAGGTGCGGTTCACCCGGCTGTAGCCGGAGAAATCCGAGCGCGAGAAGGCGCCGAGCCCCAGCCGGTAATGCATGATCGGCCAGAGGGCACGGTTTGCGAAGCCGGCGTAATATTCCGCGTGGTCGCGGGGGGAGAGATCCACCACCGCGTATTGCACGCGGCCCCGGTCGATGAGCGTCGGCTCCTGCGAGGGCTCCTCGGTGATCCGGCCGCTCCAGCCGAACCACAACCCCTCATAGGCCGAGAAGGCTTCCTTGACCGCCACCGCCAGACCGCCGGCCGCGACGGCCTTTCCGCCCTCCTCCGGGACGGCGACGCGGTTCGATACGATCACAAGGCGTGCCACGCGGGTGGGCTCCCGTTCCAGGCGCGAAAAGCCCGCGCCGACGCACAGATACCGTGTGTAGAACGCGTCTCGATGAGACACGATCCTTACCATGATCAACCCAAGCGCGAAGCCGGGGCCGGGTCAAGCAGGGTCGGGTTCCGGTGGGTGACGCCCGACCGGTCCCATCGCCCTGCCATCCCCAGGCTGAACGCAAGCTGAGCCTTGCGGGTTTCGCGGCGAATCGAGGAACTGTCCCAGGCGCAGCCGGTTACACAGCCGTCGCGGGACACCGCGACAAAAGGAGTCTGAGCGCGATGGCCGAACCCGAATTCCCGCACGACGTGCCGCACGCTGCCTCCGGGCCGGACGGGGGTGAGGGCGTGCGGGCCGAGGGTGCCCGCACCAAGGCCGAATGGCGTGGCCTGCAGGGCGATGTGGAGAACCTCGCCGGCGTCGCCGCCGAGCAGGGGCGCGGCCTCCTCGACGCCGCCCGGCTCCAGGCCCAGGATTACGTCGAGCGCCGCAAGGGCGAGGCGGCGCAATCGGTGCAGGACCTCGCGCGGTCCCTGCGCGGCTCCGGCCAGGACATGTCCGACAAGCCGCATGTGCGCGCCTTCTTCGACAGCGCCGCCGACGGTCTGGAGCAGCTCGGCACCTCGATCGAGCGGCGCAGCCTCTCCGACTTCTACGGCGAGGCCGAGTCCCTGGCCCGCCGGGCGCCGGTCGCCGTCGCGGTCGGCACCTTCATGGTGGGCCTGCTGGCCGCCCGCTTCATCAAGTCCTCGAACGCTCCGCCGGACGACGACCTCCGCGACGAATTCCGGGCCTGACCATGAGCCAAGGATCCGACCCCCGCTCGACCGCGTCCTCGATCCAGAGCCTGATCGGCGATGCCCTGCGTGAGACCAACGACCTCGCGCGCAAGGAGATCGCCCTGTTCCGGGCGGAGATGGCGGGCAATGTCCGCCAGCTCATCGCGGGACTCGCCTGCATGATCGGCGCGGCGGTCTTCGCCGTGGTCGCCCTGCTCGTGCTCATCGACGCCTTCGTGAAGTGGCTCGCCACCATCGTCGGCTCGGAATGGCTCGCGGCGCTGATCGTCGGCGGCACGCTGTTCGTCCTCGCGGCAGGCATGGCCCTGTGGGCGCGGAGCGTGCTCTCGCTCTCCACCCTGGCGCCGACCCGCACCACCCGTCAGGTTCGACAGGACGCCCAGGCCCTGTCGGAACGCGTCTCAGGATGAGAATGCCGTCATGAGTTCGATGAACGACCTCGAACGCGAGATCGAGGAAAGCCGCGCCCGCCTCGACGAGACGATCGACCAGATCCAGGGCCGCCTCTCGGTGCCCAACCTCGTCGACGAAATGCTCGGCAACGCCCGCCGAGTGCCCCAGCTCGCCAACGTCTACGACGGCGCTCTGGATGCGGTGCGCCGCAACCCCGTCCCCGTGCTGCTGATCGCGGCCGGCGTCGGGATGCTGTTCAGCCGCATGGCCAAGGAGACCGAGCGGCGCCGCACGCAGGTCTCGGCGGCGCGGGTGGACAGCATCGCCACGGATGCCGTGCGCGACTACGACCCGGACGGCCCCGCCGCCCGGCCGGTCCACGACCCCGTCGAGAAGACCGAGATCTGACCGCCCTGCCCCCCGGGGCCTTCGTGAAACGCTGAAACGACCGCCGAGGATACGAGCATGACCGACAAGCCGGGCTTCCCCGCGGGCGAGCCGTTCAACCCCGCCGCCGCGCCGGGCGCCGCCGGGGACCACACCCTGCGGCCCGACCCGACCGGCCGCCACGATCCCCTCCCCGGCGCGGCCACCGCCGCTGCCGACCGGGCCGCCGACGTGGCGAACGATCTCGGCGACAAGGCGTCCCATCTCGCCGACCGGGCGCGGGAGCGGGTGTCCGGGCTGGCCGACGATATCCACGACCGGCTCGGCGGCTCGGCCGACCGGGTGCGGGACAAGGCCGAGGCGGCCTACGACGAGGCACGCGGCCGGGCCGGCGACCTCCACCGCCGCAACATGCGCCGCCTCGACGACCTGACCGTGCAGGGCCTCGACGGGCTGCGCCGCAGCCGCACCCAGGTCGAGCGCTTCGTGGAGGACAACCCGCTGCTGGTCGGCGTGGTCGGCGTCGCCGCCGGTCTGCTGCTCGGCGCGCTCCTGCCGCGCACCCGCCAGGAGGACCGCAGCCTCGGCCCGTATGCCGACGAGGTCCGCGAGGAGGGCCTGCGCTACGCCCGCGAGATGACCCATCGCGGCCGGGAATTCGTCCAGTCGGCCCTCGACCCGGACAATCTCAACGAAGCGGTCCGCAAGGCGACCGGCGCTGACGAGTCCACCCCGCCGGCCGGCGAGCGGACGCAACACAACCTGTAAGGCTGACAGGAAAGCCGCGGGTTTCCCCTCTCCCCGCCTGCGGGGGAGAGGCCCGCCGACACCTCGTCGTGTCGGCGGGAAGCGAAAGGCGAAGCCGGAGCGGCGGTGAGGGGGCTCCACGGATGAGCCTCACCCGGCCCCCCTCACCTTCGGCTGCCACCTCGCCGCGCCGACGACGGGGTCGTCGCGGCCCTCTCCCCGCAAGCGGGGCGAGGGGCTTCAGACCCTCCGATTGTGGACGCGGGGGGCGATGGCTTTCGGCGAGTGCTACCCCCCGAACAAGCCCTTGTACTGCTCCCGCAGCACGTTCTTCTGCACCTTGCCCATGGTGTTGCGCGGCAGCTCGTCCACGAACAGGACGCGCTTGGGGCATTTGAACTTGGCGAGCCGCCCTTCGAGATCGGCCACGACGGCGGCCTCGTCCGGGGCGCCCTCCCCGCCGACCACCACCGCCGTCACCGCCTCGCCGAAATCCGGGTGGGCGAGGCCGATCACCGCCGATTCGACGATGCCGGGCAGGCCGTCGATCTCGGTCTCGACCTCCTTCGGGTAGACGTTGAAGCCGCCTGAGATGATCAGGTCCTTGCCGCGCCCGACGATGTGGACGTAGCCCCGCGCATCGACCTTGCCGAGGTCGCCGGTGATGAAGAACCCGTCCGGCTTGAACTCGGCGGCGGTCTTCTCGGGCATGCGCCAGTAGCCCTTGAACACGTTGGCGCCCTTCACCTCGATCATCCCGACCTCGTCGGTGCCGAGGAGGGCGCCGGTCTCGGGGTCGACCACCCGCAGGTCCACGCCCGGCAGGGGGAAGCCCACCGTGCCCGCCACCCGATCCCCCTCGTAGGGGTTCGAGGTGCTCATGTTGGTCTCGGTCATGCCGTAGCGTTCGAGGATGGCGTGGCCGGTGCGGGCCTGCCATTCCCGGTGCGTCTCGGCGAGCAGCGGCGCCGAGCCCGAGGTGAACAGGCGGATGCCCCTGGCCGCCTCGGGGGTCAGGCCCGGCTCCTTGAGGAGCCGCGTGTAGAAGGTCGGCACGCCCATCATCGACGTCGCTCGCGGCATCAGCTCCAGGATCTTTTTGACGTCGAGGCGCGGCAGGAACAGCATCGTGCCGCCGCTCGCGAGCACGGTGTTCGTCGCCACGAACAGGCCGTGGGTGTGGAACACCGGCAGGGCGTGGATCAGCACGTCGGCGGCGGTGAAGCGCCACGCCTCGACCAGCACCCTGGCGTTGGAGGCGAGGTTGTCGTGGGAGAGCATGGCGCCCTTGGAGCGCCCGGTCGTGCCCGAGGTGTAGAGGATCGCCGCCAGATCCTCCGGCCCGCGCGGCACGTCCGTGAAGGCCGCGCCGTCCTGCGCGTCGGCCGCCTCGGCGGCGCTGCCCGTGCCGGCCGCGTCGAGGGTCCAGACCTGCCGCACCCCGGCGGCGGCCTCGGACAGCCCCTCGCGCTTCCCGGGATCGCAGACGAAGACCGCAGGCTCGGCATCGCCGAGGAAGTAGCCGATCTCGGCCGGGGTGTAGGCGGTGTTGAGCGGCAGGAACACCGCCCCGGCCCGCACCACGCCGAGATAGAGGAAGATCACCTCCGCGCTCTTCTCGACCTGCACCGCCACCCGGTCCCCCGGCGCGACGCCCGCCGCCGTGAGCGCGGCGGCGTAGGCGCCGGAGCGGGCGATCAGGTCACCGTAGGAATGGTGCCGGCCCTCATGGGTCTCGATGACGGTCTTGGCGGGGTCGGACGCGCCGTCCCGCACGAGGGAGAAGAGGTGGTTCGTCATCGGAAGGCCGGGTTGGTGGCTGGCGTCTTATCCCGCCTCTCTAGCCGCCCCGCCCGGCTCCCGCGAGCCCTTTCAGGCGGCAAGCCGCTGCCGGGACGACAGAAAGCCCCCTTCCGGCGCCTTCTCCGGCGCGAACAGGGCGAGGCCGGTGGGCACGGGCATGCCGACATAGATTGCCTCCATGCCGCCGCGCGCATAGGCCTCGTGCCAGAAGCCGGACCCCTTGGATTCGCGCGAGAATTCCCGCCACCACGTCCGGTGCGGCTCCGAGCGGGTGAAGCGCTCCAGGCTGTCGAGGTCGCGCCAGTACTGCCGCATCCCGACATGGGTCAGCCCGAAGAACAGGTTCTCATGGGCCAGGAGCCCGTCGGGCCGCGCCCGCACCGCATCGGCGATGCCGCGCCCCACGCCCATCAACGCCAGCAGGCCGCGCCAGCGCGTGACCCGGAAGCCGAGATAGACCACGACGAGGTCGGGATAGGCGGACAGGTCCACCGAGCGGCGGGAGGGGGCTTGCATCCTGAACCTCATGCCTTCAGCTTACACCGTAAACGTAAGGCGGTGTGCGTACAGTGTCAACATCGATGCAAGAGGACCGGCCCTACCATCGCGGCGACCTGCGCGCGTCCCTCCTCGCGGCGGCCCTCGACCAGCTGGAAGAGGGCGGCGCGGCGGATCTGTCGCTAAGGGCGGTGGCCCGCGCCTGCGGCGTCTCGGCCATGGCCCCCTACCGGCACTTCAAGGACAAGGACGCCCTCCTCGACGCGGTGGCGGGGCACGGCTTCGCGGAACTGGCCCGCGTGCTGGAGCAGGCCGATGCGTCCGCGGAGGGCGCCGAGGCCCTGGCCGCGCAGGGCGCCGCCTACGTCGCCTTCGCCTGCCGCCATCCGGCGCTGTTCCGGCTGATGTTCACCGCCCCGTGCCGGCCCAAGGACACGGGGCGGGAGGGGTCGCCGGCCTACGCGATCCTGCAACGGCGGGCGGCGTCGCTGGCGAGCGAGGCCATGCCGGCGGAGGATCTGACGCTCGCCGCGTGGTCCCTGGTCCACGGGCTCGCCGCGCTGATCCTCGACCGGAGGATTCCCCTGGCGCCGGCTGAGAGCGACGCCCTCGCCCGGCGCATCACCCTCGGCTTCGCCCGGCTGACGCGCCCTTAAGCGTCCGCCAGCGCGACGGCGCGGGGCGGCGGGAGCTTGGCGCGCAATTCGCGGCTGACGGACGAGGAGGCCGCCACCGTGCCGAGATTGGCGTAGGTCTCGTGGTTCTTCTCGATGGCGCCGAGGTCGTAGAGGTAGTTGACCATCAGCCCGTGCGACTGCGCCAGCCCCTTGTCCGAGACGTCGCCGAGGAAGTTGATCCGCTCCAGCCGCGCCCCGTTGCCGAGGTGGAACCGCGCCACGGGATCGAGGGGCCGCCCGCGCTCGTTCTTGGCGCGCAGGAAATAGGCCGCCGCCGCCGGGATCATCGCCTTGCGGACCGTCTCGGCGAGCGCCTTGTCCTCGTGCCAGCCGGGGATGTCGAGGCCGCGCAGGGCCTCCACGTCCTCCGGCAGCAGGCCCTGCGGGCTGTCCGCCCGGCGCTCGCGGGTGAGCCACGCGGAAAAGCCCGGCACCGGCGAGAGGGTGACGAAGGTCTTCAGGCTCGGGATCTCGCGGGCCAGATCCTCCACCACCTGCTTGATCAGGAAGTTGCCGAAGGTGACGCCCGCGAGGCCCTTCTGGCAGTTCGAGATCGAGTAGAAGATCGCGGTGGTGGCCGCGCGCGGCGGCAGGGGCTTGCGCTCCCGCGACAGGATCGGCGCGATCGCCGGGGCGATGCCCTCGGTGAGCGCCACCTCGACGAAGATCAGCGGCTCGTCGGCCAGCGCCGGGTGGAAGAAGGCGAAGCAGCGCCGGTCCGGCGGTTCGATGCGGGCGCGCAGGTCGTCCCAATCGGCGATGGCGTGCACCGCCTCGTAGCGGATGATCTTCTCGAGGATATGCGCCGGGGTCGTCCAGTCGATGTGGCGCAGCACCAGGAAGCCCCGGTTGAACCACGAGGCGAACAGGTGCTCGAAATCCGAATCGAGGCTGTCGGCGGCGTCGAGCAGGGCCTTGTCGGCATGGCCGTCCTTGGCGCCCTTGCGCAGGTCGCGGCGCAGGTCGAACAGGTCCTCGCGCATCCGCACGAGGCTCAGCGTGCCGCCCCGCGCGAGGTTGAGGCGGCGGATAAGCTCCTGGCTGCGCGGCTCGGCGGCCTCGTGCAGGGTCCCGAGGCGGGCGCGGCTCGGATCGGCGAGATAGGCGGTGATCGCCGCATCGACGGCGCGGTCGTCCGCCCCGAAATCGAGGGCGATGGCCCGCAGGAACTCGTGCCGCTCGGGCGAGGAGAGGCTGGCGTAGCGGTCGAGGATGGCGCGGGCGAGGGCGACGCCCGACGCCTCGCCCCGACGGGAGATGAGGTCGTCGCAGAGGCGCGCGAGGTCGGCGGCGCCGGCCCTGGCGGCGATGTCCCCCCGGCCGAGGCCCACGAGGTCGCGGCCACGGTCGCTGATCGTCTGAAGCAGGTCGCCGAAGAAGGAGATCGCCGCCATCGCCCTCGTGATCCCGTCCCTGCCATCACTCGCCGGGCCTTACCTTAGGGCGTCGACGCCGCTGCGGCCAAGGCAAAAGCGAAGCCGGATGTTCAGCCCTGCGGCGCCAGCGTCACGAGGTCCGCCCGCTCGCGCCAATCCCCGACGCCGTGTTGGCGGGCGAAGCGCAGTTCCGCCGCGCGCTTGGCGCGCTCGGGGTCGCGTGCCCGGCTGATCTCCACGGATCCCACCGTGAACGGCACCCCGAGGATCTCCTTGGCGAAATCGATCCGGTAATGCAGCATTCCGTACTCCTTGCTGGGGCCCTCCCCCGGCTTTCGCCGGGAACGGATCGGCGCCCCGATCGTAGAATCACGGTTGGACCGACCCTGCGGCGCGGCTGAGCCGCGCGGGGCCGGTCGGACGCGGGTCCGTGCCCGCAGCAGACACATATGGTGCGGGTCCGGCCCGCTTGCAGGTGCGCGGGGCGGGGCGCGGCCATGCGGCGCGCTCGCTTGCCTTGGGCGCCGCGCCGGGGCCTATCGCCCGTGACCGTTTCCCGGCCATTCCGCCATCGTGCCACCCCCATCTTGCGAGGGCGCCCTGTCCGCCTCATCCATCGCGCCCGCCCCCCTCGACGGCAAGGCGAGGCTCGGCCTGACCCTGATCGCGGGCGGGGCCGTGGCCAACATCTATTACAACCAGCCGCTCCTCGGGCTGATCGTGGCCGAGTTCGGTGAGCGCGCCGCCCTCTGGGTGCCGACGACGGCGCTCGTCGGCTACGGGCTCGGCATCGTCGGCCTCGTGCCGCTGGGCGACGCCCTGCCCCGGCGGCGGCTGATCGTGCTGCAATGCCTCGCCCTCGCCGTGGCGCTGCTGGCCGTGGGCCTGAGCCGCAACCTCCTGGCCCTCGCCCTGGCGCATCTCCTCGTCGGCGTTCTCGCCTCGGCGGCGCAGCAGGCGGTGCCCTTCGCGGCCGAACTCGCCCCCGATGCCAGCCGGGGCCGGGTGGTCGGGCAGGTGATGACCGGGCTCCTCACCGGCATCCTGCTCGCCCGGACGGCGAGCGGCTTCATCGGCGCCCATCTCGGCTGGCGGCCGGTCTTCCTGATCGCCTCGGGCGTGGCGCTCGCCATGGCGGGGATCGCCGCCGCTACCCTGCCGCACACGCCCCAGACCCAGCGTCTGCGCTACGCCGCCCTGATGACCTCGATCGTCGGGCTGGCGAAGACGCAGCCGGTGCTGCGCAAGGCCGCCCTGTCGCAGGGGCTGCTGTTTGCCGGCTTCAACGCCTTCTGGGCGACACTCGCCCTCCTCGTGGAGGCGCCGCCCTTCGGGCTCACCGCCGCCGGCGCGGGGCTGTTCGGGGTGATCGGCGTCTGCGGCGCCTTCATCGCCCCGCTCTCCGGCCGCTTCGCCGACCGGAAGGGGGCGAAGCCCGTGGTGCTCGGCGGGAGCCTCCTCGTCGCCCTGTCCTTCGTGATCCTCTGGGCGGCGGGGACATGGTCCCTCGTCGCCGTGGCGACGGGCGTGTTCCTCATCGACATCGGCATGAACGGCGCGCTCATCGCCAACCAGACCCGCGCCTACGCCCTGGTGCCCGGCGCGCGGGGGCGGATCAACACTGTGCTGTTCACCACGATCTTCGTCTTCGCGGCGGTCGGCGCCTATGCCGGCTCGCAGGCCTTCCTGCTCGTCGGCTGGCCGGGGGTCTGCGCAGTGGGCCTCGCCTTCTCGACCCTCGCGGTGCTGGTCGCCGCGCGGGATCCGCATCCGGCGAAGCTGGGATGAGCGAATAGGGAGTAGCGAATAGCGAATAGCTGGGGGAGCGACACGACGGCTGCGGGCGCGTCGACTGCAACCCCCCTATTTGCTACTCCCTATTCGCTATTCGCTCTCTTCATCACCCGCGAGAGCCGGCACCACGCCGCCTTGTCCGCCGGCAGGCCGAAGCGCAGGCGCTCCGGGCGCTCGGCGAAGCGGCGCACGGCGATGCCCGCCTGCGCGAGTCGGCGGTAAAGGCCGGGCGCGTCCGCGAAGTCGGCCGTGCGAAACAGGCGCGTGCCGCCGACGATCCGCCCGCCGGCCCGCAGGATCATCCGGTCGAGGCGCGCGGCATCCAGGCCCCGCGCCCGCGCCGCCGCCTCGCGCCACGCGCCATCCGACAGGGCGGCGGCGCCGATGGCCAGGGCCGGGCCGGACACCGCCCAGGGGCCGAGCGCCCCGGCGATCCGCCCCGCCGTGCCGGGATCGGCCACCGCGAAGCCGAGGCGCAGGCCCGCCAGCCCGTAGGTCTTGCCGAAGGAGCGCAGCACCACGAGACCCGGCCCGACATGCGGGCACAGGCTCTCCACCTCCTCCAAGTCTGCGAAGGCCTCGTCGGCCACGAGGAGCCCGCCCCGCGCGCGCATCGCCGCCGCGAGGGCGAGGCGGTCGGCGAGCGGGTCGGTGCGCCCGTCCGGGTTGTTGGGATCGACGATCACCGCGACCCGCGCGTCCCCGATCTCGGCGAGGCCCGTCACGTCCCGCACCGCGTGCCCGGCCCGCCGCCACGCGGCGGCGTGCTCGGCATAGGTCGGACCAACCACCGCCACCTCGGTCGGGGCCAGCAGGCGCGGCAGGGTCTCGATCAGGATCTGCGTGCCGGGCGCGGCGACGACATGCTCCGCCCCCGGCGCGCCGTAGGCCCCGGCAGCCGCCGCGCGGAGCGCCAGGAGTTCGGCGGATTCGGGCAGGCGCAGCCATGCGCTGGCCTCGACGGGCGGCACGGGATAGGGGACCGGGTTGATCCCCGTCGACAGGTCGAGCCACGGCAGCGGCGCGTCGGGGAAGGTTCTTCGGAGGTCCCCGAGATCGCCGCCATGGGCGATCGCGGCGGCCTCACGCGCGGAAACGCTCCACACCGAATGGTCCATCCGCCCGACACGCTCGCCTGCCTCGCCATCGCCCTCGGGATCGAGGCGGCGGCCGGCTATCCGGACGCGCTCTACAGGGCCATCGGCCACCCTGTCACCTGGATCGGCCGGCTGATCGCCGCCCTGGACCACGGGCTCAACCGGGGCTCGGAGCGGTGGCGGCGCCTCGCGGGAATCCTCGCCCTGATCGTGCTGCTGGCGGTGGTCGGCGGGCTCGCCGGGCTCGTCACGGCGGCGGCGGGGCTCGCCGGCCCCCTCCCCGCCCTCGTCCTCACGGGCGTGCTGGCCGCGAGCCTGCCGGCGCAGCGCAGCCTGCACCAGCACGTCGCGGCGGTGGAAAGCGCCCTGCGCACGGGCGGCCTCGAAGCCGGGCGCCGGGCGGTGTCGATGATCGTCGGGCGCGATCCCGAGCGCCTCGACGGGCCGGCGATCTGCCGGGCGGCGATCGAGAGCCTGTCCGAGAACTTTTCCGATGGGATCGTGGCGCCCGCCTTCTGGATCGGCTGTCTCGGCCTGCCGGGCGGGGCGCTCTACAAGGCCGCCAACACCGCCGACAGCATGATCGGCCATCGCACCCCCCGCCATGCCGCCTTCGGCTGGGCGGCGGCCCGCTTCGACGACCTCGTGAACCTCCCCGCCTCCCGCCTCGCCGGGCTGCTCATCGCCGGGGCGGCGTTCCTGCACGGCGCGGATGGGCGCGGCGCCCTGCGGGCGATGGCCCGCGACGCGCGCCGCCACCGCTCGCCCAATGCCGGCTGGCCCGAATCGGCCATGGCCGGGGCCCTCGGCCTCCGGCTCGCCGGGCCGCGCATCTACGACGGCACCCTCGTCCCCGACGCCCATATGGGCGACGGCCGGGCCGAGGCGACGCCCGACGACATCGGCCGGGCACTCGCCCTCTACCGCAAAGCCTGCTGGCTCCAGGGGGGGCTGGTGGTGGGGCTCCTGGCGCTTGCCGTCTTCGTCTGAACCGCCCTGACGTCATTGCGAGCGAAGCGAAGCAATCCAGGGACGCGCCACATTGGGAAGCGGCCCGCTACCCTGGATTGCTTCGCGTTGCTCGCAATGACGACGGGGCCACGACAAGAGCGTGCTAACCTCCCCCACGAGGAGACACCCATGTGCGCCGTGTTCGTGGATGCCAGCGAGACCCTGGCCGAGGTGGCCCGCCGCCTGGGTCGCCCCGGCGATCCGCCCCTGACGATCCATGCCGACCCGGACACCGTCCCGGAGGACCTGCCCCGCCTGCTGGCCGGGGCGGAGATCGCGCTCATCGACCACACGAGCCTGCCCCTCGCCATCGCGAAGGCCTGCACCGGGCTGAAGCACGTCGTGTTCCTCGGCACGGGCGCGCGCAGCTACATGGACCCGGAGGCGCTTCAGGCCGAACTCGGCGTGCAGGTCCATCTCATCCGGGGCTACGGCGATACGGCGGTGGCCGAATGCGCCTTCGCCCTGATGTGGGCCGCCGCCAAGGGCCTCGCCCGCATGGACGGGGCGATGCGCGCCGGACACTGGCTGCGCACGGACGGGATCCAGCTCACCGGCAAGACGGTGGGCCTGATCGGGTTCGGCGGGATCGGCGCCGAGATGGCCCGCCTCTGCGCCGGAATCGGCATGCGCGTGATCGCCTGGAACCGGACGCCTCGCGCCCATCCCGGGGTGGACTTCGTGGACCTCGACACCCTGCTCGCCGAGAGCGACGTGGTGTCCCTCCACCTGCTGCTCACCGACGAGACGCGCGGCTTCCTTTCGGCGGAGCGGATCGCCCAGCTCAAGCCGGGGGCGCTCCTCGTCAACACCGCGCGCGGCGCGCTCCTCGACGAGGACGCGCTGGCCGAGGCCCTGCGCGCGGGGCGCCTCGCCGGGGCCGGGCTCGACGTGTTCGTGGAGGAGCCCCTGCCGGGCGGGCACCCTTTCGCGGGGCTCCCGACCGTGACGCTCTCGGCGCATTCGGCCTTCCGCACGCCGGAAGCGAGCGACAACCTGATCGGCGCCGCCCTCGACCATTGCCGGAGGATCGCCGCCGGAGGCTAGTGCATCGATCCAGACGAAGGCGTCAGCCGTGTCTGGAAAAATTGATGCAAAAACAAAGAGCTAGGGCAGAGACGCATGAACGGAGTGAGTGCGTCTCTGCACTAAGCCCTCAATGCTCCGTGCCGGGCATGTTCGGGCGCGGCGGTCCGCCATGGTCGCGGATCACGTTGGAGCGTCCGGGGTGGCCCTTCAGGTCGGCGACCTGCTTGCGCGCGGCGGCGCCCAGGAACCACAGGGCTCCGATCGTGCCGAAAGCCAGAAACAGCAGAGGGTAACCGTTGCTCATCGCCCGCGTCCTCCCGGCGTCCCCTCCGGCCGAAGGACGCTGTGTCAGATCGGGTATCCGTCGGGCTCCCGGAGGAGCCCGCCGCGCCGGTTCATGGACAATGCGCGGTGGCGGATTCCGTTCAGGCCACCTGCACCTCGCGGCGGGCGGCATCCCGGCGCAGGGCCGACAGGACGAGGAACATCAGCCCCGCCCCAGCCGCGAGGCAGGCCGAAAGGAACAGCATCGGCACGAGATCGCTGCGGGTGGCATCGCGAATCATCGGCACCGCGTTCTGGGCGACGAACCCGCCGAGATTGCCCACCGAGTTGATCGCCGCGATCCCCGCCGCCGCCGAGGCGCCGCGCAGGAAGGTGCCCGGCATCGACCAGAAGACCGGCTGCGCCGAGAACGCCCCCGCCGCCGCGACGCAGAGACAGGCGAACTTCACCGCGTTGCCCGGCAGGATCACGCTCAAGGCCAGACCCGCCGCGCCGACCAGCGCCGGCCCGACCACGTGCCAGGTCAGGGCGTTGCCCGTCGCTCCCGTGCGGGCGGCGTGGCGGGGCACCCACCACAGGGCGACCGCCGCCCCGAGCCAGGGGATGACGTTGATGAAGCCGTTGGCGAGGTTCGAGACGCCGAACCCCTTCACCACCGTGGGGAGCCAGTAGCTCAAGCCATAGGCCGCGAGCGGCAGGCAGACATAGACGCCGGCCAGCATCTGCACCCGGCGGTCGAGGAGGGCCGCGAAGGGATTGCCGTGGTCGACATGGCCGGTTCCCGTCCGCTCCGACTCGATGGTGCGGGTGAGCCACGCCTTCTGCTCGGGCGCGAGCCACGGCGCCGTGGCGGGGCCGTCCGGCAGGACCACCAGCACCACCACCGCCAGCAGGAGCGCCGGGCCGCCGGTCGCCAGGAACACCCATTGCCAGCCCGCCAGCCCGAGCACCCCGTCGAGCCCGAGGAGCGCGCCGCCGACCGCCGCCCCGACCGCATTGGCCAGCACCGAGGCGATCATGAACCAGCCGATCATCCGCGCCCGGTGGGCTTGCGGGAACCACAGGGTGAGGGCGAACAGCACGCCGGGGAAGAACCCCGCCTCCGCGACCCCGAGCAGGAAGCGCAGGACGTAGAACATCGTCGTGCCCTGGGTGAAGCCGAGGAGGATCGTCACCAGCCCCCAGGTGAACATGATCCGCGCGAACCAGATCCGCGCCCCGACCTTCTCCAGGAAGACGTTGGCCGGCACCTCGAACAGGAAGTAGCCGAGGAAGAACAGCGAGGCGCCGAGCCCGTAGGCGGTCTCGCTCAGGCCGAGCGCCCCCACCATCTCCAGCTTGGCATAGGAGATGTTCTGCCGGTCGATATAGGCGATGAGGTACATGAGCCCGAGCAGCGGCATCAGCCGCAGGGTCACGGTGCGGATCGTCGCCTCGCCCAACCCGGACTCGGCGGACGCCGCTGGGCCTGGCCTCGCGGGAGTGGCGAGCCCCGCCCCTGCGGGCTTTGTCTGAGCCGTCATGGTCGCGCGTCCTCCTCGTTGGCCCCGTCGCTGCCGTCATGCGGGTCTATTAACTCGGAGTATATAGCCGAACCCGGCGCCGGAGCCATTCCCGATCACGCCGCCGCGCGACACCCACCGCCCTCCTGATGGCGGCGGGGGGTCCGGTGCCCCTCCACGTCATCGCGAGCGCAGCGAAGCGACTCAGGGATGCGGGACGCCTCCGGATGTGGCGCTGCCCTGGATTGCTTCGCTCCGCTCGCAAAGACGGTGGTGGTTCGGGGGCCTCACCGCGCGAGGGCGAGGAGCCGGTCGCAATCGACGTGAGCCTCGATGTGTTGCGCGAGCCGGTCGAGGGCCGCCTCGACGCCGACCTCGTAGGAGGCGCCGAGGCTGCGGGCGCCGAGGCGGGCGAGCCACGCGGCCCGTTGGGCATCGTCGGCGAAGAAGCCGTGGACATAGGTCCCGCTGACGCGCCCATCCTCGGAGACCGCCCCGTCCGGGCGCCCGTCCGCGAGGCGCAGCAGGGGCCGCGTGGCGTCGGGACCGGCCGTGTCGCCGACATGCATCTCGTAGCCGGTGAAGGGCAGGCCGTCCGGCAGGGTGGTGCCGGTGACGCAGGCGAGGCGCTTGTCGGCGGTGAGCACGGTCTCGACATCGAGGAGGCCGAGGCCGGGCACGTCGCGGGGCGGCCCCTCGATCCCATGCGGATCGCTGATGCGGCGCCCGAGCATCTGGTAGCCGCCGCACAGGCCGAGGACGTGGCCGCCCCGGCGCCAATGGGCGCGGATGTCGACGTCCCAGCCCTCCCCTTGCAGGAAGAGCAGATCGTCGATGGTGGTCTTCGACCCCGGCAGCAGGACCAGGGCGGCCTCGGCGGGAATCGTTTCCCCCGGCCGCACCAGCACCACCCGCACGCCGGGCTCGGCGCGTAAGGGGTCGAGGTCGTCGAAATTGCTGATGCGCGGCATCACCGGCACCGCGACGGTCACGGCGCCCTCCCCCGTCGCCTCGGAGCCGGCGAGGCCGAGCACGTCTTCCGCCGGCAGCCGTGCGGCCTCGGGCAGGTGCGGCACGAGGCCGAGGGCCTCCCAGCCGGTGCGCTCCGCGATAAGGCGCATCCCGTCCGCGAACAGCGACGGATCCCCCCGGAAGCGGTTGACGAGGAAGCCCGCGATCATCGCCGCGTCCTCCGGGTCGATCACGGCCTTCGTGCCGACGAGGCTGGCGATGACCCCGCCCCGGTCGATGTCACCGACGAGGATGACGGGCGTATCGGTGGCGCGGGCGAATCCCATGTTGGCGATGTCGCCGGCGCGCAAATTCACCTCCGAGGCCGAGCCCGCCCCCTCCACGAGGACGAGGTCGGCCTCCGCCCGCAGGCGGCCGAAGCTGTCGAGGACGGAGGCCATCAGCCGGGGCTTCCAGCCCTGGTAGTCGCGGGCCTTCACGGTGGCGACCATCCGCCCCTGCACCACGACCTGCGAACCGATTTCGCTCTGCGGCTTGAGGAGCACCGGGTTCATGTGGACCGAGGGCGGCACCCGCGCCGCCCGCGCCTGGAGGGCCTGGGCGCGGCCGATCTCGCCGCCATCGGCGGTGACGGCGGCGTTGTTCGACATGTTCTGCGGCTTGAACGGGCGCACGCGGAGCCCCCGGTCGGCGAAGGCGCGGGCGAGGCCCGCCACGATCAGCGACTTGCCGACATCGGAGCCGGTGCCCTGGATCATCAGGGCGCGGGGGAAAGGGGTTTCCAAAGGGCTAGCCCTTTGGTGGGGTGCCGGGGTGAAACCCCGGCGAACGGGCCGGACACCCCCGTCGAGGGGGTGTCCGAACTGTTTCACAGGGCTCCGCCCTGCACCCGCGAAAGGGACTCGTCCCTTTCGAATCCCGTGACGTGCCCGTGGTCATCCTCAGAACTCGATGCCTTCCTGCGCCTTCACCCCGGCGGCGAAATGGTGCTTCACACTGCCCATCTCGGTGACGAGGTCGGCGGCCTCGATCAAGGCCGGCTTGGCGTTGCGGCCGGTGACGACGACATGCAGATCCGGCCGCCGCGCCCGCAGCGCCGCCACCACCTCCGCGAGGTCGAGGTAGTCGTAGCGGAGCGCGATGTTGAGCTCGTCGAGGACGAGGAGGCGCAGGCCGGGATCGGCCATCAGCCCGGTCGCCACCGCCCAGGCGTGGCGGCAGGCGGCGATGTCGCGTTCCTTGTCCTGCGTCTCCCAGGTGAAGCCCTCGCCGAGCGTGTGCCACGTGACCTGGTCGCCGAAGGCCGCAACCGCGTGGCGCTCGCCGGTGTCCCAGCCGCCCTTGATGAACTGCACCATCCCGACCCGCCAGCCACGCCCCAGCGCCCGGAGCATCAGCCCGAGAGCCGCCGTGGTCTTGCCCTTGCCGGGGCCGGTGTTCACGATGAGCAGGCCCTTCTCGATGGTCTTGGCGGCGACCTCGGCATCCTGCACGGCCTTGCGCTTCTCCATCTTCTCGCGATGGCGGTCGGCGGCGTCGGTCATGCGGGCGATCCTGCGGGAGCTTGGGGTTTCACGACGAGGGGCAGACCGGCGACGGTGAGGACGACGCGGTCGGCGCGGGCGGCGAGGCGCTGGTGCAGGCGGCCCGCCTCATCGCGAAAGCGGCGGGCCAGCGCGTTGTCGGGGACGATGCCGAGGCCGACTTCGTTGGAGACGAGCACCACCGGCCCCGGCGCGGCGGCGCAGGCGGCGTCCAGCCGGTCGGTCGCGGCGGCGATGTCGGCCTCCGCGAGGAGGAGGTTGGTGAGCCACAGGGTGAGGCAATCGACCAGCACCGGCCCCGGCGCGGCGGCGACGGCCTCGGGCAGGGCGAGGGGCACGTCGCGGGTGATCCACCCCTCCCCCCGCCGATCCCGGTGGGTGCGGATGCGCACGGCCATCTCGTCGTCCCAGATCTCGGCGGTGGCGAGGTAGAGCCAGGGGGCGGGGCAGGCCATGACGAGGGCCTCGGCATAGGCGCTCTTGCCGGACCGGGCGCCCCCGAGGACGAGGGTGAGACGGGGTGAAGGGGGCGACATGCCCCCTCTTCGCCCGAACTGCCCCGCCGGTCAAAACCCCCGGTTGCCCCCGGCCGATCATCCGACTATAGAACCCCAGCCCGCGCGAGCGCCCTTCGTCTAGCGGTCCAGGACGTCGCCCTTTCACGGCGAAAACACGGGTTCGATTCCCGTAGGGCGCGCCAACCTTCCTTACAGAACTGCGAACGCCGCGTCCGGTCTTGGCCAGGACCGACCGCTGGCCGCTCACGTCCGGTTGTCGATCTCCGGCACACCGCTGCTCCTGTCCGCATAGGCAGCCATGAAGGTCGGCCGGGACTGCCAGCGCTGCCAGAAGGCATCGAGATGCTCGAAGCGCTCATCGAGCGGAGTGGCGTTCACCGGGAACTTGGAGAACGCGATAGCCGTCGCCAGCGTGATGTCCGAGAACGTCGGCTGATCGCCGCCCAGCAGCCACGCACGGCCATCGGAGAGGTGCCGGTCGACCAAGCCGGCATGCGCCAGTGCCACCTTGCGGGAGTGCTCGCCCCAGGCCGGATTGCTGGTCAGTTCGAGCTTCGGGCCGAGACCCTGATGCAGCACATGGAATGCGGTGACGATGGGATAGAGGATGTGCACCCACACCCGGCTATCCCACATCTGGTCGAGGCCGCGCTCGTGCGCCGTCTCGCCCATGATCTTGCGGCCGTCGAACGTGTCGTCGAGGTAGCGGGCGATGGCCGACGTCTCGCTGAGATAGGAGCCGTCCGCGAGCGCGAGGGTCGGTGTCTCGCCCCAGGCGTTCATCTTCAGGTGCTTCCAACCCCGCTGCTCGCCGACCGGTGACATGTCGTAGACCGTCTCCTCGAAATGACCGGCGATGCCCTTCTCGTGCATGAAGATCCGCAGACGCTGCGGGTTCGGAAAGGCCGAGGGAGAGGTGAAGAGCTGGAGCTTGCCGGACATCGTCGTCTCGCTTTCCTGAGAAGGTCGCCTGTCTGTCGTATGACAGGCGACAAGCTAGGACCGGCGCCTTGTGCCGTCAACCCCTGTCTGCCATATGACAGGTGGAGGTTGAGATGGCAGCGACATTGAAGAGGGATGTGCGGGAGGCGATCCTCGTGGCCGCGAGGGAAGCCGCGATGTCCTTTGGATACGGCGGCATCAATTTCCGCGACCTCGCGGAGGCCGTCGGCATCAAGGCTGCCAGCATCAACTACTACTTCGCCAATAAGGCCGTCCTCGGCGAGGCCGTCGCGCGCCGCTATTGGGAAGACATTGCCCGCGATCTTGAAGCTATTTCAAACGATGCGCCAAACCCGATGGAGGCGCTGCGGCGATACCCGAGCATTTTTCGCCAGTCCCTGGAACGCGACAATCGCATGTGCCTCAGCAGCTTCATGGCGACCGAATATGACGCGTTGCCCGAGCAGGTTCTGAAAGAGGTCCAGTCTTTTGCCGACGTCAATACGGCCTGGTTACGCGAGCAGCTGGTCGCTGCAAAGCTGGTCGAGCCGAAGGATGGCGAGGCGAGAGCCCGTGCCATCTATGCTGCCGTGGCCGGAGCTCAGATCGTCGCCCGAAGCCGGTCCGACATCAATCTGTTCGATGCGTTGGTCGGAAGCTATCGGGAGGCGGGCCTCCTGCCGAAATGATCAGCGTTTCCGGGCCGGAGCGCCGGCTCGATGACCTGCAAGGCCTCGGCGTCACCGCGCTCCGCCGCCGCATACCGGCTCTGTCGATCGGAGACGACCGAGCGATACGGACCCGTGGTCCGGCTCCGGTCGAACGAGGGTCCGATCCGGCTGTATGCGGCGCGTAGTTATTCGGGGCTGCGCACCAGCACGTCGAGCCGGTACTTGTCCGTTCGGGAGTGCGCTTGGACGCGCAGGAACGGTCGCGCCCCGTCGATGAAGCGCTCGGCCGCATCGTCGCCGCTCAACGGATAGTGCGTTTCGCCCGTCCAGTGCGCGAGCACCACGCTGCCCTCCGGCCGCAGGCATCCCCGCACCCGCTCCGTCAGGCGCCGTATGTCATCCGCGTCGAGATAATAGACGACCTCCGACAGCAGGATCAGGTCGAATGTGCCCTCCGGCCACTGGCCCGGCACCTGGGCGAGTTCGAAGCGAACATGGGCAAGGTCCCTGCATCGCTCGCGGGCCTGCGCCAGGGCGCGCTCGGCCAAGTCGAGGCTGACGAGGGCGTCGCACCGCCCCGCCAGGACCTCCGTCAGCACGCCGATGGAGCAGCCGACCTCAAGGGCGGACGCGTACCGGCTCCGTGGCAGGGCATCGAGTGTGGCCGCGTACTTCGCGCGCTCGTAGGGGCTCGTGGCGAACTGCCAGGGATCCGGATCGGCGGCGTAGCGCTCGTCGAAGTAGCTTTGGGGCAGGGAGTGGGCATACCGGCTCATCGCATCGGCCTCGCTTCGAACAGGTCGGCCGCCATGCCGCCCGCCCCTACTATGTCCTCGGCCGCCGTCGTGAGCGCCCGATCCGGCGCGGGCTGGCGCAGATAGGTGGCGAGGTCGCGCGAGATCCGCTCCAGCGGATGAGCCCGCATGAAACCTTGCAGGCCGACCGATTGCTGGGCGAGGCGCAGCACGTCGAGACCGGCCTTCTCAACGGCCAGCCGTGCGAGGTTGACGAAGGCGACGATCCGGTTCGGCCCGAGTTCATCCTCGGCGACGATCCGGGCAGCGCGCTCGACCCATTGCCGCGCCCCTTCCACGGCCATGGCGCCCTCGCCGAGGCGGGCGAGCTGGTGGGGGTCGCCGCTCCGGCCGGCGGCGGCGAGATGCTCCCGCCAGGCATCGAACGCCGCCTCGATTCCCCCGAGTTGAACCGCCGTAAACCGCCACGCGCCGCCGGAGAAGAACGGCTGGCGATGGTAGTCGTCCCACTCGCCGAGGATGTCGTCGGCGGTGACGACGATGCCGTCGAGGTCGATGGTGCCGGTCGCGGACGCGCGCATGCCATGCGCACGCCAGCCCGTGAGGTCGGCGCGGCTGCCGGGCTCCAGCGGCACGACCAGCATCAAGGGAGGGGTCCCGGGCTTGCGCTTCACCGTGACGAGGGCGCGGGTCACAAAGCCGGCCCCCGACGCGAAGGTCTTCACGCCGCGCAGCCGTCGATCCTCGTCGAGCTTCAGGCAATCGTCGGGCGGGTCGGTGTTCCAGACCCCGAACAGGTGTCCATCCCGCGCATCCGCGAAGAGGCGCGCCCGCTGCGTGGCGGTGCCGTACCGGGCGATGAGGTGGAGCGCGTTGACGTGCCCCTCGTAGATGCGTCCGAGGGCGAGACTGCCGTATCCCATGAGCCGCAGCACCCTCACGAGGTCGCACGCGCCCGGTTCCTCGCCGAGGCCGACGCCGCCCTCAGTGGAGGGAATGGGCGCGGCGAGAAGGCCGAGGCGGACGAGGTCCGCGACGTCCTCGGCCGGGAAGCCATCATCGCGGTCTTGGCCGCTGGCACGGCCGGCACTGGTCGCCGAGGCCTGTCTGGCGGTCGCGACGGCATCGTAGGCCAAGTGAGGCGGGGTCCTCTGGTCCATGGCGTGTCCTCGCGTCAGGCCGCTGCGGCGGCAATCTCATCGACGCCGGCACCGTAACGGCCCGGCGTCATCACGCCCTGGTCCCCGGCCTCGACGGCCGGACGACGTTCGCCCGCGACGAGGCGCGAAGCGCGCCTGATCGTCCAACTCTTCAGGACGCCGCCGCGCTCCAGACGGGGGTCGGCGCGCGCGCGGCCGATCATGGCGCTTGCCTCACGCGTCACCGGTCCGCTCGATCGATGGCGGGGATCGTCCGCCGGCAAGGGAGCCGTCTCCCAGGGCCCGGACGTATCGGCGCAGGCGTCCCGCACCACGCATCAGGAGAATGGCCGCGCCGGCCAGGCGGGTATGGGCGGGAAGCTCCCGCGGGCGGAGCGGGCGATAGGCAAGGGAGAGGCTTTTGCCCTCCACCGCCGCGAGGATGGCGCCGAGCGTGGGCAGCCGGGCGATGATCCGCGCATCCTCGGCACGGATCCCGAGCCATGCCGCCCAGAGATGCGTGCGGGCCAGCCGTTCGGATGCATGGAGCCGCCGCAGACGTCGCCGCCAGGCATATCGGAACAAGGCCCGGGGCAGCGGTTCCAGGCGCGGGTCGCAGGGGCTTTCTGGCACCTCGCAGCGCAGCTTCATCGTGTCCGCCGCGCCGCCCGGCGCTCGACCGTCGAGACGGCCCGAGGTGATGACGAGGATATCCGGGTCGTGGCGCACGCGCGCGTCGCTCGACAAGAGAGAGGACACGAACGCCTTGTCCTCACCGACCGCCAGAGGCGGCATCCCCCCGACCAGCCGGTAGGTCGAAAGCCGGACGGCGAGCGTCGCCCCGGAGGTGGTCCAGTGACGCGGCCAGGGGTCGTGCGGCACCGGGTCGATCAGCGCCTCGAGTTCGATCAGCCGCGCCTCGTAGCCGCCTTCGCGGCGACCACGCGCATGCAGGGCGGCGGGAAGGAGCGCGGCATCGGCCTCGTCCAGGGCGATCCGGCCGGCGACCGCGTCGACACCGGCGCCGATTGCGGCGAGGTTGCGGGCGACCCAATCGGCCGGCACCCGGCTGTCCGCGTCGGTCGTGAGGATCACGCCGTCCGCCGTCCCGCTCTCATGCAGCCAGGCGGCCGCCGCCTCCATCGCCTCGCGGCGGGCCCAACCCGCGTTGGCCTCACGATACTCGCGTTCGATCACACGGACGGTAATCCGCAAAGATGATTGAAGTGCTGCGACCACATGTGCCGTGTTGTCGGTACAATTGTTGAGGAACAGTACGACGCCAAATCGGCTTGCCACAAGACTTCGTTGAGCGGCCAGCGCCTCCAGGCAAGCGCCGATTCGCTCGGCTTCGTTCCGAACCGGGATGGCGACCACGCACTCGAGCACGGTCGCCGGTTCCGACCTCTCGCAAGCGTTCCCAGTCTCCATGACGCGACGGCCTCCGGTGGCCGCATGGATTGACCTGCCGCCTACGACGCCAACCTCGGATAAGCGACAGCTTTCCTGCGGTTCAGTGCGACCAATACGACCGCAATTCAGGGCAGCCGATGCAGCCAGTCACCAGCCTCCTTGCCCTCAACTTCGCTTTAGCGGGTGCGCGCGAGGGCTTTGGGCCATTCCTCGGCGTGTACCTGCAGCAGCAGGGCTTCGATCCCGCCGCGACGGGTTTCGCCATGGGGCTCGCGGGCCTCGCCGGCCTCCTCGCCACGACGCCGGTCGGCGCACTGATCGACCGCACGGTGTACAAGCGCGCGGCCCTCGCTGTCGCCGTCCTGGGCATCGCCGCCGGGGCGGCCGCTTTGGTCGCGACGGACAGCCTCTGGGTGATCGGACTCTCGCAATTGGTCATCGGCGTCGCCGACACCAGCATCGCGCCGCTGGTCGCCGCCGTGACGCTCGGCATCGTCGGGCGGGACGCCTACGCCCATCAGGTTTCACGGAACGAGGCGTTCAATCACGCCGGAAACGCCGCGAACGCGGTCCTGTCCGGCGTTCTGGGCTACACCCTCGGTCTCGGCTACGTCTCGATCGCCATCGTAATCATGGCGGTCGCCTCGTGCGGTGTCCTGTTCGGGATCGATAAGGGCTGCATCGATCACGGCACGGCGCGCGGCGGCGAACAGGACGAGCGCTCGACGCTGCGCGTGCTCTCCGAAACGAAGCCGCTCCTGCTCCTGGCGGCGGCCGTGTTCGCCTACCAGACGGCCAACGGCGCCATGCTGCCATTCCTGGCGCAGGCGCGCACGGCCGCAGGGGCCGATCCGAGCCTGACCACCGGCGTGATGACCGTCGTCTCGCAGGCGACGATGGTCGGAGCCGCCCTGCTGGCGGCGCGGGCGGCCAGGGGGCGCGGCCATGCCGGCGTGCTCTCCCTCGCCCTCGGCCTCGTCGTGGTTCGCGGCCTGCTCGCCGCGTTCGCGACATCCTGGTGGCTGGTCATCCCGGTTCAGGTGCTCGAAGGCCTGGCGATGGGGCTGGGCGGCGTCGCCATCCCCGCGCTCGTGGCCGAGATCATGGACGGCACCGGCCACGCCAATGCCGGCCTGGGCGGGGTGATGACGGCTTATGGCGCGGGCGCCACGGCGAGTCCGCTGCTCGCCGGCTTCGTGGCGCAACATTTCGGCTTCTCGGCCTCGTTCGTTGCCTTGGCGATCGCCGCCGCGGCAGGCTTGGCGATGTGGATGGTCGGTCGCCGCATGCTGGGCATGCACGGTCCGACGCGTCAGACTGGCCGGGCGTCTGCCGAGCCGGTCTGACGAACAGGGCGAGGGGCATGGACACGCGAAGGGGAGAGGCGAGGTCCCGGGCTCGCGTCCTGGGGGGCACCTTCCCGGCCTTCGTGCTGCTGCAGGGCGCGCTCTACGCCGCCTATGGAACGGAATCCCCCTTCCTTCCGAGCTTCCTCGCAGAGCGCGGCCTGACCTCGGGCGAGATCGGGATCGCGCTCGCGGCGGGGACCCTGATGCGCCTCGCCGCAGGCCCGGTCGCGGGTCATCTCGCGGACCGCTACGATGCCACGCGGGGGGTGCTCGGCCTCGCGGCCGTCGCGTCGGGGCTGATCGCCTTCGCCTACCTCGCCGGGTACGGCTTCTGGCCGCTCCTGGGCGTAAGCCTCCTGCACGCCAGCGCGATCGCAGCCCTGGCGCCCCTCGCCGACGCCCTGGCGCTCGCGGCCGCCGAGCGGGAGGGCACCTTCTCCTACGGCTGGGTCCGGGGCGCGGGCTCGGCCGCCTTCGTGCTCGGGACGCTGGTCTCGGGGCTGCTCGTCGCCCGCGCCGGCTTGTCCAGCATCATCGTGTCGAGCGGCGTCCTGTTCCTCGTCATGGCCGTCGCGACCGCGCGCGTGCCGCCGGCACCGGCGCGGGCGGCGTTGCCGGATGTGGGCCTCGGCGGCCTCCGTGACCTCCTGGCGCTCAAGCCCTTCCGCTGGATGATGGTGGCGGCGGCGCTCATCATCGGCAGCCACGCCCTGAACGACGGATTCGCGGTCATCCGGTGGCGCGAGGCCGGCATCGGCCCGGGCACGATCAGCCTGCTCTGGTCCGAGGCGGTCGCGTCCGAGGTGTTCGTCTTCGTCGTCGCCGGTCCCTGGCTTCTGGCACGCCTCGGGACGGCTCGCGCGGCCATGCTGGCGAGCGGGATGGGCGTGCTGCGCTGGTCCATCATGGCCACGACGGCCTCGGTTCCGGTCCTGGCCTTGGTTCAGCCGATGCACGGATTGACCTTCGCGTTGCTGCACCTTGCCGCCATGCAGCTGATCGTCAGGGTCGTGCCGGAACGCCTTTCGGCGAGCGCACAGACCCTCTACGGCACCCTGGGGCTCGGCGTGGCCTCGGCGCTCCTGACCGCGATGGGGGGCGTCCTGTATGGCGCGTTCGGTGCCCAGGCGTTCTGGTTCATGGCCGCCCTGTGCGCCCTCGCTCTCCCCCTCGCCCCCAAGCTGCGCAAGGCCGAAACCGGGGCTTGATCAGCCCCTCAGGCAGGCCGGGCGATCCTTGCGCATCGTTCCCGGCGAGGACGTGCCTGGAGCGGGGTCGCGTTCAGGGCCTATCGAGAAGGGGGATTGTCGGACTGGCGCGCGAGATGCCCGTCTCGGTGAGGCCGCGCGACGGACGCCTCACGAGGCAATCGACGAACACAGGCGCTGGTGCGGAAATGCACCTCTCCGACTGAATGATCCTGCAAAGGGGTCATTCTCGCATCGGCGAGGTTGTTTGGTGCAATGCGAAGACCTATAAGGAAATGGCAGGACAGCGATGTCGTCGCCGTCCTGCCGCCCGTCTGGGCGTTTCCTCCCTAGACTTCAGCCGCTCCTCGTGGGCGGCTTTTTCTTGTCCAGTGCCCTCGCCGTAGCCGAGTGCGGCCGGCCGCACAAGCACAATCGCGCTACGAATGCGGCGTGCCGGCAATCTATTGCAGGAATTCCCTCACCTGCCGCGAACCGGCCGGCCTATGGGCCGCGAGCCTCTGCGCGGTCCCACCCGATCCTGGGCTCCTCCGTCACGATGGACGAGGTTCTGCAGCGCGCCCCGGCCAATTGGTATCTCGAAGCGAAGGAGGCCGGGAGCCTCGGTCTGATCGAGGCTGTGCCGTGAAGCCGAGCCGGGCGGCTGGGGGGAACGACTCCGCCGATCGCGGGATTGCCGAACGTCCCAAGGGAGGATGTGATGCTGACCGGCAGTCTGCTTTGGCTTTTGGGGGTGCCGATCCCCCTCGTGATCCTCCTGTGGTTCTTCTTCCTCCGAGGGCGGTGAACGCCCATGAGCCTCGTCGCTGATTTTCTCGCCCGCCTCGCGCGCACGGTCACGGCCTATGCCGGCGACGAGACGCTGATGCAGGCCGCTGTGTCCGCGTCCGCCAACGTGATCGTCGCGGACGGCGAGATGGCGAGCGAAGAATTCGAGACTGCGGTGAACGGGGTCTTGGCGAGCCCCATTCTCGAGAAGGGCTACGATGCCCTGATGGTGGAAGAAGCGCTCTATGACGCGATAGGCCGAGCCCGAACGCGCGCAGGCCGGTTGGATAACCTTCGCCGTATCGAGGCGATCGCCGGCAGGCCGAGCGATCAGCGCGAGAGCGTGTTCCTCCTCGCGGTGGATGTCGCCGACCACGACGGCATCGCCGAGATCGAGCACGTTGCGCTCACGGACATCGCGAAGGCGCTGATCGTCGATAAGCAGCGCTTGCTCGAAGCAGTCCCGGCCAAGCCGACGCGACGGCAGACGCTGGTCTAGAGCGTCTTACGGACCTGGCGGTGTGTCCGTCTTCAAGGCTGTCGCGAGAACACCGTAGGGCAGAGGCGCCCCGGATCATTGGTCTCCGGGGCGCCGGGTCATGACAGGCCTCACCGGTTTCATCCCGTCAGCGGGCGACGACCTCGGCGACGACCCGCGACTTGGCCGGAGCGGCAGGCACGAGGCGCGGCGTGGTGGTGAGTTCGGTCGCCGGCCGCACCGCGGCCGTGGCGCGCGCCTGATCGCGGTACAGGGTGGGGGTGATGGTGATGCGGTCGTCCGCCAGGGCCGGGCCGGCAAGGGCGACGGCGGCGAGAGCGGCGAGCGTGATGGTACGGGCAGTCATTGTCTTGTCCCTCTGAAGGTCGGAGGCCATCGCCTCCGTTCGAGGGGTTATTTGCGCCGCACCGCACCATCATTCAAACAAATGGGCTCGATAGCCGGAATCGATGCTATCGATATCCATCGGCGGTCGCGTGGCGGCGCAGCGTTCCCGTCGCCGCTCCTGCGCGCCGCGAGACCTTATCGGCACCCCGTCGCGCGAAGGGGTCACCGTCCCCAGCGCAAGACCATCGCGTCGTTCCGGCGGGCCAGCTCGATGAGGCCGGCGCGGGTGGCCGGGTGCAGGGGCTGGATCGGCAGGCGCGCGGTCTCGTTCGCGATCACGCCGCCTTCGGCCATCAGGGCCTTGCAGGCGAGGAGGCCGCACTGGCGGTTCTCGTAGTTGATGAGCGGCAGCCAGCGCTCGTAGGCGGCCATGGCCTCCTCCCGGCGGCCGGCGGCGTAGGCGTCCGTGATCGTGCGGATCCCGTCCGGGTAGGCGCCTCCGGTCATGGCGCCCGTGGCGCCGGCGTCGAGATCGGCCATCAGGGTGATCGCCTCCTCGCCGTCCCAGGGTCCCACCACCGCGTCGCCGCCCTGCGCGATCAGGTCGCGAAGCTTGGCGGCGGCGTTGGCGGTCTCGATCTTGAAATAGGAGACGTGCTCGATCTCGCGGGCCATCCGCGAGAGGAAGGCGGCCGAGAGGGGCGTGCCCGCCACCGGCGCGTCCTGGATCATGATCGGGATCGTGATCGCGTCCGAGACCGTCCGGAAGAACTCGTAGATGCCGAGTTCCGGCACGCGGATCGTGGCGCCGTGATAGGGCGGCATGATCATCACCATGGCCGCCCCGGCCGATTGCGCGCGGCGAGACCGCTCGGCGCAGACATGGGTGGCGAAGTGCGTGGTCGTCACGATGACCGGCACCCGGCCCGCCACGTGCTCCAGCACCGCGTGCATCACCGTCTCGCGCTCCTCGTCCGTGAGGACGAACTGCTCCGAGAAGTTGGCCAGGATACAGAGGCCCTGGCTCCCCGCCTCGATCATGAAATCGATGGCCCGGCGCTGCCCGTCGAGGTCGAGGGCGCCCGAGGCATCGAAGACCGTGGGGGCCACCGGGAAAACGCCACGGTAGGGGCTTTGCATCGCATCGTCTCCCGGTACTTTTGTCTGAGTTATCCCGGAGGGCTTCACCCCGTCCGGGATGGGGAGTCAAGCCCGTTCAGTTGACCATGTCCGCCGGAAGAGATTGGCCGAAGTACTTCTGATAGATGCCGTTGAGCTTTCCATTCTTCAGGTTGGCATCGACCCACCCGTCGACCCAGGCCTTCAGCTCCGGATCCTTCTTCCGCAGGCCGACGGCCATCGGATAGGCGTTCATGGTGATCTTGATCGCGAGCTTCTTGCCGGGGTTGGCGTCGCGCACGCTGTTGGCGGTGGAGAGCGCCGCCGCCAGGATCGACTGCTGGCCGGTGGCCACGGCCGTGTTGGTGGTCGCCTCGTCCTCGTAGCGCACGATGGAGGCACCGGAGACGGGCTTCAGCGCCTTCGTCAGCTCGATGTCGGCGGTGGTGCCACGGGCCACCGCGACCGTCTTGCCGGCGAGATCCTCGGCCTTCGCGATGGCTTCGCCTTCGGGTGCGGCGATCACCACCGGAATCACGCCGTAGGGCTTCGAATAGTCCACGACACGCTTGCGCTCCTCGGTGATCGAGAAGGACGCGATCACGATGTCGGCCTTGCCCGACAGGAGGAACGGCACCCGGTTCGCGCCCGAGACGGGCACGACTTCCAGCGCCACGCCGAGATCCTGGGCGAGCAGCTTGGCGGTGTCGACGTCGGAGCCGGTTTCCTGCGCCTTGCCGTCGAGCATCCCGTAGGGCGGATGGCTGACGTCGATGGCGACGAGGATCTTGCCGCGCTGCTTGATCGTGTCGAGGGTATCGGCGGCCTGCGCGGCGGCAGGGAGCAGGGCGGCGAGGCCGATCGCCAGCGCGAGGCGGCGGGTGGACGTCGTCTTGACCATGGGTGTCTCCTCCGGGGGATGCGATCCGGCCGCCTCGGGGCGGCTCTGTTTGGAAGGGGGCGCGGCGGGCTCAGAGCCCGTTGCCGACGAACTGGCGGAGTTCCGGCGTGGCGGGATCGCGCAGGATCTCGCGGGATCCGCGCTCCCAGACGGTGCCCTTGTGCATGAACACCAGTTGGTCGGCGACGGAGCGGGCGAAGCCCATCTCGTGGGTCACGAGGACCATGGTCATGCCGGCCTTCGCCAGCCCCTCGATCACCCGCAGCACCTCGCCGGTGAGTTCGGGATCGAGGGCCGACGTGACCTCGTCGAACAGGATCAGGCGCGGCTGCATGGCGAGCGAACGCGCAATGGCGACCCGTTGCTGCTGACCGCCGGAGAGTTGCTCGGGGTAAGCCTCGGCCTTGTCGGCCAGCCCGACCTTGTCCAGCACCTCGCGGGCGAGATCCCTCGCCTCGCCGAAGCCGAGGCGCTTCACCTTGCGCGGGGCGAGCATCACGTTCTGCGCCACCGTGAGGTGCGGGAACAGGTTGTAGCTCTGGAAGACGATGCCGACGTCCTGGCGCAGGGCCCGCAGATCGGTGCCGGGCTCGTGGAGCTTGCGGCCGCAGACCGTGAGCCGACCGCCGTTGATCGCCTCCAGTCCGTTGATGCACCGGAGCGCCGTACTCTTGCCAGAGCCCGAGCGCCCGACCAGCACGGTGACGTCGCCCCTTTGCACGGCGAAGGAGATGCCGCGCAGCACCTCGACGGTCCCGAAGGACTTCCGCACGTCCTCGAAGCGGACCATCGTCTCCCGGCCGGCCCCGGATGCAGCCGCGTCAGAGCGGGGCTCGGCGATCACCATGGCGTCCATGCTCGTCTCCCGTCAGGCCCGGCGCATCCGCGCCTCGAAGCGCCGGCTCATCACCGACATCGGATAGCAGATCACGAAGTAGATCAGCGCCGCGATGGTGAAGACCTGAAATGGCTTGTAGGTCGCGTTGTTGATGACCTTGGCCGAATAGGTCAGGTCGAAGAAGCCGATCACGACCGAATAGGATGTGTTCTTGACGATCTGCACGAGGAAGCCGACGGTCGGCGGCACCGCGACCTGCATCGCCTGCGGCAGGATGACGTGGACGAAGCGCTGCGTCGGCGTGAGGGCGAGGCACTCGGCCGCCTCCCACTGGGTACGCGGCACCGCCTGGATGCAGCCGCGCCAGATCTCGCCGAGATAGGCCGCCGACCACAGGGTCATGGCGATTCCCGCCGCCACGAGGGCCGGCACCTCGAACCCGCCGATGCTGACGCCGAAATAGACGACGAACATGATCACCGGCAGGGGCACGCCCTGGACGAGGGTGACGTAGGCGCCCGCGCCCTGCCGCAGGAGCCAGGAGCCGAGGCCGCGCTGGCGCGCCGCCCTGGCCAGCGCCAGCGGAAGGCCGAGCACGGTGCCTCCGACGAACCCCATCAGCGACAGGACCAGCGTCCAGCCGGCGCCCCGAAGGATGAAGAGAAGCTGGTCGGGGGTGAGACCCAGCGACAGGCCGAAGATGCTCATGCCGGCCTCACAGGGGGGTGCCGAGGCGGCGCCGCCGCGGGAAGGCCACGGTGGCACAGCCCAGCAGCACCAGGCGCAGGGCGGCGGCCAGCACCACGTAGATTCCGGCGATGACGAGGTAGACCTCGAAGCCCCGGAAGGTGAAGGCTTGGATCTGGTAGGCGGCGCCGGTCAGTTCCTCCGCCGAGATCTGCGACATGATCGAGGTGGCGAGCATCATCAGCACGAATTGGCTGACGAGCGCCGGGTAGACCCGCTCCACGGCCTGCGGGAACAGGATGCCCCAGATGACCTGCATCCGGGTCAGCGCGAGGCAGGAGGCCGCCTCGACCTGACCCTTCGGGATGGTCTCGAAGCCGGCGCGCATGATCTCGGCGGTGTAGGCGCCGACATTGATGACGAGGGCGAGCACCGCCGCCGGGAAGGCGCCGATCCGCACCTGCATCACCGCGAGGCCGAAGAACAGCCAGAAGACCTGGATCACCAGCGGCGTGTTGCGGATCGCCTCCACGTAAACGACCGTGATCCGGGCGAGCCACCGGGGGCCGTAGAGGCGCCCGACCGCGCAGAGGGTGCCCAGCACGAAGCCCGGCACGATCGAGGCCGCCGTCATGCCGAGCGTCAGCCAGACGCCACGCCACAGATCTGGACCGTATTCGCTCAGGAACGTGAAGTCGAAATCATACGACATGCACGCAACCGACAGGCTGGCAACAACAACGCATCGTCTTTCCCCAACCGATGCTGTGCATCGTGGCGGTGAAATTGGTTTTTGTGCCGATGGATGGCGTTCGCCCGCCGAGTTTACGGCGGAACGATTGTGTTTCCTCGGACGATCGGCGCCTGTCGGCGCTCTTGACTTAAGGACGGCTACCATGATTGTACATTGCACGCAATAGCCAATCAGCCGCCGCACCTCCACCGGGGTGCTGCCGCGGACCCGGAGGATTCCATGACGATCGCCCTCGATCCGGTCGCGCTCGACGGCGCCGCACCCGCCATCCGCCTGAACCCCGCCGACAACGTCGCCGTCGCCCGCTCCCGCCTCGCGCCGGGGGACGAGGCGGGCCACGGGGTGCGGGCGCTGGGCGAGGGCGTGCCGCGCGGCCACAAGGTCGCCATCGCGGCGATCCCCGCAGGCGGGGCGGTGACGAAGTACGGGCAGCTCATCGGCTATGCCCGGCAGGACATCGCCCCCGGCGAGCACGTCCACCTGCACAACATGGAGATGCGCGACGGCGCCGTGACCCACGCCTTCTGCGCCGACGCGCGTCCGACTCCGCTGCTGCCGGAGGCCGAGCGGCGCACCTTCCAGGGCTATCGCCGCCCGAACGGCGACATGGGCACCCGCAACTACATCGGCATTCTCACCTCGGTGAACTGCTCGGCCACCGTCGCCAAGGCCGCCGCCGACCTGATGAACCGCACCGGCCTCGCCGGGCATCCGAACGTCGATGGGGTCGTGGCGCTGACCCACGGCGGCGGCTGCGCCATCAACACCGCGACCGAGGGGTACCGGTTCTTGGCCCGCACGCTGTCGGGCTATGCCCGTAATCCGAATTTCGGCGGCATCCTGATCATCGGGCTCGGCTGCGAGACGAACCACATCGGCAAGCTGATGGAGGAGTCGCGCCTCTCCGAGGGGCCGTTCCTGCGCACCATGACGATCCAGGGGATGGGCGGCACCCGCAAGACCGTGGAGGCGGCGGCGGAGGCGATCCGGGGGATGCTCGACGCGGTGAACGCCGTCGCGCGCGAGACCCTGCCCCTGTCGGGCCTCAAGCTCGCCCTCCAATGCGGCGGGTCGGATGGCTACTCGGGCATCTCGGCCAATCCGGCACTCGGCCACGCCGCCGACCTGCTGGTGCGCCATGGCGGCACGGCGGTGCTCTCGGAGACGCCGGAGATCTACGGTGCCGAGCATCTCCTCACCCGCCGGGCGGTGGACCGGGAGGTGGCGGAGAAGCTTGTCGCCCGGATCGAGTGGTGGCGCGACTACACCGAGCGGCACGGGGCGGAACTGAACAACAACCCCTCGCACGGCAACAAGGCGGGCGGGCTGACCACGATCCTGGAGAAGTCCCTCGGCGCGGTGGCCAAGGGCGGAACCATGCCGCTCACGGCGGTCTACGAATACGCCGAGCCCATCGACCGTCGCGGATTCGTCTTCATGGACACGCCGGGCTACGATCCCGTCGCGGTGACGGGGCAGGTCGCCGGGGGCTGCAACGTGATCTGCTTCACCACCGGCCGGGGCTCCGTCTCCGGGTTCAAGCCGGCGCCCTGCATCAAGATCGCCACCAACTCCGAGATGTACGCCCACATGGAGGAGGACATGGACATCGATTGCGGGGGCATCGTCACCGGCCGCGACACGATCGAAGCGGCGGGCGAGCGCATCTTCGAGAAGATCATCGCGGTGGCCTCGGGCGAGCGCTCCCTCAGCGAGGGCTACGACTACGGCGACAACGAGTTCGTGCCCTGGCCGCTCGGCGCCGTGACGTGAGCGCCGGACGGAGCCTGCGCCCCGTCGCGGAACCGGAGAAAGCCGTCGCCGCGCGCCGCCGTCCGGCCTACGCGCTGATCAGCGACGCCTTGCGCGGAGCCATCGCGGCAGGGCGGCTGGCGCCGGGATGCGTGCTCGTGGAGAGCGCCATCGCCGCGATGTTCAAGGCGAGCCGCTCGCCCGTCCGGCAGGCCTTCGCGGCCCTGGAGGAGGAGGGCCTCGTCCATCGTTTCGACGGGCGGGGCGTCGCGGTCGGCGGGGCGCCCCCGGACCGGCGCCTCGCGGTGACCCCTGACCTGATCGAGCTCAACGGCGGGTTGGACCAGGACGAGGGCTGGGAGCCGTTCTATTACGAGCTCGAGCGCGACATCATCCTCGTCTCCCTCCTGGGCCGCTTCCGCGTCAACGAATTGGCGCTCGCCCGGCATCTCAGCGTCGGCCGCACCGTCGCCCGCAACCTTCTCCTGAGGGCCCAGGGGGTCGGGCTCGTGTCGAAGGAGGGGAACGGCCAGTGGCAAGTCATTCCCCTCGACAGCACGCGAATCGCGCATCTCTACGACCTGCGCCTCCTCCTCGAACCGCCGTTGCTCCGAGCCGCGATCGGGCGCATCCCCGCGACGGTCCTCGACGGCATGGAGGCGCGCCTCGCCGAGGCGATCCGCGCGATGCCGGATCCCGACATCGCCGAACTCGACGTCCTCGAGAGCGACCTGCATGTCGCCTGCCTCGCCCATAGCCCGAACACGGAGATGGCGGAGGCCCTGCGCCGGACCCGCTGCGTCCTCGTCGTCGGCAAGCACATTCAGAACGCCTTGCCCGGCCGCCCGGGCATCGACCCGTTCATGGACGAGCATCTCCAGGTCCTGAATGCCGTCCGGTCAGGGGATCACGACAGGGCCTGCGGCGCCCTCACCGAACACCTCGCCCTGTCCAAGGCAAAGGCGCTCAAGCGCCTCAAGGATTTCCAGCGGGAAAACCATGACGTGAAGTCGCCGTACATCATTTCATGACCGTCAGACCGATCAGGTGATCGTCGCACTGACGATCACCCCTCCCCTCCCCATATGGAGGGGATGGCCCTGCCGCGCACGCTCCTCGACCCGAAGCGGATCTACCTCGAACCCGCCATCCGGTCGTATGAACGGGGCCGCGAGGTGCTCGCGCGCTTCCCCGAGGCCGAATGCATCGAGGTCGCGAGCCACTGGAAGATCCCCGCGCTCACGGACGATCCGGCCCTCGCGGGTGATTGGCTGCGCATGAAGCGGGACGTCCTCGTGCTCGGCGTCAAGAAGGGCCTCACCATGCGGCCGAACGGGCGCTCGGCCGATTTCATCGCGCCGTCCTCCTCGAACGGCTGCGCCATGGCGTGCGCCTATTGCTACGTGCCGCGCCGGAAGGGCTACGCGAACCCGGTCAGCGTCTTCGTCAACATCGACGAGATCGCCGCCGCCATCGCCCGCCATGCCAAGCGCCTCGGTCCGAAGCCGGAGCCGAACACCATCGATCCCGTCGATTGGGTCTACGATCTGGGGGAGAACGGCGACCTGTCCCTCGACGCCACGATCTCCGGCAACGTCCGCGATCTCGTCGCGGCGTTCCGGGACATCCCGAACGCCAAGGGATCCTTCGCGACCAAGCTCGTCAACCGCGATCTCCTCGCCTACGACCCGCAGGGCCGCACCCGCATCCGGTTCTCGCTGATGCCCGAGGCCGTCTCGACGATGGTCGATATCCGCACCTCGCCGATCGCCGAGCGCATCGCGGCCATCAACGACTTCGTGGACGCCGGCTACGAGGTGCACGTCAACTTCAGCCCGGTGATCGTCCACGAGGGCTGGGAGCCCGAATGGCGGGTCCTGTTCGCCGCCATCGACGGCACCCTGTCCGATCGCGCCAAGGCGCAGCTCAAGTGCGAGATCATCATGCTCACGCACAACGAGACGCTGCACGAGACGAATCTCGCCTGGCATCCGAAGGGCGAGGACCTGCTCTGGCGGCCCGATCTCCAGGAGACGAAGTGGAGCCAAAGCGGCATGCGCAACCTGCGCTACCGGTCGGCGTGGAAGCGGACATGGCTCGATCAGCTGCTGGGCTGGCACCGCGCGGCGCTGCCGTATTGCGAGGTCCGGTACGCGTTCTGAGGGGATCCCCTCCCCGGTTGTGGCGGATCGGCGACACCGGCCGACTGCCTGCTGTGGATGACCCGGCCTGCCTCCGTATGATCAAGGTTCGGGCGCGAGGCTGTTCCAGTCCCAGCCGATAGCGCCGCCATGCTCGCTTTCTCCCAGACCTTCGTCCACCGGCACCGCGAAGAGGTGGCCGTGCTCGTCTCGTCGGCCACGTTCCTGGCCGGTGCCTTGGCCCTCGTATGGCTGATCGGGCTACCTCTCAGGGTTGCGACAGGCTAGACGGCCGGACCTTTCCGAACGCTGGTCCGCGATGCGCCAACTGCTCCTCATCAGCCTCATTGCAGCGGTGGTGGCCGTCGGCGCCGTGGCATACCAACTGATGCCGCGCGGGAGGGCCGTCCCGGCGCCGGCCAGGGAACAGGCGGCGCCGGCCAGTTCGGTGCGCGCCATTCCCCTCCGTCCGCGCGATGTGGCGCCCCCCTCGCCCGCGCCTTCCGCCGAAGGCGGCGCCGCGAAGGCGCCCGATGGGCCGGGCGCTGGATCCGGCACCCTTGATGGGTTGCGCACGGGGGACGCGGCCGAGGCCGGCGGCGGCGCGGCGCTCACCGCCGCCCAGGTCGATGCCCTGAAGGCGCAGGCGGAACGCCGCCACGTCCGCCCGGTCACGCGGATGACGTTCCCGCTGGAGCCCGGCACGAGCGTGCCGCCGCAGGTCTACCTGCATCCGATCCCGCCCGAACTCGCCGGCCTCGGCCAAGCCGGCGATCCCCTCGGATTCATCCAGGTCGGCGACGCCTTCGCCCTGGTCGGAACGGTCTCGCGCCGCATCGTGGCCGTGTCGAAGGGCTGATCCGGCTTTTTACCCGTGCCGAGGCCGTGCGGGGGTGCTAGGACAGCCGCCACGCGGACGAGGGGATCATCGGCGGGCGGATGGACGGCACCCTGCGCGAGCGGCTGCGGCCGCGGTTCCAGCCGGTCCCGTCCGGCCTCGCGCGCGAGCGCTTCGCGGAGATCGCGCCGGCCTTCCCCGACGGCTTCCTGACACCGCCCCTGCGGGACCTGCTGCTCGGGCTCGCCGACCATTCCGAATTCCTCTGGCGGATCGTGGCGCGGGCGCCGGAGCGGTTCGTCGCCCTCGCGGAGCAGTCGCCGGAGGCGGCGAACGCCGATCTCGTCGCCCGGCAGCGGGCGGAAGGCGCATCCTGCGCCGGCGAGGCCGACCTCGCCGCCATGGGCAAGCGGATGCGGGCCAACCGCATCGCCCACGCCCTCCTCGTGGCCCTCGCCGATCTCGGCGGGCTGTGGGATCTCGACGCGGTCACGAAGGCCCTCACGGACTTCGCCGACGCCTCCGTCGCCGCCGGGATCGACGCATTGCTGCGCCGGGCCGCCGCCGGCGGGCGGCTCCGCCTCGTCGATCCCGAGGCGCCGGCGCGGGGCAGCGGGCTGTTCGTCCTCGGGCTCGGCAAGCTCGGCGGAGGCGAGCTGAACTATTCGAGCGATATCGACCTCGTCGTCTTCTACGACGCCGAGCGGGCGCAGGCGGTCGCCGGGGCGGAGGCCAAGGCCGTGTTCGGCAAGGTCGCGCAGGACCTCGTGAAGCTCCTGTCGCAGCGCACGGCGGACGGCTACGTCCACCGGGTCGATTACCGGCTGCGGCCCGATCCGGGATCGACCGCGCTCGCCCTCTCCACGGCCTTCGCCTTCGAGTACTACCAGTCCATCGGGCAGGATTGGGAGCGCGCGGCCTTCATCAAGGCGCGGGCCGTCGCGGGCGACATCGAGGCCGGCGAGGCGTTCCTGGCCGAGCTCGGCCCGTTCATCTGGCGCCGCCATTTCGACTTCGCGGCCATCGCCGAGATCCATGCCCTCAAGCGGCAGATCCATGCCGTGCGCGGCCATGACGAGATCGCGGTGGCCGGACACAACATCAAGATCGGGCGCGGCGGCATCCGCGAGATCGAGTTCTTCGCGCAGACGCAGCAGCTCGTCTTCGGCGGGCGCGAACCCGCCCTGCGCAGCCCCCGCACCGTCGAGACCCTGGACGGGCTGTGCGAGGCCGGCTGGATCGACGCGCGGGCGCGGGACGAACTGACGGAGTCCTACACTTTCCTGCGCACCATCGAGCACCGCCTGCAGATGCTGCGCGACGAGCAGACCCAGCGGCTGCCTACGGACCCGGAGGCGCTGGAGGGATTCTCGCGCTTCTGCGGCTTTGCCACGCTCGCGGCGTTCGAGGCGATGCTGCTCGCCCACGCGGCCCGCGTGCAGGGGCATTACGCCCTGCTGTTCGAGGGCGGGGCGGACGAGGCGGCGGCCCCCCTCGCCTTCGGCCCCGGCGAGGCCGCGCCCGCGACCCTGGCGGGCCTCGAACGGCTGGGCTTCCGCGAGGCGGAGCGCGCCCACGGCATCGTGCGTGACTGGCAGCTCGGCCGCCACGGCGCCCTGCGCGGCGGGCGCGCCCGCGAGATCCTGTCGGATTTCCTGCCCGCCCTCTTGAAGGCGCTTGGCGGCACGCCGGACCCGGACGCGGCGCTCCTCACCCTCGACCGGGCCTTCGCCCGGATGCCGGCGGCGGCGGAACTGCTGGCGATCCTGCGCTCGCACGAGCGCCTGCGCGGGCTGTTCGCGGATCTGCTCGGCGCCTCCCCGCTCCTCGCCGAGACGGTGGGGCGCAGCCCGCATGTCCTCGACGCGGTGCTGGAGCCGGACTTCGTCGCGCCGGTCTCCGGCCCGGAGGCCCTCGCCCGCCAATACCGGGCGCTGGTCGGCGCGCCCGCCACCCACGAGGACGTCCTCGACCGCTGTCGCGACTCGGCCCGGCGGATGAATTTCGTCACGGGGGCGCGCCTCGTCTCCGGCCTGATCACGCCGGCCCAGGCGGGCCACGCCTATGCGGGAATCGCCGACGCGGCGGTCGGCCTCGTGCTCGAGGCCGAGACGCGCCGCTTCGCGGAGGAGCACGGCCACGTGCCGCGCGGGCGCTGCTGCGTGCTGGCGCTGGGTCGGCTCGGCTCGCGCCAGCTCACCGCCGCCTCGGATCTCGACCTCGTCGTCCTCTACGATTTCGACGCGGAGGACCGGATGAGCGACGGCCCGCGCCCGCTCGACGCGGTGGTCGCCTACAACCGCCTCGCCCAGCGCGTCGTCGCGGCGCTGACGGTGCCGACACGGCGCGGCCGGCTGTATCAGGTCGACCTGCGGCTGCGGCCCTTCGGCAGCCACGCGCCGCCGGCCGTGCAGGTGAAGGGCTTCGCCGCCTATCACGCGGAGGGAGGCGAGGCCGAGGCCTGGGAGCAGATGGCGTTGACCCGCGCCCGGATCGTGGCGGGCGATGCCTCGCTGGCGGCCGAGGTGGAAGGGGTCATCGCCGATGTCGTGGCGCGGCCCCGCGATCCGGCGGCCCTCTGCGCCGAGGCCGGGGCGATGCGCGCCCTCGTGACGACGGAGCGCGGCTTCGCCGGCCCGCACGACCTGAAGCTCGCGCCGGGCGGGCTGTTCGACCTCGACTTCCTGGCCCAGGCCCTCATCCTGGCCGGACACTTGACGGACTGCGTCGGCCTCGACGCCGGCACCGTCCTGCGCAGGGCGGGGGAGCGTGGGCTGATTCCGCCCGAGGCCGCCGAGTCCCTGGCGCAGGCCCACGCCGCGCTCGACGCCGCCGCCCAGTGGCAGCGCCTGACCCTCGAGGATGCCACCAAGCCGCCCCCGGCCAACGCCGCGCGCCGGATCGCCCGCGCCATGAACCTGCCGGATGCCCGCGCCCTCGCCGCCGAGTTGCGCCTGCAGCGGAGGACCACCCGCGCCCTGCTGGTCGCGCTCAAGAAGTCCCTGGTTCGCTAGAGCAGCAACCGATCATGGTGAGGCGGCCCCACCCCCTCACCTCATCCTGATCGGCCGCTGCGCTGACAGGCGCTCAGCCCGTCCGAAGCCGCGTGAACAGTCGCGCCAGCCAGGGCCGGAGCGGCAGGAAGAGGCGGTAGGCGGCCTCCGCCAGGGGCAGGACCGGCCGGATTCCCAGGATCCGGATCTCCACGATCCGGGCGAGCCAGCGCCAGCCCGGCAGGACGCGCCAGAGTTGAGCGAAGGCCGCCGCGCCGGACACGAGCCGTCCCTGCGCGTCGCGGACGTGGAAGCGCCGCAGGGCGCGCTCGCGGTTCAGGTCCGCGCCGAGGGCGGCGGTCTCGTCCCGCCCGACATCGACGAAGTCGAGCCGATCGGCGCCCTCGCAGCGGCGATAATGATCGATCTCGGCACGGCAGAGCGGACAGCCTCCGTCGTAATAGACGCGCAGGTCCTTGCCCGATCCGTCGCCTAGGGTTGTGTCGCCGGCCATGCCTTCGGAGATAAGCCGCCCGGCGCCGCCGTCGAGGCGGTGCGTCAAGCCACCTTGCGGCGGCCCTTCGCCGGCACCGGCTCGGCGGACTTGCTCTCGGGAGCCTTGCTTTCGGAAGCCTTGCGCTCGGCGGGGCGACCGAGGCCCAGGGACTTGGCGAGGCTGGAGCGCTTCTCGCTGTAGGCCATGGCCACCATCGGATAATCGGCCGGAAGGCCGTACTGCCCCCGGTAGCTGTCCGGGTCGAGGCCGTGCGAGGTCAGGTGCCGCTTCAACGTCTTGTAGGTCTTGCCGTCGATGAAGCTGACGATGCCCTCCGGCTTCACCGACTTGCGGATCTGCGCCGCCGTCGGCTTGTTCGAGGTCTCCTCGACGGGTCGCTGGGCGCTCCCATCGACGAAACCGTTGAGGGACGCGTGCACGCTCGCGATCAGAGCCGGCAGGTCGGTGACGGCGACATGATTGTGAGAGACATAGGCAGCGACGATCTCGCCGGTCATCTCAATAAATTCTAAAGTTTTTTCAGGGGCTGATCCGGTCATGGGGCAGGCTTTCGGCTTGAACAATAGAGGTAACTAAAGCACGCCCCAAGGCAGTTCAATGCCTGACCTGTCCTTAAAAACTGCACTTCAAGGTGCACAATTCTGACGCAGGCCTGCGCACCGCCGCGTCGGTTCGAGGCAGCGCTTGTGCTGTCAAAGCGGCGAAGGCTTATGGCGAAAGATTGTTTCCACATGGCACGAAATCGCCGGTAATTGTGTTGTGCGGTTCTTACCGGTTGTTAAGACCTTGATCGAAGGCGGGTCCGTCCCGAACCCGGTCGACGCGCCGGAGCGACCCACGAGCCGGCGATGACAGTGCGCGGACCCAACCTACGCCTCGAAGGCTCGACCCTCGGCCCGCGGACGATCTCGGCCTGGCGCGAGGCCGTGGCGCCGTTCTGGGACGTGCGGATCCGCAAGGAGGACGCGCCGGACTTCCGGGGGCGGTCGGAGGTCTACCATCTCGGCAACGCCATCGTCGGCTTCACCGCCGCCTCGGAGCTGCACATCGAGCGCTCGCGGAGCCTCGTCGCGCGGATGGGTGTCGATCACATCGCCATCAAGATGCGCATGGACGGCCATGCGCGGGTGGAGGCCGCCGGCCGCGAGGTGGCCCTGAGCCCCGGCGACGTCGCCCTCCTCGACCTGTCGCGGCCGCTCTCCCTGCAATCGACCGATTACCGGGCGATGACCCTGATCATGCCCCGCGCCCTGTTCCCGCAGGATGGGCAGGGCCTCGAGGACGCGCACGGGATGATCCTGCGCGGGAGCACGCCGTTCGGGACGCTGGTGAGCGACCACCTGCGCTCCCTCGGGGCGAACGCGCCGCAATTCAGCGCCGCCGAGTCGCGGGCCGCCGCCGAGGCGACGGCCATCCTGCTCTCGATGGCGGCCCGGACGGCCTCCGGGGGGGATCGCGGCGTGCGCCCGTCGGAGCAGGCGCCGGTCTTCCTCGTCATCCGCCGCTACATCGACGCGGAGATCGGCTCGCCGCACCTGAGCGTGAGCCATCTCTGCCAGCGCTTCGGCATCTCGCGCAGCGGGCTCTTCCGCCTGTTCGCCCCCCTCGGGGGCGTGGTGGAGCATATCCGCCGCCGCCGGCTCGCCCGTGCCTATCGCGACCTCGTCGAGGCGGGGCCGCGCGGAATCCGCGTCTCGGAGATCGCCTACCGCTACGGCTATGGCAGCCCGGTGAGCTTCACCCAGGCGTTCCGGGCGGAATTCGGCCTCAGCCCCGCCGAGGCCCGACGCGGCATCGGCGTCGGCGAGGGCCCCGGCGGCCGCACCCCGGACGTGCTGCCCACGGGCAGCTGGGACGATTTCTACGATTGGGTGCTGCGGCTCGACACGTGAGGGCCGCGCATTGGGACGCTCGCTGAACACTTTGGGACGGGCGCCGGTCGCGACCGCGCCGACTTCGCGCGAGATATCGTCAGGTCAGACGGGTTGGATGTCGAACGTGCGCAGAGAGAGGGAGCGACTGGGCGCCTGGGGCCGGCTTCGGCAGGACGAGGCGGCATCGGGGCAAGGACGCTCGCGCAACCCCAGGATCCGCCGCTGGATCGGCGCCGCCCGCCGCCGCGCCCTGCGCCTGCGGCGCGAGGAGCCGAGCGCGAGCGCGCAGATCATCACCCTCACCTGGGCGCAGACCTTCGGCAGGCCCTCGACCCCGCGCGAGGAGACGGGCGCCCAGGGCCAGGGCCACGCCCAGACCATCGTCTTGCTCCGGCGCGGCTGAGGCCCCGCCTCAGGCGGCCACGGGCTCGTCCGCGAATCCGTGCGCGTCGAAGGCCCGGCGCACCAGGCCCGACCGTTTCGCTCCGTCGAGCCACGCGGCGACACAGGCGAGCACCGCCGGCCGGTCCGGCGGCACGGCCACGGCGACCTGCGTGTGCTGGAAGCCGCCGCTGACGATCCGGGACCCCGGCACCTGCGGCACCACCGACCTCAGCGTATCGCGGGACAGGGCCAGCGCATCGGCCCGGCCGTCCCGCATCCGCGCGATGGCCTCGGCCACCGAATCGACCGGCTCGGGCCGGGTGTGCGTGAGGGTGCGGGACGAGGCCCGGAAGGTGGTCGTGCCGTCGATGGCGACGACCCGTGCACCCGGCCGGTCGACATCCGCCACGGCGGCGAAGCCCGACGCGGCGCTGGCGAGATAGGTGCTCTCCAGGTCGTAATAGCCCGGCCCGAAGGCCACCATCCGCCGCCGCGTCTCGTCGACCGGCATGAAGCCGACATCGACCGCCCCGGCTTGAAGCGCCGCCGCCAACGCCCCGGAATTCGGGAACAGGACCGGGGCGAGGGCGAGGCCGAGACCGGCCGCGAGATCTCCGGCGAGGAGCGCCGTCACCCCGTCGAGGCCGCCATCCCGGCGCCGGCTCACGAAGATCAGGCCGGGGGACGGCGCCTCCACGAGGCCCGCCCGCAGCGCGCCCTCGGGCGCCAGCTCGGCCTTCGCAACGGGATCGACGGGGACATCTGTCATCATCCGGGCAGGATAGCAGCCACGATGCCGCATCTCGCCGCGGAACGGGGCTGATCGAGACAATGTGTCTGGCATGTCTAAGCGTGAGCGGGAATCTGCTCGGCGAGAAAGGCAGGTCGGGTCCGTGGGCAACGCGTCGAGTTTCGTCTCCACCCTGCGGGCCTGGGCGGCCTTCCTGCCGCTGGCCCTGGGCGCCGCCGCTCCGGCCGTCGCGCAGGACGTGCCGGCGCGCCCGGCCGCCTTCACCTATGTGGACGCCGAGACCTGGGAGATCACGGTGAGCGCCACCGCCCAGGCGATCCCGCGATATCCGGGCGCCTCGGACTACACCGCCGTGGGTTATCCGGGCATCGACATCCGCAAGTCCGGCGAGCCGCGCCGCTTCTCGGCGCCGGACGACAATCTCAGCTTCACCCTCTACGACACCGAGGCGTTCCACGCCGGGCCGACCCTGCGCTTCGTCCCCGGCCGCTATTACGGCGACGACCGCGCGCACCTGTTCGGCTTCCGCGATGCGCGGATGGCCTTCGAGCCGGGGCTGTTCATGGAGGTCTACCCCGTCTCCACCGTCCGCCTGCGCGGGGAGGTCCGCCAGGGCGTCTATGGCCATCACGGGACGGTGGGCACCGTGGCCGCCGACTACCTCCTGCCGATCGGGCGCTGGCTGGTCTCTGCGGGGCCGCGCTTCAACATCGGCGATGCGAGCTTCGCGCGCACCTATTTCGGCGTGAGCTCGACCGAGGCCGCCATCAACGGCCGCGTCACGCCCTACGATCCCGGCAGCTTCTATTCCGCCGGCCTCCTCGCCGCCGTCACCTTCCGCCAGGACGAGACGTGGTCCTACACGGCCTATGGCGGCTACAGCCGCATCCTCGGCGCCTCCGGCGAGAGCCCGCTGGTCGACCGCCCCTACGGCAACCCCGACCAGTTCACCTTCGGCCTGCGCGTCGACTACGCGTTCAAGACGAAGCCGCTGCTGTAGCGCGGCGGCTTCGCCCGGTCATCGGCCCTCCCCTCGGCCTCCCGCGTCCGATCAGCTCTCCGGGGCGGCCTTCCGGCGACCGCGCCGCGCCGGGGCGGCGGGCTTGCCTTCCGGCACGAGCACGACGCTGACGGGATTCGGCTTGTGGTCGAACGCGGCGCCGGTCGCCGCATCGACGCCGATGCCGATCACGCCGCCCACGAGGATGTTGCCGGCCATGCCCGCCGCCCCCTTGCCGACGACCTCCGTCCGCACCGGGACGACCTGCGGCTGGTAGCCGGGCTTCGTGAAGGTCACGTCGAACTCGTCGGACCGCTCGACCTTGATGCTGCACGGCGTCGCCGGGCAGGCATAGCCCTTCGTCGTCGTGACGGCCGCCCCCGGCGGATCGGACAGGAAGGCGACCGGCTCGTCGGTGCCGCGTGTGATGGTGCCGCAACCGGCCGTGCCCACGGCGAGCAGCGCCGCGGTCAAGATTTGCCGTCTCATTCGCCTAAACCCCTCTACGGCCGTGTGTTCTTGTCTCGACGGCCGGAGGTTCGATGGAGCGTGGCGACCCTCTTCGCAATGGGGCGGGCCGTTTCGCCTCCTCCATCCCTGTGAGTCGTGGCAGGCGCGCCACAAGCCCTTCTCCGCACACGCAGTTTTCAACTGTGAATGGCGGTTGCGAGCTTGTCGAAATCACATCTGCAAGTAGCGTTCTCTCCGGTTCGCCCGCGACTTCACCCGCGACCCGGAGGCTCCCGTCATGGTCCGCTCATTCGTGTCCCCCGCGCTCCTGTGTGTCACCCTCGGCCTGTCCGCCACGCCCGCCCTGGCGCTCACGTCGAAGGAATGTTCGGTCAAGTACCAAGCCGCCAAGCAGGCCGGCACGCTGAACGGCCAGACGTGGAACGCTTTCCGCAAGGCGTCATGCGGCGCCGACGCGACTCCGGCTCCGGCGGCCGCGACCGTGCCGAACCCGATGGCCCCGGCCGGCGGGACCAAGACGGCGGCGCCCTCCCCCGCGCCCACGCAGGCCGCTGCGCCCGCCCCCGCGCCGAAGCCCGCCCCCGCCGCGACCGGCACGGCGGCCTACCCCGCCAAGGTCGATCCGAAATACGCGAGCGAGCCGGCCGGCAAGCAGCGGATGCACACCTGCCTCGACAGCTACAACGCCGCCAAGGCCGCCGGCACGCTCGGCGAGATCAAGTGGATCCAGAAGGGCGGCGGCTATTACAGCGAGTGCAACAAGCGCCTGAAGGTCTGAGGCCCTACGGCATCACCCAGACACAGGGGCCGCCGGCCTGGGCGAGGCATTCGTAGATCGCCCCGCCGAAGGTGGACCGGCGCTCGACGGCGCCGAGCGTGTCGCGGGCGACGACGCGGCAGCCGGGCGGCTTCTCCGCCTGCGCGGCGGCCTGGGCGGGATCCTCTCCCGCTCCGGCCGCCCATTGGCGCAGGGCCACGAGGCTCTCGCAGGCCGGGACCGGGGAGCCGGCCCCTTGAGCCAGCACCGGCGAGGCGGCGAGACAGAGAAGTCCCGCAAGCAACGCGACGCGCATCCCGACCTCCGTTCGGACGATCCTCGACGCCGATCACATGGAGAGGGACCGCACGCCGGCAAGCCGGCCTGCAACAATTCGCCCGGCCCATTCCGCCCCGGTGGGAGGGCTTCCCCTCCACGACGACGTCCCCTTCGGCCTCGTGCATCGATCCAGACGAAGGCATCAGCCGTGTCTGGAAAAATTGATGCAGTAACAAGAAGCTAGGGCAGAGACGCATGAACGGAGTGAGTGCGTCACTGCCCTAGCGGGTGCGGAGGTCGCGCGGATTCGGCTCCGATGGCCAATGGAGGTTCGACGGGGGTTTGGCAGGCGTCACGCTCCCCACGAGCAGCCTGATCATCTCGGCCCGATCGGGAAGCATGGCAGCCGGCGGCTCGCCCACCAGGACACGCCACTGAGCGACGAATTCCTCGTTCGTCAGGAGCGCCAGCTTGGCCGGCGAGGGAATGACGGGACGTGCGGTCATGATCGGCTCTTCCATTCGCCACAGCGAATACTGTCGCCGACCGGCGAAAGTTTCAGACCGAGCCCTGGCGCGTGAGGCCGCCGAGAACGAGGACGCGCCGCGAAGGCCCCGCCCCATCACGAAACAGGTCTCTTCACGGCCAGGCGGCCGGGGGCATCGCCTCCGGCCGCCGTGACTGCGTGGTCGGTGATTGAGGGATCAGATCCCGCTGCCGGTGCCCGGATAGGAGCGAACGCGCGTGCGCCCGTCGCTCGCTCCCGGAAGGCCGGTGCCCATCGCGGCCGGCGACCCGGTGGTCGATCCCGCCGCCGGGGTCCATCCATCCTGGGTCCAGGCGGCCGCCTTCTGATCGAGGTCGACCGAGCCGTGCTGCTCCAGGACATCCATGACCATGGGGCCACGGGCCTCGTCGGTCCTGACGGTCACCAGCGTGCCGCCACGACGGACCCCCTCACCGTAGGCGTGAGCGTCCTTCTCGCTCACGCCCGCGCCGGTCAGGCCACCCGCCAAGCCGCCGGCCGCAGCGCCCACACCGGCACCGGTCAGGGTGGCGACCAGCCAGCCGGCGGCCACCACGGGGCCGACGCCGGGAATGGCGATCATGCCGAGCCCCGTCAGCAGGCCGGCCGCGCCGCCGACGATGGTGCCGAGCGTGGCGCCCGTACCGACGCCATCCTTTGCCTTCTCCTCCGTATCGGCACTCACAGCGCCATGGTCATGGCCGACCGTGCTGGCGTGCCGATCACCGTCGTTGTTGCCGACGAGGCTGATATCGCCGTGCGGGATCCCGCCGGCTTCGAGCTTCGCCACGGCCGTGCTGGCGTCTTCGTAGCGGTCGAAGAGAGCGGTAACGGTTTGCTGAGCCATCGTAAGTCTCCTTGAGCGAGGACGGAAAGATCACTGCGCCGCGACGTTGCCCTTGAAATCGAGGCCGACCGGGACCGACTTGCCGCCGTGCATCGCCGTACCGCGCCAGATGCCGTCGTTGTCCTTCTTGAGATCCTTGGCGTCCTTGAAGCCTGCCTTCTCCAGGCGGGAACGGGCCTCGCCCTCGGTGAAGCTGTTCGCGCCCGGTTCCAGTTTGGCGTTCGTGTGAGCACCCGCCGGCATACCGTCCGGGGTGGCCTTGTCGGTGTTGGGTCGGGTGACGCTCTGCTGCCCGCCGGATTGCTCGCTGGACTTCGCATCGGGCGCGGCGGGCGACCCCGTCGTGGTGGTCTGCGCATAGGCGCTGGAGCTGAGGAGCGCCGTGAAGGCAAGCGCGGCAACCGAAATTCGCATGGTCAACTCCGTGGGTCTTTTCAGATCCACCAAGCCTTCACCGCAAGAAACCGTTCCAAAATTTAAGCAACACGCCCAAAAGCTCGGCGATTGCGTTCGAGACATCGAGCCGTCAGGCATTATTACATGGAAATCACAAGCAACCCCCTGAATCGACAGCGCTTTGTTCGCCCGCGGAGCGCAGGGTTGTCTCGTGGCGGTCATCGCCGTCGCCGCCGGCCTTCGCCGCTCAGGCGAAACGCATCAGGCGGTCCGTTCGGCGGGGCGTCCGATAACCCTGTCACCGCAAAGGGTCGCGACGCATGCATCGCTTTTGGGTTGTGGGGAGTTTCAACCAGCAGTTGCTCATTGATGGGCAAGGATGGTGATGTAACGGAGGCGATGATGCTTCGAGGTGGATTGCTGTGGCTTCTGGGGATCCCGCTGCCGATCATTCTCCTGTTGTGGTTCTTCGGCGTGTTTCACTGAAAAGCGTCTGACAGACTCATGCCCTATACCGTCGAAATCACGACTCCCGCGGTGGATGTAGGCAGCGAACAGCGGGCGGCGCGGCTGTATCAGCTGCCCGATCTGTTCACGACGATCGCCGAAGCCAAGGACGCCGCCGACGTTCACATCGCAGAACTCGGATTGGATCCGGCCAGCGTCCTGTACAACGTGTTCGACCGTGAGGGCTTCACGGTCGCCTCGAATGCCGATCAGCCGGTGGGAGCGACTTGATCGGAGGCCGAGATCCGGTGCTCGCGGTGTCCTTTGTCTCCGCGGCGCCGACCTCCGCGTGACCGCCCGGCCAAGGTATTCTCGGGTAGGGCCGTTCTTGGCCAAAGCGGAAGGATCCGGCTCCGGCCTGCCGGTCGGACCGTGTTCACCCGCCAGGAGCCGTGCGGTGTCGCCGACGGCCGGGGCACAGGCCCAGGGAGAGGCCCGCCTCTGACTCTATCGGCGGTTGGGGGCGTCCCCGTGGACGACCTGTTGCCACGCCTCCACGCCACCTGCCTGGAGCCAAAGCCATGCCGTTGCGGCAACCCAAGGACCGCCGATCAGGATGAAGGCGAGTAAGCCCATGATGACCTCCTGAGTGCATCGATCCCGACGAAGGCGTCAGCCGTGTCTGGAAACATCGATGCAGAAACAAGGAGCTAGGGCAGAGACGCATGAACGGAGTGAGTGCGTCTCTGCACGAGCCGTGGAGCGTCACGCCGACCGCACGAGTCGAGCCCGCAGCGCTTCGGCCTCAGCTTGCCACGCATCCCGCTCGATTTGAATCGTCTCGATCAGGACGTGGAGATTGCCTGCGTCGATGGCGGTCTCAACCAGCATGTCCTGTGCGGTGGCGAGTTGGTCACGCAGCTCGGCGTTCTCGTTCGCCAATGCGAGGAGAACGGCAACCATGTCGTCGCCCATCGCTGCCTCGCCCTCACCAAAGACGTGGGCTGTAGACGCGGACGTGCGTGGCAGCAACCGCCCTGCGATGCGAAGAGCCTTCGACGCATCGCAGGGCGGTGTCGGGCTGCCTCGCGCCGGCACGAACCGGCCGCAGCGAAACGCCGATTCTAGCGGCGCTGCATCTCGCGACGCTCCTCGCGGCGCTCCATCCGCTCGTCCCGGCGATCCCGCTCCGGATCGACGCCGAGAACGCCACCGACCGTGCCCGTCGCCGCGCCGACCGCTCCGCCGACGACGCCGCCGATCGGGCCCGCCGCGCGATTGCCGTCTTCCGCGCCACGCTGCGCGCCGGGAATGGTGCCCTGTGCCTGAGCGCTCGCCGCGAACGCGAGCGGAGAGAGGATGAGGGCCGATGCCATCAGGAAGCGCTTCATGACGTTGTCCTTCGAGACTCGATGACGGCGACGCCCGGCCTCGAAGCCAAGCGTCCCCATGTCAGGCCAACGCCCGGACACGGAGAAGGTCACACGATCGCAGGATCGCCTGCCTGAATGAGGCGGCCTAGACGTTCTCGGCGATCACGCACGCGCGACGTCCGGCGTCTCGTTCATGTCGGGTCGCCCCTCCCCCTCAGGCGCGCGGTGCGGCGCCTTCCGAAAAGCGGATGCGGCTCACGATGTCTTCGATCTGGCTTTGAGGGCATCCCGCTCAAGGCGCGCCGCCTTCAGGCGGGCGGTGTTCTGATCGGCGGCGCTGACACTCGGCTGCGTTTCGATCTTCCGATCCGAGCGATTCTGCGTCTGGGCGAAAGCCGCCTCGGCCTGCACCCGCTCCTTGCTGTAGTTGTTCGCCATACAAGTACCCTGGTTGACCCGTCGCCCCCGGGCAGCGAGATCGTTGCGTGGATCGATTGCGAGCGCTTGGCGGTCAGTGCCTCTTTCGCAAGACGATGATGGATGATCTCCTAGTTCGGCGCGAAGATCGTGATGTTGTTATTGATCTGATAGGCAGTCGTCGGCTTCGTATTGACGAGCCGAAGATAAATCGGGCTCTCGCCGAGGATCGCCCCGAACGATGGCGTCACGTTCAGCGGAAAGCAATGCGATAGCACCGCCGAGGCAGCTTCTTCATAGCGATGTTGCGCGTCACGGTCGCCGACCAATTGGCGGGCGGTGGTGAGCGGTTTGCCACGGATGGCCCCCGTCTTGTCGAGGCCGAACCTGTAGGCGATCAGGGCGCCCTCGGTGCCGGGCGGCACAGTCCAGCACGCGGCGACCGCTTGGCGGAACTCGGCCCAATTGTTGACCGGCGCGGTTTGTGATCGCGCCGGCCAACCGGACAGAACGGCGACGGATGCTGCGAGAAGCCATGTCGCCAACCGGTCAGCCAAGATCGCCTCTCTGCCAAGATCGCCTCCGCTCCGTATGCGTCGCCCTCGGCCCCACCTCCACGAGGCGGGAGCGCGGTGGGTCCGAGAGGGCGCATCGGCAACCCGATGGTCGTGAGCTACCGGCTCTGCGGGGTCAGTAGAACTTCGGCTGGGCGATCGGCCGGACGGGCCTGCCCAGCGTCGGCTCCCGCCGACGCGCGGCTTCGTGCACCGGGGGCCGGGCCGTGAAGTGCAGATGGTGATCATGGCGGTGATGGTGCCAATGATGCCGATGGTGATGGCGGCGCCAGTGATGATGCCGGTGACGATGATGGCGGTGATGCCAGTGCCGATGATGGCGCCGATACCGTCTGTGATAGCGCACTTCGACCATGCTCGTGTCCGCCAGCCTGGTCAGCCCGGCAACCATGCCGAAATTGGCTGCTTCGGCGGGTTCCGGCGCTTGCACGAACACACCACAGCAAAGAGCGAATCCGAGTACTACTCGCCTGAGCACGTGTTCCTCCTGAACGATGGGACTTCGCCGACCTATGGCTCGAAACGCACCGTCCGGGTCTTCGTATCCGCGGCACGTTCGAGCACCGGTCGTTGCAGGGGGCCGACACAGCGACCGTTCGGCCCACGCGAGCCAGGGGCCGGCCTTTGCAGCGGCGTCCCGGGCCATCGGCGGCGGTTCACGCCCTCATCGCGGAGCGGGGGCGGGAGGCTGCGGTGACGAGCCGGGCTGCGCCGGTGCCTGGGGCACGGCGTTCTGCGGCGGGGTCGGCGGTTGCGGCTGCTGGACCGACCCGTTCGATGGCGAGTCGGTCTGAAGGGTTTGGTTCGCCTGGGTCTGGAGCTGGTCGGCGGTCTGCTGGCTGATCAAGCCATAGGAGACGGCCGCCGCGAGGGCGACGGCGACGACGGCTCCGATGATCGTCTTGGTAAGCTTGGGCGACATGGCGGTCTCCTCACGCCTTCGCTCGGGCCGGGCACGAGCCAGAGCCAACGAGCGGCGCGCTCACACGGATCCTGTCTCATGTCCTGTTCCATGGCGGCATCGGGCTCGCCCCCCACGGGAAGCCCGACGTCGATGCCCCGGATGAGGCTCAATCCCCCGGCGTCCAATCGATGTTCGGCCGCTGCGAGAGGATGCGCTCGAAGTAATCCGCCACGGCCTGTGCACCGTCCGCGTGCATCATCGCGACCGGATGAGCGAGATAGGCGCGGGCCAGATCGAGCGGGATCTCTCCGGATTGGAGGGCACCGAGCACGGCGTCGATGAAGGCATCATTGGCCTCGTTGAAGTCGCCTGACAGCTTCTTCCGCTCGTTGAGTGCCTTGATTGGCATCGTGCGACTCATCCTCTGAAAGGCCATGCTGCCGGTCCCACCGGCCGGCCGACCTTAGCGCAGGCGGCATCCGACCGCATCGACCCAGGACAAGACGCACACCGCTTCCGCAGCCCTCACGCGGAGAGCCTGAGATGTGTCGACGTTAGTGAGATGGGTGGCGCGCCAGTCAGGATAAAACTGCGAACACGTATGTCATTGATGTGGCGCGATAATTTGAACGGCTCCTCTGCTACCTCGGCGTGTCGAGGTCAATGGGAGCCCGGATTAAGCCGCAACGCGACACAAGAAACCGGACATTCTGCGATGCGCCCATAGCGGCCGTTCAAGTCAGCGGAAGCCGCTTCCGAAAGCCGACGTCGACCGTCCAGCGTGCTGCAGCCGCACGCTGTTCTTCCGCCACGACCGCGTGTTGCGGTGCCAGCGCCGCGGGACGAGGTGGAGGTCAGCAGCCTCCGGACCGCGGTTCGTCGCGGCGTCGCTCACGCCTTCCAACCGTGATCAGCCGAGGCCGGATGCAGAGCAGAACTATTGCGAACAGCCACGTCATCCGACGGAGGAAACCCGGGCATGCGGCACTCTTGAAGCGGATCGCTCTCGAGCGGATCCGTGGTCTTTCTCGGCGCAAAGAAGAATTTCAACTGCCGCCTTGCAAATAACGATTGGCGATTATGGAGGCCGCAGTTCTGTTCTCAACCCCAAGCTTAGCATAGATGGCTTCGAGATGCTTGGTTACGGTCCGGTGACTAAGGCCCAGAATTTCCCCGATATCCCGGCTAGACTTGCCTCGAGACAGCCAGAACAGCACCTCCGCCTCACGGGCGGTGATGGGCAGGCTCGTCCGCAACCGGGCGAGACTTAGGGCCGGATCGTCCTGAGATAGGCGCAGCAGCATCTCTTCGGCCGTGCCGCCGACGAACGTGAGCGTGTGCGGAGGTCCACTCGACTCCTTCAGAGCCATGGAGCCGGCCGCCGTCCCGGCGAGACAGGACCGCAGCCAAGCGACAGCCTCGGGCGGCAGGGACAGCACACCGTCGCGCGTCGGAGCCAGGGCGGCGATGACCTGCCCTGCCTGCGGCGTACACCATAGAACCCGTCCGTTCGCCGAAACCGCCAGCAGGGTCCGGCCCATCGCGTCCAAAGCCGTGCGGGCGCTGCGGGTGGAACGCGCCCCGGCGAGATGGGTGCGGATGCGGGCCAGGAGTTCGTCGGGGACGATCGGCTTCGTCACGTAATCGACGCCCCCGGCGTCGAGGCCTCGGACAATGTGCTCAGTCTCGCTGAGGCCGGTCATGAAGATCACCGGGACGCTGGCGAGGTGCGGCTTCGCCTTGAGGCGGCGGCAGGTCTCGAAGCCGTCGAGGCCGGGCATCATCGCATCGAGCAGGATCACGTCGGGGGTGACCTCATCGACGAGGGCGAGGGCGAGATCGCCCGCCACCGCGATCAGCACCGTCGCGCCCGAGCGCTCGATCGCCTCCGTCAGGAAGCTCAGGGTCTCGGGCGAGTCGTCGACGACGAGGATCACGTCTCGGCCGGCCTCAGTCATCGCCGGCGAGCTCCTGCAGGACCGTGAGGTAGCGGCGCAGGTCGTATCCGGCGATCAGGCCGCGCATCTGCACGACGAAGGCCTGTGGAACGCCCGCGTTGTGCTCCATCGCGGCGAGCTTCGCCTCGATGCCCCGGATGTGCCCGATCCGGCCGAGCCGCAGCAGTTCGCCGATCTGGTCGGCGCTGGGGCGGCCCGATGCGGGCCGATGCCCGGGCTTTGCAGCCGGAGGGGACAGCCCCGGCGCCTCCGTCCAGTCCAGGCGCAACAGCGCACCGGTTCGGTCCAGCACGTCGCGCAGGTCGAACGGCTTGGTCAGGATCGCGTCATGGGGCGGGCTGTCGCCCCGCAGGGGGCCGAGGTCGTGGACGTTGGCGGACATCATCGCGATCGGCCCGGCATAGCCCCGGGCGCGCAACGTCGCCGCCACGTCCCAGCCGCTCAGGCCCGGCATCGCGATGTCGAGGAAGATCAGGTCGATGCCGTCCGGCCCCGTCGTCTCCGCGACCGCCGCGAGGCAGGCCGGTCCCGTCGAGGCCTCGCGCACCGTGAGCCCCCGCGGCTCCAGGATGGCGCGCATCAGGGTGCGGTGCGCGGTGTCGTCGTCGACCACGAGCACGGTCCTGCGCGGGCCCGCATAGCTGGGCTCCGGGCGGGACACGGGCGTGGCGGATGCGAGCGCGAGGGCGGGCTGCGTCACCGCGGCCAGCATCAGGCGCAGGCGTGCCTGCGTCCCGCCGCCCGATGCGGCCGTCAGGGTGATCTCGCCGCCAAGGAGTTGCGCCAGCAGGCTGGCGATGGTGAGCCCGAGGCCGGTCCCGGGCGTACTGCGGGCCGCCGGCGTCGAGCCGCGCTCGAACGGCTCGAAGATCCGGGCGCGGTCCGCCTCCGGGATGCCGGGGCCTGTATCGCGGATCGTGAAGACCGCGACCTGGCTGCGGTAGCTCAGATCGAGCGAGACCGTCCCGCGCGGGGTGAACTTGATGGCATTCGAGAGCAGGTTGAGCAGCACCTGCCGGAGGCGCTTCTCGTCGGTGGCGACGACCTGCGGTAGGATCTCGGGCCGCGAGAAGCAGAAGTCGAGCCCGGCCTCGCGCGCCTGGAGCCGGACCATGTCGGCGAGTTGGTCGAGGAAGTCCGCGAGCCGGATCTCGTCGCGGTTGATCTGCAGGCGGCCCGCCTCCATCCGCGAGATGTCGAGGAGCCCGTCGATCAGGCCCGAGAGGTGCTGAGCGCTGCGCCGGATGACCCGAATGCCGTTGAGGCGCGCCGTGGGGATCGTCGGGTCCGTCTCGAGCAGCTGGGCGTAACCGAGCACGCTGGAGAGCGGTGTTCGCAATTCGTGGCTGAGGCCGACGACGTAGCGGCTCTTGGCCTGATTGGCGGCCTCGGCACGCTCCTTGGCCTCCTGGAGCTTGGCGTCGGTCACCTTGTGCGCCGCGATCTCGGCCTCGTAAAGGGCGGTCTGGCGCCGCGTCTCGGCCTGGGCGACCCGCCGGCTTTCCTGCGCGAGCACGAACAGCCAGGCGACGATCCCGAGGATGACGACGAGGATGAAGAAGACGCTGGTCAGCGCCGCGCGCAGCACCTCGCGATGGTCCGGATGGGCGAGGCTCGCACCCGCATGCACGACGCCGAGAATCAGGCCGATCACCGTGCACAGCGTCAGCATCACCGCGAGATAGCGTCCGAGCGGCGCACCGATCCAGGCGGCCGTGCGGCGTGGTAGGATGTGACCGAGGGTCTGCTGGGCCTGGACCTCCAGCCGGCCGTGCGGCTTGCAGAGGTCGCCGCAGCGCGCATCCAGGGAGCAGCAGAGCGAGCAGATCGGCGCGTCGTAGGCCGGGCAATAGGCCATGTCCTCGCCCTCGAAGGGCAGCTCGCAGACCCGGCAGGTGATCTCGTCCACGCCCCAATCGGTGCGCGGTGTCCGGGCGAGATACCAGCGCCCCCGGGTCGCCCAGGCCAGGGCAGGAGCCGCGCAGAACGCGGTGGCGAGCGTCAGCATCGGGGCGAAGGCCTGCGGTGTCGCCCCCCCGAGACCGAGGTGCAGCAAGCAGCCCGCCGCCAGGGCGAGCAGCATTGCCCCGGTGCCGACCGGGTTGACCGCGTAGAGATGCGCCCGCTTGAACTCGATGCCCGGCGGTGACAGCCCGAGGGGCTTGTTGACGGCGAGATCGGCCGCGAGCGCCCCGACCCAGGCCGAGACGACGCAGGCATAGAGCGGAAGGGTGCTCTCGATCGTCTTGTCGATGCCGAGCAGCATCAGCAGCACGGCGATGGCGACGTTGAAGACGAGCCAGACGACCCGGCCCGGATGGCTGTGCGTGAGGCGCGAGAAGAAGTTCGACCACGCGATCGAGCCGGCATAGGCATTGGTCAGGTTGATCTTGAGCTGCGAGACGAGGACGAAGGCCCCCATCAGCAGCAGCGCCGCTTGGCCGTTCCCGCCCGTCACGTAGCCGAAGGCGACGCGGTACATCTGGGTCGGTTCGGCGGCCGCGTCGGGCGGGACGCCGTGCGCGAGGGCGAGGACCGCGAGCCCGGCCCCGAGGAGGATTTTGACCATGCCGGGCAGGATCCAGCCGGCGCCGCCCGCCAGCACGGCCAGCCACCACGCCCGGTCGCGCGCGGAAGCCCGCTCGGGCACGAAGCGCAGGAAATCCACCTGCTCGCCGACCTGCGCCAGCAGCGCCAGCAGCACGCCGGTGGCGGTGCCGAACCGCGCGAGGTCGAAGCCGTCGCCGCGCCCGTCGAGACCGGGGAACGCGGTCAGAGCCTGCAGCGCAGCGGGATCCTGGACGGCGATGCAGACGAGGGGCAGCATTCCCAGGGCGAGCCAGAGCGGCTGCGTCCAGATCTGAAGCCGGCTGATCAGGCGGATGCCGTAGGCCACGAGCGGGATCACCGCGCTCGCGCAGACGAGATACCCGATCCAGAGCGGCAACCCGAGGCAGAGTTGCAGCGCCAGCGCCATGATCGCCGCCTCGATGGCGAAGAACAGGAAGGTGAAGCTCGCGTAGATCAGCGACGTCACCGTCGAGCCGAGATAGCCGAAGCCGGCCCCGCGGGTGAGCAGATCCATGTCGACGCCGTAGCGCGCGGCATAGGTGGTGATCGGCACGGCGGTGGCGAAGATGATCAGGCCGACGACGAGGATGGCCGCCAGCGCGTTAACGAAGCCCGCGGTGAGGACGAGCGTGCCGCCGATCGCCTCCAGCGCCAGAAACGAGATCGAGCCGAGCGCCGTCTGGGCGACCTCGAAGCCGGACCAGCGCCGGGCCTTCTTGGCCGTGAAGCGGAGCGCGTAATCCTCGAGCGTCTCGTCAGCGACGAGGCGATTGTAGTCGCGCCGGATCGGGATGATGCGCTGCGGGGCGCTCATCGGCTGCCGATCCGAACCCGGCCTTTGCCGCCAAGGCAAGCGCCCACAACCGCGCGTGACGTGCAACGCGCAGCACAAAGAGCCCTTACGCGGCGTGAATACGCGACTCCGAGCGTCATCGGTTCCTGAACGAGTCAGATCGACGGTGCCGCAGAGGCAAGAGCCCGGCCATACGCAAAACAGCGTATATGCTGCACCGCGGCGTGCGACCTAGCCTGCTCCCGTCGATCCGCGGCCGCCCCTCAAAGGCCCCGGACGGGAACAGGGTCAGGCAGATGGCAGACGACACCGACAAGGGCGCGGATCACGGCTTGCGCTCCCCGTTGCGGCGCAAGCTGCTGATGGGGCTGGCCGGCGCCCCGGCGTTGGCGTTGATGCCGCGGACGGTCTGGGCCGCGCCCGCGACCTCCGCGGTCAACGCAACCGGCTTGGCCGTCACCGACAGCGAGGTGACGATCGGCATCCTGCACTCGATCACCGGCACCATGGCGATCTCGGAGACGGGTGCGCAGGAAGCGGAGAAACTCGCGATCCAGCAGATCAACGATGCCGGCGGCGTGCTCGGCCGCAAGATCAAGATCATCCAGGAGGACGGCGCCTCCGACTGGCCGACCTTCGCTGAGAAGGCCAAGAAGCTCCTGGTCAACGACCATTGCGCGGCCGTGATGGGCTGCTGGACCTCGGCATCGCGCAAGGCGGTGCTGCCGGTCTTCGAGCAGTATAACGGCCTGCTCTACTACCCAACCTTCTACGAGGGCCTGGAGCAGTCGAAGAACGTCTTCTACACCGGCCAGGAGGCCACGCAGCAGATCCTCGCCGGCCTCGACTGGGTCCACAAGGAGAAGGGTGGCGACAGCTTCTACTTCATCGGCTCCGACTACATCTGGCCGCGCACCTCCAACAAGATCGCCCGCAAGCACGTCGAGAACGTGCTCAAGGGCAAGGTCGTCGGCGAGGAATACTTCCCGCTCGGCCACACCCAGTTCAACTCGGTCATCAACAAGATCAAGCTTACCAAGCCGAAGGTGATCTTCGCTGACGTGGTCGGTGGCTCGAACGTGGCGTTCTACAAGCAGCTCAAGGCGGCGGGGATCGACCTGTCGAAGCAGGTGCTGATGACGATCTCGGTCACCGAGGACGAGATCGACGGCATCGGCGGCGAGAACATCGCCGGGGCCTATGCCTGCATGAAGTACTTCCAGTCGATCGAAAACGAGAACAACAAAGCCTTCGTCTCGGCCTTCAAGAAGATGTGGGGCGAGAAGACCGTCATCGGCGACGTGACGCAGGCGGCCTATCTCGGGCCGTTCCTGTGGAAGATGGCCTGCGAGAAGGCCGGCTCGTTCGACGTCGACAAGGTGGTGGCGGCCTCGCCGGGCCTCGAGTTCAAGGGCGCGCCGGAGGGCTACGTCCGGATCGACGAGAATCATCACCTCTGGTCGAAGACCCGGGTGGGCAAGGCCAAGCCCGATGGCCAGTTCGAGATCGTCTACACGAGCCCGGAGCTGATCAAACCGGACCCGTTCCCGAAGGGGTACCAGTAATCGCGCCGCTCTCCCTCCCCCGCAAAAGGGGAGGGAGAGCGGCGCGGGCTTCGATCAAGCATTCTCCATCGCGGAAGGCCGAAAGACATGCTCGGCGATTACTCCCTCGGCGACCTCGGCGCGATCTTCGCTATGCAGGGCTTCGCCGGCCTGATCCTGTTCTCCGTCTACCTGCTGATGGCGCTCGGGCTCGCGATCATCTTCGGCCAGATGGGCGTGATCAACATGGCCCACGGGGAGTTCATGATCCTCGGCGCCTACGTCACCTATCTCTGCTCGACCTTCTTCCAAACCTACCTGCCGGCGCTGTTCCCGTTCTACTTCTTCATCGCGATGGGGCTAGCGTTCCTCGCCTCCGGGGCCTTGGGCATGCTGGTGGAATGGGGCCTGATCCGGTTCCTCTACAAGCGCCCGCTCGATACGCTCCTCGCCACCTGGGGCCTGTCGCTGATCCTCCAGCAGGCCTACCGGTCGATCTTCGGCGCCCGCGAGGTCGGCGTCGAGCTGCCGTCCTGGCTGATCGGCTCGGTGCAGGTCACCGACACGATCGAAATCCCGATCAACGGCCTGTTCGTCATGGCCGTCACCATCCTGATCACGGTCAGCGTCGCGCTGCTGATCTACCGCTCGCGCTTCGGCCAGCAGGTCCGCGCCGTGATGGCGAACCGCGCCATGGCGGGGGCGGTAGGCATCGATACTGAGAAGGTCGACCGCTACACGTTCGGCCTCGGCTGCGGCATCGCCGGAATCGCCGGCTCGGCCTTCACAATGATCGGCTCCACCGGGCCGACCTCGGGCCAGCTCTACATCGTCGACACCTTCCTGATCGTCGTGTTCGGCGGCGCCGCGAGCCTGCTCGGTACCATCGCGTCGGCCTTCTCGATCTCGCAGACCCAGTCGACCCTGGAATTCTTCCTCTCCGGCTCGATGGCCAAGGTGATCACCCTGCTCGCGGTGGTCGGCATCCTGATGCTGAGGCCCCAGGGCCTCTTCACCCTCAAGGTCCGGCGCTGAGGATGTTTTCCCAATGACGAACCCGGTCCAGACCCTCACCAAGTCGGTCACCGTCAACGACAACCCATTCATGAAGCCGGTGGAGTGGCTCAGCCTGCTCCTGCTCGCCGGGGTGATCCTGGTCGTCCTGCCGCTGGTGCTCGACGGCTTCCGCCTCAACCTCGTCGGCAAGTATCTCACCTACGCGTTCGTCGCCCTCGGGCTGGTGATCTGCTGGGGCTACGCGGGCATCCTGTCCCTCGGCCAGGGCGTGTTCTTCGGTCTCGGCGGCTACTGCATGGCGATGTACTTGAAGCTGGAGGCTTCGAGCATCGCGAACACGAAGATCCAGTCGACGCCGGGCATCCCAGACTTCATGGACTGGAACCAGATCACCGCTATCCCCTGGTTCTGGCAGCCGTTCAAGAGCCTGCCGCTGACGCTGATCCTGGTGATCGCGGTCCCGGTCCTGTTCGCGATGCTGATCTCCTTCGCGATGTTCAAGCGCCGGGTCGGCGGCACCTACTTCGCCATCATCACCCAGGCCATCGCCGCAATCCTGACCATCCTGATCGTCGGCCAGCAGGGCTACACCGGCGGCATCAACGGCATCACCGACCTGCGCACCCTCCACGGCTGGGACATCCGCACCGACAGCGCGAAGACCATCCTGTACTTCGTCAACGGCGGCCTGCTGATCGCCTGCATCCTGGCAGCACAGTACGTGAAGACATCGAAGCTCGGCCGCATCCTCGTCGCCATGCGCGACAAGGAGGACCGGGTCCGCTTCTCCGGCTACTCGGTCGCGGGGTTCAAGGTCTTCGCCTTCTGCTTCGCCGCCGGACTCGCGGCGATCGGCGGCGCGATGTTTACCCTGCAGGTCGGCTTCATGTCGCCCTCCTTCGTGGGCATCGTCCCCTCGATCGAGATGGTGATCTACGCCGCGGTCGGCGGGCGGCTGTCGCTGTTCGGCGCGGTCTGGGGGACGCTCTTGGTCAACTGGGCCAAGACTAGCTTCTCCGAGAGCTTCCCGGATCTCTGGCTGTTCGGCCTCGGCGCGCTGTTCATCACCGTGGTGCTGGCCTTCCCGAACGGCCTCGCCGGAATCTGGCGCGAGCAGATCGAGCCGCGCGTCACGCGACGGGTGAAGGGCCTGCGCGCCCCGCCGCCCGCCATCGTCCCGCCCCACGGCGCACCGGCCGAGTGAGGACCTGAATGAACGCCGCGATCCTCTCCTCCCCCGTGGTCGGCGCCGAGGCCGCCCCGCCCGATCATCTTCTCGCCGTCGAGGCGCTGACCGTCTCCTTCGACGGGTTCAAGGCGGTCAACGACGTGTCGTTCTACGTCGAACCCGACGAGATCCGGGTGATCATCGGCCCGAACGGCGCCGGCAAGACCACGGTCCTCGACCTGATCTGCGGTCGCACCAAGGCCAGCGCCGGCTCGATTAAGTACAAGGGCCAGGAGCTGACCAAGCTCTCCGAGAGCGCCATCGTTCAGGCCGGCGTCGGCCGCAAGTTCCAGACGCCGTCGATCTACGACGACCTGACGGTGTTCGAGAATCTTGAGATCTCGTTCCCCCGCGGCCGCTCGGTCTTCGGCGCCCTCACGTTCAAGCGGGACGCGGAGGTCCGCGACCGCATCCACGCCATCGCCGAGACGATCTTTCTGAAGGACCAGCTCAAGGAGCGGGCCGAGTTCCTGAGCCACGGTCAGAAGCAGTGGCTGGAGATCGGCATGCTGCTGATCCAGGACCCGGAACTGCTGATGCTCGACGAGCCGGTGGCCGGCATGAGCATCGGCGAGCGGATCAAGACCGCCGAGCTCCTCAACCAGATCATCAAGGGCCGCTCGGTGCTGGTGATCGAGCACGACATGAAGTTCGTCGAGGACATCGCCCACCGGGTCACCGTCCTGCACCAGGGCAAGGTGCTGTCCGAAGGTTCGATGGAGCGGGTCAAGAACGACCCGAAGGTCATCGAAGTGTATCTGGGACATTGACGATGGCGTCTCTTCAGACCGCGCATCCTTTTAGAATCCAGGCGACCCCGCTCGCCACGATCCCGGGCGCCACGCCGGCGCTTGCCGTCGACGACCTGCACGCCGCCTACGGCCAGAGCGAGGTCCTGCACGGGCTGACCTTCTCGGTGGCGCCGGGCGAGATCGTCGCCGTGATGGGCCGCAACGGCATGGGCAAGACCACGCTGATGAAGACCCTGATGGGCCTTGTGCCCGTCAAGGCCGGTTCGATCCAGGTCGAGGGCGCGGACGTGGCCGGGCTGAAGAGCCACGCCCGGGTCGCCAGGGGCCTCGCCTACGTGCCGCAGGGCCGCATGATCTTCTCGACCATGACGGTGCAGGAGAACATCGAGACCGGGCTGACGGTCACCGGCACCCGCAAGGTGCCGCAGGACCTCTACGACATGTTCCCGGTCCTGCTGGAGATGAAGGGACGGCGCGGCGGCAACCTCTCGGGCGGGCAGCAGCAGCAACTCGCCATCGCCCGGGCGTTGGCGAGCCGGCCGAAGGTGCTGCTACTCGACGAGCCCACCGAGGGCATCCAGCCCTCGATCATCCGCGAGATGGGCCGGACTCTCAAAAGGATCCGCGACGCGCGCGGCCTCTCCATCGTGGTGTCCGAGCAGGTCCTGAGCTTCGCGCTCGACGTCGCCGACCGGGTGATCGTCATGGAGAACGGGTCCATCGTCCACGAGGCCCCGCGCGACGGGATCGACGAGGCCGCCGTCGCCCGGTTCCTGTCGGTCTAGGGGCACAGCATGGCCGATCACGAGATCTTCGAACTCGGCGACTTCGTCCTCCAGTGCGGCAAGACGCTTCGCGCGGCCAAGCTCGCCTTCAAGACCTTCGGGACGCTGAGCCCGGTCAAGGACAACGCCATCGTCTACCCGACCTGGTACTCGGGCCAGCACACCGAGAACGAATGGCTGATCGGCCCCGGCAAGGCGCTCGACCCGGACAAGTACTTCATCATCATCCCGAACATGTTCGGTAACGGGCTCTCGTCCTCGCCGAGCAACACGCCCGCCCCCTGGAACGGGCCGCGCTTCCCCAACGTCACCGCCTACGACAACGTCCGCGCCCAGCACCGCCTGGTCACCGAGCATTTCGGCATCGACAAACTGGTTCTGGTCACCGGCTGGTCGATGGGCGCGCTCCAGACCTACCATTGGGCGTCGATGTACCCCGACATGGTGCCGAAGATCCTGCCGTTTCAGGGCTCGGCCAAGTGCTCCCGGCACAATTACGTGTTCCTCGAGGGCGCCAAGGCGGCACTCCAGGCCGACGCCGCCTGGGCGGAGGGCTGGTACACGAGCCCGCCGACCCGGGGCCTGCGCGCCTTCGGCCGGGTCTATGCCGGCTGGGGCCTGTCGCAGACGTTCTACCGGCTGGAAGCCGACATCACCCATATGGGCTACGCCTCCCTCGAGGACTTCCTGATCGGGTTCTGGGAAGGCCTGTTCTACAAACGCGACGCCAACAACCTGCTCGCCATGCTTTGGACGTGGCAGCACGGCGACATCAGCGCCAACGACACCTTCAAGGGCGACTTTAAGGCCGCGCTCGGCGCCATCCGCGCCAAGGCGATCCTGATGCCCGCCTCGACCGACCTGTATTTCCCGCCCGAGGACAACGCCATCGAGGCGGCCGCCATGCCGAACGCGGAGCTGCGCGTGATCGACACGTGGTGGGGCCATTTCGCGGGCGGGCCCGGCACCAGCCCGGACGACATCAAGGTCCTCGACGACGCGCTCAAGGAGCTGCTCGCGAGTGGGTGAGAGACGCGCAGCGGCGCGCGGACGGGGCCTGCCCCGGAGTTTCAGGGAGCTGGAGACACGAGATGCCCGAGACGCTGATCAAGGTCGATCTCACGCAATCGGCCTACGACAACGACATGGTGCACAACCGCTGGCACCCCGACATCCCGATGGTCGCCTACGTGAAGCCGGGCGCGGACTTCATCGTCGAGACCTACGACTGGACCGGCGGCTTCATCAAGAACAACGATTCCGCCGACGACGTGCGCGACATCGACCTGTCGATCGTGCACTTCCTCTCGGGGCCCATCGGCGTCGAGGGTGCCGAGCCCGGCGACCTGCTGGTGGTCGACCTGCTCGACATCGGCGCCAAGCCCGAGAGCCAGTGGGGCTTCAACGGCTTCTTCTCGAAGAAGAACGGCGGCGGCTTCCTCGACGAGCACTTCCCGCAGGCCCAGAAGTCGATCTGGGACTTCGAGGGGCTGTTCACCAAGTCGCGCCACGTCCCGGGCGTGCGCTTCCCCGGCCTGATCCATCCCGGCCTGATCGGCTGCCTGCCCGATCCCAAGATGCTGGAAACCTGGAACACCCGCGAGAAGGCGCTCTACGACACCAATCCTGAGCGCGTCCCGGCCCTCGCCACGCTGCCCTTCGGCCCGACCGCCCATATGGGCCGGCTCAAGGGCGACGGGAAGAGCGCGGCGGCCGCCACGGGGGCCCGCACCGTCCCGCCCCGGGAGCACGGCGGCAATTGCGACATCAAAGATCTGTCGCGCGGCTCGAAGATCTACTTCCCGGTCTACGTGCCCGGCGCCGGCCTCTCGATGGGCGACCTGCATTTTAGCCAGGGCGACGGCGAGATCACCTTCTGCGGCGCCATCGAGATGGCTGGCTGGGTGCATCTCAAGGTCGAGCTGATCAAGGACGGCATGGCCAAGTACGGAATCAAGAACCCGATCTTCAAGCCGTCGCCAATCACGCCGAAATACGACGATCACCTGATCTTCGAGGGCATCTCGGTCGACGAACACGGCGGCCAGCACTACCTCGACGTCCATATCGCCTACCGGCAGGCCTGCCTGAACGCGATCGAGTATCTGAAGAAGTTCGGCTACTCCGGCGCGCAGGCCTACTCGATCCTCGGCACCGCGCCGGTCCAGGGCCACATCTCGGGCGTCGTCGACATCCCGAACGCCTGCGCGACGCTCTGGATACCGACCAAGATCTTCGAGTTCGACATCAACCCCGGCGCCGAGGGACCGATGAAGTTCCTCGACGGCTCGATCCAGATGCCGCTGTCGCCGGATCTGTAATTGGCCCGTCGTCCGGTGGTCACCTCGGTCAAACTGGACGCGACCTGTCCCCTCTCCCGTGCGTGAGAGGGGACTCACGCATCGACTGACAAACCGCAATCCGGCAGCCTTCTGGAAGCACCCCATGCCCGTCTACGACTACGCCTGCGAGGCCTGCGGTCCCTTTACGGTGATGCGGCCGATGGCCGAGTTCCGCGATCCGCATGCCTGCCCGGATTGCGGCGGGACGAGCCCACGCGCCTTCCTAACGGCGCCGCGCCTCGCCGGCATGGATCCGGCCCTGAAGGCCGCCCACGCCACCAACGAGCGCAGCCGCCACGCGCCGCGGCGCTCGGGCAGTCACGGGGCCGGCTGCGGCTGCTGCTCGCCCAAGAAAACGACCGCGGCCCCGGCCGCTGCCAAGAGCTTCCCGAAGGCACGGCCCTGGATGATCAGCCACTGAGCCGCGCGCATCCGGGGACAATCACGGTCAGGAGGATATCACGCCATGATGCACGGAGACATCTCGTCCAGTCAGGACAGCGTCGGCGTCGCCGTCGTGAACTACAAGATGCCGCGCCTGCACACCCGTGCGGAGGTGCTGGAGAACGCCAAGGCGATCGGCAGGATGATCGTCGGCATGAAGTCCGGCCTGCCCGGCCTCGACCTCGTGATTTTCCCGGAATACTCGACCCACGGCATCATGTACGACGCCGCCGAGATGTACGAGACCGCCTCGACGGTCCCGGGCGCGGAGACCGAGGTGTTCGCCGCCGCTTGCCGGGAGGCCAAGGTCTGGGGCGTGTTCTCGCTTACCGGCGAGCGTCACGAGGAGCACCCCAACAAGGCGCCCTACAACACCCTGATCCTGATGAACGACCAGGGCGAGATCGTCCAGAAGTACCGCAAGATCATGCCCTGGACCCCGATCGAGGGCTGGTATCCAGGCGATCGCACCTACGTGTCGGACGGTCCCAAAGGCCTGAAGATCAGCCTGATCATCTGCGACGACGGCAACTATCCGGAGATCTGGCGAGACTGCGCCATGCGGGGCGCCGAACTGATCATCCGCTGCCAGGGCTACATGTACCCGGCTAAGGAGCAGCAGGTCGTCATCTCGAAGGCGATGGCCTTCGCCAACAACGTCTACGTCGCGGTCTCGAACGCCGCCGGGTTCGACGGCGTCTACACCTATTTCGGCCACTCGGCGATCATCGGCTTCGACGGCCGGACGCTCGGCGAGTGCGGCGAGGAGGAGATGGGCATCCAGTACGCGGCCCTCTCCAAGTTCCTGATCCGGGACTTCCGCGCCCACGGTCAGTCGGAGAACCACCTCTTCAAGCTCCTGCACCGCGGCTATACGGGCATGATCAACTCGAAGGAGAACCGGCACGGGATGTCGGACTGTCCCTACGACTTCTACCGGCGCTGGATCGAGGATCCCGACGGAACCCGTGATGCTGTGCGGGCTATCACGCGACAGAGCGTCGGGACCGACGAATGTCCGATAAAGGGTATCCCCTTCGTTGGTAAGGGCGAAGGGCCGCCTCATCCCTGACCTATCGGGCCTGCCGAGCCTCAGCGAGCCTTATGTTGCATGACGCCTTCGCGGCTTCTTCGCTTTCGTTCTTGGAACGGCACCTACTGCAGCGGATGTCTGCATCCGTGGCGTTTGATGCCGAGAGCGGACTAGCCGCTTTCGGCCAATTTCCGTCGCATCGGCAGGCGCCTCGGAATGGCTAGGTTGGGTGGTTTTCCGCCGGTCCGCTTCTGGGATGGCGATCCATAGGAGCGGACATCGTATCCACGCCCGCTCCCGACCCGCTGCAGACCCTCACAATGTCCGCTTCGTGGCCTCTGGCTTGCCGGTCTGTTATTGCTGGTCTGCTTGATGAAGTCGATTTTAATTGGTTCAAGCAGATACCCAAAGTAGACCGGTGGCTATCATTCGCCTGGAACATACGCAAAACGAGTCAGCTTGATTTGCAATTGCGCCAGCTCCCGAGCCTGGCCTGCTCCCATTCGCTAGCCCATGTTCGAAGTTAGTGCATCGTCGGTCGTGTGACGATGGCGGGGCGAGCGGACGGCATTGATCCGCTGAGTTCCGGTGGCCAGAGGACGACCCCCGGCGCAGGTGGCTGGTAGCCGAGCGACGAGTGCGGTCGGATGCTGTTGGAGTGCCTTCGCCAATACTCGATCACGACGCTGGCCTCCTTGAGGGTGTAGAACACCTCGCCGTTGAGGAGTTCGCCTCGCAGCTTCGTAGGCGATCTGCTAGCCAACTGCCGCGACCCAGCCTCGGACAAATCGAGCGATGAACTCAGGCCCATTGTCAGAGCGGATCATGCCCGTATGCTCTGATCCGAGCGGGCACAGATCAGGGGCGGGGACCGGCTGCGCCATCGATGCACTCGCCCCCAGCAGCAGCATCAAGCTAGCCGCAACGATCGCCCTCATGCCTGGCTCCTTAGTAAACAATCCCGCCAGACGGCCGCATGGGAACAAATTTCAGGGTGCGGGGCTACAGGCCGGGAGAAGTCGCTGCTCGATATATCGGCCGCGTTCTATACGGCTGCGAACGGGAGCCCCCCATGACCCTTAAGTAGTGTGCGGCGTGCAACTCGCATGACGTGAGATCACGGGCCGATGTTGCCTGATTGCCACTAATCACAAGCATCCTGTCCGTCCCTCTTGACAGATTACCCTGAGTCTTCACAGTTGCTGCGATGTAGATCAACCCTCATTTCTATGAAGAGGGATATTTTATGCGCCGTCGAATGCTCATTGCTCTGACCTCCCTGATTTTTATCGGGCACGGTGCGGCGGCGCATGCTGATAAATGCAAATCGCCGCCGCTTCCAAAGGGATGCGACAAGGATTGCGGCGATCACGTTGCATGTTTTGGATTGGATAAAGGGCATGGATGCGAGCCGATATGCTCATCTACGGGGTTTGTGACCATCATCGTTGATGGAAAAAAGAAAACCCTCTCCCTAAGGAACTTCAAATAGCCCGCAGGACGAAAAAGGGGCGTCGGATGAGCAAGGTCCGCCCATATATGTCGGTCGGTACCGCGTTGTTGCTTCTGACGCTGGAAGGATGCGGCACCTACGTACCTTCCGTCGCGGAGTTTTATGACCAGCCTGATGGAATTCTAGATGCGAGCGGCGTGCTTGAGGACAAAATCAAACAGCAAGTCTATTGCGAGTTAAAGCAAGCCGTCGTTCGCGCGACGGATACGACCGGACCGGAGCCAAGGGTCAAGGTCTACAGGCACAACAAGGAGGTACCTGCGCTTCCGCTGGATTGGGGCGTCCAGGTCACGTTAAACCTTCAAGTCGATGAGACCGGAGCCGCAAGCCCCAGCACCACCTGGATCGGCCCATTGCAGCATGCGCAGTCATTCTCCCTAGGAGGCGGCGCAACTCTGTCTTCCCAGGCAACAAGGATAGATAAATTTCAATCCTTCTATATGATATCGTTACTCAGCAAGAAAATTGATCCGGAGAATGATCGATGCACCAATTTGCGCAATCGGGGAAGCTCCTTTCTTCTTGAAAGCAACCTCGGTATTGATCAATGGTTACAAAACGCTCTTACTGTCGAAAATGACTATATATCAACGCCGCTCACGCCCAACACCGACACCGCCTTCAAGCAAGACATTCTCTCATACGAGGTAAAATTCATTGCCATTACCTCCGGAAACCTTACTCCTTCGCTCAAGCTGGTCCGACTGACGGCCAATCAGGGCAGCGCTCCATTTCTAAGCGCCAATCGCACCAGAACGCATGATCTGCTAATCACGTTTGGTCCAAGTCAAAAGCCTGCGAAGAAGGGGCAGCCTGCGACGCCGTCGGCGGCAATAACCACCGCGGATCTGGCGTCGCAGATCGGCTTCTATGTAGGTGCCAATATCAGGACAGCCCTGCCGAGTTTGCCGTTGGTGCCTTAGCCCGCGGAGTGAGCGCTGCTCTGTTGGATCATAAGCCGTACGGAACGCTCTCCGCTCTTGAGAATTCAAGCGGCGATAGGATGCTGCCTGCAGTGCGTGTGGCTTCGATCGTTGTCGGCGGCCGCGGCACTTTGCTATTCGAGCCCAGGCTTGTGACGAGGCCACCACCTCTAACCTCATGGCGCCGGCCGCGCTCCTGCGCTGATGCGGGCGAACCACATCACAGTGGGCACGTTGACGCTCACCTATTGGCGTTCTTGCAACGTCCAATCGGAGGGATAAGGTGGGCATGACCCGTCCTCGCGGGTCATGGCGATTCATTCGAACGGTAGCATATTCAATGAGCGCACAGGATACCTACCCCTCGCCAGACGGATTGCGCGAAATTGACCATCGATTGCAGGGTATTGCTCAGTTTACCCAGAGCGAATTAAAGATTGTATATACCCTGATGCGCGAATATGGGGTCGACTCTAGTTTTGTTTTCAATCCATATCGATTGGCTGAAGCAGGGGTCGGTCGTGCGGCTTTCAACGTCATCCAATTGCTTGCATTGGTGAACCGCGCAAAGGTGCATCAGACAGTGGATGGCAAGTTCTTACTTGAGCTAAATCAGGCTGAATTGCCGGGGTTTCTTGATTATTCGACATTCAATCCTGAGCGATCCCATGGCGATGGACCTCATATGGCAGATGAAAAAGATGCCGATTATGATCTTGAGAGAGAGCTGACTGAGTTGGCTAAGACGTTTCAGCGGATCAAAGGCAAGTCGGAAGATCTTGAGCGGATCAATCAATCGAATAGAGAAAAGACCGATGAAATTACGCGGTTGCTAAAACAAAAGCGTCCGGCCTTAGGCTAGCATCCGGGCATAAAATAGAAACTTTCGCAGCCTGGTTGGACTGAGCCGCAACGCCATGCCTCACGCCCCCCATCATAATAAAACCTTCAGCGTCAAGGCGATGATCGATTTTCTGAAGGGCGAGGCGGCAGCTGCTGAGAAGCATCTGGACCAGTCCCTAGATCGGGCCCGTCAGGATGAGGTGAAAAACGATCGTATCCTGGATGAAATTAGAGAAGATAAGACAGCTGAGAAGTAGACACTATATTTAGTCGAAGCATTCGTTCCTGAGGCGAGTGATGGCCGATAGTACTGATATCGTTCGTGGTTCGATGACCAGGAACGGCCTGCTAGTGCTTACTTTTGAAGTTGCGGTTGTCATCGGTATATTTTTTATAAATCCGGATGCTCTCTATCTGTTAGCCACAGCGTTCATGCTAATTGTCTCTTTCGTGGTGTTTGCAACATTCATGCTCTCCTTCGACCGTGAGATGCCGAAGGCCAATAGACCGATGTGGCTAATCATTGTCTTTTCTCTAGTTAATCTGATGCTTATAATCCTATTGTTTGCTTACCTCTATGACTGGAGTGGCATTGTAGGCGACAATTGCACTTCGGGCGATCTGTTTGACGCCATTTATCTGTCGGTGATCACGCTGACGACGGTCGGTTACGGCGATTGTCATGCGATAGGACGGGTCGGCAAAGCAATTTCCGCATCAGAGGCTTTATGCGGGTTCGTGATCTTAGGCTTGCTTTTGTCCGCGATCCAAAAGCTGTTCAAGCCCGGCACACGCGCCAGCGGCGGTTGATTGCACTTCAGCTTCCTTCTTCATGCCTCGGCCATCCTTGCGCTCGAAATATCATAGCAAGTGAATGCCGGCGCAGCCGTCAGAGGGCCGGTAATGAGGCCCTTTCTTACTTTGAGCGATTGAGACTGTGAGCGGTTGAACGTTCGAGATTGTGGCGTCTGTAGGTCCGGTTATTACAGCTCAACCGAAAGCGCTTCTTCGCATAACGTGACTTCCGCTGCCGGCAGTAGGCGAGCTAGAAGCCTCTCACCTCACTTTCAGCGTACCTCAGGGCCGATGTCATTTCACAAACCGCTCACGGTCCAAAGCAGCCGCGACTGCCGGTCTAGAAATGCGCACTCAAACCGGACCAACCGTTTCTGTCTCGAACGTCCGGTTTCGGCCACAGTGCGAAAGGCTGCTCACCACCCCAAGCTGAAGTTGCCGGACGGCTGACGAACGTCCGCTTCGGGGGAACGCCGACAGCGCTTCCGGCGACCGGGTTGGGTCGGAAACGGATGTCCGCTTTTCCGAAGGGCAATCTCTGAGGCCGACCGGCGGCTCCCGGCCATTACCCTTCATCCTACCAACGACCGGTCCTTTGGCGTTCGCGCAGTGCGCGTTCCTCCTGGCTGGCTGGTTTCGTGGCGAAGCTGCCGGTCTGAACCGCGCCGGCCCGTTCATAGACTGCAAGCTGAACACCCTTCGGCGATAGAGCCTGCTCGATCAGCACCCAAGTACGGGCCGTCGATGGGTCGTCCGCGTACCATCGCTTGCCGCGGCCGAGTATCAGCGGAAAGGTGATCAGAACGAGCCGGTCGACGAGGCCCGCCGGTAGCAGGGCTGGATAGAGTTTGCTGCTTCCCTGGATGAAAAGATCCGGGCCGGCGCTCTCCTTCAGGCGGGTGACCGCTGCGACAGGCTCGTCCCCGAGCCGATAGCTGTTGCTCCAGCCGAGGGTTTGATCAGACGAAGTCACGACGTGCTTGCGCACCGC
>NZ_JBWJYL010000006.1:0-420279 GCF_056430985.1 Methylobacterium sp. Gmos3
ATCTCTGGGAGACGATCCACAAAGCCTTCACGCGCTTCTCGCCCGAGGAGTGCCGCAACTACTTCACCGCGGCCGGCTACGAGGATGATGCTTATGCTTCAAGCTGATCGGGACCCGCTCTAGCCCATCTGGGCGCTGTAGATAGGCCAGAACGTTCCTAAATTGATTGCACAGTTCTGCCAGCTCGCAAAAGTTGGTGGCAGCATTTTTAATGTCATTCGATGACATCCCAATAAGTTGAGACCTACCGTCGCCTTCCCTTTCGCGTTCGGCATTCTCAATCATCCGCTTTAGATCGGGATTACCGCCGCCAAGATCAAATATGGGCTGAGTCAATCTGACATTTTGCCTGCGAGGTTCCTTAACCGTCGATATGTTTCCGTGAACGACATAATTTCTAGTACGCTTTGCCCTTCCGATGGCTTGATTGATCTGCTTCCACGCGGAAAAGAAACGATCATCCGAAGTGTAGGCAGAGCAAGTCATCGTAACAGCTTCGCTTACGATGCTTAGTCGCGTCTCAGTTGCGCTTGGGGTGTAATAGATCGCCATACCAAGCGCCCCGCCGTGTTGGGTGATGACCGCCCCAAGCAGACGAGCAAGCGCGTTTTCTAGACCGGCCCAGCCCGCGACAGCGGCTGCCACGCCCTCATGGACGGCCTTGGTCTCAGCCATCAAGGCAATTTCCTCCGCTGATGGCGGAGGCAATGGCGGCGCTTCGGCAGGCTCGTACGGCTCAATTGTTTCGCCGTTCCAGCGCCGCTGGCCTTGGAACTCTAGGAACTCCATGTAAGCGAGGTAGGGGATCTCGACCGCTTCCGGCGGGGCACTCTCGCGTGTGTAGATCGGTTCGGGATAGAAACCCTGAGGGCGCCCATCTTCATCAAAGACGGCGTAGATGACGGGATCTGACATGACCGACCGCGCGGCTGACCAGCGATCATCTAAAAGCCCACAGCCTGAGGCTGCGGACAAGGCTGCGCTGGACACCCCGCCCGACTGGGATCGCATGGGCCAGATAGCCGACCGGCTGCTCGCGCCCCGCCGAGAAACGGGCGAACCGCGAGATAAGAGGCACGCTCCTAAGCGATGATCAGCTTATGACCTCTGGCGCTGCGAGAAAGCCACACGGCGGAATATTCAGCGATTTTGTCACGGTGCTGAATATTGAGGCCAAGGGTTGAGTGCTAAGACCAGCCATGCGTTTAGGCGCTTGGGTTGGATCAATGCCAAACTATCACCCCGATACACCAACCGGATGCCCCTACCAAGGTGCGCGGGCGCACAACGGATTGATTTATCGGGGGGCTAGACGGGCGCAGGTTGCAGAGAGGGATTTCCTTTCTCATGCCGAGCGCCCTCAGTCCGAATGTGACAGAACTGTGTGCGATTACTGGGGATTATCAGTCTGGCTTTCAATCGAAGATGCGAAATTTGGTAGAAAAGCGAGTTCGTTTTTGCGAAAGCAGCATATCGCGGAAGGCCCCGTCACTGAGGCGGACGGTTGTATAATGCACACTCCAAAAAACGATCAACCAAATCACCATACATTTTGGAAAGATGTAAATGTTAATCTGGCAGAACGATTTACTGTAATACTTGCTCCTGAAGTTTAGTATCATGACCGCATGGCTCCCCGATACTGCACGGATTGATCTGGGCGGCCAACAAACGTTGGCTGCAAATGAAGTATTGTTTTATTACGACGAGCCGCTAATATTTACATCGGTGTTTTTATGCACGCCTGTTATTTGCTATAAATACGCAGAAAGTGACGAGGAAGAGTTCTCCTACTATATCGTAACCGCAACAAGCGAGAGAATTCTTTCGGCGCTGAGGGAAGGTCATCTTTCAATAAGGGGCGCCCTAGCGATGCCGACTTGTTGGATAGCCCAGCGTGGCCAAGGTGGAGTTGTTGGAGGATGTTGGGTTTGCTCATTCGGTGACATTCCGGAAATTGAGTTGCCTACCAGAAATACTGGGCTGCGACCTGACTTCGGATCTGTCCCTGACCAATTGACCCTTAGAAGCGCAGAGGCTCCTTTCATATCGATAAATTTTCTTGGAGGTAAACTACATGCAGGCGATATTAATTTTATTGATTTTAGAAATCTAGTCGAGAGCACTTACACTTGCTTGCGAGATATTGTACAAAGGGTCTTGCTTGAAAATTCGAGCGACGCGTTGTCGGTCGGTCAGTTGGAACGTATGCTTCATATACCATTCCAGCAGCCGCGGCTGGCTAGCCTTAAGCTCGATATAGGTCGACCAAGCCTTGAGTTCTCTGCTCGACACGACAATGCTAATGTTGATCTTGCTCGTGTAAATGAAGGGCTGGATAGAAATCGCGCTAGGTTTTTGGAAGTTGCCGGCCTTATTGGTGATCGAGCGGACGGAAGACGCATTCCGGCCGCGTTTGCCCGTGAATACATTGAAGCAATTGAAAATCTTATCGGGCTTATACCATCTCAAGATAGCATTTTTGATACTGTCGAAATCGTGGCAGAAGGCTCGCAGCGCGAGCGTGTCCGGATAGACTCTGAGGCAGGTCAAAGAATTATAGACGCCTACAAAATTGCTCAAAAACAATCAAGAACGCTTTCCGGCCAAGTGGTTGAAGTCAATTTTAGAAGCGATACATTTATCATTAAAACGGATACGGGAAGAGAAGTTACCTGTGTGGTTCCGCTTGGTTGGACCGGAGATCGTCCACGAAGGGCGGGGGAAGTGGTTACGCTATCAGGCAGACTACAGAAACGAAAGAGGAGAGATCTCTTCCTCATTGATAGAGATCCAAATTAAGTATGGTTTCATCGGCGTCTTAACAAGCGGCGGCGAAACCTCTCAGCCGTGTAGGTGTCGTTGGGCGCCGTCAGTCCGCCGATAGGTGAGGCGCTTGCCCGCCATGCCTTCTACGAGGCGGCAGGAACGCTCATAATCGCCGTATCCGACCGCGACGCGGTGATTGTAACGGAAATCGAACTCGGCAAGGTAGCGGTGCAGGTGCTTCTCAGCGCAGTGCTGATAGATGCCCTTCATGCCGCGCTTGAAGATCGAGAAGTAGCCCTCAATCGTGTTTGTGTGGACGACGCCACGGGCATACTCGCCATGCGAGTGCTTGACGGTGCTGTGCTCACCGAAGTGAGCCGAGAGACCGAAATACAGGCGGCTCTCGTCAGTGTAGACCTTGGTCTCAGTAGCGATATTAGCCTTCACAATGTCCATGACGGCGGGCTTTGTGGCGACCGCCGGATGGAATGAGCGAACCGAGCCACCACGCTCGACCAGCGAGACGACGGCGAGCTTGTTAGCCGGGCCGGTTCTGCCGCCCTTCGTGTAGGGGCCAACGCGGTGCGGGGACACGCGGCTCTCTTGGGTCTTGCCGATGTACGTCTCATCGGCCTCAACGGTCTTGCCCTCGCCACCAATGGGACCAGCGTCGTCAGCCGGGCGCATAGCCTCGCGCAGACGGTGCGCCATGAACCAAGCGGTCTTGTAGGTGATGCCGAGCATACGGTGCAGCTGGTGCGCGGAGACGCCCTTCTTGCTCGACGCCATCAGGTGCGTGGCCATCACCCACTTATGCAGCGGGATCTTGGAACGCTCCATGACGGTGCCGACCGTGACGGTGAACTGCTCGCGGCAGGCGTTGCACTGATAGACGCCGGGGCGGTGCTTCTTGCCCTTGAGGCCGGTGATCGCGGCTTGGTCGGCATTGCCACAGTGAGGGCACGTCTTGCCGTTCGCCCACCGACGCGACTCAAGCCACTCACGGGCGGCAGTGTCGTCGTGGAAGCGGGGATCGGAGAGGTTCATGGCGGGCAAGTCCGTTCGATTGGCCGAACTTACACCCGCCCACCTGCTTTGTCACGTATATAATTGCGATAAAAATCGTATCGTAGGCTCTTGGTCTTTTAACCTGTGATGGCGGCGCATGTCCGTCCTGCGATGCCGGAACGGCACCACACCCGGCACGTTGACCAGCGCGTTTCCATCGGCCACCCATCCCGACAGCGCATAAGAGTTCAGCATGGGCGAACCCCCATCATCGGCCGGTCGGAGCGGATCCCAGGTGTCGGACGATGCGGGCGCGGCGGCCCTGAGCGACAGCTTTCGCCAATTCGCGGACGTGGTCCCTCTCATGTTGTGGCGTTCCGACCAATATGGTCAGGCGGTCCACCACAATGAGTGCTGGTTGGAATTCACCGGGCGCACCCTGGAGGACGAGCTCGGGCGGGGCTGGCGCGAGGGCCTGCACCCCGAGGATTTCGAGCGCCACGCCAAGATCGTCGAGACGGCGCTGGCGGCGCGGGAGCCCTTCACCGTCGAATTCCGCCTGCGCCGGCACGACGGCGTCTACCGCTGGCTTCTCGACACGGCCCGCCCCCTCGTCGAGGAGGGGCGGTTCCTGGGCTATCTCGGCTCCTGCTTCGACATCACCGACCGGAAGCATGCCGAGGAGCATATCGAGCATGCGCTCGCCGAGAAGGAGGCTTTGCTTGCCGAAGTCTACCACCGGGTGCGCAACAACCTTCAGGTGATGGTGAGCCTGATCGGCCTCTATGGCCGCGCCGCTCCCGATGCCTGCCGGGGCAGCTTCGAGGCGCTGGGCCAGCGGGTGCGGGCCATCGCGCTCGTGCAGCAGCACTTGCACGAGGCGCCCCACATCGCCTCCATCGACCTGCGCGACTACCTGCGCCGCCTCGCCTCCGGCCTCGGGCAATTGCGCCGGGCCGGGCGGATCGGCGTGCAGGTGAATGGCGGCGGCAACGGTCTCGTGGAGCCCCGCACCGCCAACGCGCTCGGCATGATCGTCGCCGAGATCGTGGCCGAATGCCTCGACGCCACGGCCGAGACGGTGGCCTGCTCCATCGCTATCGGCATCGAGGCGCCGCCGGATGCGCCAACCACCGTGTCCATCGTCTCCAACGTCCGGGACGTGGCCGAGCCAAACCGACCGAACGTGCCGAAGCTCGGGCCGCGCCTCATCGCGGCCTATGCCGCGCAGGCCGAGATCCTGGCGAGCGGCGAGGCAACCCCAAGCGACCCGCTGCGGCTCGAACTGCCCTTGCCCCGCGCCCCCGAGGCGCCTTAAGTCCGACCATGCTGCCGCCGATCACGACCATCATCGACAATTTCGAGTTCATCGACGATTGGGAGGAGCGCTACCGCTACCTGATCGAGCTGGGCCGCCTGCTGCCCCCCGGTGACGAGGCCCTGCACAGCGAGGCCAACAAGGTGCAGGGCTGCGCCAGCCAGGTCTGGCTCGACCTCGCCGTCGACGAGGCCGAGGGTGCCCCCAAGCTCCGGGTGAAGGGCGACAGCGACGCCCATATCGTGCGCGGCCTCGTCGCCCTGATGGTCGCCCTGTTCGACGGCAAGTCCCCGCGCGAGGCCGCCGAAACCGATGCCTTCGCCCTCTACACCAAGCTCGGCCTCGGCGAGCACCTGACGCCCCAGCGCTCGAACGGCGTGCGGGCCATGGCCGACCGCATCCATCGCGACTCGGTGCGCCTCTCGGCCTAGCCGTTCATCCGCCACAGGCGGGTGCGCGCGCGCTCCGGCCCGCGCGCCTCGCGCTGCAACCCGTAATGCTCGGCGAGACGAGCGAGGGCGATGCGGGCCACCACCTTGGCCGAACGCGCCGGCCAGCGGCGCTCCGCCTCGATCCGCTCCAGCCCCTTCAGGAATCCGCAGAGGTCGAGGAGCAGGTCGGACAGGTCGGTTCCCACCGCCGCCATCGCCCCGCGCACCCGCTGGCGCGCCGCCACCGCGCTGTCGGACCCCGAGGCCGGGTCCCGCGCGCCGCCGCCATCGACGCGGGGGGCGGTCCAGTCCGCGCCCATCTTCGGCAGCATCAGCGCCTGGGCGATGTCCCGGCGCAGGCGCTCGCCCGCCTCGTATTCCACGGGGTCGATCATCGGGCGGCCATCGCGGTCGCGGCGGCGGGCCATCCAGGCGAGCGGGCTCTCCCCGGCATCGCGCAGCGGCGGTTCGTGAAGGCCCCTGCCCCGCACCGCGTCGAGATGCTGGTTGCGGAACGGCTCGACCTCGCCACCCTGCTCCCGCCGCAGCCGCGCGAGGCCCGGCGCCGTCACCACCACGCGCCCGCCCGCCATGGCCGCGGCGAGATCCGCCGCGCGCAGTTCCTCCCCGGCGCGCCGGGCGAAGCGACCACCGCCGAGGGAGACCCCGCCCGCGTCACGGCGGACGATCAGCGTCTCGCCGTCGAACGGATCGGGCCGCGCCTCGGCGCCCGGCGTGGCGAGGGCCGCCAGCAGGCGCGAGGCATCCCGCGAAAGGATCACGCTCGCCTGCGCCGCTCGCCGCTTCTCGCCCCGGCGCGTCGGCCCGAGGGCTCCGGTTTCCGTGCGCTTGTTCATGGTTTGTTCCCTCAACAAGACTCAATCGACTGCCAAGGGGAAGCACTAACAGAAAATAGTCTTAAGTCAAGAATTCAGGCCGCGCCGTCCACAGGTCGGGTCGGCTTGTGGCGCAGCACCTCGGCGATCTCGTCCTCGTCCTTGCCGCGGATGTCGTAGCCCATGGCTTCGAACCGCTCCACCAGCGCGTCGCTGTCGGCGGCGGACCGGGCGGCCCATTCCGCGAGGCGAGCGTTGATCGCCTCCAGATCCTCGGCGGGGCTCGCCTCGCCGGTTACGGGATCACGCGCCATGATCGTTCCTCGCCGCTGGGTCAGCTCGGCTTCAACGCGGCGGGCGCGCAAGCGTTGCCCTGCCCCGGACCGGAGTCCGGGGCTGGGTCGGAGGATCAGGCGGCCTGCCCGAGCCCGCCGCGCGGCTGGCCGAGACCGATCGCCTTGGCGAGGTTGGAGCGGGCCTGGGCGTAGTTCGGCGCCACCATCGGATAATCCGGCGGGAGGCCCCACTTGGCCCGGTACTGCTCGGGGCTGAGGTTGTACTTCGCCCGTAGGTGCCGCTTCAGCGACTTGAAGTTCCGCCCATCCTCCAGGCAGACGATGTATTCGTCGGTCACCGACTTCTTGATCGGCACCGCTGGCTCCAAGGGAGCGGTGAGCGCCGGCGCCACGACCTTGCCGGTCGCCACCCCGACCAGCGCATGATTGATGCGCTCGATCAGCGGGACGAGCTCTTCCGCCGGGACATTCTTGTTGCCGACATAGGATGTGGCGATCTTGACGGTCATCCGCATCCGGTCGAGCGCGACTTGCTGTCTTTTCATGACCTTAGATCCTTACCGCAGGGGCGGTTAATGATGAGCCCGAGTCTTTTCTCGTTGCGTGCTGAGTTTCTTAACGCGCAGAGTGAATTTTCATTGACTATTGTGCTCAATGCAGCCGGAGCCTGACTTCGAGACGACGACACCATGCAGCATTTGATTCGGATATGACATCGAAAAAGGCATCGCAAGACTCATGTTTGGGAAAATTGACGAATCAATTGCTTCAACGATTGCGTATTTGACTTGGTAAATCTCTCCTGCGGTAGTATTTCAGTCTATAATTCGATCTTCAGTTGCTTTTCGTCTCGCCGGCCGCCCCGCTTGCCACCGCCGGCCGCACACGGCACACCCGGCACCCTGGAACCGCGGACGGAGTGGGCACGGATGCTGAAGGGTAAGGGCGGGGACGCACCGGTCGCCGAGATCCGTCCCTCGCAGGTCACCGTCCACGGACGGGTGATCGAGGACGATTACGCGTGGCTCAAGGCCGCGAACTGGCAGGCGGTGCTGAAGGACCCCGCCGCGCTGCCGGAGGACATCGCCGCCTACCTGCGCGCCGAGAACGCCTTTACCGACGCCGCGCTCGCCGGCACCGCCGACCTGCGCAAGCGCCTCGTCGCCGAGATGCGCGCCCGCATCCGCGAGGACGACAGCGGCGTGCCCGAGCCGGACGGCCCCTTCGCCTACTACACCCGCCACCGGGATGGCGGGCAGCACCCCCTGGTCTGCCGCCGCCCCACCCGACCGGAGGCGCCGCTCGGCCTGCCGGAGGAGGAAACGATCCTCATCGACGGCGACAAGGAGGGCGCGGGGCTCCCCTTCTTCGAGATCGCCTCGGCCTCCCATTCGGACGACCACGCCCTTCTCGCCTGGGGCGCCGACACCAAGGGCTCGGAACTGCACGCGATCCGCGTGCGCGACCTCGCCACGGGGGAGGACGGGCCGGACCTGATCGAGGCGACCTCCGGCGAGGCCGTCTGGACGGCGGACGGCAGCGGGTTCTGGTACGTCGCCCTCGACGCCAACCACCGCCCGGCGCGGGTGATGCTCCACCGGCTCGGCCACCCCCAGGCGGAGGACGAGACGGTCTACGCCGAGCCTGATGCCGGCTACTTCGTCCATATCGGCAAGACGCAGTCGGGCCGCTTCCTGGCGATCGTGGCGAGCGACCACGAGACCTCGGAGGTGCGCCTCATCGAACGTGCCGCGCCCGAGACGCCGGCCATCCTCGTCCAAGCCCGGACGCCGCTGCTGATCTACTCGGTGGACGACCACGGCGAGAGCCTGTTCATCCGCACCAACGCGGACGGCGCCGAGGACTTCAAGGTCGTCACCGCGCCGCTCTCCGATCCCGGTATGGAGAACTGGCGGGATCTGGTGCCGCACCGGGCGGGGGTGATGATTCGCCACCTGCACGTGCTCTCCGGCCACATGGTGCGGCTGGAGATCGAGAACGCGAAGCCGCGCATCGTGGTGCGCGACCTGCTCGACGGGCAGGAGCACCCGGTGGCCTTCGCAGAGGAGGCCTATTCCCTGGGCCTCCAGCCCGGCAGCGAGTTCGCGACGGCGCGGATCCGCTTCGTCTATTCCTCCATGACGACCCCGGCCGAGACCTTCGACTACGATTGTGCCAGCCGCGAGCGCTACCTGCGCAAGCGCCAGGAGGTGCCGAGCGGGCACGATCCGGACAAGTACGTGACGCGCCGCCTGTTCGCGACCGCCGAGGACGGGCAGGAGGTGCCGATCTCGCTGCTGCACCGGAAGGGACAGGCCCTCGACGGCTCGGCGCCGCTGCTGCTCTACGGCTACGGCTCCTACGGCACGCTGATGCCGGCGGCCTTCCGCACGAACTTGCTTTCGCTGGTGGATCGCGGCTTTGTCTACGCCATCGCCCATGTCCGGGGCGGCACCGAGAAGGGCTGGCGCTGGTACCTCGACGGCAAGCGCGAGAAGAAGCCGAACACCTTCACGGATTTCGTGGCCTGCGCGCGGGCGCTGATCGCGGCCGGCTACACGGCGGAGAAGCGCATCGTCGCCCATGGCGGCTCGGCGGGCGGAATGCTGATGGGGGCGGTGGCCAACATCGCGCCGGAACTCTTCGCCGGCATCGTCGCGGACGTGCCCTTCGTGGACGTGCTGAACACGATGCTCGACGCGGAATTGCCGCTCACCCCGCCGGAATGGCCCGAATGGGGCAACCCGGCCGAGAGCGTCGCGGCCTTCGAGACGATCCTCGCCTATTCGCCCTACGACAACGTGCAGGCGAAGGCCTATCCGGCGATCCTGGCGCTGGGGGGCCTCACCGACCCGCGCGTGACCTATTGGGAGCCGGCGAAGTGGGTCGCCCGTCTGCGCGCGACGATGACGGGCGGGGGGCCGATCCTGCTCAAGATCAACATGGAAGCCGGCCACGGCGGCGCCGCCGGCCGCTTCGACCGCCTGGAGGAGGTCGCCCTGATCTACGCCTTCGCCCTGGCGGCGGCGGGGGTGGAGTAGGAAAGCCGAAGCTCCTCGGCGAGTTCGGGGTGGCGGTCCAGCACGCGCATGAGTTGGATCGTCGGCCCGCTCGGTTCCACGAGGCCGCGCTCGTACTTGTCGAACGCGTTCTCGCCGACCCGCAGCAAGGTGCCGGCCTCGCGCTGGGAGAGTTTCAGCTTGCGCCGGACCCGGCGGATGGTCGCCGGGCTCGGCAGCCCGTCGATCCTCTCCTTCAGGGTCCGCAGAGCCGCATCCACGACGGTCATGTCATCGCCGACATGAACCCCCTCCCCCTCGCCTTCGGGGTAATAGCCCGGCAGGTCGACGGTGAGCGTCTCGCCCTTGTACGTCACCGCGAAGGGGCGCACGCCGCGCGCGAGCGTCAGGCCCGTCTCCGGCGAGGTCATCGTCTCGGGCAGGATCGGCGGGGGCATCTCACCGCTCCTTGAACGACATGAGGCGAAACTCGGTCACCACGTCTGCCTGAACCTTCACATAGAGAATCAGGCCGTCGACGGGTGCGTGATAAACGTCCTGCCAGACGCGATGGTCGGCGAAGGTGGTCATCGACTTCACGAACATCGCGCGTTCGAGGCCTGCGATCGTCGCGGCGATGCCATGCCGGTCGAACCCCAGCGCCGTGGCATCGCGCAGCGCGGAGGTCGTGATCGCCAGCGTCTCCCGTACGCCAAGCACCTGCTTGACCGCATCGAGGTCGTAGGTCGGTCGACGCTTCTCCATAGCAGGATACGCTGCCACCATAAAGGTGGCAGATCAATGTGTCGCTACGGTTGCGGCGAGACCGGCTCCGGGGCCACCGGGGCGGGCGCTTCGCTGCGTTCGCGGGCCTGGCGCTCGGCCTCCTCGGCGGCGAGCTTGTCCGCGTAGGCCTTGAGGGCAGCGGCGCGGGACTTGTCGAACTCGATCCGGTCGCGGCGGCGCTGGCGCTCGATCTGGTCCGCCTCGTTCAGCTCCAGCGTCTCCAGTTCGCGCTGCAGGACGAAGGCCGCGAGGCCGGTGGAGAGCGGCCCAACATCGACGCTCCGCGCCGGGTCGGCGAGGCTGCCGGTGAGGCCGTACTGGATGGATGGCGGACCCGCCGGCCAGCCCTGGGGCACCGCGCCGCCGGTGAGGGTGCCGCGCGCGTCGAGGCGGCCATCGCGAAGGTCTTCGCTGACGCTGCCGGCCCAGCGCGCGGGGCCGAAATCGATATCGAGGGGGCCGGCGCGCAGGACGCCGCCGACGATGGTGGCGGGCGCCGAGACCGGCGCCGGAGACTGCGCTCCCGCCTTGGCGAGTTCCTGCGAGACCAATGCGCCGAGCCGCCCCTCGCGGAGCGGATCCTCCATCTCGGTGGCGACCGCGAGGGCACGGCCGGGGGCGGTGGGATCCAGGCCCGCAATGGCGAGGTTCTTCAGCGTCAGGCGCCCGCTCCCGGCGAGGTTGGCCGCGAGCGCCGGCAGCGTCTCCGCGCTCGCCGCGAAGCGCAGCCCGGCGGTGAGGCGCCCGGTGAGCGCCCGCCCGCCGGAGAGACCGGCGAGGGACAGGTCTTCCGCGCTCCCCTCCCCCGTCACGGCGAGGCTATCGCCCCGGCGCGCCAGGGTCGCGGTGCCGGACAGGCGCCCGTCCGCCAGCCGCGCCGTCAGCCCGCCGAGGGTGAGGCTGTCCGGCTCGATGCCGAGGGTGAAGGCCGCGTCGGAGGCCACGAGCCCCCGCCCCAGATCGAGGCTTCCGACGCTGAGGTCGAGGCTGCCCTGCGGCCGGGGCGGCAGCGGGGCGGCCCGCCCGCCCTCCTGCGGCATGAGCAAAGCGGCCGCGAGGCGGGGCAGCGACAGCCGCGCGAGGCGGGTGCTGCCGCGCAAGGCACCGTCTCCGGCGCGGATGAGGGTGCCCTCGACGGACGCGCCCGCGACCGTTCCGGCGATCGCGGCCTGCGGATCGCCCCCCTCCGCCGACAGGGTCGCCGTGAGGTCGGCGGGCCATGGGCCCGGATCGAGCCGCGCCGCGCCGGCCAGCGTCAGGAACGGCGCGATGTCGGCGCCGCGCAGGGTGATCCGCCCGCCCTCCGGCGCCGCCCCCTTCGCGGGCAGCAGGATCGGCTGATCGGTGGCGAGATTCACGCCCGCCACGGTGCCGGCGAGGGTGACGGAGAAGCCCGTGCCCTGCGGCTCCTTCGGAAGGCGCAGTTCGGCGGCCGGACCGCGCGGCTCGGCGGTGAGGTGCAGTTCCGCCGGCTGCTGCAATCCGGGAATGTCGGTGCGGCCGAACCATGCGCCCGCGCGGGGCGTGGCGAGCGTGCCGTTTCCGGCGACGAACCGCCCATCGCGGCTGCGGATCGCGAGGTCGAGGGTGCCGCCGCCCGCCTTGCCCTTGGCCTGTACACGCAGGACACCGCTTTCCGGCGCGTCCCGGTCGAGGATGACGGCGAGGTCGAGGGGCGCCGTGCGCAGGAAGGCGGGGATCGCCTGAAGCTCGTCCGACCACACCCGTTCGAGCAGCCCGATGAGCGGCGCGGCGGCGGGCGCCTGGAGCTTGCCGGCGATGCGGCCGGTGCCGTCCGCCGCGATCGAGCCGGAGAGCTTGGCGCTGGCGCCCGCCAAGTCCGTCACGTCGAGGCTGTCGACCACGATGCGGTTTCCGTCGGACTGGATCCGCGCGGCGATGGTGCCCGCGCCGGAGCCGACCGCGCCGAAGCGCACGTCCCTGGCCTGCAAGGTCAGGCTCAGGTCCATGGTCTGGAGGGCGGAGAGCGCCGTGCCGGAGGGCGGCAGGGCGGAGATGTCGAGCCCGCTCGCCAGCAGCTGCGCCTCGAACCGGCCGCGCCCCCCGCTCTCGGGGGCGACGTAGCGGGCATTGCCGCTGAGGCGGGCGGTGCCGAACCCGGCGCGCAGGTTGCGCAGGGAGAAGTCCGAGGGAGAGGCGGCGACATCGGCCGAGAGGTCGATGGGTCGCCCGTCGAGGAGGCCCAGCCACGGCCCCTCGGCGCCGAGGCGGCGCAGCAGACGCCCGAGCCCGTCCGATTGCTTGGCCAGCAGCGAGACCGGCCCGGTGAGTTGCAGCGGCGACCCTTCGATCTCGCCGCTGGCGGTGATCCGCGCCTCGCCGGGGGCGGTGGCCGCAAGGCGCCGGAGCAGCAGCCCGCCGCCCCGTTCCGCCGTCCCGGCCATCGCGATGTCGCTCCATTCGGCGCCCCCGAAGGCGGCGCTGTCCATGGCGAGGTCGAAATCGAGCATCACCGGCAGATCCCAGCCGCCGCGCGGGATGCCGCGCGCCAGCAGCGCCCCACCCTCGGTGGAGGTGAGGAAGGCATCGAGATCGAGCCGGCGCGCCTTGAGCGCGAGGGAGGCCCGCCACTGGTGCAGGTCGAGCCGGCCGCTGCCTTCGAGGCGTAAGGACTTGCCGCCGGGATCGACATCCAGGCTCGCCTGATCGAACCGCACCTGCGTGCCGCGCGACTTGAAGGTTCCGGCGAGGGTGAACGGCAGGTACGCCCCCGCCGCCTGGCTCGGCGGACCGACGACGAGGCGCGCGTTGCCCTCGGCGCGCACGAGGCTCGCCTCCGCGTCGGCCTCGTCGGGGGCGAGGCCGAACCTCGCATCCACCTCGAACAGCGGAAAGGCGTCGCCGCCGCCGGAGATCTTCACCGGCAGGCGGCCCTCGGGATCGGGCGTCCCGCTCACGGCGCGGAACGGCACGCCGCCGCTCGTCGCCTCGACGCGCCAGGGGCCGATGAGCGCGGGCGCCTGCACCCGCACGTCGTCGGCGGTGAACTGGTCCGTCCGGCCGGTGGAGAGCACCGCCGTGGTGACGAGGAATTGCTGGATCTGAAGGTTCTCGATGGCGAGATCCTTCGCCCGCAGCCCGTCGAGCAGGCCGCGCGGCAGGCGGATCGATTCGCCCTCGCCCACCGGCAACCGGATCTCGGCCCGGCCGATCCGCGTCTCGGTGAAGCGCGCCTCGCCCTTGAGGAGGGGGGCCAGCGCGATCTCGGCCTTCACGAAGCGCGCATCGAGCGCCACGCCGTCCCGGCCGCCGATGACCAGCCGGTCGACGCGCAGGCGCGGCGAGGGCAGCAGCCGCACCTCGACCGTGCCCTGGCTCTGCACGGGCACGCCGAGCGATTGCGACAGGGTGCGGTCGATGAAGGCCCGGTGGGCCGTCCAGTCGATAAAGGGCGGAATGGCGAGCGCCGCGATCAGGACGAGGACGATCGCGCCTGCCAGCGCGGTCAGCAGATCACGCACCGTTCCCGTTCCAGACCTCGCCGCGTGCCCCCGTGGGCCGCCCGCCCGCGCCTATAGCATGAAGGGGGCGGGCTCGCGCGAGCCCTCAGCGGCCCGTGGCGCCGCCAGCCCTGGGGATGGGCGACGGGACGGGCGGCGGGGTCGGGGCGCTGCGCGGCTGGTTCATCGTCGCACCGCTGTTGGACGACGGGCTGGCGCCGATCTCCTGCGACCGCTGGGTGCTCATCCGCGACATGGATTCGTTGGCGGCGTTGGGATTGTTCTGCTGCACCTGCGCCATGGCCGGCGCGGCGGCGAGGGCGAGGGGCATGGACAGGGCGACGAGGGCGGTGATCCGGCGCATGGCGTGACCTTGCGGTGTCTGTTTTCGGGGCGTCTGACAGGTCAAGCGGTGGCCGGCGACGGGGTTCCGGCCTCGACGCCGTTCGCGATTTGGTCCAGTGAGGGGCGATGTCGAACCGCCCGAATGCCCTGCCCACCGCGGACGGCCCCTCCGCTTCGATCACCGCCCGCGCCCTCGGCTCCCTGAGGCGGGATTCGGATTCCTATCTGGATGGGTTGAACCCCGAACAGCGCCTCGCCGTCGAGACGACGGAGGGGCCGATCCTCGTGCTCGCGGGCGCGGGCACGGGCAAGACGCGGGTGCTGACCACGCGCATCGCCCACCTGATCTCCACCGGCCGCGCCCGGCCGTTCGACATCCTGGCCGTGACCTTCACCAACAAGGCCGCCCGCGAGATGAAGTCGCGGATCGGCACGCTGATCGGCCCGGCGGGCGAGGGCATGCCCTGGCTCGGCACGTTCCACGCCATCGGCACCAAGATCCTGCGCCGTCACGCCGAACTGGTCGGGCTGAAATCGGACTTCACCATCCTCGGCACCGACGACCAGCTGCGCCTGATGAAGCAGGTGCTGGCCGACCAGAACATCGACGAGAAGCGCTGGCCCGCCCGGTCCCTGGCCCACACGATCGACGGCTGGAAGAACCGCGGCCTCTCGCCGGAACAGGTGCCGCCTGGCGAGGCGACCTCCTTCGCCTTCGGCAAGGGCGGCGCGCTCTATGCGGCCTATCAGGCCCGCCTCGCGACCCTCAACGCGGTGGATTTCGGCGACCTGCTGCTGCTGTGCCTCAAGCTCTGGCGCGAGAACCCGGACGTCCTCGAAAACTACCAGGAGCGCTTCAAGTACATCCTCGTCGACGAGTACCAAGACACCAACGTCGCCCAGTACCTGTGGCTGCGCCTGCTGGCGCAGAAGCGCAAGAACGTGGCCTGCGTCGGCGACGACGACCAGTCGATCTATGGCTGGCGCGGCGCCGAGGTCGACAACATCCTGCGCTTCGAGCACGACTTCCCCGGCGCCACCGTGGTCCGGCTGGAGCGCAACTACCGTTCGACGGGCCACATCCTCGCCGCCGCCTCGGGCCTCATCGCCAAGAACGAGAGCCGCCTCGGCAAGACGCTGCGCACCGAGGACGAGCCCGGCGAGCCGGTGACGGTGACGGGCGCCTGGGATTCGGAGGAAGAAGCGCGCCTGCTCGCCGAGGCCATCGAGTCGCTTCAGGTGAAGAAGCACCCGCTCTCGGAGATCGCGGTGCTGGTGCGCATCTCGGCGCAGATGCGCGAGATCGAGGACCGGTTCGTGCAACTCGGCCTGCCCTACCGGGTGATCGGCGGCCCGCGCTTCTACGAGCGGGCCGAGATCCGCGACGCGCTCGCCTACCTACGCGTCACCATGAACGGCAGCGATGATCTCGCCTTCGAGCGGATCGTCAACACGCCCAAGCGCGGCCTCGGCGACGCCACCTTGCAGCAATTGCACGGCTACGGCCGCGCCGAGCGGGTGCCGCTGCTCACCGCCGCCCGCCGCCTGTGCGAGACCGACGAGCTCAAGCCCAAGGTCCGCCAGACCCTGCGGGCGCTGACCGAAAGCTTTTCCCGCTGGGCGCGCCTCGTGGAGAGCCAGCCGCACAGCGAGGTCGCGCAGACGATCCTGGAGGAATCCGGCTACACCGAGATGTGGCAGAAGGAGCGCTCCGCCGACGCCGCAGGCCGGCTGGAGAACCTGAAGGAATTCGTCCGCTCCATGGAGGAGTTCCCCGACATGGCGGCCTTCCTCGAACACGTCTCCCTGGTGATGGAGGCCTCCGAGGCCGAGGGCGCCGACAGGGTCTCGCTGATGACGCTCCATGCCGCCAAAGGCCTAGAATTCGACACGGTGTTCCTCCCCGGCTGGGAGGACGGGCTGTTCCCGAACCAGCGGGCGCTGGACGAAAGCGGCCGCGCCGGCCTCGAGGAAGAGCGCCGCCTCGCCCATGTCGGCCTCACCCGCGCCCGCAAGCGCGCGAAGCTCTCCTTCGCGGTGAACCGGCGCATCCACGGGCTGTGGTCCTCGACCATTCCCTCGCGCTTCATCGACGAATTGCCCGCCGCCTCGGTGGATGTGGTGGACGCCCCCGCCCATTATTCGGCCGGCGCTTCGCGCTTCGACCGCAACCCACAGCCCTTCGGATCGAGCTACGGCACGCCGGGCTGGCAGCGGGCGCAGGAGCGCACGAATGCCAATACCGGCGGGCGCGGCTTCGGCGCCTCGCCCGGCCGGCGGGGCACGGCCTCGTCGGGTCCCCGGCAGATCGAGGGCGAGCTGATCGCCAAGTCGACGGGCACCCCGTCGGCCTACAGCACCGGCCAGCGGGTGTTCCACACCAAGTTCGGCCCCGGCGAGGTCGCGGCGATCGACGGCAACAAGCTCACCGTCGATTTCGACAAGGCGGGGCGGAAGATGGTCCTCGACAGCTTCATCCAGCCCGCCTGAGCGTGTCCGCCGGGACACGGCGAACCGCCTGATTCGCCTTTCTGCGCCCCCGGCCCAAAACCGTCACCCGTGAGTCACACCCGGCGAACAAATCTGGCGCGCGGCCGATTTTGGTGTGTCGGTTGCTTCGCCGGCTCCGTTCCGGGGGTGAAATGGTTTACTCTCCACAGGCAACCTTCGATGCCCCGGAACTTCGATGAGTGACAAGAATTGGCTCATCGCTATGCTTGAAAGTAGCAGGAGTACGTAGATTACGTCGGTTCAGGTACACGTCCAGATAGGCCAGCCCCGTTGGAGTGTTGACCCATGAAGAGACGCCGCGCACGCCTTGAATTGGTTGAAGACCGAACGACCCGCCTCCACCGCACACGCTTCGACGAGGAACGGCACCTCAGCCCGATCCAACCCCTCACAGACCGACAGGCCGAGTATCTCGAAGCCCTCGGCCGCTCCCCTCAAGTGATCGTCCTCGGCCCCGCCGGCACCGGCAAGACCTTCATCGCCGGAACCCGCGCCGCCGACCAGCTCCGCCAGCGCCGCATCGCCAAGGTCGTGATCACGCGGCCGAACGTGCCCTCCGGCCGGTCGCTCGGCTTCTTCCCCGGAACCCTTGAAGAGAAGATCGCCCCCTGGGTCGCCCCGCTCACTGAGGCGATGAAGGAGCGGATGGGCGCCGGCGCCTTCGAGATCGCGCTCAAGGCCGGGGACATCGAGATCGTCCCCTTCGAGGTGATGCGCGGACGCACCTTCAAGAACTGCCTCGTGATCCTCGACGAGGCGCAGAACACCACCACCAGCGAGATCAAGATGTTCCTGACCCGCATCGGCGACGATTGCCAGGTCATCATCAACGGCGACGTGTCGCAGACCGACCTGCGGGAGACCTCGGGCCTGCGCACGGTGATCCACCTCGTGAAGAGCCGGATGATGCCGATCCCGGTGGTGGAGTTCACCCGCGCCGATATCGTGCGGTCCGGCATCTGCGCCGAATGGGTCGCAGCCTTCGAGGAAACGAATCTCTGACTTGACCGTTACTCACGGCGGACCGGCAACGGTCCGCCGTGCCCTCGCGGGCACGAGAAAGCTCCCCGAACCTCCCCCAGCGGGAGGACAAACCGGGTGTCATCCCGGCAAACGGAAGAATTGGAGTCTCCCTCGTGAGGAAACTGACCCTGACCGCCGCCGCCTTCGCGTCCCTGTTCGGCGCGGCGCTGGCGACCCCCGCCCTTGCCGTCCCCGCCTCGCCGACCGCCATCGCAGCCCCCGAGGCGATGACCACGACGGTGCAGATGGAGCGCCGGATGATGCACCGTCGCATGGAGCGCCGGATGATGCACCGTCGCATGGAGCGTCGGATGATGCACCGTCACATGGAGCGTCGCATGATGCACCGTCGCATGATGCGCCACCATATGTGATCGGCTTCGGCGCCTTCCGGCATGCACCGGGGGGCGCCACCCCAGACGACGACGAACCGAGCCGGGCCGGCGTTGCCCCGGCGCCGCAAGATTCTTATGTCGGGGCGCTTGCGGTCCCCGGAACGGCCAGCGCCGCCGGCGCGGCTTCCGGAGGACCGTCCCGGGAGACGGACGATGCCCCCCTCCAACCGCCTGTTCGACGACCTCGCCCGCCTGATGACGGACGCCGCCGGTGCCGCCCAGGGCGTCCGCCGCGAAGCGGAGACCGTCGTGCGCGCCCAGGCCGAACGGCTGATCCGCGATCTCGACGTGGCCTCCCGCGAGGAGCTCGACGTTCTGCGCGATCTCGTCACCACGCTCCGCACCCAGAACGAGGCCCTGACCGCCCGCGTCGCCGCCCTGGAAGCCAAGGCCGGCTCCGCCGCCGCCGGGGTCGCGGGGCTGAGCGAAGGGGCTTGATTCCGGCGGAAACGGTTTTGCACAGGAAGCCGCTCCGGCGATTCCGTTTCCTGTTCACCGATCCTGCAATCGGCTTTGTGTCGCGAGTCGCGCCCGGTTTATATTGGGCCATGGACTGATTCGGGGCCGGTGGAAGGATGAGAGCGGACGTTTCCTAGTCGTTCTCGTCGTCCACCGACCAATCAGTCAAACAACTCTCGATCTCGGGGCGTCGAGGCGCCTCCCGTCACGTCGTCTTTGCGCCGGCACGGAGTACATCCGCGCCGTCAACCTGGATCGTCATGCCGCTGCTTCACATCGACTATTACGATCCGAACCGGTCCGAGCACCCGCTCGACGTGGTCGAACGGCTGGCCTCGCTGCGCGACTGGATCTTCGACCGGGCGGAAACGGACGAGATGTCCGTGACCAGCCCCGGCCGCTGGACTGATTATCACGTGGCCTTCACCTGGATCGAGGATGTGGAGGCCCTGCACGTGGCCTGCGCCTTCGACCTGAAGGTGCCGGAGCGCCGCCGGCCCGAGATCCAGAAGCTGATCGGCCTCGTGAACGAGCAGCTCTGGATCGGCCATTTCGACCTCTGGTCCAGCGACCATGTGGTGATGTTCCGCCACTCCCTGCTCCTGGCGGGCGGGGCGGTGCCGACCCAGCCGCAATGCGCGACCATGATGAAATGCGCGGTCGATGCCTGCGAGCGCTACTATCAGGCGTTCCAGTTCGTGCTCTGGGCAGGCAAGAACGCCCGCGAATCCCTCGACGCCGCCCTGTTCGAGACCGAAGGCGAGGCGTGAGCGCCGAAAACGGAATGCCCGCCTCGCTGATGCTGGTCGGCGCGGGCAAGATGGGCGGGGCGATGCTGGCGGGCTGGCTCGATGCCGGCCTCGACCCGGCCGCCGCCACCGTGATCGACCCGGCGCCCTTGCAGACCATGGCGCGGCTCTGCGCCGAGCGGGGCGTGGCCCTCAACCCGGCCGACCCCGTGCCGGCCGCCGTGCTGGTGCTGGCGATCAAGCCCCAGGGGCTCGACGGCGCGGCACCCGGTATAGACCGGCTGATCGGGCCGGACACCCTCCTCGTGTCTGTGCTGGCCGGCAAGACCGTCGCCGACCTGCGCGGGCGCCTGCCTGCGGCGCGGGCGGTGGTGCGGGCGATGCCGAACCTGCCGGCGAGCATCGGCCACGGCGCGACGGGGGCCTTCGCCAACGGCGAGGTCTCCGAGAGTGGGCGGTCGGGCGCAGATGCGCTGCTCGCGGCTGCCGGCACGGTGGCATGGCTCGACGACGAGACGATGATCGACGCCGTCACCGCCGTGTCGGGCTCCGGTCCGGCCTATGTCTTCCTGATGGTCGAGACCCTGGCCCAGGCCGGGATCGAGGCCGGTCTGGCGCCGGACGTGGCGACGCGGCTGGCGCGGGCGACGGTGGCCGGCGCGGGCGCCCTGCTCGACGCGGACCCGACCGAGGCCGGCGCCCTGCGTCAGGCCGTGACGTCTCCCGGCGGCACCACGGCGGCGGCCCTTCAGGTTCTGATGGCCGAGGACGGGATGGCGCCGCTGATGCGCCGGGCGGTGGCCGCCGCCAAGCGCCGCGCGGGCGAATTGTCGGGCTGATCCGGGGCCGCTCTTTCTGCGGCATCCCGCGCCCGCCCCTGACATGGGGCCGATCCGCGCCTAAATGGGATGCAGGACAGACCGGAACGACGACCTGCGATGACCGAACCCAAAGGCCCGCCCAAGCGCCCCCGCAAGGCCGCGGCCCCAGCCGCCTCCCCCGCCGCAACGCACACCTCTGCACCGGAGCACGAGGCGGCGCCGGCCGCCCCGAAGCTCCCGCCGCGCGAGGCCGCCGTCGAGGCGCTGATGCGGCTCGCCGCCGAGCAGCCTTGGAACGACATCGAAGTGAGCGACATCGCCCGCGAGGCGGGGCTGACGCTCGGCGAATTGCGCGAACTGTTTCCCTCCAAGGGCGCCGTGCTCGGCGGCCTCGCCCGCATCATCGACCGGAAGGTTCTGGAGGGCGACGGATCGGACCTCGCCGACGAGCCGACGCGGGAGCGCCTGTTCGACGTGCTGATGCGCCGCCTCGACGCGATGACGCCTTACAAGATCGCGCTGCGGCGGATTTCCTACGCCCTGCGCGGCGACCCGTTCTCACTGCTCGCCCTCAACGGCGTGATGCTGAACTCGCACCGCTACATGCTGGCCGCCGCCGGCATCGACACGGAGGGGCCGCTCGGCCAGTTGAAGCTGCAGGGCGTGGTGATCGCCTTCGCCCGCGTCACGCAGGTGTGGCTGGACGACGAGGATCCCGCGCTCGCCCGGACCATGGCGCGGCTCGACAAGGAGATTCGCAACGGCGAGCGGTTCATGGAGCGGGCGGAGGACGTCCGCCGCCTCACCGCCCCCCTGCGCGCCGTGGGCCGCTCCCTCCTCGACCGCCGCTCGCGGGCGGACCGGGACGAGACCGCTCACGACGAGCCGCCGAGGATGTGAGCGCCGAAGGAGAGCATTCCCCTCGCCTCGCTTGCGGGGAGAGGGCCGCGACGACCCCGTCGTCGGCGCGGTGAGGCGGCAGCCGAGGGTGAGGGGGCTCACAGGACGAGCCTCACCCGGCACGCCCCCTCACCGCCGCTCCGGCTTCGCCTGCGCTTCCCACGGACACGACAAGGTGTCCGTGGGCCTCTCCCCGCAGGCGGGGAGAGGGGTTGCCCGCGCTTGGTGAGGGGCGGGTAAGAGAGCGTCGGCGGTGAGCATTCCCCTCGCCCCGCTCGCGGGGAGAGGGCTTCGGCGACCTTGTCGTCGCCGAAGCGAGGCGGCAGCCGAGGGTGAGGGGGCTCGCCGAAAGGAGCTCTCCCGGCGAGCCCCCTCACCACCGCTCCGGCTTCGCCTGCGCTTCCCGCCGACACGACAAGGTGTCAATGGGCCTCTCCCCGCAAGCGGGGAGAGGGGTTGCCCGTGCTTAATGCAGGCCGGGTATAAAATTGCGTCTCAGGACAACCGCCCCGCCAGCACGTCCCGCACGGTGCCGACCATTTCGCCGCCGGTGAGGCGGTCGCGCTCCACGGTGAGGGCGTCGGGGATCATGTCGGCGATGCCGTCGTCGGTGTCGTCGCTCGCGAAGACGATGCGCAGGTTCGGCCGCAGCGCACGCGCCTCGACGGCGAGGCGGCTGCAGCATAGGCCGCCCTGTAACGCCGCGTCGATGACCATCACATCGACAGGCAGACCCAACGCCAGCACCGTCATCGCATCGACCCCACGGTCACAGACCGTCGCCTGGAAGCCGACGCGGTGGACATGCGCCGCCGCCTCGTCGCGCCAGCGTTTGTTATGCCCGACCACGAGCACTTGGATGCGGTAGCAACCCCCGGTAGCGGAAGGAAACCGTACGGAGGGTCCGACGGCGGCTGATCCCATGCGCGTAAGACCACCACTTCGCGTTGCGATGCGGTATGCTAAGCCGTCAACGTGAATTCACGCAAGGGTGGAATCGCGAAATTGCCCCAAAGGGCGCCCAGCTTGCCCAAAGGGAAGGCATGCGCCAAAGGCGCCGCCGTATTGGGCAACCGCCTCGGAATCGGTTGACGCGGCGGGGACGTGGCGGGCAACACCACGCTGCGGCCGGCTCTCAGCCGGATCACGGAGCTTCCGATTCGATGTCGTCCAAGCCGTCGCCCGTCTCGCCCCTCGCGCCCACCCCCTATCCCGATCTTCCGCCGGTCGCCGGGGTCCGCCTCGCCACGGCGCAGGCCGGCATCCGCTACAGCGGGCGCACGGACGTGCTGTTCGTCGGGCTCGATGCCGGCACGCGGGCGGCGGGGGTGTTCACCCGCTCGAAATGCCCCTCGGCGCCGGTCGATTGGTGCCGCGATTCGCTCGCCAACGGCGCGGCCCGCGCCCTCGTGGTCAATTCGGGCAACGCCAACGCCTTCACCGGCCGGCTCGGCCGCGAGGCGGTGGCGCTGACCGCCCGGATCGCCGCGCAGGCCGCCGGTTGCGCCGAGGACGAGGTCTACATTGCCTCGACCGGCGTGATCGGCGAGCCGCTGCCGGCCGAGCGCTTCGAGGGTGTGCTCGCCGAATGCGCGGGCCGCGCGCAGGACGGCGCCGAGGCCTGGGCCGAGGCCGCCCGCGCCATCATGACCACCGACACCTTCCCCAAGCTCGCCACCCGCGAGGCCGAGATCGGCGGCACCAAGGTTCGCATCAACGGCATCGCCAAGGGCGCGGGGATGATCGCCCCCGACATGGCGACGATGCTCGCCTTCGTCTTCACCGACGCCGCCCTCTCCAAGGGTGCCGCGCAGGCGCTGCTGGCGCAGGGCGCGAACGACAGCTTCAACTGCGTGACCGTCGATGGCGACACCTCGACCTCCGACACGCTGATGCTGTTCGCCACGGGCCAGGCCGGCAACGCGGAGGTGGCGGATGCCGCCGACCCGGCGCTCGCCGGCTTCAAGGCGGCTTTGGACGATCTGCTCGTGGAACTGGCGCAGCTCGTCGCCCGCGACGGCGAGGGCGCGCGCAAGTTCGTGACGGTGAAGGTCGGCGGCGCCGAGAGCGATGCCTCGGCCCACCGCATCGCGATGTCCATCGCCAACTCGCCGCTGGTGAAGACCGCCGTGGCCGGCGAGGATGCCAATTGGGGCCGGGTGGTGATGGCGGTGGGCAAGGCCGGCGAGCCCGCCGACCGCGACCGCCTCGCGATCTGGTTCGGGGATGTCCGCGTCGCCGTCGATGGCGCCCGCGACCCCGCCTACAGCGAGGAGGCCGCGAGCGCCGTGATGCGCGAGCCGAACGTAGAGATCCGGGTCGATCTCGGCCTCGGTTCGGGCCAAGCGCGGGTATGGACCTGCGACCTGACCAAGGGCTACATCGAGATCAACGGGGATTACCGCTCGTGAGAGCGGCCCCCCTCGCCCTCCTCGCGGCGCTGGCGGTCGGCACGGCGCGCGCCGACGAAAGCCCCTGCGCCCGGCATATCAGCATCACCGGGCACGCTTCCTCGACACAGGCGCCGGATTACGCCGAGGTCGCCGTCGGCATCGAGGCGAAGGGCGCCAACGCGGCGGCCGCCCTCGATGCCGCTTCCAAGGCGGTGGCGGGCCTCTCCGCCATCGCCCGCGAGGCCGGCCTGTCGCCCGCCGAAATCGGCACGGCGGCGGTGAGCCTCCAGCCCGTCACCCGCACGGTCAACCGGCCGGGGGGCGTCACCGAAGAGCCGGACGGCTATTCGGCGACCAACGTCGTGCGCCTGCGCGTCGGCGACATGGCTCGCCTCGGCGACATCCTGCGGAAGGCGCTCGACTCCGGCGCGAACCGCATCGACGGCATCACCTTCGGCCTGCGCGACCCGGACGCGGCCCGCGCGGCCCTCGAAGTGGCCGCCGCCAAGGATGCGCGCACCCGCGCGGCGGCCCTGGCCGAGGCGGTGGGCGCCAAGCTCGGGCCGCTCTGCACCCTCACCGCCCTCGACGCCGGCCCCGCGCCCTTCCCGATGCGCACCATGGCGGCGCCGTTCGCGAAGGCGCGGCCGGTGCCGATCGAGGCCGGCATGATCGAGAGCGCGGCGTCCGTCTCGGCCACCTTCGCCCTCGACCGATGAGCAGCCTGCGCCTCCTCCTCGTCGTCGCCGTGGCGCTCGTGGATGCCGATGGGCGCGTGCTGGTGAGCGAGCGCCCCGCCGGCAAGCAGCTCGCCGGCCTGTGGGAGTTCCCCGGAGGCAAGGTCGAGCCCGGCGAGCGGCCGGAAGAGACCCTGATCCGCGAACTCGCGGAGGAGCTTGGCATCACGGTCGCGGAGCCCTGCCTCGCGCCCCTCACCTTCGCGAGCCACGCCTATCCCGACTTCCACCTGCTGATGCCGCTCTACGTCTGCCGCCGCTGGGAGGGCACGCCGCGCTCCCTCGAGGGACAGGCGCTGAAATGGGTCCGCCCGAAGGCCCTGCGCGACCTCGCCATGCCCCCGGCCGACGCGCCGCTGATCCCGTTCCTGATCGACCTGCTGGGGTAAGCGCCCCGCCCAGGCATGGCCGCAGACCAAAGGCACGACGCCCCCGTCATTGCGAGGCGGAGCCGAAGCAATCCAGGGCGCGCTCCCTCCGGATGTGGCAGTGCCGACTGGATTGCTTCGCTGCGCTCGCAATGACGGCGCGGGCGGCGAGCCGCGTTCGCGAAGCGGCTAAATATTTTTTATCCGAACCTCAAGACGAAGGGGCACCACGACGCGTCATAGCCCGGTGTCCCAAAGCATTTCGCAGCGCACCATTGCATACGGTTCGTGCTGCGTCCGCGAAGAAGGCTAGGTGAACCAGCAAATCAAAAAATTTGACGGGCGGAATCGTGGGCTACAAGTAAAATAAACGCCGAACACGGGTCACCAAGAGACACCGGAGGAGGCGCCGCATGGACGTTCACGAGTACCAGGCCAAGGAGCTGCTCGCGAGCTTCGGAGTCGCGGTTCCGAAAGGCGCCATCGCCTTCAGCCCGGACCAGGCGGTCTACGCCGCCACCGAACTCGGCGGCTCCTTCTGGGCGGTGAAGGCGCAGATCCATGCCGGCGCCCGCGGCAAGGCCGGTGGCATCAAGCTCTGCCGCACCTACAACGACGTCCGCGACGCGGCCAAGGAACTCCTCGGCAAGCGCCTCGTCACGCACCAGACCGGCCCCGAGGGCAAGCCGGTCCAGCGCGTCTACGTCGAGACCGCCGACCCCTTCGAGCGCGAGTTGTATCTGGGCTTCGTCCTCGACCGGAAGGCCGAGCGCGTCCGCGTCATCGCCAGCCAGCGCGGCGGCATGGAGATCGAGCAGATCGCCGCCGAGGAGCCTCAGGCGCTGATCCAGGTCGTGGTGGAGCCCGCCGTAGGCCTGCAGCAGTTCCAGGCCCGCGAGATCGCATTCAAGCTCGGCCTCAACATCAAGCAGGTCGCTGCGGCGGTGAAGACGATCATGAACGCCTACCGGGCGTTCCGCGATTGCGACGGCACGATGCTGGAGATCAATCCGCTGGTCGTCACCAAGGACGACCGGGTGCTGGCGCTCGACGCCAAGATGTCGTTCGACGACAACGCCCTGTTCCGCCGCCCCGGCATCGCGGACATGCACGACCCGTCCCAGGGCGACCCGCGCGAGGCCCAGGCCGCCGAGCACAACCTCAGCTACATTGGCCTCGAGGGCGAGATCGGCTGCATCGTCAACGGCGCCGGCCTGGCCATGGCCACGATGGACATGATCAAGCACGCGGGTGGTGAGCCGGCGAACTTCCTCGATGTCGGCGGCGGCGCCTCCCCCGAGCGCGTGGCGACCGCCTTCCGGCTGGTCCTCTCGGACCGCAACGTGAAGGCGATCCTCGTCAACATCTTCGCCGGCATCAACCGCTGCGACTGGGTGGCCGAAGGCGTCATCCAGGCCGCCCGCGAGGTGAAGATCGACGTGCCGCTGGTGGTGCGGCTCGCCGGCACGAACGTCGAGGCCGGCAAGAAGATATTGGCCGAAAGCGGCCTCGACCTCATCACCGCCGACACGCTGACCGAGGCCGCGCGCAAGGCGGTCGACGCCTGCAACGCCGCCAAAAACAACCGCTGAGTTCAGGGGGGAGATCGCGCCATGAGCATCCTCATCGACGAAACCACGCCGATCATCGTCCAGGGCATCACCGGCGACAAGGGCACCTTCCACGCCAAGGAGATGCTGGATTACGGCTCCAACGTCGTCGGCGGCGTCACGCCCGGCAAGGGCGGTCGCACCCATCTCGGCCTGCCGGTGTTCAACACCGTGAAGGAGGCCGTGGAGGCCACGGGCGCCACCACCTCGATCACCTTCGTCGCCCCGCCCTTCGCGGCGGACGCGATCATGGAGGCGGCCGATGCGGGCCTGCGCCTCGTCTGCTCCATCACCGATGGCATCCCGGCCCAGGACATGATGCGGGTGAAGCGCTACCTCTACCGCTACCCCAAGGAGAAGCGGACGATGGTGGTGGGCCCGAACTGCGCGGGCATCATCTCGCCCGGCAAGTCGATGCTCGGCATCATGCCCGGCCACATCTACCTGAAGGGCAATGTCGGCGTGATCTCGCGCTCCGGCACCCTCGGCTACGAGGCCGCCTCGCAGCTGAAGGAACTCGGCCTCGGCATCTCGACCTCGGTGGGCATCGGCGGCGACCCGATCAACGGCTCGTCCTTCCTCGACCACCTCGCCCTGTTCGAGATGGACCCGGACACCGACGCGGTGCTGATGATCGGCGAGATCGGCGGCCCGCAGGAGGCCGAGGCCTCGGCCTGGATCCGGGACAACATGTCGAAGCCGGTGATCGGCTTCGTCGCCGGCCTCACCGCCCCGAAGGGCCGGCGCATGGGCCATGCCGGCGCGATCATCTCGGCGACCGGCGACAGCGCCGCCGAGAAGGCCGAGATCATGAAGAGCTACGGCCTCACCGTGGCGCCGGATCCCGGCTCCTTCGGCCAGACCGTCGCCGACGTGCTCGCGCGGGCGGCGTAGCCGCTTCCAAAAGCCTCATCGTCTTTGCGAGCGATAGCGAAGCAATCCAGGGCAGCGGGACGTCTCAGACCGTGGCGTGTCCCTGGATTGCTTCGCTCCGCTCGCAAAGACGGAGCCCGGTTTGAGAGAGGGCGCAGGCGTCGCCGCGACCTTCGAGACGAACGACAGAAAAGAGGGCGACCCCATGCCCACCACGCTTCACGCCAGCCCCTCGGCCTCGGTCACAGGCTTCGCGCCGCCGGTCATCACCGGCACCTCGTCCGAGGGCGCGCTGGACATCCTGTTCCAGGCCCTGCTCGACGTCGCCCGCCGGCACGATCCCGAGCTGGAAGCGGTGCTGCACGGCACCGCCGACATCTCGCGGTTCTCGCCGGAGATGCTGGCCCGCGCCCTTCAGGTGCAGGGGATCTGGTTTCAGCTGATCTCCATCGCGGAGCAGAACGCCGCCATGCGCCGCCGCCGCCACACGGAGCGGACGGAGGGGCGCGCGGCGCTGGGCGGCTCCTTCGCGAAGGTGTTTTCCGAGGCTCGCGCCCGGGGCATCCCGCCGGAGACGATCCAGGCGCTGCTCAACGACCTGCGCATCCGCCCGACGCTCACCGCCCACCCCACCGAGGGCAAGCGCGTGACCGTGCTGGAGAAGTTCCGCCGCATCTACCTCGTGCTGCGCGAGCTGGAGATGCCGCGCTGGACCGACCGCGAGCGCAACGGCCTGATGAACGAGCTGCGCGACCAGATCGAACTGGTCTGGATGACGGGCGAGTTGCACCTTGAGAAGGCGACGGTGGAGCGCGAGGTCGCCTGGGGCCTGCACTTCTTCGATGAATCGCTGTTCGAGATGCTGCCGGAGACCATGGTCTCCCTGGAAGAATCGCTGAGCGAGGCCTATCCCGACACCCCGTTCAAGGTGCCGCCCTTCTTCCAGTTCGGCTCGTGGATCGGCGGCGACCGGGACGGCAACCCGTTCGTGACGGCGGCGGTGACGCGCACCACGCTCCAGCGCAACGCCCTCGCCTCGCTCAGCCGCTACCGCGACGGCGTGCGCGAACTCGGCCGTACCCTGTCGCTCACCGAGCGGACGCTTCCCGTGCCCCCGGCGTTTCGCGATGCCCTCGCACATCAGTTGGCCGAGAGCGGGCAGGCGCGGGCCATCGAGCGCCGCAACCCCGGCGAGGCCTATCGCCAGTATCTGTCCTGCGTGTTGCGCAAGATCGAGGCGACCATCGCCCGCAACGAGGGGCGGCACCCCTCCGGCCCGGATTATCCCAGCGCGGATGGGTTGATCGAGGATCTGCGCACCCTGGAACGCGGCCTCGCCGACGCGAAATGCGGCGCGCTGGCCCGCGACCTCGTGCGGCCGGTGCGGCGGATGGTGGAGATCTTCCGCTTCTCGACCGTGCGCCTCGACCTGCGCGAGAACACCACCCGCACCAGTGAGACCCTGCGCGCCCTGTGGCAGCAGGAGAACGGCGAGGGCGAGCCCCCCGCCCTCGATTCCCCCGCATGGCGGTCCTGGCTCGACGCGAGCCTCGCCCGTCCGCGCGACCCGGAGCGCTCCTTCGAGAACCTGCCGGACGCCGCCCGCGAGACGCTGGCCACCTTCGCCCTCGTGGCCGAGATGCGCGAGAACCTCGACCGCGAGGCCTTCGGCGCCTTCGTCCTGTCGATGACCCGTTCGGTGCCGGACATCCTCGGCGCCTACCTGCTCGCCAAGGAGGCGGGGGTGTTCCTCGACGCCTCCGGCACCGAGATCTGCCCGCTGCCCATCGTGCCCCTGTTCGAGACCATCGACGACCTGCGCGCCGCGCCCGCCATCATGCGCGAATTGCTCGCCGTCCCGGTGGTGCGCCGCTCCACCCGCTGGCAGGGCGGGGTGCAGGAGGTGATGATCGGCTATTCCGATTCGAACAAGGATGGCGGCTTCGTCGCGGCAAACTGGGAACTCTACAAGGCGCAGAGCAAGCTGACGCGGCTCGGCCAGGAGCTCGGCGTACCGATCGCCTTCTTCCACGGGCGCGGCGGCTCGGTGAGCCGGGGCGGCGTACCGACCCATCGCGGCATCGCGGCCCAGCCGCCGGGCTCGATCCGGGGACGCTTCCGCATCACCGAGCAGGGCGAGGTCGTCTCGTTCAAATACGCGAACCGGGGCACCGCCGCCTACCAGATGGAATTGCTCGCGGCCTCGGTGTTCGAGCATGCGCTCGCCGGCGACGGCAACGGCCAGCCGGCGGGCCATGACGACGCCCTGGAAGCCCTCGCGGGGGCCTCGCGGGCGGCCTACGTCAACCTGCTCAACACGGAGGGTCTGGTCGATTACTTCCAGGCCGCGAGCCCGCTGGACGAGATCGCGCTCCTCAACATCGGCTCCCGCCCGGCCCGGCGCTTCGGCGCGCGCTCGCTCTCGGACCTGCGGGCGATCCCGTGGGTGTTCGCGTGGTCGCAGAACCGGCACGTCGTCACCGGCTGGTACGGCGTCGGCTCCGGCCTCGCGAGCTTCATCGACGTGCGCGGCAGGGAGGGCGAGGCCACCCTGAAGCGGCTGTTCGCGGATTCGCGGGTGCTGCGCCTCGTGCTCGACGAGGTCGAGAAGACGCTGCTGATGGTCGATCTCGACATCGCCCGCGCCTATGCCGGCCTCGTGCAGGATGCAGGCATCCGCGACCGGATCTTCTCCGCCATCGAGGCCGAATACGCCCTGACGCGGGAGATGGTGCTGCGGGTGAGCGGCGGCTCGGAACTGGCCGAGCGCTTCCCCCTGTTCCGCGACCGGCTGAAGGGGCGGCTGCCGACGATCAACCAAGTCTCCCGCGAGCAGGTCGAACTGCTCGCCCGCTACCGCAGCGAGACCGACGAGGACCGGAAGGAGGCGGTGAAATCCGCCCTCCTCCTGTCGATCAACTGCATCGCCGTCGGCTTCGGGGCGACGGGGTGACATGAGCCTTTCATTGCCATCCCATCTATCCCCCTCATCCTGAGGTGCGGCGTAGCCGCCTCGAAGGAGGGCTCCAGACACTGCCGCGACGCCTGGAGCCCTCCTTCGAGGCCCGCCAGGGCGGGCACCTCAGGATGAGGAAGAGTTGTGGGACAGAAACGATCTTTTCGCCTGTTCCAAAAGGATAGCAACACCAGTTGAAACCCCGGCGCCCCATCCCACCCGCGCGGGACAAGATCACCCAAGGAGGAAAACAAGAATGAGCTTCACCCTGATCCAACAGGCCAAGGCGCGCCTGCACCGCTCGGAACTCGCCGTTCCCGGCTCGAACCCGACCTTCATGGAGAAGTCGGCCTCCTCGGCCGCCGACGTGATCTTCCTCGACCTTGAGGATGCCGTCGCGCCCGACGACAAGGAGCAGGCCCGCAAGAACATCATCCAGGCGCTGAACGACCTGGATTGGGGCAACAAGACCATGATGATCCGCATCAACGGTCTCGACACCCACTACATGTACCGGGACGTGGTGGACATCGTGGAGGCCTGCCCGCGCCTCGACATGATCCTGATCCCCAAGGTCGGCGTGCCGGCCGACGTCTACGCCATCGACGTGCTCACCACCCAGATCGAACAGGCCAAGAAGCGCGAGAAGAAGATCGGCTTCGAGGTGCTGATCGAGACCGCGCTCGGCATGGCCAACGTGGAGGCCATCGCCCAGTCGTCCAAGCGCCTGGAGGCCATGTCCTTCGGCGTGGCCGACTACGCCGCCTCGACCCGCGCCCGCTCCACCGTCATCGGCGGCGTGAACCCCGACTTCTCGGTGCTCACCGACAAGGACGAATCCGGCAACCGCCAGACCCATTGGCAGGACCCGTGGCTGTTCGCGCAGAACCGGATGCTGGTGGCCTGCCGCGCCTACGGCCTGCGCCCCATCGACGGCCCGTTCGGCGACTTCTCCGATCCGGACGGCTACCGCTCGGCGGCCCGCCGCTGCTCGGCCCTGGGCTTCGAGGGCAAGTGGGCGATCCACCCGAGCCAGATCGAGCTAGCCAACGAGGTGTTCACCCCCTCTGAGGCCGAAGTGACCAAGGCCCGCCGCATCCTCGAAGCGATGCAGGAGGCCGCAAAGGCCGGGCGCGGCGCCGTCTCCCTCGACGGCCGCCTCATCGACATCGCCTCGATCCGCATGGCCGAGGCGCTGATCGAGAAGGCCGACGCAATGCGCTAGCCGCGCGCACCGGATAGGAGGCGTGACTTCGGTTGCGCCTTCTGTCCGTACTGATAGGGATATTGTCGCGGGCCTGACCAGCCCGCCCGTGATGGGCCGCACGCGGCCGGTTGCGGCCGGGAGTAAGCGAATGGTCTTCGCTCTGACGATCGTCAGAAGAGCAGACGGCGAGTGGAGAGTTCATCTCCGACTCGCCGTCCACATGTTCGGTCTGACGTGGCTAAACCCTAACGGGTAATCGCCAGGAGCCGGTGTAGCCATCACCGGCTCCACTCCCGAATATAAGCGAAATCGCCCGCCGCGCCAAGAACCGACGCTTTCGGTTGCGCCACTCGAATCCAACTTGATAGGAAAGTTTCCGCGGGCCTCACCAGCCCGCCCGTGACGGGCCGCACGCGGTCGGTTGCGGCCGGGAGTCGGACGAATGGTCATCGTTCTGACGATCGTCAGGAAGGGAAACGGCGAGTGGAGTGTCAGGCTCCGCCTCGCCGTCCATCCAATCTTCCTGAAATGGCTAAACCCTAACGGGTGATCGCCAGGGATCGGTGTATGCCGCACTGATCCCACTCCCGAATGATAAGCCAAATCGCCCGCCGCGCCAAGAACCGGCGAAGCTTCCCCTCAAGACAGTGGATGGCCTGTCAGAACGGCCGCTCGTCCGGCAGGCGGGCGGCGGCGATCTCCTCCGGCGTGGGGTCGCGCCGCAGCGTGATGCCCTCCCGCCAGGTTTTCGCGATGAGGCCAAGTCGGGCGAAGCCGTCGAGCCATCCGTCCATCGGCCAGATCCCGTGGCGATCATGGAAGCGCTGCGCGTTGGCGACGATGTCGCGAAAATGCTGCAGGGGCGGGTCGTAGGCCGCATGGTGCTGGTGAAAGGCCAGCGGGCCGCCGAGGAACAGGATCGGCACCCCCATCGCCGCCGCGCGGAAGGCGAGATCCGTATCCTCCGCGCCGTAGCCGGAGAAGCTCTCGTCGAACCCGCCGATCCGGTCGTAGGTCGAGGCCCGCACCGCGAAGGCCAGCGACCAGAACAGGCCGGGCTGCGGCGAGGCCACGATCCCCGATTCGGGGAAGTGCCGCACTGGATGCAGATGCCCCGCCGCCGCGAGGTCGGCCTCGTGCCAGCCGTCCCGCACGGCACCCGCCGGGAGGTAGCGTACCGCGCAGCAGATCAGCCCGTCGCGCTCCGCGACCGCCGCCGCGAGGCCCGCGACGAGATCCGCCGAGGGGATGCAGTCGACATCGAGATAGACCAGCGTGTCCGCCTCGCCCGCCGCCCGGCGCCCGGCATTGCGCGCCGCCGCCAAGGGTAGGCCCTCGCCCGCGAGGGGGACGCGCTCCACGGGGAAGGGCAGCGGCGGCAGCGGCGTCGTATCCCCGCCCATCTCCACGATGATGCAGCGATCCGGCGCCTGCCCCCGCGCCAGCCCTTCGAGGAGCCGCGCGAGATGCGCCCCCCGCCCCTTGTTCAGGGTGACGACCGCGAGGCTCATGCGGGGATCGCCACGAAGCGCTCGCTCGGCCCGCACAGGCGCTCGATCATTTCCGGCTCCAGGCGGAAGCCGGTGGGGTCGTCGCTGATGAGGCCGGTGGTCTGCGATTCGTGGGCGTGGACCGCCTTCGCCTTGGTGGCTGCATGGGCCGACACGTCGAGGCGCATCCCCTCCGGCGGGGGGCCGACCTCGGTCTCCGGCGGCAGGGTCCAGCCCCAGACGGGGTATTCATAGATCCGCACGCCGGGCATGTGGCGCCGGGCGAGGCCGACGATGGCGGCGGAGGCCTTGTGGTCGCAATGGGGATCATGCCGCCACGTCACGAACACGGCACTCGCTGCGCCCGCCCGCGCCGCCTCGGCCACGGCGAGCGCCGCCGCCTCGGCCTCGTGCCCCTCGCTCGGGACATGGGCGTCGGGCAAGCGCAGGAAGGTGACGTGGGCGGGGTCCATGCCGAGCGTTGCGGCGGCGCGGCGGGTCTCGTCCTCGCGTAAGGAGCGCAGCCGCTCCGGCGGATAGAGGGCCGAATGGGTGTGCGAGCCGCAGCCGTCGCTCACCACGACGAGGCGCACGTCGCGGCCCTCGGCGCGGGCGGCGGCGATGAGCCCGCCGCAGCCGAGGCTCTCGTCGTCCGGATGCGGCGCAACCACAACGAGACCGCCCGGCCCCGCCAGGGCGTCGAGGGTACCGAACGGCAGGGAATCGGCGGCGGCGAGGAAGTCGTCGGCACGCATCGCGGTCGGGGCTCTCCAGGTTCGGCCGGACCATCGGCCAGGCCGGCTGAACGAGCCCTGAGCGCGTCAGCGGTCGTTCTCGGTCGTCAGGTTGCCGAGCCGCGTGCCCTCGTCGACGCCCCGCGCCTCGCCGAGGCTCACGCCGGGATGGGGTGATTCGGTGAAGACGATGCCGGCGGCGGTGAGCGCGCTGCGCAGCACCTCGATCTGCCCCGAGGGCGAATCACCGTAGCCGTTCTCGAAGCTGCTCACGAGCGAGGCCTCGCAGCCCGCCTTCTTCGCGAGGTCCGCCTCGGACCAGCCGAGCAGCCCCCGCGCCGCCCGCGACTGCGCCGGGCTCATCGCCAGGGGCACTGCGCCGCTCTGGACGCCTTCGTCGGATCCCGTCACGCCAAGCCTCCCGTCATCGTGGTCCACAACGGCGCCGGCCCGGCAACGTTTCCTTGCGGCGCCCGCCGTGATCATAATTGTGCTGAAATTCCGCGCCATGGACGGCGTCGCCGGGTCCCGCAGGGGGGCGGCGCCGGACAGACCAACGAGCGCGAACGCGCGACTGAAGGGACAGAACGATGAGAGCGGTGCTGATCGCCACGCTGGCCTGTACCGTGACGGCCGCGAGCGTGGTCGCGACGAGTCAGGCGCAGGCGCAGATGGGCGGCCCGACCACGGGCTTTGGCAAGGGCTATCGCCGCCCCGGCGGCGAGGATGGCAAGAAGCCCCAGTACGTGCCGGGCGCCAAGACGCAGGAGAAGAACTTCCCGCTGGACTCGACCTGGACGGCGGTGAGCCTGAACGGCAAGCCCTTCGGTGGCGCCGACCGGCCGAGCTTCATCGTGGACAAGCAGTACCGCGCCCGCGGCTACGGCGGCTGCAACACCTTCGCGGCGACCGCCTTCCCGCTGAAGGAGCAGCACATCGCGGTCGGCCCGCTGGCACTCACCAAGAAGGCTTGCGACAAGGCGCTGGCGGCCAGCGAGCAGGCGTTCTTCGTCGCCCTGCGCACGGCAGGCGCCTGGGATCTCGTCGGCTCGCAGCTGGTGCTGAAGAGCCCGAGCGGCGAGTTGAAGTTCGACCGCGCCCTGTAAGAATCTGTTCATGACGATCCCGGAAAGCCGTTTGGGTTCAGGCGGCTTTCAGGGCTTCCGGTATTCTCTCTCCCGACGACAGGGAGGTCGCGTATGCCGGTCGGTTTGGGTTCGGGACATGGCGCCGCGCCACGGTGCGGCCTGACGCCGGCGCGAGCCGCCGGCCCCAGCGGCTTCAACCCCCTCGCCCTGTGGATCGCCGCCGCCGCGCCGGTCGCCGCGACCCTGCTCCTCCTCTCGCGGCTGGCCGCCTGACCAGGCTCCCCGCCACCCGGTGAACGCCATCCCCGACGCCGAATCGAAGCCGGCCACGCCCCGGCGCGGCACATCTCTGCTGCTCGGGCTGCTGCCGCCCGTGGCGCTCGCCCTGCTGTGGGAAGGGGGCGTCGATGCGGGGCTGTTCTCCGGCCGCTTGCTGCCGCCGCCGAGCCGGATCGGCGCCACCCTCCGGGACCTTGCGCTCTCCGGCGATCTCGCGATCCATATCGAGGCGACGCTGACCCGCGTCGGCCTCGGCTTCGCCTTCGGGGCGCTGGCGGGCATCCTGGCCGGCGCCCTCGTCGCCACACTGCCCCGCCTGCGCGCGCTCATCGATCCGAGCCTTCAGGCGCTCCGGGCCGTGCCCTCCCTCGCCTGGGTGCCGCTGTTCATCCTGTGGTTCGGCATCCTGGAGACGCCGAAGGTGCTGCTGATCGCCGTCGGCGTGTTCTTCCCGGTCTATGTCGGGGTGGCGGGCGCCATCGCCTCGGTGGACCGCAAGCTGGTGGAGGTGGGCCGGGTCTTCCGCCTGTCGAAGGCGGCGCAGGTGCGCCGGATCCTGTTGCCGGCCGTGCTGCCCGCGACCCTCACCGCCCTCAGGACGGGGCTGGGTCTCGGCTTCCTGTTCGTCGTGGCGGCGGAACTGATGGGCGCCTCGGAGGGCCTCGGCTACCTGCTGGTCGACGGCCAGCAATTCGGCAAGCCGGACCAGATCATGGCCGCGATCATCGCGTTCGCCGTGGTCGGCAAGCTCGCGGATGCGCTCCTCGTCGGCCTCACCGCCCCGTTGGTGCGCTGGCAGGATACGGCGCGCGATTCGCTCTGATCAGCGCTCGCCGCGCTCGCCGGACCGCTCGGTCAGGCCCTCGGCCCGGCGACCGTCCTGCCCCTGGCACGGTTTCGGTGATTCGACCGGCGGGAACAGCTGCGCCAACCCGGCCGCGACCCCATAGAGCACGGGGTCGGCATTCGGGCCGTCATGCGGCGGGTGAAGGTCACTTTTCAGCATCGTCCTGGTCCGGCCCTCGCGACAGGCGGCGAGCACCGGCCTTTCACAGCGTATGGGAACTTTGCCGGAACAATGCGGCGCGCGCGACTTCGTTGCACGCCGCCCCATGTTTTTCCTGAATAAGCATTATTTTCCTTCACGGCCGCGCACAGGCACCCGGGCGTGACAGGAAACCGCTCAGCCGCGGCGGCGGAGGATCACCGTGCCGGGCGGGACAGGCAGCGGGCAGGCGACGGGCCGCACCGTCATGATTACCGCGCTCCGGCACTGGGCCCGACACGCTTGCGCCGCGTCGATCTGATCGCGCCCGCAGCCTTCCGCGAAGCAGAATTGGCCGAGATCCTCGCAGGTCGCCAGGAAGCGGCCGAGGGGGGCCGGCGGGGGGACGGGCCGCAGCAGATCGGCCGCCGGGGCGGGCGAGGCGGCGGCGAGCGCCATGAGACCGACAGCGAGCTTCCAACGTGTCATCGCGCCCTCCGTGGCCCCACTTAGCATTGGCAGGCCGGACTCACCTGTGCCATTCCCGCGACAGGGAGCGGGAGCCGAGAACGGCTTTCAGGACAAGCGGAGCGCGGCGTGCTCGCCATCGGCGACCTGACCAAGACCTATGCCGACGGCACGCGGGCGCTGGAGCGCATCGCGCTGACCGTGCCGCCGGGGGAGATCCTCGCCCTGGTCGGCGGCTCCGGTTGCGGCAAGACCACCCTGCTGCGCCTGATCGCCGGCCTCGACCGGCCGAGCGCCGGGGCGATCTCCCTCGACGGGGAGGCCATCGCCGGGCCGCATCCCGGTGTCGGACTGGTGTTCCAGGAGCCGCGCCTGCTGCCCTGGCTCGATGTCGCCGCCAATGTCGGCTTCGGCCTGTCCGCCCTGAAGCGCGGCGAGCGCCGGGCGCGGGTGATGCACGCCCTGGAACGCGTCGGCCTCGCGGACCATGCCGGGCGCTGGCCCCGCGACCTTTCGGGCGGCCAGCAGCAACGCGTCTCCATCGCCCGCGCCTTCGTGGCCGAGCCCCGGGTGCTGCTCCTCGACGAGCCGTTCTCGGCGCTCGACGCCTTCACCCGCAAGGGCCTGCACGGGCATCTCCTCGCCCTGTGGGAGGAGCACCGCCCGACGGTGATCCTCGTCACGCACGATGTCGGGGAGGCGGTGGCGCTGGCCGACCGGGCCGTGGTGATGCGCCCGCGCCCCGGACGGCTCGACGAGACGATCCGCATCGGCCTGCCGCGCCCGCGCGATCCGGCCTCGCCGCAGAGCGAGGCGGCGGTGCGGTCGATCCTGTCCGCCCTCGACCGTTCGCTGAAGCCGGCCCCGTCCCGGCTCGACGCCGCGCCCACCAACGCCAATTGGTGGTAGCCCCCCTTCCCGGAGAGACGCCATGCCCCTCTACGCCCTCGACGAGCACGTCCCCCAGCTCGCCGACCCGGACCGCACCTGGATCGCGCCGGACGCGCAGGTGATCGGGCAGGTGCATCTCGGCGTCGATGTGGGGATCTGGTTCGGAGCGGCCCTGCGCGGCGACAACGAGCCGATCCGCATCGGCGACCGCAGCAACGTGCAGGAGGGCGTGGTGATGCATGTCGATCCGGGCTTCCCGCTGACCCTCGGCGAGGACGTCACGGTGGGCCACGGGGCCATCGTCCACGGCTGCACCATCGGCGACGGCACGCTCATCGGCATGGGCGCGACCGTCCTGAACGGGGCGAAGATCGGGAAGGGCAGTCTCGTCGGCGCCAACGCCCTCGTGACCGAGGGGAAGGAGTTCCCGGACAACAGCCTGATCGTCGGCGCGCCGGCCAAGGCGATCCGCACCCTCGACGAGGCGGCCATCGCGGGCCTGCGGGAGGCGGCCCGCCGCTACGTGGAGAACGGGCGGCGGTACAAGAAGGGCCTGCGGCGGGTGGATTGAGCGGGGCACTCAGCCCTCCCCCCTCTGCGGGGGAGGGTGGCCCCCGAAGGGGGTCGGGAGAGGGGAGCGACGGTGCAGGATGAAGCATCGGGAGCGATCCATCCGGCACTATCGATCCCCTCTCCCCCCCTGCTTCGCAGGGTACCCTCCCCCGCAGAGGGGGGAGGGAGAGTTGGCCTCAGTTCACCTTGCCCTTCACCACCTCGTAGACCTTCTCGGTCAGCGGTCCGGCTTCGGCGAGGATGCCTTCAAGCTCGTCCAGGCGCTCCTGAGCGAACTCGCGATCCTCGAGCCCCTTCGCGTTGACGTAGACGTTCAGCGCGGCGCTGCGCAGACCGGCATAGGCCGAGAGCACGGCCACGCCCGCATCCGACACGACGTTCAGGTTGCCCTTCTCCGCCGTGATCGCCGCGAGGTCGATCACCGCCCGGCAGGCCCGGCAGCAGGAGAGCGGCACGTCGCACGCCTCCTTCAGCGCCGCCTGGATCTTTTCGGATCGGGCGGCCTTCTCCTCGTCGGTGCCCTTCGGCAGGCCGTAGGCGCCCATCACCGCATCGAAGGCGGCGACGTCCTGGGCGATCATGCCGGTGAGGCCGACGCGCAGGCCCTCCGAGCGGGCCAGCACGTCCTTCAGTTCCGCCTCGACCTCGACGTACTTCTTCTTGCCGATGGTCAGGTTGCACACCATCGAGACCAGGGCCGCGCCCATGGCCCCGGAGATGGCCGCCGCCCCGCCGCCGCCGGGGGTGGGGGCGGCGCTGGCGAGTTCCGTCAGGAACGTCTCGATCGAGTCGGATTCGGGCCGGGTCTTGTCGCCCATCACGCCATCTCCTTGGCGAGCGCGTAGATCTCCTCGGCGTCGAACATCGTGTCGGTGCTCTCGAACAGCTTGCCGATGCAGGCGCGGTGCAGCTTGAGCTTCAGGCCGCCGATGCCGAGCGCGCCGAACGCGCTCTTGCCGTGGCGCTCCTTGCCCTTGTCCATGGCATCGAGGCCGCCGATGCCCGTCGGGGGCTGGGCGTTGTAATCGGCCAGGAACTCCACCGCCGGATCCTGGCTCCAGGCCGCTTCCGGCAGCAGCTCGACGCCGATGGCGCCGGCCGTGAAGATCAGGTTCTTGCCCTTGGCGAGCGCGATCCGGGACGCCTCGTCCGGCGTCGCCGCTGCCTGGACGTTCACCTTGAAGCGCTTGTTGATGGCGTCCGCCGCGGCCTGCGTCTTGTCCAGCGCCCGGCCGGCGATGGTGACGTGCGCGCCCTCGCCCGCCAGGAGCGCGGCCGAGCGCATGCCCACCGGGCCGGTGCCGGCGAGCACGACGGCACTCTTGCCCTGCAGCGAGCCGGCGGCCTTGGCCACCAGCGCGACGCCGGCGGCGGCGGTGGTGTTCGAGCCGTTCGAATCGAGCATGCAGGAGACGCGGAACGGGCCGAAGAAGCGCTTCTTCACCGCCTCGAACACCGCCTCGCCCTCGGCCATGGAGCCGCCGCCGACGAAGATCGCGGTCGACTTCTTCTCCGAGCCGCCCCGGGTGTAGATCGTCCCGTCGACATAGGCGCCGACATTGTCCGGCGTGACGTTGCCGTATCCGGTGATGTGATCGGCCCCACCATCGTAGCCCACCACCACGTCGAAAACGCTCGGGGCCGCATCGGTGTCGAACTGGAACAGCAGCTTTTTCATACGTCTCGGACCCTTCAGTCGATTGCGATCATGAGCCGGCTCATCCCGCCCAAGCCCTCATCCTGAGGTGCCCACGGAAGTGGGCCTCGAAGGAGGCCTCCAGAGCCCGGCGCGATCCCTGGAGCCCTCCTTCGAGGCCGCTGACGCGGCACCTCAGGATGAGGTTCAGGGGTGAAACGGTGAGGCGAAACCTACCCCTCGACCACGTTCTGCGGCTTGCCGGCGACGAACGCCTCGACGTTGTCGACGAGCTGGTCGGCCAGGATCTGCATCGCCTCCTTGCTCGCCCAGGCGACGTGCGGCGTGACGATGAGGTTCGGCAGGTCGGCGTCGCAGAGGATGTTGCCGTCGCGGGGCGGCTCCTGCGCCACCACGTCGAAGCCGGCGCCCGCGATGGTGCCGTCCTTGAGGGCTTCCAGCAGCGCCGCCTCGTCCACGAGGCCGCCCCGGGCGGTGTTGATGAGGATGGCGTTCTTCTTCATCCGCTTCAGTTCGGCGGCGCCGATCAGGCCCTTCGTCTCCGGCGTGAGCGGGACGTGCAGGGTGATGACGTCGGACTGGGTGAGCACCGTCTCGAAGTCGGACAGGCCCTCCTGCGGGAAGGTGTCATAGGCCAGGACCTTCATGCCCAGGGCCTCGGCCCGCTTGGCGATGGACTTGCCCAGCGCCCCGTAGCCGACGATGCCGAGCGTCGAGCCGGCGATGTCGTAGATCGGGTAGTCGAAGTAGCAGAACTGGCGAGACTTCGCCCAATCGCCCCGCTTCACCGAATTGGCGTAGGGCACGATGGCCCGGCGCAGGGCGAACATCAGGCCGACCACGTGCTCAGGCACGGTGTTGAAGGCGTAGTTGCGGATGTTGACGACGGTGATGCCTTGGGCCTTCGCCTGGGCCTTATCCACCACGTCCGTGCCGGTGGCGGCCACCGCGATGAGCTTGAGGTCCGGGAGCTGCTTCAGCACCTCGGCGCGCATCGGCACCTTGTTGATGAGGGCGATCTCGGCGCCCTTCAGGCGGGCGACCGTGTCCTCCGGCGTCCAGGTCGATTCGTGCTCGACATACTCGTGCTCGAAGCTGAACGGCTTCAGGGTCGCATCGAGCGATTCCCGGTCGAGAAACACGATCTTTTTCGCCATGGGTCGTCGGCTCCCTCTCCGGCGGCCGGGCGGCTGCCGGCTCTGTCTGGATTGTCATTCTTATTGGCGTCCGGCGGAGGGGGCGAGCCCTCCGCCGGCCACGGATCACGCCTTGTGCAGCGGATTCTCGCGCAGGTAGCTCGACGCGGCGGCGACGCCGGAGCCGGGCGTGACCTTCACGCCGCAATCGATCATCGCCATCTCCGCGCCCGCGATGGCGCCAAGCAGCGACAGCTCGTTGAGATCGCCGAGGTGGCCGATGCGGAACACCTTGCCCGCGACCTTGGACAGGCCGGCGCCGAGGGAGAGGTTGTAGCGGTCATAGGCGTGGCTGATCACCTTGGCCGCATCGGTCCCCTCCGGCACGACGATGGCCGTGACGGTGTCGGAGTTCCACTTCGGCTCCTTGGCGCAGGTCTTCAGGCCCCAGGCGGCCACGGCCTGGCGGGTCGCCTCGGCGAGCACGTGGTGGCGGTGATAGATGTTCTCCATCCCCTCCTCCTTCATCACGGCCAGCGCCTCGCGCAGGCCGTAGAGGAGCGGCAGGGCCGGAGTATAGGGGAAGTAGCCGCCCTTGTTGGCGTTCAGCTGATCGGCCCAGGCGAAGTAGACGTGGCCGAGCCGGTCGTTGGCGCCGCCCTGGCCGCCCTCGGCGACCTTCAGCGCCTTCTGGCTGACGCAGAGCAGGCCGAGGCCGGCCGGCAGCATGAAGCCCTTCTGCGAGCCCGCCACCGCGCAATCGACCTTCCACTCGTCCATCTTGAAAGGCAGCGAGCCGATGGAGGAGATGCCATCCACGAACAGGAGCGCCGGGTGGCCGGCGGCGTCCATCGCCTTGCGCACGGCGCCGATGTCGCTCGTGACGCCCGTGGCCGTCTCGTTGTGGACGATCATCACCGCCTTGATGGCGTGGTCCTTGTCGGCGCGCAGGGCCTCCTCGATCTTCTGCGGATCGGCGCCGGTGCCCCACTCCTCGTCCTGGACGATGACGTCGAGGCCGAGGCGCTGGGCCATGTCGACCCAGAGATGGCTGAACTGGCCGAAGCGGGCCGCGATCACCTTGTCACCCCGGCAGAGGGTGTTGGTCAGGGCCGATTCCCAGATGCCGGTGCCCGAGGACGGGTACAGCAGGATGGTGCCCTCGGTGGAGCCGTAGACCATCTTGGCGTCCTGGAAGAGCGGCTTGGCGAGCTCGGGGAAGCTCGGCGAGCGGTGATCCTCGGACTGCACCGACATCGCCCGGATCACCCGGTCGGGAATCGTGGTCGGACCGGGGATGAAGAGGTGGTTGCGACCGGGGCGCCGGGTTGCGGCCATGATGTCTCCTCCGAATTGGTTTCGCGCACGGGATCGGGCCCGGCGCGGGAAGTGTCGCGCTCGTCGGGGTGTCGGGCTTCGGGGAGTTGCCGGGAAGGCCCGCCCGCTCTCGCGGCCGGCGCCCGCCCTGGACCCTGGGCGCTGCGGAGCGGCAGGCGGCGCGTGCCGCTCGCGTCGCGGCGCGCTGAACCCTCGCGCCGGTCGCCTCCGATGTGCCGTCCTATCCTCGCGGCGCCGGATCTCGCGCCGCCTTCCCTTCCGCGCTGGCCCCACCGGCGGCCCGGCCGGGGCCGTCGGATCGCATGTATTATGGGAGCGTCACGCTCCAAAGCAAAACCTATTAATCTTCGACGGGGCCGCAAAAAAATTTGGCGTGCAGTGCAACCTCTTGCCGGGAAGGTTGAACGAAGCTTCTCTCGACAGTCGCTCCGACCTAACGCGCAGGCATCGTCATCAAAACGAGACGTAATCGCGCTCTGGATCCCAGCACATGTCGCAGGGAGACCAAAGAGTGGCAGAGGACGACGACAGGCCGATCCGCGTCCGCACGCTGTTCCTGTCCGACCTGCACCTCGGCACGAGGGGGTGCCAGGCGGGGATGCTGCTCGGCTTCCTGAGGGACTACGACGCGGACACCATCTATCTCGTCGGCGACATCGTCGACGGCTGGCAGCTCCGCTCCGGCTGGTACTGGCCGCAGGCCCATAACGACGTGGTGCAGAAGCTCCTGCGCAAGGTCCGCAAGGGGACGCATATCGTCTACCTGCCGGGCAACCACGACGAGTTCCTGCGCGACTATGTCGGCACGACCTTCGGCGGCATCGAGATCGCCGACACGGCGATCCACGAATCGCCGGACGGGCGCCGCTACCTCGTGATCCACGGCGACCAGTTCGACATGGTGATGCGCCACCAGCGCTGGCTCGCCCATCTCGGCGACGGCGCCTACACCCTGGCCCTGTGGCTGAACACGATCCTCAACCGCTTCCGCCGCCGCTTGAACCTGTCCTACTGGTCGCTGTCGGCCTGGGCCAAGCTGAAGGTGAAGAACGCCGTCAGCTTCATCGGCAAGTTCGAGGAGATCCTGGCCGAGGAGGCCCGCCGCCGGGGCGCCCAGGGGGTGATCTGTGGCCACATCCACCACGCGGCCGACCGCGCCATCGGCGATCTGCGCTACCTCAACACGGGGGATTGGGTGGAATCCTGCACCGGCATCGTCGAGCATTACGACGGCCGGATCGAGGTGATCCACTATCCCTCGCTCCTGCGCGCCAAGGAGGCGGCGGCGCAGGCCGAGACGCAGCAGGCCCTGCCGCCGGGCCGGAGAGCGGTCGCTTGAGGCTGCTGATCGCCAGCGACGCATGGCACCCGCAGGTGAACGGCGTGGTGCGCTCCCTGGAGCAGATGGTGCGGCGCGCGCCCGCCCATGGCTTCAAGGCGAGCGTGCTGAGCCCGTCCGAGTTCCCGTCGATGCCCCTGCCGGGCTATCCCGAGATCCGCCTCGCCTGCCCGGTGCCGGGTCGCCTCGCCGCCCGCTGGGACGAGGCGGCGCCGACCCATGTCCACATCGCCACCGAGGGGCCGGTGGGGTTCGCGGTACGCCGCCGCTGCCTCGCGCAGAGGCTGCCCTTCACCACGAGCTACCACACCCGCTTCCCCGAATACCTCGCCGCCCGCGCCCCCGTGCCGGAGGCGTGGTCCTACGCCTATCTGCGCCGCTTCCACGGCGCCGCGAACGGCACGATGGTGAGCACGGGAAGCCTGCAAACCGAGCTGGAATCGCGGGGCTTCGGCCGGATCATGCGCTGGACGCGGGGGGTCGACACCGACCTGTTCCGCCCCGCCGCGCCGGGCACCCCGGAGCCCGCCGACCTCGCCGGCCTGCCCCGGCCGTTCTTCCTGTTCGTGGGGCGGCTCGCCATCGAGAAGAACGTGGCCGCCTTTCTCGCCCTCGACCTGCCGGGCACCAAGGTGGTGGTGGGCGACGGGCCGGACCGGGCGCGGTTGCAGGGGCTAGCGCCTCAGGCACGCTTCCTCGGCACGCGGACGGGGGCCGACCTCGCGGCGCTCTACGCCGCCTGCGACGCCTTCGTCTTCCCGAGCCTCACCGACACGTTCGGCATCGTGCTGCTCGAAGCGCTGGCCTGCGGCCTGCCGGTGGCCGCCTTCCCCGTGCCCGGCCCGCTCGACGTGATCGGCACGAGCGGGGTCGGCGTGCTGGACAACGACCTGCGCGCGGCCTGCCTGCGGGCGTTGGCCCTCTCCCGCGACGCCTGCCGCGACGAGGCCCTGCGCCGGGGCTGGGACGAGAGCGCCCGGCAATTCTACGGGAACATCCTCCTCGCCCGGCGCCTCGCCGAGCCGCAGGCGGCGTGACGCCGACGCCCGGAGATGCCAGGAGGGCGCCATGCCGCCCTTCGACCCCCGCCACGCCGCCAGCTACCCCACCGTCATCGGCTGCGACGAGGTCGGGCGCGGTGCGCTGAGCGGACCGGTGGTGGTCGCCGCCGTGTGGTTCGACCCCGCAGCCATTCCATCGGATCTCATCGCCGCCCTGGACGACAGCAAGAGGCTGCCCGAGCCGGTGCGGAACCGTCTCGCGCCGCTGATCCGCCGGCATGGGCGCGTCGCCCTGGCGGCGGGCTCGCCCGCGCTCATCGATAGGATCAACATCCGCGCCGCCACCCTCGACGCCATGGCGCGGGCGGTGACGAAGCTCGGGATCGACGCGCCGGTTTATGTCGACGGGCGGGATGCCCTGCCGGGCTTCGCGGGGAAGGCCCTGGTGGGGGGCGAGCGGCTGGTGCCGCAGATCGCCGCCGCCTCCATCGTCGCGAAGGTCATGCGCGATGCCTTCATGCGGCGCCTCGCCCGGACGCATCCCGGCTATGGCTGGGAGCGCAACGTCGGCTACGGCACCGCCCTCCACCGCGCCGGCCTCGCCACCCTCGGCCGCAGCCCGCACCACCGGACGAGTTTTACGAAGACGTTCGGATAGGCTCGACCTTCCGCCCATCCATCTCTCTCGTCCCGATCGTCTGGCCGGAAAGGTGCCCCCTCCGTCATTGCGAGGAACGAAGCAATCCAGGGACGCGCCACGGTCGGAAGCGGCCCTCCCGCCCCTGGATTGCTTCGCTCACGCTCGCAAAGACGGTGAGGTGTGAGGCGCCGTCGCGTCCTTCCCGGTCAGATGGAACGCGGGGGTGGGGCCGCTCCGCCTAGAACAGGCTGAGCTGCGCCCCCGGCGGCCGGAAATCCTGCGTGTTCAGGGCTGAGCGCCCGAACGAGAAACCGAGTCTTCGTCCCGCGAGCCGCACCCGCTGGCCCACCATCTCGGCATAGGGCCCCTCCCCCCGGAAGCGGTGGCCGAAGCGCGAATCGTTCTCCTGGCCGCCGCGCGATTGGCGCAGCAGGGCGAAGGCCCGCTCCTTCCGCTCGGGAAAATGCTCCGCGAACCAATCGGCCACGAGGTCCTTCACCTCCCGCGGCAGGCGCAGCAGCGCGTGGCCGATGCGGCTCGCCCCATGGGCGCGGGCGGCCTCCAGCAGCGATTCGATCTCGTGATCGGTGAGGCCGGGGATGATCGGCGAGACATTGACCATCACCGGCACCCCCGCCATCGCCAGGGCGCGCATGGCCGCGAGACGCTTCTCCGGGCGGGGCGCACGGGGATCGAGGCGGCGGGACAGGACCGGATCGAGGGTCGGCAGCGAGATCGCGACGAGGGCGAGGTCGCGCGCGGCCATCCGCGCCAGCAGGTCGAGATCGCGCAGGATCAGGTCCGACTTGGTGGTGACGCTCACCGGATGGCGGGCTTCGTCCAGCACCTCCAGCACGGCGCGGGTCAGGCGCTGCTCCCGCTCGATGGGCTGGTACGGGTCGGTGGCGGTGCCCAGCGCGATGGTCTCCGGCCGATAGCCCGGCGCCGCCAGTTCCCGCCGCAGCAATCGCGCCGCGTCGGGCTTGGTGAACAGCCGCGATTCGAAATCGAGCCCCGGCGAGAGCCCGAGATAGGCATGGGTCGGCCGCGCATAGCAGTAGATGCAGCCGTGCTCGCAGCCCCGGTACGGGTTGATCGACCGGTCGAAGGGGATGTCCGGCGAGGTGTTGCGGGCGATGATCGAGGCCGCCCGCTCGGGCCGGACGTCCGTCCGCAGGGGCGCGGGCGCCTCGCGCTCCCAGCCATCGTCGAAGGCCTCCCGCCCGGCGGGCTCGAAGCGGCCGGTCGGGTTCGCCGTGGCGCCGCGCCCTCTCCGTCCCTCGGGCGGCGTGGTGCTTCCCGACAGGCGCAGGGCGGGGGGCGGGTCGTGGCGCATGGGGCTCGCTCCTCGGCCGGAACGTAACACGAACATTCCGCTCGGTCTGCCGAAAATGCGGGCAATGCGAGAGACTTGAACTCCCTGATGCGGAAGGGGCGTTGTCCCGCGTGCAGAATCGGGTATGCGCGCCGCATGCTCTCCGCCGTGACCCTCCTGGACGATCCGGCCGATCCGGACGCGATCGACCGGCTGGCCGACACCCTCAGCGTGCTCGTGTCCGGCGTGGCGGGCGGACTCGTGGGCGACGCCATCATCGTCGTGCCCCGCGAGGCCCCGGCGGTGGCCACCGTCGCCGAGGCGACCGGCGCGGTGCTCGTCACCCATGCCGGCGGGGCGCCCTTCGCGGCGGGGGCGGCGCTGGCCCGGCGCGATTGGATCCTGTGCCTGGAGGCGGGGGACGTGCCAGCCGAGGGCTGGATCCGCACCCTCGACCGCTTCGTCGGCATGGCGAAGCCGGAGATCGGCATCGGCCGCCTTCAGCGGGCCGCGCCGCTGCGCACCCGCCTCCTCGCCCGCGTCGAGGGAGTCATCGGCGCGCGCGGCGTCAGGGCCGGCGACGTGGTGCGGAAGGAGGACCTTCTCGGCCGCTCCGGCCGGACCGGGCGGCTGCGTATCCGCGCCCTCAACGGCCGGATCGACCGTTCCTGAGATACAACCTCGACGCGGCGAAAGCTCATCCAATGTAATTGCAAGCTGCATCCCTGGCGGAACGGCCGGAAACTTGCTCAGTTGCCGGCAACGATAAGCCGCCGCCCTGGCGGAGCCGCGACGGGAAGACTTGGATGGATGCCTCCGGCCTGATGGCGCGCAAGTCGGTCGACGACATCGTCTCGGGCGGGGAAGCGGAGGAACAATCCCTCTCGCGGACCCTGGGGCCGCTCTCGATCATGGCGATGGGCATCGGTGCCATCATCGGCGCGGGCATCTTCGTGCTGACCGGCACCGCCGCCGCGCAATATGCCGGGCCGGGCATCATGCTCTCCTTCGTGCTGGGCGGCATCGCCTGCGCCTTCGTCGGCCTGTGCTATTCCGAGATGGCGGCGCTGATCCCCGTGGCGGGGTCGAGCTACACCTATACCTACGCGACGCTCGGCGAATTCTTCGCGTGGCTGATCGGCTGGGACCTGATCCTCGAATACGCGATGGGCGCGGCCACCGTGGCGGTCGGCTGGTCGGGCTACGTCACGAGCATCCTCAAGGATGTCGGGATCGTCATTCCGGCCCAGATCGCCCACGCGCCGGGCACCGCCATCGAGGGCGGCGGCACCGCCCTGTTCAACCTGCCCGCCGTGCTGATCGTGGCGGTGCTGACCCTGCTGCTGATGCGCGGCACCAAGGAATCGGCCAAGCTCAACAACGTGATGGTGGTCATCAAGCTCGCTGTGGTTCTCGCCTTCATCGGGCTCGGTTGGCGCTACACGAACAGTGCGAACTGGTCCCCCCTGATCCCGCCGAACGACGGCACCTTCGGCCAATACGGCTACAGCGGCATCCTGCGCGGCGCGGGCGTGGTGTTCTTCGCCTTCATCGGCTTCGACGCGGTCTCGACGGCGGCGCAGGAGGCCAAGCGCCCGCAGAAGGACATGCCCATCGGCATCCTCGGCTCGCTGGCCGTGTGCACGATCCTCTACGTGCTGGTGGCGGCGGTGCTCACCGGCCTCGTCCCCTACAAGGAGCTGAACGTGCCGGACCCGATCGCCAAGGGCGTCGACGTGATCGGCATTGGCTGGTTCGGGGCGCTGATCAAGCTCGGCGCGCTCACCGGGCTCACCACGGTGATCCTCGTGCTGCTCTACGGCCAGAGCCGGATCTTCTACACGATGGCCTCGGACGGGTTGCTGCCGAAGATGTTCTCCCACGTCCACCCGACCTACCAGACGCCCTACCGCAGCCAGGCGCTGATCGGCACCTGCGTCGCCCTGGTGGCGGCGCTCGTGCCGATCAACATCCTCGGCGAGATGGTGAGCATCGGAACGCTGGCCGCCTTCTGCCTCGTCTGCGGGGCGGTGATCCACCTGCGCCGCACCGAGAAGCGGATGAAGCGCCCGTTCCGCGTGCCCGCCGTGCCGCTGGTGCCGATCCTCGGCATCCTGTTCTGCCTGCTGCTGATGGCGGGCCTGCCCCTCGACACGTGGCTGCGCCTCGTCATCTGGATGGCGGTCGGCCTCGTGATCTACTTCTTCTACGGACGGAAGCACTCGGTGCTGCGGAAGAAGAACGGGACGACGGCGTAACCGCCCTCCCCCGTCATTGCGAGGCGGAGCCGGCTGGATTGCTTCGCTTACGCTCGCAATGACGGCGTGGGTGGACTCACCCCCGCCGCAAGTGCTCATCCAGCCGGGGCATGATCTCGACGAAGTTGCAGGGTCGATGCCGGTAGTCGAGCTGCTGGCCGAGGATGCCGTCCCAGGCGTCCCGGCAGGCGCCGGGGGAGCCCGGCAGCACGAAGACGTAGGTCGATTTCGCCACCCCGGCGGTCGCCCGCGATTGCAGGGTCGAGGTGCCGATCTTGTCGTAGGAGATCCGGTGGAACACCGCCGAGAAGCCGTCCATGCGCTTCTCGAACAGAGGCTCCAGGGCCTCCGGCGTGACGTCGCGGCCGGTGAAGCCCGTGCCGCCGGTAGTGAGCACCACGTCCACCGCCGGATCGGCGAGCCACGCCTCCACCTGCCCCCGGATGCGCGCCACCTCGTCGGGGACGATGGCCCGGCCGGCGAGGCGGTGCCCGGCCTCGGTCAGGCGCCCGACCAGGGTGTCGCCCGAGCGGTCGTCCTCGGGCTTGCGCGTGTCGGAGACGGTGAGCACCGCGATCCCCAGGGGGATGAAGCGGCGGGCTTCGGAAACATCGGCCATCGGTCAGGGCTCTCCCGGTCGTGACGGGAGATATGGGACGGACCCGAACGAAGGGTTAGGCCGCGTGTCGTCGCGCGGCCGCTCCGGCGGCCGGCACCGCCATCGGCTCGGGCAGGCCGGTCGCCCGAAGGACGCCCTCGGCCCCGCTCAACGCGCCCTCGCGCAGTTCCAGCCCGAGGAAGCGGTCGCGCTCGAACGGGCCGGGCATGGCGAGGCCGGCGGCGAGGTCGCCGCGGAAGCCGAAGCGGGCATAGTAGGGCGCATCGCCCATGAGCAGGATCGCCCCGTGGCCCAGCGCCTCGGCCCGGCCGATGGCCGCCTGCATCATCACCGAGCCGAGCCCCTGGCCCTGGATCGCCGGATCGACGGCGAGCGGCCCGAGCAGCAAGGCGGCCCGGCCCAGCCCGGCCTCGACGTGCCACAGGCGCAGGGTGCCGACGAGCCGGCCCCGGCGCGTCGCGGCGAAGGCGAGGCCGCGCGCGGGCAGACGCCCCTCGCGCAGGCGCTCGGAGGTCTTGGCGCGGCGGTTGCCGGGGAAGCAGGCGTCGAGAAGGCGCTCGCGCGCCGGCACGTCGTGGGGGAATTCCGAGCGGATCTCGATCACAAGCGTGCCCTCCCAGGGTCGACCCAGGTGACGGAATAGGGTTTCGAAAGGACGTGTCCTTTCGCGGGTGCAGGGCGGCGCCCTGCAAGGAGCCTCAGGGCTTCGCCCCGAGACCCCACCCAAGGGCGTGACGCCCTCAGGACTCCCCCTCAGATCACGATCTGCTGGAGCGGCGGGAAGCCGTTGAAGGCGACGGCCGCATAAGTCGTGGTGTAGGCACCCGTTCCCTCGATCAACACCTTGTCACCGATCGAGAGGGAGACCGGCAGCGGGTAGGGCTGCCGCTCGTAGAGCACGTCCACCGAATCGCAGGTCGGGCCGGCGATCACGCAGGGCTCGGTCCGCTCGCCGTCGTGGCGGGTGCGGATCGGGTAGCGGATCGCCTCGTCCATCGTCTCGGCCAAGCCGCCGAACTTGCCGATGTCGAGATAGACCCAGCGCACCTCGTCCGCGTCCGTGGACTTCTTCGAGACGAGCACGACCTCGGCCTCGATCATCCCGGCATTGCCGACCATGCCGCGACCCGGCTCGATGATCGTCTCCGGGATGCGGTTGCCGAAATGCTTGGTGAGCGCGCGGAAGATCGCGTCGCCGTAGCTCTCCACACCCGGGACCGCCTTCAGGTACTTGGTCGGGAAGCCGCCGCCGAGGTTGACCATCGACAGGAAGATCCCCCGCTCGGCGCACTCGCGGAAGATCGTCGCGGCCGAGGCCAGCGCTCCGTCCCACGCCTCGGTGTTGCCCTGTTGCGAGCCGACGTGGAACGACATGCCGTAGGCGGCGAGGCCCTGGCGGTGGGCGTGCTCCAGCACGTCGGTCGCCATCTCCGGCACGCAGCCGAACTTGCGCGAGAGCGGCCAGTCGGCGCCCGCGCCGTCGCACAGGATGCGGCAGAACACCTGGACGGCGCCCGGCTCGAGGCCGGCGGCGGCGGCGGCGCGGGCGATCTTCTCGACCTCGGCCTCGCAATCCACCGCGAACAGGCGGATGCCGTGCGCCAGGGCGCGGCCGATGCAGCGCTCCTTCTTGATGGTGTTGCCGAAGGAGATCCGGTCCGGCGTGGCGCCGGCGGCGAGCACCATCTCGATCTCGGCGACCGACGCGGTGTCGAAGCACGAGCCCATTTCGGCCAGCAGGCGCAGCACCTCCGGCGCCGGGTTCGCCTTCACGGCATAGAACACGCGGGTGTCCGGCAGGGAGCGGGCGAAGGCCGTGTAGTTGTCGCGCACGACATCGAGGTCGAGCACCATCACGGGGCCCTCGTCGTGGCCGAGGTCACGGCGCGCGCGCAGGAAGTCGCGGATCCGGTCGGTCATGGTAGGCTCCCATCCACGTCTCGAGAGCGCCCTCTGCCGGGGCGCGATGTCGAAATCAGGCGGCTTCGCGAGGCCGCCGGCGTCAGGGGGCGATGCGACGCGCGGTCCGGCGTGCTTTGGAGACACGTCGACCCGAGCGGGCGCAGAGCACCCGGAAGCTGCCGTGGATTGGAAGGGAGAATCCCCACCGCACGCCGGGCAAAGAGAAACAAGCCTCTTCGGTGCCGACCTTTGGAGGGTCGGCGAGACCAAAAAAGCCCGTTCGTCGTTGCTTTAAGCTGCGTCCCCCGTGGAGAGCGGGGTTCGCCGGTTTCGCCTCCGGCTGCCGGTTGTTGTCGGGGTCCGGTGTTGCCACCTGGATTGCCGGAAGCGGGGGATCCACCCCCACGACCATCGATCCTAAGACCCCTGGCGGCTGTCCGGCAGTTGACCGGATACCCACCAACCGACACGCGGCCACAGGCACGTGCGAAATTGGGCAGGGGGGACATAATCCCAGGCGGCCCCGACGGCAAGACCGAATTGTGCGCTATCCGCAAAATGCAACCGGCTGGGCCGATGGTGTTGCAGCGGCGCCGCATCCGGGGCATCTCCCTCCGGCAGATGATCCGACGGACGGGCGATGGCAGGGCCGAGAATATCGCAATCGGGCGCAGCGCGGGCCACCGCGTGAACGCTCCCCTCCGCGAGATGCCGCCGGCGCGGCCGGTTCCCGATGTGCGCCCGGCGACGCTGGGCGACCTCGACGCGCTGGTGGCCCTCGAACACGCCGCCTTCGCCACCGACCGGGCGGAGCGGCGGGCGATCCGCCACGCGATCCGCTCGCCGACCATGGACGTTCTGGTGGCGCTCCTCGACGGCGATGTCCTGGTGGGCGCGGCGGTGCTGGAGCGACGCCGGGCGAGCCGGATCGCCCGCCTCGCCTCCATCGCCGTGGCCCCGAACCGGGGCGGGCTCGGCCTCGGCGGCCATCTCCTCGACGCGGCGGAGGACACCGCCCACGCCCATGGCTGCGACCGCCTGCGCCTCGAAGTCCGCGCCGACAACGGCGCCGGCATCCGCCTCTACGAGCGGCGCGGCTACACGCGCTTCGCAGTACGGCCGGATTATTACGAGGACGGGATGGAGGCGTGGCGCTACGAGCGGCTGCTCGGGTAGCCTGCCGGGGGGAGTCAGGGGGCGCCTTGCTTCGGTGGGTCGGCGGGTCTGGGTTCCGGGCTCTTGCCTGCGGCAAGCCCCGGAATGACGGTGTGGGTTTCATGACGAACCCCGTCATTCCGGGGCCGCGCAGTGGAGCCCGGAATCCAGACCCGCCGACCTCCCCGGCCTTGACCCCGCCCGATTAGGGGATTCTTACGCCGCCGCCGATACTGTCATCGGGTCTGCCGCACCGCACGAGACATCCGTTTTGGCCGTCATCGCCGCCTTCATCATCAATGCGGGGCTGAACTTCGTCCTCGGCCTGCTGATCGCCAAGCTGCTCGGCCCGGCCGATTTCGGCCGCTTCGCCCTGGCGACGACGGGCGCCATCGTCCTCAACACCGTGCTGTTCGAGTGGCTGCGCCTCTCGGCGACGCGCTTCTATTCCGGCCGCGTGCGGATGGACGAGCCGTGGATCCGCCACGGGCTCGACCGGGCCTACCTGCGCTTGGGGATTGCGCTCGCCGCCGCCGCCGCCCTCTGCGGCGCCTTCGGCTACGGCGAGGGCGCGGATGGACGCGAGGCGGTCCTGTGCGGCACCGGGCTCGCGGCGCTCGGCATCGGCGTGTTCGATTATCACGCCGCGCTCGCCCGCGCCCGGTTCGACGGCAAGCTCTATCTCGGCCTCGTCGCGGTGAAGAACATCGTGGCCTTCGTGATGATGGCCGGCGCCGCATGGTTCCTGCCGCAGCCGGCCTGGGTGCTCGCGGCGGCGGGCGTGAGCCAGCTCCTCGCCGTCGTGGTCCTACGCGGCCCCCTGCGCGACCCCGCCACGTCGTTCGAGCGGACCCGCCTCTCCGCGACATGGAGCGTCTTCGCCCGCTACGGCCTGCCGCTGATCGCGGCCAACGCCGCCTACCAGCTGCTCTCCTTCGTGAACCGGGGCGCGGTGGCGGCGAATGCCGGCTTCACCGAGGCGGGCTATTTCGCGCTCGCCGCCGACGTGACCTCACGCGCGCTGATGACGCTCGGCACCGCCCTCGACCTGCTGCTGTTCCAGATCGCCGTCCATGCCGAGGAGCATCGCGGTCGCGCGGCGGCCGAGGCGCAGGTGGCGCTCAACGCCGCCACGGTCTTCGCCCTTCTGGCGCCCTGCGCCGTGGGGTTCTGGGCCGTGCTGCCCGCGCTCCAGGCCCTCGTCGTCCCGGAGGCCTATCGGGGGCCGTTCGAAACCTACAGCATCGCCCTGATGCCGGGCCTCTTCGGCCTCGCGATGATGTTCTACGCGGTGAACCCCGCCTTCCAGATCCGTCGGCGAACCCTGCCCGTCGTAGCGGGCGCGCTGGTCGGGCTCGGGCTGAACGGGATCGGGCTCCTCGTCCTGCCGCCGCTGTTCGGCGGGATCGGCGTGGCGCTCGCCCAGACCCTCGGCCTCCTGGGCGCCTGCCTCTGGCTCGGCTGGCGGGCGCTCACCGGGCGTGACAGGCTCGTCCTGCCCTGGGGGCAGATCGGCACGGCGGCCCTCGCCTGCGGCGCGATGGGCCTCGCGCTGGCCCCCTTCCGGCACCTGCCGCCGGCCGTGGCGCTCGCGGTGCTGGTGCCGGCCGGAATGGCCCTCTACGGCGCACTGGTCTGGGTGTTCGACATCGCCGGCCTGCGCGGCCAGGTGATGGCCCGCCTGCGGCCGACGCGGACGGTCGCGGCGGAGTAGCACCCCTCGCCGTCATTGCGAGCGGAGCGAAGCAATCCAGCCGGCACCGCCTCATCCGGATGGGGCGCGCGCTGGATTGCTTCGGCTTCGCCTCGCAAGGACGGGGTGGCTGATGGCACCCCGCCGCGCTTGCTCAGTCGATGTCTTCGACCGCCTCGCCGCCGCCATAGACGCGCTGGGCCAGCGACGCCTCCATGAAGGGGTCGATATGGCCGTCCAGCACCTCGTCCGGGTCGGTGGACTGGGTGCCCGTGCGCAGGTCCTTCACCAGCTGATAGGGCTGCAGCACGTAGGAGCGGATCTGGTGGCCCCAGCCGATATCGGTCTTGGAGGCGGCCTCCGCATTGGCCTTCTCCTCGCGCTTCTTCAGCTCGGCCTCGTAGAGGCGGGCGCGCAGCATGTTCCAGGCGGTGGCCCGGTTCTTGTGCTGCGAGCGTTCCTGTTGGCACGCCACCACGATCCCCGTGGGATTGTGGGTGATGCGCACCGCCGAGTCGGTGGTGTTCACGTGCTGGCCGCCCGCGCCGGAGGAGCGGTAGGTATCGATCCGGCAGTCGGATTCCTTGATCTCGATCTCGATCCGGTCGTCGATCACCGGATAGACCCAGACGCTCGCGAAGCTGGTGTGCCGGCGGGCGTTCGAATCGTAGGGCGAGATGCGCACCAGCCGGTGCACGCCGGACTCGGTCTTGAGCCAGCCATAGGCGTTGTGGCCCTTGATCAGGAGCGTGGCGCCCTTGATCCCGGCCTCTTCGCCGTCGGTCATCTCGACCACGTCGACCTTGAACTTCCGCCGCTCGGCCCAGCGGGCATACATGCGCTGGAGCATGTTGGCCCAATCCTGGCTCTCGGTGCCGCCCGCGCCGGCATGGACTTCGACATAGGTGTCGAACCCGTCCGCCTCGCCGGAGAGCAGGGTCTCGACCTGCCGGCTCGCGGCCTCCTTCTCGACGGCGAGGATCTGCTGCTCGCCCTCGGTGATGGAAGCGGCATCGCCCTCCATCTCGCCGAGTTCGATCAGCGTCGCCGCGTCCTCGAGGTCGCGTTCGAGCTTGCGGATGATCTGAACGGCTTCATCGAGCTGCTGCCGCTCGCGCATGACCTTCTGCGCGGCCTCGGCGTCGTTCCACAACTCGGGGTCCTCGGAGCGGGCGTTCAGCTCCGCGAGGCGTTTATCGACTGTATCCCAGTCAAAGATGCCTCCTCAGCAGTCCTATAGACTGCTTGGCGGCATCCGAGGCTTGCTCGATCTCGGCGCGCATCTGGTGTTTCAAAGTGAGGTGTCAGGGCCGGGGTGATACCGGTGGCGTCCAGCGGTGTAAATGGCGCCGTCGCTATTCCGGCTCCGGCACGGGGGGCGGGTGAGACGCATTCGGCGAGCCCCCTCACCCTCGCTCCGGCTTCGCCTTCGCTTCCCACCGACACGACGCGGTGTCGGCAGGCCTCTCAGGCTGGCGCCCATTGGTGGAACACCGCGCTGTCGAAGGCGAAGACCGGCTCGTCGCGCTGGTTCACCCCGGTGTTGCGGGCGAAGACGAGACCCCAGCCCGGCCGCGAGGCCGAGGCGCGCTTGTCCGTCACCTTCGTGGCGAAGCGGATCGTATCGCCCGCATAGACCGGCCGGATCCAGCGCATGTTGCGGAAGCCGGGCGACGGCCCCGATTCCGGCACCGGCCCGCGCGCGGCCGTGAAGGCGCGGTCGCGGGCGCGGGTGGTGAGCAGGCGGTTCATGTAGGCCGCCGCCGTGTGCCAGCCCGAGGCGCACAGCCCGCCGAAATGCGTCTGCCGTGCCGCCGCGTCGTCGAGATGGAAGGCCTGGGGATCGTAGGCCTTCGCGAAGGCGACGATTGCGTCCGCATCGAAGCTATAGGCCCCGAGCTCCCGCGTCGCGCCGATGGCGACATCGCACAGAAAGGGGACGGCTTCGGCATCGTCGGGCTGCGTGTCCGGAGCCGGCACGCCGGTCGTGACCGGTCGCGGCGGCAGGGGCTGTGTGCCGCGCCGCGCCAGCATGAAGGTGAAGCGCTGCGTCATCACCGTCTCGCCGCGCCCGTTCTTCAGGCCGAGCATGGCGTTGACGAAGCCGAGCCCGGGCTTGGTGGACGAGTCGCGCAGGCCGGTGATCGTCAGGCTCACCCGCAGGGTGTCGCCCGGCAGGACCGGGGCGAGCCAGCGCAACTCGTCGATGCCCGGCGCCCCCAGCGACGAGCCGCCCTGGAACGGCCCCTGCTGCAGGAGCCGCATCCCCAGCGCCGCCGTGTGCCAGCCCGAGGCGATGAGCCTGCCGGCGAAGGTCTTCTCCGCCGCCGCCTCGTCCAGATGGAAGGGCTGGAAGTCGAAGGATCGCGCGAAGCCGACGATGTCCTCGCGGGTCACCGTCAGCGGCTCGCCGGTCAGCACATCGCCGACGGCGTAATCCTCGAAGGCCAGTTCGGGCATTCAGCTCTTGGGGGTGATCAATTGGCGAAGCGGAAATGCAGCACGTCACCGTCCTGCACGACGTATTCCTTGCCTTCAAGCCTCAGCTTGCCGGCATCGCGCGCGCCGGACTCGCCGTTGAGGCTGGTATAGTCCTTGAAGGCGATGGTTTCGGCGCGGATGAAGCCCTTCTCGAAATCCGAGTGGATCACCCCCGCCGCTCCCGGCGCGCGGGTGCCCTTGGTGATCGTCCAGGCGCGGGCCTCCTTCGGGCCGACCGTGAAATAGGTGACGAGGCCGAGAAGATCGTAGCCGGCGCGGATGACGCGGTTCAGGCCGGGCTCGGCGAGGCCCACGGCCTCTAGAAACTCGGCTTGATCCGCCTGCGGCATCACCGCGATCTCGCTCTCGATCTTGGCCGAGACCACCACCGCCACGGCGCCCTCGGCCTTGGCGCGGGCGAAGACGGCCTGCGAATGGGCGTTGCCCTGGTCGGCATCGCCCTCGTCCACGTTGCAGACGTAGAGGACGGGCTTGGCGGTCATCAGGCCGAGGGTCTGGAACAGCCGCTCCTCCTCGGGCTTGCGCTCCACGAGGCGGGCGGGCTTGCCCTCGCGCAGCAGCGGCAGGGCGCGGTTCACGAGGTCCAGCGCCTCCTTGGCCTCCTTGTCGGAGCCCTTGGCCTTCTTCTCCAGGGCGACGGCGCGGCGCTCCAGGCTGTCGAGGTCTGCGAGCATCAGCTCGGTCTCGATGGTCTCGATGTCGGCGGCCGGATCGACCTTGCCCTCGACATGGGTGACGTCCCCGTCCTCGAAGCAGCGCACCACGTGTGCGATGGCATCGACCTCGCGGATATTGGCGAGGAACTGGTTGCCGAGCCCCTCGCCCTTCGAGGCGCCGCGCACCAGCCCGGCGATGTCCACGAAGGTCAGCCGGGTGGGGATGATCTCCTTCGAGCCGGCGATGCGGGCGAGGTCATCCAGGCGCGGATCCGGCACCGCCACCTCGCCGACGTTGGGCTCGATGGTGCAGAACGGATAGTTCGCCGCCTGCGCCGCCGCCGTCTGCGTCAGCGCGTTGAAGAGGGTCGACTTGCCGACGTTCGGCAGGCCGACGATGCCGCATTTGAAGCCCATGGGTCAGTTCCGTCGCAGCACGTCGTCCGGCGACGCGCGAAAGGGGTTGATGAGTGTCATGCCCTCGAACACGGCGCCGTGCGTCATGTCCTCGGTCAGGAAATAGCGGCATCCGTGGAGATGGGCGGAGGCGACGAGCAGGCAGTCGAACCATTGGTAGCCGAGAGATTCGCGGACGCGCCAGGCGAGTTCGGTATCGTCCTCGCCTAGCCCCCGCGACCCCCATAAGCCGATCACGGCGATCTCGCCCTGAACGTCATGCAGATTGCGGCTTGGCTCGTTCTTCAGAATCCAACGAGTCAGTTCGTTGAGGACTTGCAGGTTCGTGACGGCGAGGCCCGCATCGCTGATGGCCGCGAGCCACTCGTGGGCACTTCGCCGTTTGGCGGGATCTCGTTTGTCGCGGACGTAGATCAGAACGTTCGTGTCGATGAAGAACGACTCAGTCGTAGAGCTGGTCACGCGTAGGCGCCTTGCCGTTCTCATCCGTCAAATCCATGAGCGGCCCGGCCAGGAAGCGCTCAAGCGCCTCACGCTGGGTCAGCGGCGGACCGACGACCTGCTCGACAGCTTCGGCCACCAAGCGAGACAGGCTCTTGCCGTCACGCGCCGCGGTCAGGCGCGCCCTCTGCAAAAGTGCCTCATCCAAGCTCACGGTGACGTTCGTCATCGCTCCACTCCCGCTCCACGATCCTCGATATCGTGTCCCCGTGTTTTCGTGTCAATTTTTCGCGCCCAGCGGCTTCACCTCGTCCCAGCCGCGCCCGGCCATGGCGAGGTGGACCTTGTTCTGGAAGCTCGCGTCCTCGCCCGCCGCGAGCACGGCGGCGTGGTCGGCCACCGCCCGGCACAGGTCCTCGACCCAGGGCATCTCGGCCTTGCCGAAATCGTTGAGGACGTAGGCATGCACCAGCGCCTTGTCGCCGGGGTGACCGATGCCGAGGCGCACCCGGCGATACTCGTTCCCGCACTGGGCCGTGATGGAGCGCAGGCCGTTATGCCCGGCATTGCCGCCACCCTGCTTCACCCGGAGCTTGGCGGGAGGCAGGTCGAGTTCGTCGTGAAGCACGATCACGTCGGAGAGGGCGATCTTGTAGAAGCGCTGCGCCTCCGCGACCGAGCGGCCCGATTCGTTCATGAAGGTCTGGGGTTTGAGCAGGATCGCGCGCTCGGATCCGAGCGCCACCTCCGCCGCCTCGCCCTGGAAGCGCCGCCGGAACTGGGCCGCCCTGTGGACGCGGGCGATCTCGTCGATGGCGAGGAAGCCGATATTGTGCCGGTTGGCGGCGTAGCGGGGGCCTGGATTCCCGAGGCCGACGATCAGACGCATCCTGTCCCGGAGCGTCCCGCAGGCCGCCCCGTCCTCCTATGATGCGCTCACCCAAGGGCGTGCGCGCGGCGGGAAAGGCCCGCGCATAGCAGATCGCCGGAAGGCCCCCAAACCGGACCCTCAGGCGGGGGCGTGCCGGCGCAGCAGGTCGCGGATCATGCGGAAGGGCAGGAGCGGCAGCTTGATCAACGCGCCCAGGGCGACGACGACGAGGACAGTCAGGATCGCAAGGACGGTCTTGAACACGGCGGCGGCCTCCGTGGCGCTGCGGCCACAACGCGCCGCGAAAACGCAGTGAGCGCCCGAAACCGGGCAACACTGTGGACACATGGCACCCATGGCTGCGTCGGATCGCGCATCGGATCGCCCTGGGATCACTCATGAGCCCATCGCATCGCAGGCATGGCAAGGGGCGCGGAGCCGTCCCGGATTGCGCCACGCTCATGCCATCGTCCGAGGGCATCCGCTCCGCCGCCGCTGGAGTTCGCTCCGGCGGCTGTTGAGTGGAAGGAAGTCCGATGTCCAAGACCCTGGCGGCCCTGCTGGCCCTCGCCGTTGGCGCGGCCCCCGCCGTGTCCCTCGCCGAATCCTCGCCCGCGCGGGATGCGCTGAAGCGGTCCTGCACCGGCGACTACATGGAATTGTGCAGCGAATTCGCCCCCGGCGGCCCGGAGGTCGAGGCCTGCTTTCGGGCCAACATGAAGAAGCTCTCGCCCGATTGCTCCTCGGCGATCACCGCCTACAAGAAAGAGCAGAAGGCCACCCGCCGGGTCAGCGAGGCCCGCTGACGGCCCTCGCCCGCGCCGGCATCCAGGACGCGCTCAGGATGCCCGCGCGAGGGTGATGATCGCCTCCCGCGGGACCGCGTCGGGCAGGATGGCGGCGGGCGCCTTGCCCTCCTCCGAGTCGCGCAGGACATCGTCCATCTCGGATTTCGGCATGGCCCGGCCGAACAGGTAACCCTGCCCGAAATCGCAGCCCTGATCGGAGAGCCAGTCCACGCTCGCATCGGTTTCGATGCCCTCGGCCGTGGTGGCGAGCCCGAGGCTGGAGCCGAGCTTGATGATGGCGTCGACCAGCTTCGCCCGCTCGTCGCTCATCGTGATGGCGTCGACGTAGCTGCGGTCGATCTTCAGCTTGTCGAACTTCAGTTCGCGCAGGTGATACAGGCTGGAATAGCCGGTGCCGAAATCGTCCAGCGCGATGCGCACGCCGAGCCGCTGCAGGGAGGTGAGCGTCGCCCGCGTCGCCTCGAGGTCCTGGATCAGCGCGCTCTCGGTGATCTCCACTTCGAGCCGGCCCGGCGGGAAACCCGTCTCGGTGAGGATGGCGAGGATCCGCTCGGCGAGCCACACGTCCTGGAACTGGTGCGGGGCGATGTTGACCGCGAGGATCAGGTGGGCGGGCCAATCCCGGGCATCGAGGCAGGCCCGGCGGATCAGGTTGTAGCTGAGTTCGGCGATCATCCCCGTCTCCTCGGCCACGGGGATGAATTCGTTCGGGCTGATCAGCCCACGCTCGGGATGGCGCCAGCGGGCCAGCACCTCGAGGCCGACGATGTCCTTGTGCGGCAGGGCCACGACCGGCTGGTAGAAGGGCTCGATCGCCCCCTGCTCGATCGCCGTGCGCAGTTCCGCCTCGAGCCGGGCGCGGGCGCGCAGCTCCTCGTCCATGGCGCTGCGGAAGAAACGGTAGGTCCCCCGCCCCTCCTTCTTGCCCTGGTACATGGCAAGGTCGGCCGCGTGCAGGATGGCGTCCGCGTCGGTGTAGTCCGGCGAGACCGCCGCGACGCCGACCGTGGCGCCGACCTTGAGTTCATTCTGGCTCCAGTTGATCGGCATGGCGATGGTGGCGATCACGCCCTGGGCGAGGCGGGTCAGCCCCTCGCTGCCGTGAGAGAGCGGGACGAGGAGGGCGAACTCGTCGCCCCCCAGCCGGGCCGCGACGCCGCCCTGGGGGAGCAGCCCCTTGAGCCGCTCGGCGACGGCGCAGAGCACCGCGTTGCCGGCGGCGTGGCCGTAGAGGTCGTTGACCGGCTTGAACCGGTCGAGATCGATGAGGAGCACCGCCGAGGGTTCGGCCGTGGCGTGCTGGCGCACCCGCTCGACTTCCTCGAGGAAGCGGCGACGGTTGGCGAGGCCGGTGAGGCCGTCATGCCGGGCGATGGCCTCAGCGTTGGCGGCGGCGGCGTCGCGCTCCAGCATCAGGCGGCGCATCAGGATCGACTTGCGGATGCTCGCGCCGCAGATCGCGACGCCCATACAGGCACCGAGGATCATGAAATCCCCGAGCCGATAGGCCTGGACGGCCTCATGGAGCACGTCGAAGGAGCCGAGGGTGATCCCCACGAACCAGATGCCCGCCCCGATCAGGAGCAGGCACAGCGTTTCGTAGAGTTCTCCCTTCCGCCACTGGATGATCGTCGCCTTGGTCATTCCGGCCACCTTTCACGCCGGCATCTCAGCACGAATCACCTAAAACGTCGTGAAGTCGGTTCCGGAAAGATCGCTTTCGCCGGCAGGGGTTCGGTCACTGGAATTGTATCGTCTTCCCGGATCGCATCGAAGACTGTTTCGAGCCTGAGACGCGCGCGGTACGCCGCGCCGTCAGGAAGGACGCCGCATCCGCGACGCCCGGCGCGGCGGCGGCCTGCAGATCGGCCCGCGTGAGACCGAGCCGGGCAAGATCCTCCTCGGACGCGCAGGCGAGACGGTGGAGGATGCGCCGGTTCATCGCCGGGCGGCCGAACTCCTCGCGCAGTCCCGCCGCCACCCGAGCCAGTCCCTTGCGCAGGCGATCCGCCACCATGTCCCTCTCCTCTCGCGGGGATGAGGGGCAAGGATGCCGCCCGTGCCCTAGGAAAGACAGGGACGATTTCGTACGGTTCGCCCGAATTGTCCGAAGATTGGACCAGTACGGATGAGCCTCGCAGATCAGATCGGCCGCACGGAGGCCGTCGCCGCCGGCATCCGCCAGCGCATCGCGGCGCGGGCGCTGCCCCCCGGCGCGCGGATCCCCTCGGTGCGCGCCCAGGCCGAGGCGATGGGCGTGTCGAAATCCACCGTGGTCGAGGCCTATGAGCGGCTGGCCGCCGAGGGGGCGATCGTTTCCCGGCCGGGCTCCGGCTTCTATGTGGCGGGCAAGACGAGGCCGCTCTGCCTGAAGGCGATGGCGCCGGAACTCGACCGCGCGGTCGATCCGCTCTGGCTCGCCAAGCAATCGGCGCTCGCCGGCTCGACCATGATGACGCCGGGGGGCGGCAACCTGCCGGAGAGCTGGCTGCCCGACGAGGCGGTGCGGCGGGGCCTGCGGGCGGTGGCCCGGGCCGACACCGCCGTCCTGACCCGCTACGACCAGCCGCTGGGATACGGCCCGCTGCGGGCGCTGATCGCCCGGCGGGGGGCGGAAAAGGGCGTGGTCGCCGACCCGGACCAGATCGTCCTCGTCGATTCCGCGACGCAGGCGCTCGACCTGATCGGCCGGTTCCTGCTCCAGCCCGGCGACACGGTGCTGGTGGACGATCCCTGCTACTTCAACTTCGTCGCCCTGCTGCGGGCGCAGCGGGCCACGGTGATCGGCGTGCCGATGACGCCGGAGGGACCGGATCTCGCGGCGCTCGCCGCGCTCCTGGCGGAGCACCGGCCGCGCTTCTACCTGACGAACTCGGCGCTCCAGAATCCGACCGGCACGAGCCTCCTCCCGGCCACGGCCCACCGCATCCTGCGCCTGTGCGAGGCGCACGAGACCCTGGTGGTGGAGGACGAGATCTTCGGCGATCTCGAACCCGACGCGGCGCCCCGCCTCGCCGGATTCGACGGGTTCGAGCGGGTGATCCAGATCGGCGGCTTCTCGAAGACGCTCACCGCCGCCGCCCGCTGCGGCTGGATCGCCCTGCGGCCGGATTGGGTCGAGCCGCTGGTCGATTTGAAGCTCGCGCTGAGCCTCGGCAACGGCCATGTCTGCGCCGCCCTGGCCCACGGTCTCCTGACCGACGGCAGCTACCGCCGCACCGTCGCCGAGACCCGCCGGAGGCTGGCGGGGGCGATGGCGCAGGTCTCCCGCGATCTCTCGGGCTGCGGCCTGCGGATCTGGGCAGAGCCGCGCGGCGGCTACTTCCTCTGGATGCGCCTGACGGACGGGCGCGACGCCGCCGACGTGGCCCGCCGCGCGCTCTCGCGGAACATGCTGCTCGCCCCCGGCGTGGTGTTCAGCCCCTCCGGCGGCTGGCGGGACTTCCTGCGCTTCAATGTCGGCCATTGCGCCGACCCACGGGTGATGGAAGGCCTGCGCGCGGTACTGGGCTGAGGCCCTACCAGACCAGCCGCTCGATCACCGCATCGGGATGCACCGTCTGCCGGCTGAGCCATGCGGCGATGTCGCCGAGGGTGTGGTGGTCGGCCGTCACGCCCAGTTCCTCCGCGTGGATGCCCCGGGCGACGAGGAGGCTCGCGATGCCGAAGGCGCTCGCCCCGGCGATGTCGGTGCGGATCGCGTCGCCGATGGCGATGACGCGGGCCTTGTCGTCGGGCGGGCCGCCGTCGAGGGAGGCGGCGAGGGCGAGGGCCGCCTCGTAGACCGGCCGGTGCGGCTTGCCGGCATAGACCACCGCGCCGCCGAGATCGGCATAGGCGGCGGCGAGCAGCCCGGCGCAGGGGATCAGCCGGTTGCCGCTCTCGACCACGAGGTCGGGGTTGGCGCAGATCATCGGCAGACCGCGCCGGGCGAGGCGGGTGAGTTCGTCGCGGTAATCGTCCGCCGTCTCGGCGCGGTCGTCGAACAGGCCCGTGCAGACGACGAGGTCGGCCTCGTCCTCCGGCACGAGGGTGAGGTCGAGATCCTTGAACACGCCGAGGTCGCGCTCCGGTCCGAGATGGCGGATGCGCGCGCCGGGCCGGGCCGCGATCAGCTCGCGGGTCAGGTCCCCGGAGGTGAGGATCGCGTCATAGGCCTCGCGCGGGACGCCGAACCGGTCGAGGATGCGTCCGACGCCGTCCCCCGGACGGGGGGCGTTCGAGACCAGCACCACCCGCCGCCGCCGCGGACCCGGCAGGGCGCGGAAGCGGATCAGCGCCTCGCCCGCCGCGACATGCGCCGTCTGGCCGTCGTGGAGCACGCCCCAGACATCGCAGAGGATCAGGTCACGCTCCTCCGCGATCCCGGACAGGCCGGCAAGGGTGGGGATCGGCGCGGTCATCGAACAATCCTGGTCGTTGGCATCAATGGGATTTCGCGAGCGTGTGCTCGGCGAAGAAATCGAGCATCGCCCGCGAGGCGTCCGGCCCCTCCGGGTCGGTGTAGGAGCCCTCGGGCCGCCCGCCCGACCAGGCGTGGCCGGCGCCCCGGATGCGCCAATCCTCCACCACGACACGGCCCTGGCGGTCGGTGAAGCGGGTGCGGGTGAAGGGATGGCCGCCGAAGCGGTCGCTCGCCCCCTCGAAATGCTCCGCGCCGGCGGTAAGGCCGGCGGCCTCGGCCTGGGCGAGGATCTGGTCGGCGTTGCGCACGCTCACCGTGTTGTCCTCCATGCCGTGGAAGACGATGGTGGGGATGCGCTTGTTCGCGACCGGCGCGCCGAAGTTCGGCCCGGTGCCGAGGCCGGGAGCACCGACCTGCATCGCCATCAGCGCCGAGCCGAGGTCGCGGGCGCAGCCGGCCGCGAGCCCCGAATGCACGCCCACGGCGGCGTAGAGATCCGGGTAGGCATGGGCGATGTTGAGCGCCGCCGCGCCGCCCGCCGACATGCCCGCGATGTACACCCGTGCCGGATCGATCGGATAGGCGTCCATGATCGCGCGGGTGATGCCCGCGATGATCGCCGGCTCGCCGCTCTCCCGGCTCTGGTCGCCCGGATCGTACCACTTCCAGCACTTCTGCGGATGGGCCGACCGGCTCTGCGCCGGGTAGGCCACGAACAGACCCAGGCGCTCGGCCAGCACGTTCATGCCGGTGCCGGCGGCGAAATCGTCCGGGTTCTGGGTGCAGCCGTGCAGCATCACCACGAGGGGCGCGGGCGCCTGGGGGCTGCTCGGCACGAACAACTTGTAATCCCGCGCGCCGGCGGCGACCGCATGGCTGCGCGGCAGGAAGGCGCTGGTGCCGCCGCTCCGCTCCGGGGGCGGGGCGGGCGGGCGATGGCCGAGGCCCTTCAGCACGGGCGCGATGCCGCGCACCATGGTCTCCACCACCTCGCGGACGCGCAGGCTGGGCGACGGGTCGGCCGCGCCGTGGCGATGGGGGGTCGCGGCATTCGACGAGGGCGAGCCGCCGCGCCCGGTGAGGGTGCGCTGGATGAGGGCCGTCGCCTCCTCCAGCCGGCCGAGGCCGGTCAGCCGGGTGGCCTCCGCGAGATCCGAGAGGGGATCGCCGGAGGGACGTTTCCCGGACGTCTGGTCGGACTTGCCGAAGATGTCGGACATGGGGGTCGCCTCGTCTCGGGTTGCGGTCAGCGCAGGCGGTCAGCCAGCGCCGCACGGACGGCGGGGCTGGCCTGGAGGCTGCCGAGCACGGTCAACGTGCCGATGGTCTCGCGGGCGAGTTCGGGGGTGACGTCGGGCCCTATCGTTGCGAGCCCGAGGACGCGGATGTCGAGCATCCGCCCTTCGGCGCGGGCCGCCTCGAGGTCGGCCCGGCCGATCCGGCAGAGACCCAGCTCGACGCTGCGGCGCTCCACCGATTGCTTGGTGATGTCGGAATGGCGCCCGATCTGGTTGCGGATCGCCGTGCGGATGAAATCGCTGCGGTTGGCATAGACGCCCTCCGCGACGAGCAGATCCACGTAGCCCAGGTCGACATGGCCGAGGTTGATCGTGATCTTCTCGCTCTCCGGCACCCGCGCGCCGGCCAACCCATGGCCCTGTGCCATCGCCGACCCTCTACCATCCGTGTGGATGGTATATAGAGGGGCTATTTTGCATTGCAATAGAATTCCGCCGCATTGCAGCATGGCGGATCGGCGTCACGCGGGATCGGCGGTCCCGATGTAATCCGCCCAGATCGCGTTGGCGCCGAGGCTCGCGCGGAAGGCATCGTGGCGCTCGCGTTCGGCATCCGTCAACCGGCTGCGGAAGGTGCGCGGCCCCTGCCCCGTCGCGCCGGAGATGTCGGAGGCGGCGGGGGCGGCGGCCTCGGCCACGAGGAGGCCGAGGCTCGTCTGCTTGCCGCCGAGCAGCTCGACATAGACCTCGGCGAGGATCTGGGCGTCGAGGAGCGCGCCGTGCTTGGTGCGCCGGGAGTTGTCGATGCCGTAGCGGGAGCAGAGGGCATCGAGGTTGTTGGCCGCGCCCGGATGCTTGCGCCGGGCCATCGGCAGGGTGTCGACCACGTCCTCGAGGCGGATCGGCGGCGGGGCGGCGGCCCCGAGCCGGGCATATTCCATGTTGAGGAAGCCCACGTCGAAGGGCGCGTTGTGGATGACGAGGCGCCCGTCGGCGAGGAAGTCGAGGAGGTCGGGCACGATCTTGGCGAAGACCGGCTTGTCGGCGAGGAACGTGTCCGAGAGCCCGTGCACGGCATAGGCCCCCTCGGAGACCGCCCGCTGCGGGTTGATGTAGCAGTGGAAGGTGCGGCCGGTGGGGATGTGGTTGAACAGCTCCACGGCGCCGATTTCGATGAGCCGGTCGCCGTTCTGGGCTTCGGTGCCGGTGGTCTCGGTGTCGAGGACGATCTCGCGCAGCATTCTGTCTGGCCCTGCCGGTCGGGCGGCGACCCTACGCCTTTCCGGGAATGGGGGCCACCGACGGTGAGGCGGTCAGGTCCGCCACGATCCGCGCCACGGCCGCTTCCGCCGCCGGAAACCCGCTCCCCGTGTCGATGACGTAATCGGCCCGCGCCCGCTTTTCCGCATCCGGCATCTGCTTCGCGAGGATCGCCGCGAAGGCCGCCTCGGTCATGCCGGGGCGAGCGAGCACCCGCTCGCGCTGGATCGCGGCCGGGGCGCTCACCACCGCGACGGCGTCGCAGCGCCCCTCCCCGCCGGTCTCGAAAAGGAGCGGGATGTCGAGGACGACGAGCGGCGCATCCGCGTGCCGGGCGAGGAACGCCTCCGATTCCCGCCGCACCAGGGGATGGACGAGGGATTCGAGCCGCTTCAGCCGCGCGGCGTCGCCGAGCACCGCTTCCCGCAGGGCCGCGCGGTCGACGCCGCCCTGCGCATCGAGCGTTCCGGGAAATTCGCGGCCGATGGCCTGCGCCGCCGCGCCGCCCGGCCCGTAGAGGTCATGGACCGCCGCGTCGGCATCGTGGACCGGCACGCCGCGCTGGGCGAACAGAGCGGCGGTGGCCGACTTGCCCATGCCGATGGAGCCGGTGAGCCCCAGGACGAAGGGCCTGCCGCTCACGGCCGGAGATCCGCGACGATGAGGTCGCGCAGGCGCGCCGTCACCTGCGGGCGCACGCCGAACCACGCTTCGAAGCCCGGCACCGCCTGGTGCAGCAGCATCCCGAGCCCGTCGACCGCCGCGAGCCCCCGTTTCCGCGCGGCGGTGAGGAGTTCCGTTTCCAGGGGTGCGTAGACGATATCGGCCACCGCCGCCCCTGCCGGGAGCGGCGCGAGGTCGATCGCCAGCGGCGGCTGGCCCTTCATGCCGAGCGAGGTCGTGTTCACGAGAAGCCCCGCCTCGTCCAGCGCGGCGGGCAGGTCATCCCAGGCGAGGGGCTGGGCGATGCCCGGTGCCAGGGCAGCGACCGCCTCGGCCCGGGCCGGCGTGCGGTTCGCGACGCGGATGCGGGAGACGCCCCGCTCCGCGAGGCCGACCACGATGGCGCGCGCCGCGCCGCCCGCGCCCAGGATCACCGCCTCGCCGCGCTCCGGCCATGCGGTGCCGAGGCTCTGGTCGAGATGGGCGCAGAAGCCCGGCGCGTCGGTGTTGTCGCCGTGGACCCGGCCGTCGCCGCCGACGACGAGGGTGTTCACCGCGCCGATGCGCTGGGCCCGCTCGGTCAGCGTGTCGGCCAGCGCGAAGGCCGCCTCCTTGTGCGGGATGGTGACGTTCCCCCCCGCGAAGCCCGATTCGGGCAGGCCGCGCAGGAAGGCTGGGAAGTCGGCCGGCGACACGTCGATCCGCTCGTAGGAGCCACTGATCCCGTGCTCGGCGAGCCAGTGCCCGTGGATCAGCGGCGAGCGCGAATGGGCGATGGGGTGCCCGGCGACGAAGGCCTTGATCATGCCGCGCAGGCTCCGGCGAGGCGGCAATCGGGCCCGCCCGCCTCCTCGATCTGAAGGGTGGCGTGCCCGATGCCGAACCGCGCGCGCAGGCCCTCGCAGGTCTCCACCAGGAAGCCGTTGCCGGGGTGCCCCTGCGTCATCACCAGATGGGCGGTGAGCGCCACGCTGGTCGTGCTCATCGACCAGATGTGGAGGTCGTGGAGGTCCGCCACGCCGGGGCGTTCGCGCAGAAATCCCTCGACGGCGGCGGGGGAGATCTGCGGCGGCACGGCGTTCAGGGACATGGCGACGCTGTCGCGCAGGAGCCCCCAGGTCGCCCAGACCACGAGGCCCGCCACGACGAGGCTGACCGCCGGATCGATCCAGGCGAGGCCGGTCATCCAGATGACGAGACCCGCCACCACCACGCCGGCCGAGACCGCCGCATCCGCCGCCATGTGCAGGAAGGCGCCCCTGATGTTGATGTCGTCCTTGGCGCCGCTCACGAACAGCCACGCCGTGATCCCGTTCACGAGGATGCCGATGGCGGCCACCACCATCACCGTCACCCCCGCCACCGGCTCGGGGTAAAGGAGGCGCAGAACCGCCTCCCACATCACCGCCCCCATGGCGATCAGCAGGAACACCGCGTTGAACAGCGCCGCCAGGATCGAGGAGCCCCGCAACCCGTAGGTGAAGCGGGCCGTCCGCTGGCGGTGCACCAGCACCGAGGCGACCCAGGCCGCGATCAGGCCGAGCACGTCGGACAGGTTGTGGCCGGCATCGGCCACGAGGGACATCGCGTTGGCGGCGTAGCCGTAGCCGGCCTCGACCACCACGAAGACCGTGTTCAGGGCGATGCCGAGGGCGAAGGCCGTGCCGAAATGCTTCGGCGCATGGGAATGGGCCCCATGGGAATGGCCCGCGTGGGAATGGTCGCCGTGGCCATGGCTCCCGTGCGAATGGTCGTGTCCCGCCAAGGATCGTCCCCCCTCGTCCTAGAAGCGCAGCAGGCCGGCGTCCCGCAGCCGGGCCAGCAGCGGCATCAGCGGCAGGCCGAGGACCGTGCTGTGGTCGCCCTCCACCCGCGCGAACAGGTGGATGCCCGGCCCTTCGAGCTGGTAACCGCCGACGCTGGCACGGACCCGCGCCTCGCCCGCACAGGCGAGGTAGGCCTCGATGGCCTCCGCTGCGAGGGGGCGCATCGTCATCCGCGCCGTCTCGACGAAGAGATCGGCCCGCCCGTTCCGCACCAGGGCGACGGCGGAATGGAGCGCATGGGTGCGCCCCGCGAGACGGGCGAGATGCTGCCGCGCGGCATCCAGGTCGGCGGGCTTGTGGAACACCGTGCCGTCGAGGTCGAGCACCTGATCGGCGCCGATCACCACGCGATCGGGATGGCAGGCGGCGACCGCCTCGGCCTTGGCGCGGGCCAGCGCCTTCGCGAGATCGACGGGCGAGAGGCCGGCGGAGGCCGCCTCCACCGCGCGCTCATCGACGCCGGGCGCTTCGGTCTCGACGGGCAGGGCCGCGCTGTCGAGGAGCAGGCGCCGTGTCGCGCTGGTCGAGGCGAGGAGGAGCGGCGCCGGGCCGAGCCAGGGGGAGGTCATCGCCCCAGTGTCACGGAACGCTTCGCAGCCGCAAGGGGATGGGCCGTGTTGTGCGACGCGCCCCACCGGCGGATTCGAACCGCGCGGCAGGGCTGTCGCTGGGGCCGCTACGCCACTTGGCCCCTGACGAGACCTTGGCAGGAATCGGTTAGCCGATTGTCAACGCGCCTTGCGCGTCAGACCGGGCACCGCCTTGTCGCTGATGACATGGCGCTCGGCGATGGCGGTGTTGATCTCCCACAGGAGCAGGTCCGCCGCGAGCCGCAGCGCGCCATGGCCGGTCCGGCCCAACGCCTTGCGCAGCTCAACGGCCAGCCCGGCGGCATCGGCCAGCGGGTCGGAAGCCGGAGCGGGCGCCGCCGTCGGCGGCTGCCGCACCGTCATCACACCGGCATGGCTGGGAATCGAACCGGACCACGCATGGATGTCCGTGACATCGAGCAAGACACCCCGGCCCGTCATCACGCCGCCCATGCCAAGCGCATATTGGCCACGGATCTGGACCCAGCGGATGTTGCCCTCCGCGTCGATGACCCGGAATTCGCTCAGGAAGGGGCCGCCGCTGCGCGTCACGTCCAGGTGGACCTCCCGCATCAGGTCGCGATCCTCGTCCTGAACGCGGCTCATCACCTCTTCCAGATGCACGGGGCGATCGGGGCTATGGCCCTCAACTTGCAGCAATGCAGCCGCGCGCCGGTCGAGTGTGGCGAGATTCGTGCTCGCATCGACCTGCCACAGGCCAACATCACTGTCGGCCGTCGGCATAGCAGTCCGACGGCCCAAACGAGACCCCATCAACGCCCCCAGAAAATTGTGGCCGTGAATGAGTATCTACCGAGTCTTACACGACAAACAAGCAGGTTTTATCAAGGTTCACTTGAATTTTAGGTATTCATGGAATCGAAGAAATCAGTGTTCGTTTTCGTCTGACGCAGCTTGTCCAGCAAGAATTCAATCGCGTCGGTGACGCCCATCGGGTTGAGGATGCGGCGCAGTACATAGGTCTTCTTGAGCGAATCCGGCGGGACCAGAAGCTCTTCCTTGCGCGTGCCCGACCGGGTGATGTCGATGGCGGGGAAGATTCTTTTATCGGAGACCTTCCGATCGAGAATAATCTCCGAGTTACCGGTACCCTTGAACTCCTCGAAGATCACCTCGTCCATGCGCGACCCGGTATCGATCAGCGCCGTGGCGATGATGGAGAGCGAGCCGCCCTCCTCGATGTTGCGGGCGGCGCCGAAGAAGCGCTTCGGCCGCTGGAGGGCGTTGGCATCAACACCGCCGGTCAGCACCTTGCCGGAGGACGGCACCACCGTGTTGTAGGCGCGGCCTAGCCGGGTGATCGAGTCGAGCAGGATGACCACGTCGCGGCCATGCTCCACGAGGCGCTTGGCCTTCTCGATCACCATCTCGGCGACCTGCACGTGGCGGGTGGCCGGCTCGTCGAAGGTGGAGGCGATGACCTCGCCCTTCACCGAGCGCTGCATGTCGGTGACTTCCTCCGGCCGCTCGTCGATGAGCAGCACGATCAGGTAGCACTCGGGGTGGTTGAGGGTGATCGACTGCGCGATGTTCTGCATCAGCACGGTCTTACCCGTGCGCGGCGGCGCCACGATCAGGGCGCGCTGCCCCTTACCGATCGGGGCCACGATGTCGATGATGCGGGGCGAGAAGTCTTTCTTGGTGGGGTTGTCCAGCTCGAGCTTGAACCGCTTCGTGGGGAAGAGCGGCGTCAGGTTGTCGAAATGGACCTTGTGCTTGATCTTCTCGGGGTTCTCGAAATTGATCGTGTTGACCTTGAGGAGCGCGAAATAGCGCTCGCCGTCCTTGGGGCCGCGGATCGGCCCCTCGACGGTATCGCCGGTCCGCAGGCCGAAGCGGCGGATCTGGGTCGGCGAGATGTAGATGTCGTCCGGACCCGGCAGGTAGTTCGAATCGCTGGAGCGCAGGAAGCCGAAGCCGTCCTGCAGCACCTCGACGGTGCCGGCGCCGATGATCTCGACATCCTTCGAAGCGAGCTGCTTCAGGATGGCGAACATCAGCTCCTGCTTGCGCATGGTCGAGGCGTTCTCGACCTCGACCTCCTCGGCGAAGGCGGTGAGTTCGGTCGGCGTCTTGGCCTTGAGTTCGGAGAGCTTCACCTCCCGCATGCCCTCGAGGGCGGCGATGGGCGTCTCGGCCGGCTCAACGGTCTCAAGATCGGCGAGGGCGTCGGAGTCTGGCGTCATGGAGTCTATAGGACCGACGAAGGGACGGGACAGGGAGGTCGGTTTCGCGTCAAACGCCCCGGGGAGAGGCGCCGGAGGGCGGGCCGCACCGCGGCGTGTGGCCCGTACATCGACTATGGCGAACCGTCTTGGCAGGACCCTGAGGGCTCACCGGCGCGCTACGGCGCTGACCTTGTGAGGAGGGCATGACCTTCATACCGTGTTTTCGCCACCGGCTCAAGGGCCTTCCGTCTTCCGGTGGCGGACGCGCCGGGAACCCGGCCCGCGCGTGCCCGTTCCTCCTGCCGTTCACCGCGCCGCAGCGAAGGCCGGACGGAACCTCGGACGGGTTCCACGACAGGATTGCGAAAGACCGTTTGCATGCTCGATGACGCCACCGGCCGCACCATCGTCGCCCACGAGCCGCGCCGGATCCCGTGGCTCGACCTCGTGTTCGGTTTCGGGCCGATGGTGCCGATCGCGGCGGGGGCCTTCGGCGCGTGGTGGCTGCAGGGCCAGCCGCTCGATTACCTCGTCATCCTCGTGACCTTGCTCTACTCGGCCTCGATCCTGTGCTTCCTGGCCGGCGTGCACCGGGGCGTCAGCTTCCGCACCGAGGGCGGCCCGCGCCTGTCGCAGATGGTGACGATGCTCGTGCTCTACGGGCTCGGCCTCGGGAGCCTGATCACCGTGGTGACGGGCAAGGTCGTCCTCGGCCTGTCGATGCTGATCCTCGGCTACGCGCTGGTCGCCGTGCTCGACCCGCTGGAGGCCCGCAGCGGCAGCGTGCCCCTGGCCCATGCCCGCCTGCGGCCGATCCAGATGCCGATCGCCGTGGTGAGCCTCGCGGTGGTGCTCTGGATCAAGCTCAACGCCCCCTACTGACGGGCCGCGCTTGCCGCTTCCCGACCGCCTGCGCTAGAGCCCGCCACGAGAAGCCCCCTCGGGGCGCGGCAAAAAGCGAAACGAATCACAGCCATGTCGAAGGGCGAAAACCGGGCCGACACCCTGAAGCCCCGCCTGCCCCGCGGCTTCGTGGACCGGCGCGCGGGCGAGATCGCCGCGCAGGCGCGGATGCTGGAGACGATCCGCGCGAGCTTCGAGCTCTACGGATTCGAGGCGCTGGAGACGCCCTTCGTCGAGTACACCGAGGCGCTGGGCAAGTTCCTGCCCGACCTCGACCGGCCGAATGCCGGCGTGTTCTCGTTCCAGGACGACGACGAGGCGTGGCTGTCGCTCCGCTACGACCTCACCGCGCCGCTGGCCCGGTTCGTGGCCGAAAACTTCGATTCCCTGCCCAAGCCCTATCGCAGCTTCCGCAACGGCTACGTCTTCCGCAACGAGAAGCCGGGGCCGGGCCGCTTCCGCCAGTTCATGCAGTTCGACGCAGACATCGTCGGCGCGCCGACCGTGGCGGGCGATGCCGAGATCTGCATGCTGATGGCCGACACCCTGAACCGCCTCGGGTTGGCCGGGCAGTTCGTGGTGAAGGTCAACAACCGCAAGGTTCTCGACGGAGTGATGGAGGCCGCCGGCCTCGCGGGCGCCGACAAGGCGGGACAGCGCCTCACCGTGCTGCGGGCCATCGACAAGCTTGACCGCCTCGGTGTCGACGGCGTGCGCGACCTCCTCGGGCGCGGCCGCAAGGACGAGAGCGGCGACTTCACCAAGGGCGCCGGCCTCGACGAGGCGGCGGCCGAGCGCATCCTCGCCTACGTCTCCCTTCAGGCGGATCCGGGCGAGGGCGCCGACCGGGTGGCGTTCTGGGAACGGTTCTTCGAGGGCTGGCACGCGGCGGTGGGCGAATCCGAGACCGGCCGCGAGGGCATCGCCGAATTGCACGCGATGATGCGCCTCTGCGGCGCCGCGGGCTACGGCCACGACGTGATCCGCGCCGACCCGAGCGTGGTGCGCGGCCTCGAATACTATACCGGCCCGGTCTACGAGGCCGAACTGACCTTCCCCGTCACCAACGAGGACGGGCAGGTGGTGCGCTTCGGCTCGGTGGCCGGCGGCGGGCGCTACGATGGGCTCGTCGGACGCTTCCGCGCCGAGCCCGTGCCGGCGACCGGCTTCTCCATCGGCGTGTCGCGCCTGTTCTCGGCCCTGCAACTGGTGAAGAGCCCGCTGCTCGCCGGCACCGAGGCCCCCGGCCCGGTGGTGGTGCTCGTCCTAGACCGCGAGAACATGGCCGATTACCAGCGCCTCGTCGCCCTCCTGCGGGCGGACGGCATCAAGGCCGAGCTCTATCTCGGCACCGCCGGCATGAAGGCGCAGATGAAATACGCCGACCGCCGCAGGGCGCCGGTGGCGATCATCCAGGGCTCGAACGAGCGCGTGGCCGGCGAAGTGCAGATCAAGGACCTGATCGAGGGAGCCCGCGCCGCCGAGACCATCGGCAGCAACGCCGAGTGGAAGGCCGCCCGCCCGGCCCAGTTCTCCTGCGCCGAGATGGACATGGTGGCCGAGGTGCGGGCCGTGCTGGCGCGGCATTTCTGAGACGCGGACTTCACCCGCTCCGTCATCGCGAGCGCAGCGAAGCGACCCAGGGCAGCGGGCCGCTTCCAGAGGTGGAGCCGCCCTGGATTGCTTCGCTTTGCTCGCAAGGACGGAAAAGGAGATGATGATGACCGACCGCATGCCGGAGCTCCCGGCCGAGGCCCTCACCGACGCGCAGCGGGAGGCCGCCGCCGTGTTCCAGGCTGAGCGCGGAGTGCCGGTCTTCGGGCCGTTCACGCCGCTGCTGCGCAGCCCCGAGATGATGCAATGCGCGAGCCGGATGGGGCTCTACCTGCGCTACAACAGCGTGCTGCCCCTGCGGATCAGCGAGTTCGCGATCCTGATCGTGGCGCGGGAATGGAGCCAGCAGGTGGAGTGGCACATCCACCACCCCATCGCCCTCAAGGCCGGCGTCGCCCCGGAGACGGCCGCCGCCCTCGCGGAAGGGCGCCGCCCGACCACGATGAGCGAGGACGAGGCCCTGGCTTACGATTTCTCCCTCGAACTCCAGCGCAACCGCGCGGTGAGCGAACCAACCTACGCCGCCCTCGTCGCCCGGTTCGGGGAGCAGGGCGCGATCGACCTCACCGGCATCAACGGCTACTACGCGCTCCTCGCCATGACGATGAACGTCGCCCGCACCGCTCTGCCGGAGGGCGCCCCGCGCCCCCTGCCGCCGCTGGTGCCGTGACGCCCCCGCTTGTGGCGGCGGCCGCTTCGGTCTAACCCCCGCCATCCTTCTTCCTCCGGCCGGACGAGAGCCATGGTCGCCCATACCCGCGCCGACGCGGCGCGCCGCCCCGCCGACCCCAGCGTCGCCGGAGCCCGCATCCTCGTCGTCGAGGCCCGCTATTACGACGGCCTCGCCGACGAACTCCTGGCCGGCGCCCGCGCCGCCATCGAGGCCGCCGGCGCACAGGCCCATGTCGTCACCGTGCCCGGCGCCCTGGAAATTCCCGCCGCCGTGGCGATCCTGTTCGAGACCGGCGCCTACGACGCCGTGGTGACGCTCGGTTGCGTGATCCGTGGCGAGACCGGCCATTACGACATCGTCGCGGGCGAGAGCGCCCGCGCCCTCATGGACCTGTCGGTCGAGCGGCACATTCCGCTCGGCAACGGCATCCTGACCGTCGAGAACGAGGAGCAGGCCTGGGCCCGCGCCCGCGTCTCCGACATGGACAAGGGCGGCGGCGCGGCCGAGGCGGCGCTGGCGGTGCTGGCGATCAAGCGGGCGGCGGCACGATGACGGAGGACCGCATGGCCGAGGGCGAGACCGTTCAGGAGGGCAAGTCCCCCGCGATCAACCCACGCAGCGGCGCCCGGCTCGCCGTAGTGCAGGCGCTCTATGACATGGACATCTCCGGCAAGGGCGTCCTCGACGCGCTCGCCGAGTTCGAGGCCCATTGGATCGGCCGGGAGATCGACGGCATCGTCCATCCCCCCGCCGAGACCGCCTTCTTCCGCGATCTCCTGCGCGGCGTCGTGGACGAGCAGCGCGCCATCGACCCGCAGCTCGACGCCGCCCTGAGCCAGGGCTGGCCCCTGCGCCGGATCGAGACCGTGCTGCGCGCCATCCTGCGCGCGGGCGCCTACGAGCTGATGTTCCGCCCCGACGTGCCGGCGCGCGCCGCGATCTCGCAATATGTCGACGTCACGCACAGCTTCTACAACGCCGACGAGCCCGGCCTCGTGAACGCCGTGCTCGACCGCCTCGCCCGGCAGGTCCGGCCCGACGAAGTATCCGAGAAGCCCGGCACGAAGCGGGGCTGAGCGTGTCCGGGGGGGCGCCGCGCCCGAGCGAGGACGGGCTGATCGCCCGCTACTTCGCCCCCCTCGCCGGCCCCGGGGCCGATGGGATGCGCGATGACGCCGCCACCCTCACGCCCTCCCCCGGCTGCGACCTCGTCCTGACGACCGACGCCATCGTCGCGGGTGTCCACTACTTCCCCGACGATCCCCCCGCCTCCATCGCCCGCAAGGCGCTCGGGGTGAACCTGTCGGACATCGCCGCCAAGGGCGCGGTGCCGCGCGGCTTTCTCCTGACGCTGGCCCTGCCCGACGATTGGTCGGAGGCATGGCTCGCGGCCTTCACGGCGGGGCTCGGCGAAGCCGCGCACGCGGCCGGCTGCCCGCTGCTGGGCGGCGACACGGTGCGCTCCGGCGGCCCGGCGCTGATCGGTGTGACCGTCTTCGGCGAGGTACCCCAGGGCGGGATCGTGCGGCGCACGAGCGCGCGGATCGGCGACCGGCTCTGCGTCAGCGGCACCCTGGGCGACGGCGCCCTCGGGCTCCTCCTCCGCCGGCGACCCGCCTGGGCCTTGGCCCTCGATGGCGCGATGCGCGACCACCTCGCCGACCGCTACTGGCATCCGCGCCCGCGCCTCGCCCTCGCGCCCGTCCTGCGCCGTCATGCGAGCGCCTCTATGGACGTGTCGGACGGGTTCGCGGGCGACCTTGCCAAGATGCTGAGCGAGGGCCGCAGCGCCGTCATCGAGGCCGATGCGGTGCCCCTCTCCCCCGCCGCGACGGCCGCCCTCGCCGCCGAACCCGGCCTGATCGCGCCGATCCTGACCGGCGGCGACGATTACGAGATTCTCTGCGCCGTCCCGCCCGAACGCCTCGACGCCTTCCTGGCCGAAGCCGCCGCCACCGGCATCCCGATGAGCGCCGTCGGCACGGTCATCGCGGGCGATGGCCCGCCCGCCTTCGCGATGGCGGACGGCACGCACCGCGTCTTCGCGGCGGGATCCTTCAGCCACTTCTGAGGCCGGGGCTCCCCCACCTCAAGTTCTTCCCCGTCGCACCTGCGAAGAAAACGCGCCGGCAAAACGCTTTTATTTCGCAATGCACCAAAAGCCACGATGATCCGAAGGTCTCGTTTGCGCTCTGCGGCGAAGTTTGGCAATCAATGCATGGTTCTGGGAAGGAAAGCCCGAATCCGAGCGTCTCGTCCCGCGGCCTCGACGGCCGAGCTCGTCAACGACAAGCCCCAGCCAGGCATCCAAAACCCAAGGACGGTCGAATGCTTCCCCTGATTCTGATCATCGTAGGCGGGCTCTGCGCCATCGCCTACGGCATCGTCACGATCACCGACGTGATGAAACGCGACGCGGGCACGCAGCGCATGCAGGAGATCGCGGGGGCGATCGCCGAGGGTGCGCAGGCCTATCTCAAGCGCCAGTACCTCACCATCGGCCTCGTCGGGATCGTGCTGTTCGTGGCGCTCGCCGTGTTCCTCGGGCTCAAGGTCGCCTTCGGCTTCCTGATCGGCGCCGTCCTCTCGGGCGCGGCCGGCTTCATCGGCATGAACGTCTCGGTGCGGGCGAACGTGCGCACGGCGCAGGCCTCGTCCTTCTCGCTGGGCGCCGGCCTCGACGTGGCGTTCAAGTCGGGCGCCGTCACGGGGATGCTGGTGGCGGGCCTCGCGCTGCTGGGCGTTGCCCTCTACTACCTCGTGCTGACCCGCGGCGCCGGGCTCGACCCGTCGAGCCGCGAGGTGATCGACGCGCTGGTGGCTTTGGGCTTCGGCGCCTCGCTGATTTCGATCTTCGCCCGCCTCGGCGGCGGCATCTTCACCAAGGGCGCCGATGTCGGCGGCGATCTCGTCGGGAAGGTCGAAGCCGGGATCCCGGAGGACGATCCGCGCAACCCCGCCACCATCGCCGACAACGTCGGCGATAACGTGGGTGACTGCGCCGGCATGGCCGCCGACCTGTTCGAGACCTACGCGGTGACGGTGGTCGCCACGATGGTGCTGGCGGCGATCTTCTTCTCCGGCCCCACCGGCACCGGCCGGTCGGTGCTGGAGCCGATGATGCTCTACCCGCTCGCCATCGGCGCAGCCTGCATCGTCACCTCCATCGCCGGCACCTATGCGGTGCGGCTCGGCGCCAACCAGTCGATCATGGGCGCCCTGTACAAGGGGCTCATCGCGGCGGGCGCGCTCTCCATCGTCGCCATCGCCGCCGTGACCTACGCGATGTTCGGCGGGTTCTCGACCGCCTTCACCACCTCCACCGGCGTCACCTTCACGGCCGGCGGCCTGCTCGGCTGCGCGGTGATCGGGCTCGCCATCACGGCGCTGATCGTGGTCATCACCGAGTACTACACCGGCACGAACTTCCGGCCGGTGAAGTCCATCGCCGATGCCTCCGTCACCGGCCACGGCACCAACGTGATCCAGGGTCTGGCGATCTCGCTGGAATCGACCGCGCTGCCGGCCATCGTGATCGTGGCCGGCATCATCGCGACCTACGCGCTCGCCGGCCTGTTCGGCATCGCCATTGCGGTGACGGCGATGCTGGCGCTCGCGGGCTTCATCGTGGCGCTGGACGCCTTCGGCCCGGTGACAGACAACGCGGGCGGCATCGCCGAGATGGCGGGCCTGCCGCCGGACGTGCGCAAGTCCACCGATGCCCTCGACGCGGTGGGCAACACCACCAAGGCGGTGACGAAGGGCTACGCCATCGGCTCGGCGGGCCTCGGCGCCCTGGTGTTGTTCGCGGCCTACACCTCGGACCTGAACTACTTCATCGCCAATGCGAGCCCGACGCAGTACCGCTTCTTCCAGGGCGTGAGCGTCGATTTCTCCCTCTCGAACCCCTACGTCGTCGTCGGGCTGCTGCTCGGCGGGCTGATCCCGTTCCTGTTCGCGGGCATCGCCATGACCGCCGTGGGCCGCGCCGCCTCGGCGGTGGTGGAGGAGGTCCGCCGCCAGTTCCGCGAGAAGCCCGGCATCATGCAGGGCATCGACCGGCCGGATTACGGCCGGGCGGTCGACATGCTCACCCGCGCGGCGATCAAGGAGATGATCGTCCCCTCGCTCCTGCCGGTGCTGTCGCCGATCGTGCTGTTCTTCGTCATCCAGCCCATCGCCGGAAAGTCCCAGGCCTTCGCCACGGTCGGCGCGATGCTGCTCGGCGTGATCATCACCGGGCTCTACGTCGCGATCTCGATGACCTCGGGCGGCGGCGCCTGGGACAACGCCAAGAAGTACATCGAGGACGGCCACCACGGCGGCAAGGGGTCCGAGGCCCACAAGGCCGCTGTGACCGGCGACACGGTCGGCGACCCCTACAAGGACACCGCCGGCCCGGCCGTGAACCCGGCGATCAAGATCACCAACATCATCGCCCTGCTGCTGCTGGCGGTGCTGGCGCACGCTTAAGTGATAGCCGATCCAATGATCAGTTTCGGGACATCAAAGTTCCGCATCGGATAAACCTAGAGTAAACAAGGGGTCGCTGTTCAATCAGCGGCCCCTTGCCTTCATTTCCCGGCGATTTTGGCTATGAAGGCGAAGTTTGGCCCAGATCCATGCCGAGGCGGTCAATCCCTACGGCTTTCCGCTTGGCGCAACAAACGGGTTGGTCTCGGTGGCCGAGCCGTTCTTGGCGTAACACGCCTCCAATCGGTCGAGGGCGGCCGCGCTCTTATCCAGCGCCACCTTAATGGTCGCGCCCTCGCCCTTCACGTCCAGGCCATCCGCGAGCTTGAGCGACCGCAGAAACTTCTCGTCCTTCACCGGCAACGACACCGTATTGCCGGAGGCGGCCACATCCGCCTGCAGCGTCGAGGACCCGGCGGCGAGTTCGACCGGATAGCTCTTCCCGCGCCCGAGCTTCCACTTCGGCGAGCTCATCGTCAGGTCGAGTCCGTCCGCGTCACGGGTGAACCGTACCTCGACCCCGTCATCCGTCGTCCGGGTCATCGTGCATCGCTCGAACTTCGGGCCTTTCGAGACCGCCTCAACCTTCCAGGGACCGATGGCCACGGCATCCGCTGGCGCTTCCGCATGGGCGACGAAGGTCATCCCCGACAGGGCGATGGTAGCGATGGCGAGGCGCATGCGGGGCTCCCAATTCGTTGGACGGGATCAGGTCACGAGAACGCCAGTGGTTCCCGAACGACCTGTCACCATCCATGGCAGCCACCGACGACGGGGGAACGAGCCTACCGGTCGGACGCATGGACGCGCCGCAACGGCCGCAGCATACGTCCCACGCTTGCGCCGCGAGCGGTCGGTCATCCTCCTTCGCCCGTTTCGTCCGCTTCGGAAGGTGGGCCTCGTTCGTCCGGGGGCGGCGGCAGGTGTGGTGGCGGCAACCGCCCCGGGCTTGGCGGCGTCGGAAGGCCGGTCCCCTCGTCCACCGGCGGCAGGTCGTCGGGTTTGGTGCCGTCACTCATCCTGATGTCTCCCGTGCCCGGGCCAACGCAAAGGACGGCACACGTTTCCGCCGTTGGACGGTCCCCTGTCTGGCGTTCGGGCCAACACGGGCTTCGGCGCTCAGGTCTTGGGGACCTCCATGCCGCGCCCGACGGCGGGCCGCTCGCCGACCCGCGCCAGCCATGCATGCACGTTCGGGGTGTTGACGAGCGTACCCGCGAGCGGCTCCTTCAAGAAGGACGTCGCCGCCAAGGTCCAGGCATAGCAGGCGATGTCGGCGATGGAGTAGTCCGCCCCCGCCAGGTACGGCCCCTCACTTAGACGCCGGTCCATGACGCGCAGCAGGCGGTCGGCCTCGTCAGTGAACCGTTTGATGGCCAGCGGCGCCTTCTCGTCGGAGCGTACCGCGAAGAAGCCGAGTTGCCCCAGCATCGGCCCGAGGCCGCCCATCTGCCAGTGCAGCCATTCCAGCGCCTTGTAGCGGGAAGCCCCCGAGGGGGCGAGGAAGCGCCCGGTCTTCTCAGCGAGGTAGGTGAGGATCGCGCCGCTCTCGAACACGGATAACGGCCCGCCCTCGGCCTCGTCGTCGACGATGGCCGGGATCTTGTTGTTGGGCGAGACCTTCAGGAAGTCGGGGGCGAACTGCTCGTCCTTGCCGATGTTCACCGGCACCACCGTGTAGGGCAGGCCGCACTCCTCCAGCATGATCGGGATCTTGCGGCCGTTCGGGGTCGACCAAGTGTACAGCGTGATCATGCGGTCCCTTCCGTCTCGCGGCTTCCGTCGGTCCCGGCCCCTATCGCAAGGTGGGGGATTCGCCGGGCTTGAGGTGCGGGTCGCCACCGTCGGGACCGCTCAGGGAGACGTGGTCGTTCAGGCGTCCCAGATGTTCGAAGACGTGCTCGAAGGCCTCCGTCACCGCCCGCTCGAAGGAGCCGTCCCCCTTGCCCTGCGCCTCCCTGAGGGCACCCAGCAGCGCCCTGTGCTTCTCGGTATCCGTCGACATCGCGTTCCTCCCAGCCGGTTGCAACCCCGGCTCGGGAAGCCAATCTGCCGACGGCATGCCGGTTCCCGGCGTACCGGTCCCGCGATGCGGCCCTTGCAGGGTGCGGTGACGGGCAAGCCGACAAGGGGTATGCGGGTCCGGCCGCATTCCGAGCCCATCGCCATGGAGACCCGCGCGTGGAGCGTGCCGCGAACCTGACCACGGACGACTTCCGCGCCCTCGCGGACGCACTGCCGCAGATGGCTTGGGTCGCCGAGCCGAGCGGCGACATCATCTGGTACAACCGGCGCTGGTACGACTATACCGGAACCACCATCGAGCAGATGCGGGGCTGGGGCTGGCGCGACGTCCACCACCCCGACCACGTCGAGCGCGTGGTGGACCGCATCGGCGAGGCGTTCCGGACGGGCGAGCCGTGGAAGGACACATTCCCGCTCCGCGGCGCCGACGGCGAGTATCGCTGGTTCCTGTCGCTGGCCCAACCCCATCGCGGGCCGGACGGACGCATCCTGCGCTGGTTCGGGACCAACACCGACATCACCGAGCGCAAGGGGATGGAGCGCCGGCTCGCGCGCCACGCCATCGACCTGCGCCGCTCGAACGAGGAACTGGAGCAGTTCGCCTACGTCGCCTCCCACGACCTCAAGGCGCCGCTGCGCGGCATCGAGAACCTCGTCGGGTGGATCGAGGAGGACCTGGAAGACTCCCTGACCGGCGACGTCCGGACCAACATGGAGCTCCTCAAGAGTAGGGTTCGGCGGCTCGACAGCCTACTTGACGACCTCCTCGCCTACTCGCGGGCGGGGCGGGCCGACGCGACGATGGACACGGTGGACACGAAGGCCCTCGTCGAGGAACTCGCCGTGCTGGTCAGCCCTCCAGAGGGCTTCGCCATAACGGCGGATGCTTCCCTGCCGACGTTACAGGCGGCACGGGCCCCGTTGACCCAGGCCTTGCAGAACCTGATCGGCAACGCCATCAAGCACCACGACCGGCCGGCCGAGGGACACATCCGGGTCGAGGCGAGGTCGGCAGGGGACGTGGTCGAGTTCGTCGTGACAGACGACGGCCCCGGCATTCCCGAACAGTTCCGCGAGCGCGTGTTCGGCATGTTCCAGACGCTCAAGCCCCGCGACGAGGTCGAGGGCAGCGGCATGGGGCTCGCCATCGTGCGCAAGCTGGTCGACCGCCAGGGCGGAAAGGTCTGGCTCGCCGATGGGCCGGACGGGCGCGGGCTGGCGGTGCATTTCACGTGGCCGCGCGACGGCCGGAAGGGACAGGCGGATGGGCTCGACGGTTAACATCCTGCTGGTCGACGACGACGAGGTCGACGTCCAGGGGCTCAAGCGCGCCTTCAAGAAAAGCAGGATCGGCAACCCGATCACGGTCGCCCGCGACGGCATCGAGGCGCTTGAGATCCTGCGTGGCGAGAACGGACGTGAGCGGCTGCCGAAGCCGCACCTGATCCTGCTCGACCTGAACATGCCGCGCATGAACGGCATCGAGTTCCTGGAGGCGTTGCGCGCCGACGAGGACCTGCGCTCGGCGGTGGTGTTCATGATCACCACGTCGAAGGCGGACGAGGACCGGATGCGCGCCTACGGGCACAACGTGGCCGGCTACATCGTCAAGCGCGATCCGGCCAACACCTTCATGGAGGCGGTGGCGTTGCTGGAGCACTACTGGAAGGTCGTCGAGTTTCCTGCATAGTCTTCGCTGTGACGCACCCGACCCGCATCCTCCTGATCGACGACGATGCGGTCGACCGTGCGGCCGTCCGGCGGGCGCTCGCCAAGTCGGGGCTCAAGCATACCCTGACCGAGGCGTCCGGCGGCGAGGAAGGCCTGCTCCTCGCCTCCGAGGCGACCTTCGACTGCGTGCTGCTCGACTACCGGCTGCCGGGCATCGACACCTTCGCTCTGCTCAAGACGTTGCTCGCGGCGGAGGGCGAGGCGCGGGCGGTGCTGATGCTGACCGGCGAGGCCGACCCGGAGCTCGCGACCCGGCTGATGCGAGCCGGCGCGTTGGACTACCTCGACAAGGCCGAGGTCACGCCCTCAGGCCTCGCCCGGGCGATACGCTTCGCCGCGGCGCGTCGGGCGTTCCAGGACGAGCTCGCCGCCGCGCGGCGCGAGGCGGAGGCGAAGTCGCTCGAACTCGACACGCTGAACAGACAGAAGTCGCTGCTGTTCTCGATCATCGCCCACGACCTGCGCAACCCGTTCCAGGCTCTCCTTGGCCTGTCGGAGGTTCTCGGGAAAGCTGTCGCGGCGCGCGAGCCCGCCTCCATCGAGCGTCGGGCGAAGGGTATCCACGAGGCGGCGACGCAAGCCTACGCCTTGCTGGAAAGCCTGTTCTCCTGGGCGAGCCTGCAGATGGATACGATGGCGGTCACCCTGACCGACGTCGACCTCGAAGCCGTGACCAACGAGGTGGTGCGGGGCGCGGCGGAAGCCGCCTCGGACAAGGGGCTGACCATCGAGGTTTCCTGCGGCGGGATCATCGTCCGTGCGCAGCGGGACATGCTGACCACGGTGTTGCGCAACCTTGTCGGCAATGCCGTCAAGTTCACGCTGCCCGGCGGGACCATTTCCGTCGCGGGCCGCCAGGATGGGGACGACGTCGAGATCTCCGTTACGGATACCGGGGTCGGCATGCCGCCGGGCAAGGTCGACGACCTGTTCCGGCTGGATAGGCGGACCACTACGAACGGCACGGCGGGCGAGCGGGGAAGCGGGCTCGGCCTGCTACTGTGTCGCGACCTCGTCGAGCGACAGGGCGCCGTGCTGACCGTGACGAGCGCCGTCGACCGGGGCACGACCTTCCGGTTCCGTCTGCCTGCACCGCTCGTGGCCAGACAGGTTCCCGCCTCCGCAGCGTCGGCTTCCTGACCTCAACCGACAACCCTGACCGTTCGGAGGTGACGAAGCCTCCGTCAGCTCGGGAAAAACGGCGCCTCCCTGGACGACTTTGGCGTCACTTGTCAGGTATCGGACATCTTCCCGCCAGGAAGTCCGCTAGTGGACAACCCGACGGCCAGCACTGCGACCATCCCCGTGAACATCCGACCTTCGCCCCCCATCGACGGCAACCTGCTGCTCGAAGCCCTCGACGCGGCCGACCGCGCCCTCCTGGCACCGCACGCCGAACGCCGAGAGGTCCGGCGCGGCGACGTGTTGTTCCGTGCCGGCGACGACGTCAGTCACGTCACCTTCCCCGCGCATCATTGCGTCGTCACCTTGGTGGTGCCGCTCATGGACGGGAAGTCCGTCGAGACCGCCACGGTCGGTCGCGAGGGCGCGATGGGCGGGGTCGTCAGCCACGGTTACCTACCGGCATTCGGACAGGCGGTCGTCCAGGTCGGCGGCCCGGTCATCCGGATCGACGCTGCGCGTCTGTCGGAGGCCAAGCAGGCCTCGAAGGGCATCCGCGACCTGTTCGTGCGCTACGCCGACTGCCTGCTGGCGCAGGTACTGCAGTCGGTCGCCTGCAACGCCGCCCACACCATCGAGCGGCGCTGCCTGCGCTGGCTCCTGACCCTGCAGGACCGGATCGGCACGCCCGAACTCCCTGTCACCCACGAGCTCCTGGCCGACATGCTCGGGGTGCGCCGCGCCTACCTGACCGAGGTGCTCGGGCGGATGCAGCGCGACCGCCTGATCACCATCGGCCACGGACGCATCACCCTTCCGGACAGGGAGCGCGCCGAGGCAGGCTCGTGCGAGTGCCACGCCGCCGTGCGGAAGCACTTCGAGGAGGTGATGGGCGCCGTCTACGCCCCGAGCGGCCGCATCGTCGCCGTCGACGTCGGCGAGCCGGAACGGCTGCGTCCCCCGTCCGGGCTCGTGAAGGACGCGACCCCGTGAACCAGGTCACGCGTCCCGTCCGGGTCGAGGAGGACGCGCGGCTGTCCGCGCTCGCCGCGTTCGACATCCTCGACACCCCGCCCGAACGCGGCTTCGACGACATCGTCCATCTCGCGCGCCGCCTCTGCGCCGTACCGGTGGCGCTTGTCAGCCTGGTCGACCGCGACCGCCAGTGGTTCAAGGCCCGCGCAGGCTTTCCGTCCTGCGAGACCGACCTCGACCGCTCGGTGTGCAAGTTCGTGCTGGCCGAACCCGGCGTCCTGCAGATACCGGACCTCACACGCGACGCGCGCACCTGCGCCAACCCGCTCGTGACCGGCGAGCCACACCTGCGATTTTACGCCGGCGCGCCCATCCGCACGCCCGACGGGCAGGTGCTCGGCAGCCTGTGCGTGATCGACCACGTCCCGCGCCCGGGGGGCCTCTCCACGGAACAGGTTGCGGACCTGGAGGCGCTCGCCCGCCAGGTCATGGACCAGCTCCTGCTGCGCCGCTCCAGGTCGGACCGGGATCGCGCCGGGCGTCAGGGCGAGGCTGTCGCCGTGACCCTGGCCGGCGTCGCTGCGGCGGGTGGCGACCTCGACGAGAGCTTCCGGGCCGTGCTTGCCGGCGCGATGCACGCCGTCCCCGCCGCCGAGGCCGGCACGGTCGAGATCCGCGAGGGGGATACCCTGGTCTACCGCGCCGTCACGGAGAGCCTCGCGCCGCATCTCGGCCTTCGCGTCCCGCTCCGGGGAAGCCTCGCGGGTGCCTGCTACCGGGAAGGCGTCCCGCTCCTCGTCCCCGATGTCCTAAGCGATGACCGGGTCGATCCTGAACTGGCCGAGCGGCTCCGCCAGCGCTCGTGCATGCTGGTGCCCGTCCGCCGTGGCGGCGTCGTGGTCGGTGTCCTGAAGCTGCAATCGAGCCGCCTGGGCGCGTTCGCGGAGGAGGACCTACAGGTTCTCGGCGTCCTCGCCGGTTCCGTCGCCTCCGGCCTTGCCGAGGCCGGCGAGCGCGCCGCCAACCGAGCGGCAGCCCTGACCGAGTACCGGCGCCGCGCCGTGTTCGACAGTGCGCAGGACTATGCCATCATTCTGCTCGACCTCGACGGCCGGATCACGGACTGGAACGCCGGCGCGACCCGCATCCTCGGCTGGCGTCCCGAGGAAATGTGCGGCCAGACCGCCGACGCGTTCTTCACGCCCGAGGACCGGCGCGACGGCATCCCGGCCATGGAGATGCAGTCGGCCCTTGAGAAGGGCACCGGCATCGACGAGCGCTGGCACCTGCGCCGCGACGGTGAGCGCTTCTGGGCCAACGGCGAGATGATGGTCCTGAGCGACGAGGCAGGCGCCGCAATCGGATTCGTGAAGATCCTGCGCGACCGGACGGAGCAGAAGGAAGCCGCCGCCCGCCTGCAGGAGAGCCAGGACCGCTACAGGCTTGCGGCCCGGGCCACCAACGACGCGATTTGGGACTGGGACCTCGCCACCAACCACGTTCTCTGGAACGAGGCCCTCACCGAGGCCTACGGCCATGCACCCGAGACGGTCGAGCCGACCGGCGACTGGTGGATCGCGCAGATCCATCCCGAGGACCGCGCCCGCATCGACGCCTCGATCCACGCCGTCATCGACGGCGTCGGCACGACCTGGACGGACGAGTACCGCTTCCGCCGCGCGGACGGCTCCTACGCGCATGTCCTCGACCGCGGCCACGTCATGCGTGACGCCCAGGGCCGGGCCTGCCGAATGATCGGCGCGATGCTCGACCTGACCGAGCGCAAGCGGGCCGAGGACGCGATGAGGGAGAGCGAGCGCCGCCTCGGGATTGAGCGCGGCTTGCTGGAGTCGATCTTCCGTCAGGCCCCCGTCGGCATCTCCATCGCCGGGGCCGAGGCCGGCATGCCATCGTCGTTGAACGCCAAGGCCGAGGAGATCCTCGGCCATGGGCTCGGGACGGAGGGCGACGCCCGCTACGTCTCCTACGGCGCCCTGCACCCGGACGGTCAAAGGTACGAGCCGGCCGAGTACCCGACCCTCCGCGCCCTGCGGAAGGGCGAGACGGTGCGGGGCGAGGAGATGCGCTATCGCAACCCTGCGACGGGCGAGCTGCGCCTCCTGGAGGTGTCGAGCGGACCCGTGCGCGACGCCGAGGGCGCGATCCAGGCCGCGGTGACCGTCCTGGTCGACGTCGGCGACCAGCGCCGGGCCGATGCCGAGACGCGCCGCCTCGCCGCCCTGGTCGAGCAGAGCCAGGACTTCATCGGCCTGGCTGCCCCCGACGGGAGCGTCGATTTCGTCAACGAGGCCGGCCGACGCCTCATCGGCCTGCCCGACCTCGCCGCGGCCAGGGCCATGCCCATCGTGGACTACTTCGTGCCGGAGGAGCGCGCGCGCGTCCTCGACGAGGTTCTGCCGGCGGCGGAGCGGGACGGCTTCTGGGAAGGCGAACTGCACTTCCGCCACGTGGTCACCGGGGTGGCGGTCCCGGTCTTGTACAACCTCTTTCCCGTGCGCGACGCTGACGGGCGCAAGCTCGGCTACGGCACCGTCACGCGCGACCTCACGGAACAGCACCGCGCCCGCCAGGCCCTGCAAGCCAGCGAGGCGACGTTGCGGGCCGTGCTCGACACGGTACCGGTCGGCATACTGTTCGCGGAGGCGCCGTCCGGTCACATCGTCGCCGGCAACCGGCGGCTGGAGGAGATCCTCCGCCATCCCATCCTGCCGTCGCCCAACGCCGACAGCTACGGCGAATGGGTCGCCTTCCACGAGGACGGCCGGCTGGTCGAGGCCGCCGATTACCCGCTCAGCCGCATCATCCGAGAGGGAATGGAACACGCCGAGATGCGCTGCGAGTACCAGCGTGGCGACGGCACCCGGCTCTGGATCGAGATCGCGGGTGCGCCGATGCGCGACGAGGCCGGCACGGTGGTCGGCGCGGTCGTCGCCGTGTCCGACATCGACACCCGCCGCCGGGCCGAGGAACGGCAGGACCTGCTCAACCAGGAGCTCTCGCACCGCATGAAGAACCTGCTGGCGATGGTGCAGGCCATCGCCGCCTCGACCCTGCGCGGCGCCACCGACATGGACGCGGCGCGCGAGGTCCTGGGCAGCCGGCTGGTCGCGCTCGGCAAGGCGCACGACGTGCTCCTCGGCGGCGCTGCCGAGAGCGCCTCCCTGGCGGCAGTGGTCCGGGAGGGGGTCGGCGTCCAGGAATCGGCGGGGCGGCGCGTCGCGTTCGAGGGGCCGGACGTCGAGATCGGCGGCAAGGCCGCCTTGTCCCTCGCCCTGACCCTGCACGAGTTGACCACCAACGCGGTCAAGTACGGCTCCCTGTCCGTACCCCACGGCAGGGTCGCGTTGACGGCCTCGCTGGTTGGGCCGGAAGATGCGCCGCGGCTGCGCATCGCATGGATGGAAATTGGCGGTCCACTGGTCGTGCCGCCATCGCGAAAAGGGTTCGGGTCGCGGCTGATCGAGCGTGGGCTGACGGCACAAGTCAACGCCAACCTAGCCCTCGACTACCGCCCGGAGGGTGTGGCGTGCGTCGTCGAGGCGGCGCTGGCCGACTTCCAGGCGGTCGTTTGACGGGGCGACGCAACGAAGGGTCGCGCGGGCCGTTGCCGCTCGCCATGACGGATGCCCCGGACGCGAAGACGGCCCTGGTGGTCGAGGACGAGATGCTCTTCCGCTTGGAGGTCCGCGACCTCCTCGAAGCGAAGGGCTACGCCGTTGTCGAAGCCGGAAACGCCGCCCAGGCGCTGGAACATCTGGACGGCACGGTCACCCTGATGATCACCGACGTGCGCATGCCGGGCACGATGGACGGCCTGGCGCTCGCGCGCGAGGTCACCCGCCTTCGGTCGGGCGTGGCCGTCGTCGTCGTGTCGGCACAAGTGACGCCTCGCCCCGAGGCCTTGCCCGGGCACGTTCCCTTCGTCGAACGCCCATTCATTGAAAGCCGCTTCCACGCCGCCATCGACCGGGCCGTGTCGGCGAGGACCGAAAGCCGATGATGACGTCGACTTCCTGTTCGGCCAAACCGCACGAGGCCTCGACCCGACCAAAGGCCGCATCCGATTTCCGTTCTGTCGCCCCCGAGGGCGTTAGTTCCCGAATGGACGCCCTTTAGAGATCCAGGCCATGAGCATCGAGGATCTTCGGGGGGAGGTCGAGCGGCTGCGCCGGCGCGAGAGCGAGTTGCTGGCGGAGGTCGCCCGCCTGCGTGCCGGTCGGGAACCGCATGCACCTTCGACCGCCAGCGAGGCCGGCGTCGGGACCCTCAGGCCCGATCTGCTGTTCACCGCCGCCGACAAGACGCGGATGGCGATGATCGTCACCGACCCGAACCTCCCCGACAACCCCATCGTCTTCGCCAACCGCGCCTTCCTGGAACTCTCCGGCTACGCGGCGGAGGAGTTGATCGGACGTAACTGCCGCTTCCTCCAGGGGCCGGAGACCGACCCGGCCCACGTCGCCCGCATCCGGGATGCCATCGCGGCACGGCGGGACGTGGTCGTGGAGTTGTTGAACTACCGGCGCGACGGCAGCCCCTTCGTCAACGAGCTCTACGTCAGCCCGGTCTTCGGCCCGCATGGCGAGCTGCTGTTCTTCTTCGGCAGCCAACTCGACCTCACGCGTTTCCGTGAGCAGGAGGGCAACGCCGTCCGGCGGGGCGCCTCCTTCCGCAGCCTGCTGGAGGACGGCGAGGCCGGGTTTTGCATCATCGAGATGCGGTTCGACGGGGAAGGCCGGGCCGAGGACTACCGCTTCGTCGAGGTCAACGCCGCCTTCGAGCGCCAGTCCGGGCTCGCGAACGCCGAGGGCCGCTGGATGCGCGAGCTCGAACCCGAGCTTGAGCGGCACTGGTTCGACACCTACGGCGAGGTCGCCCGCACGGGACGCGACGCGCGGTTCAGGGGCGCGGCGTCCCGGCTGGGGCGCGTGTTCGACGTGCATGCGGTGCGCATCGGCAGCCAGGCGCAGAACCGGGTCGCCGTGCTGTTCGAGGACGCCACCGTCAGGCAGGAGGGCGAAGAGCGGCGGGAGGCCCGTGACCGCGACAACCTGGTCGAACGCGACTTGGTCTGGCGGACGAGCCGCGACCTGCTCGTCGTCTGTGGTCTCGACGGGAGTATCCGCGCCGTCGGCCCGGCCTGGGCCGAGACGCTCGGCTGGCCGGCCGGCAGCCTCATCGGGGTGCGCATCGACAGCCTCGTGCATGCGGACGACCAGGAGGCCGCGTCACGCGCCTTCGAGATGCTGCGCGCCGGCCTGCCCCTCTCCGACCTGGACGTCCGCTTCAGGACGGCGGACGGCGGCCACCGCTGGATCTCGTGGAACGCCATCCCGCAGGGGGACCGCTTCCACGCAACCGGCCGGGACGTGACCGAGCGTCGGGCCCTTGAGGAGCAGTTGCGGCAATCGCAGAAAATGGAAGCGGTCGGGCAGCTGACAGGCGGCGTCGCGCACGATTTCAACAACCTGCTGACCGTCATCAAATCCTCCACCGACCTCCTGAAGCGCCCGAGCCTGAGTGAGGAGCGCCGGAGCCGCTACGTCGACGCCATATCCGACACGGTCGACCGTGCCGCCAAGTTGACCAGCCAGTTGCTCGCGTTTGCGCGACGGCAGGCGCTGCGCCCGACCGTATTCGATGCCGCGCAGTCGGTGGCCGCCATCGCCGACATGGTGCGCACGCTCACCGGCGCGCGCATCCGCGTTGAAACCGACACCGATGCCGGCCAGGATGCGGACGGCGAGCGGCTGCCCTGCCACGTCGATGCCGACCCGAGCCAGTTCGACACCGCGCTGGTGAACCTCGTGGTGAATGCCCGCGACGCGATGCAGGGCGAGGGTCGGTTGCGCATCGCGGTCAGGCGCGTCGACCGCATCCCGACCTTGCGCTCGCACCCGGCAGTGCCGGGCGACTTCGTGGCCGTGTCGGTCTCAGACACCGGCGGCGGCATCGAGCCTGACTTGCTCGAACGCATCTTCGAGCCGTTCTTCACGACGAAGGGCGTCGGCCACGGCACCGGGCTGGGCCTGAGCCAAGTGTTCGGCTTCGCCAAGCAGTCAGGCGGCGACGTCGCGGTCGATAGCGAGGTCGGCGCCGGGACCACCTTCACCCTGTTTCTCCCCCGCTCCGCCGATGGCTCGGCTCGGGAACCCGCGCGTGACGATCCTGGACCACTGCCCGAAGGCCACGGCACCCCGGTCCTGGTCGTCGAGGACAACGTCGAAGTCGGCGCCTTCGCCACGCAAGCGCTCGGCGAACTCGGTTACCAGGCCGTCTGGGTGAAGGACGCCCAGGCCGCCCTGGCGGAGATCGAAGCCTCAGGCCAGCGGTTCGAGGTGGTCTTCTCCGACGTGGTGATGCCCGGCATGAACGGGGTCGACCTGGCCAGGGAGATCCGGCGGCGGTGGCCCTATTTGCCGGTCGTTCTGACCTCCGGCTACAGCCACGTGCTGGCCTTCGAAGGCACCGACGGCTTCCCGCTGCTGGGCAAGCCCTATTCAGTGGCCGACCTCAGCCGGGCCCTGCGCAAGGCCCTGCGGGAGCGGTTGGCACTGACGTTCGGCTGACGGGTGATGCACGCGGCTGAAAGCGTCGGGCGAGTGCGCATCCGCCAGGGACCGCGCGCGTTATCTTTCGGCGCCAGCCGGACGCGCCAAGGGGACAAGGTCATGCAATCGGACACGCCACGCCCAGGGGACGAGCCGTTGCCACCCATCGTCGACCCGCCGCCGGACCCGGCGCCGCCCGAGGGCGATCCGCCGACGGAGCCGCCGGCACCGCAGCCACCCGGTCCGATCAACGCGTTCTGACCGCACGCGCCGCTGCGGTCGGCCGCCACTCCCGACCGTGCCACCACATCATTGAGTTTGCATCTTCCGACCCGTCGCGGGCGAAGCGGTCGGAAACTATCGAGCCAGCATGCACGCACCCACACCGGACCCGGGAACGATGGCCCGCGAGGAACTGGAAGCCGAGGTTCGCCGGTTGCGTGGGCATTCGGCTTCCCTCGCGCAGATGTTCGAACAGGCTCCGAGCTTCATCGCCCTCCTGAGCGGCCCCGAGCACCGCTTCACGCTGACCAACGCCGCCTACCAACGCATCGTCGACGGTCGCGACGTGGCCGACCGTACCGTGGCGGAGGCACTGCCGGAGGCTGCCGCCCAGGGTTACGTCGACCTGCTCGACGAGGTGTTCCGCACAGGCCGACCTCACACGGCGACGGGTGCCAGGCTCGATCTCCAGCCCGTCGCGGGAGGGGCGATCACGGAGCGCTACCTCGACTTCGTCTATCAACCGGTCGCCGGCCCGGACGGGCGGGTCGAGGGCATCTTCGTCGAGGGCCACGACGTCACGGAGCGTACACGTGCGGAGGTCGCTCTGCGCGAGAACGAGGCGCGCTACCGGACCCTGTTCGAGAGCATCGAGGTCGGGTTCTGCATCGTCGAGATGAAGTTCGAGGGCGAACGCGCCATCGACTACCGCATCGTCGAGGCCAACCCCGCCTTCGTCGCGCAGACCGGAGCAGACGTCGCCGGCAGGTGGGTGAGCGAGTTCGCGCCGGACCTGGAGCGGCATTGGTTCGACACCTACGGCCAAGTCGCGCTGACCGGCGAGCCCGCCCACTTCGAGCATTACGCCGACGTGTTCGGGCGTTGGTTCGACGTCAGGGCCCTGCGCACCGGCGAACCCTCCGCGCACCGGGTCGCGATCTTCTTCTCGGACATCACCGAGAGGCGCCGTGTCGAGCAGCGCGCCGAGGCCGGCGAGCGCGAGTTGCGCCTGATCGCTGACGCCCTTCCGGTGCTTATCGCCTTCATCGGCGCGGACCACGTCTACCGCTTCGCCAACGAGGCCTATGTCGACTGGTTCTTTATCCCCGCCGGCGAGATTGTCGGCCGGGACGTCCGGGACCTGCTCGGGCCGGACGCCTACGCGGCACGTCGGCCGTACATCGACCGGGCCCTCGCGGGTGAACCCGTCACCTTTGAGATGGACTGGCCCCACCGCGACGGGCGTCCCCGCGTCGCCGAGATCCGATACCTGCCGCGCCGGGACGCCGACGCTCGCGTCGACGGCTTCCACATCTTCGTGCAGGACGTGACCGTCCGGGTGCAGACCGAGGCCGACCTCGCCCGCCAAGTCGCCGCCCGGACCGCCGAGCGCGACCAGATCTGGCAGGCCTCGTCCGACCTGCTGTGCGTGGCCAATTTCGAAGGCTACTTCGTCGGCCTCAACCCAGCCTGGCCGCAAACGCTCGGCTGGACCGATGCCGAGATGAAGGCGCGCCCGTTCCTCGATCTCGTCCACCCCGACGACGTCGAGGCGACCGTGGCGGCGGCGGAGGGTCTGTCGCGCGGGGAGGCGCAGCTTACGTTCGAGAACCGCTACCGCCGCAAGGACGGCAGCTACGTCTGGCTGTCCTGGAACGCCGTGCCGCGCGACGGGCTGATCTACTCGTCCGTACGCGACGTGACCGAGAGCAAGCGGCAGGCCGAGGCGCTGGCAAAGACGGAGGAGGCCCTGCGGCAGGCGCAGAAGATGGAGGCGGTCGGACAACTCACCGGCGGCCTCGCGCACGACTTCAACAACCTGCTCGCGGGCATCTCAGGCTCGCTGGAACTCATGCAGACCCGGATGAGCCAGGGGCGGATGGGTGACCTCGACCGATACATGACCGTCGCCCAGGGCGCGGCCAAGCAGGCTGCCGCCCTGACCCACCGCCTGCTCGCCTTCTCCCGCCGCCAGACCCTCGACCCGAAGCCCACCAACGTGAACCGTCTCGTCACCGACATGGAGGAGCTGATCCGGCGCACCGTGGGCCCGGCCGTCCACCTTGAGGTCGTCGGCCTCGCGGGCCTGTGGCCGGCGCTGATCGACCCGGGGCAATTGGAGAACGCGCTGCTCAACCTGTGCATCAACGCCCGCGACGCGATGCCGGACGGCGGTCGCATCACCATCGAGACCGCCAACCGCTGGATCGACGAGGCCGGCGGCCGCCAGCACGATCTCGCTCCCGGCCAGTACCTCGGCGTCTGCGTGACCGACACCGGCACCGGCATGGCGCCGGACCTGATCGGAAAGGTGTTCGAGCCGTTCTTCACGACCAAGCCCACCGGCGAGGGCACCGGCCTCGGCCTGTCCATGGTCTACGGCTTCGCCAAGCAGTCCGGCGGGCAGGTGCGGATCTACTCCGAGGTCGGTGAGGGGACGATGGTCTGCCTGTACCTGCCGCGGCACTACGGCGAGGCCGACGAGGACGAGGTGGCCCGCAGGCTTGCCGAAGTGGAGCAGGCCGGCCAGGGCGAGACGGTGCTGATCGTCGACGACGAGCCCTCCGTGCGCATGCTGGTCACCGAGGTGCTGGAGGATCTCGGCTACACCGCCATCGAGGCCGCCGACAGCGTCGCCGGGCTGAAGGTACTTCAGTCGGACGTGCGCATCGACCTGCTAGTGACCGACGTCGGCCTGCCGGGCGGGATGAACGGGCGGCAGATGGCCGACGCTGGCCGTGAGCGGCGCCCCGACCTGAAGGTGCTGTTCATCACCGGCTACGCCGAGAACGCCGTTCTGGGGAACGGCTATCTCCGACCCGGCATGCAGGTCCTGACCAAGCCGTTCGTGCTGGAGACGCTCGCCACCCGCATCAAGGAGCTCATCGCGGAACGCTAGGCGGGGCGTCTGACCGGTCGTCCGTTCGCCGCAGGAGATCAGATTCCGGCATGCCAGGCATAGCCCTGGTCCTCCCAGTAGCCGCCCTTGCCCTCGCCGATTTCGGCGAAGCTCTCCACCACCTCGACGCGCATCACGTACTTGGCCTGCTTGTAGCCGAGGTTGCGTTCGAGGCGCAGCCGCAGGGGGGCACCGTTCGCCACGGGCAGGGCTTTTCCGTTCAACTCGTAGGCGAGGATGGTCTGGGGGTGGAAGGCATCCACCAAGTCGATGCTCTCGTAGTAGCGAACGGACGCGTCGTCGCCGGCGGAGCTTCCCTCGGCGGCTTGCTGGCCCCCGGAATCACGCTTGTCCTCCCCCTCGCCCGATTGCTTCGTCATCGCAGGGTTGGCGTTGCCGCCGGACGAGACGTCCTCCGTCCCATCCCCTTCGGCGCCCTCGTCCTCGCCCTGGTCCATCGTGTCGGCGCAGCGGAACACGACGTAGCGCGCCTGCGGTTTGAGCCGTGCCCGGTCCAGGATCTCGGACAGGGGCACGCCGGTCCACTTGCCGATGCAGCTCCACCCCTCGACGCAGTCATGCCGGGTGATCTGCGTCCGGGAAGGAAGCTTGCGCAGCTCGGCCAGGGAGAGCTTCAGCGGGGTCTCGACGAGGCCGCCCACCTCCAGCCGGTAGTCCGCGAACTTGCGCCGCGCCAGCGCCTTGTAGGCCCTGTCCGGTGGGTCCTCGGTGCCGTTCGGCTTGAACCACGGCGAGATGTCGGCCTCGGCGTACTCGGGCGCGAGCGTTCGCTCCGTGAGGAGCAGCCGTTGTACGAACAGGTTGGCATCTTCGCCGGTCTTGAGCGTGCGCCGGAACCAGTCGGCCTCGCCGAGGCGGTCGCAGCCACCGAGCATCGCGGTGCCGGCCACGGCGGTGGCGCCGAGCAGGAGGGAGCGTCGGCTGGGCGGCTGGATCATGCGCGGTGCTCCCGAACATCATCCCCCGCAGCGGGCTCGATCCGGCGCTCGATCACGAACCAGCCGGTGAGCATGCCGCGCATGTTGTTCCAAAACCCAGAGAGCACGACCAGGGCGACGTGGACGAACACGAACAGAACCAGCAGGGCCGCCACGACGAAATGGACCGTGCGGGCCGACTGTCGCCCATCGAACAGTGTCAGCAGGAACGGGAACGCCGCATCCATGGCCGGCGACATCGCCAGCCCGGCCAGCACCTGCACCGGCAGCAGCACGAACAGTACGACGGCGTAGGTGAGCTTCTGGATGACGTTGTAGCGCTTGGCCTCGTCGCCTTGCGGGAAGCGCAGGGTCAGGTGCTCCCATACCGAGGCGGCGAAATGCCGGACCTGGTCGCGCTGGGGCACGACGCGGAAGCGAAGTTGGCCGCTCAGCAGCCCGTACAGAAGGTACAGGGCGCCGTTCAGGACGAAGGCCCAAGCGAAGAAGAAGTGCCAGGAGCGCCCTCCCGTGAGATCCTGGTCGCTCGGCAGCGTCAGCCACGACGGGAAGCCGCGGTCTGCCGGCTCGCCGTCGGCACCGGGCGAGGAGCCGAGCCAGCCGGTCGTGTCGAACGTGCGGCCCAGGACCGTGGTGACGCCCTTGGGCGGGTCGTCCTCGGTCGAGGTCATCGACAGCATCGGCGTGTCGAAGGTCGAGACCTTGCCCCAGTACAGGGCCGGGTGGGCGTTAAAGATCTGCAGGCCGCTCATCAGCAGAACGAGCAGGCATAGTGCGTTGATCCAGTGGGTGATCCGGATGACGGCGGGGTGCCGGAACATCCAGCGCCGATGCTCCACCTCGCCGGTGTCGGGGGCGGAGCGCGTCAGGTAGGTGCGGGGCACGAGGGCGGCTCGTCCTGGGGACCGAGGGGCGCGGCGACCGGACCGAGGGCCGGGCCGCCGCGTTCGGGATGGCCGCTTACATGCGGTTCATCATCATCTTCCGCTTCATCATCCGGCGCTTCATCATCTTCTTATGCATCATGCGCTTCTTCATCATCATGCGCTCGCTATGCGTCATGCGGACTTGCGTGATGCCTGCCGGGCCGGCCTGAAGGCCGTTCGGACCCATCGGGGCGGCCGAGGCGGCGCCGGTTCCGAGCGCGAGGCCTCCGAGGACCGAAGCGGCGAGCGCGAGGGTGGTGATCTTCATTCGTCGTCTCCTGTACGGGGAAGGGCTCCCCTTTCGCACAGTGGGGCAAGACGAAGAACGCGCCGCAAGTTCCTGATTTATCAAATTAATTTACCTGATTGATGGTCTATGGGCGCAACTCTCCGGACGCTAGGGCGAGGCCCCACGCCGCGCCCTGGCCGGGCGTACGCCGACCTGTACGGAGGCCCAGTTCGAAAGGTTTCAGCATGCGTCGCGACCGGATCATCCGAAAGCGGCGGCGACAGGCCCTTGTCTTTCGACACGTTGGCGATCCGCCCCGGTCTTCCCGGCGCCTGCTTCTCATTCAGGGCGCTCGGCATGGGCGCCGACGGCTTGCCAAACCTCAAGTAAATCGCGGAGAACACCGCCCGCCTCCCTTACGAACGCGGCGGCAAGACGGAGGGACGATGATCACCATTGGCATCCGTGCGGCTCCGAGGGCCGTGACCTTCGCGATCTACGACACCAAGAAGGCGCGCGTGCTGAACATCGAGGAGATCAAGATCCCGGCGGCGTTCGCGACGCCCGAGGCGTTGAAGTACGTGCGCAGCAACCTCTTGGACGTCCTCAGGGAGTATGGGGTGCAGCAGGCCGGCATTCGCGTCACCGAGGCGGCCGCGCGAGGCGGCAACCTCGCACGGGTGCAGATCGAGGGCGTCATCCAGGAAGCCTTCGCGAGCAGCGACCTCGGTGCCTACTACGTCGGCCAGATCGCATCCATTTCCTCGCGCATCGGCATCGACCGCGCACGGTTCAAGCCGCTGGTCGCCGGCGACGAGGCCTGGGAGGTGAACGGCTGGGCCAGGATGACCAAGGAAGGGCGCGAGGCACTCCTCTGCGCCGTGGGAGCCGCCCGTGCTTAAGCCTCACCAGAGAGCCGAGCTCAACTTCGACATTCTGAAGGAGATCGGGTTCGACGGACGCAACTCGCGCACCTACGTGGTCAGGGACCACCAGCTCGACGCCGAGATCGTGGCCAAACAGGTCGCCAAGGCCGGGTTCAACGATCCGGCGGCGTTTTTCGCGGAGGCACAGGCTCTCTACGCCAGCGCGCATCCGAACGTGGTGCAGATCCACTACGCCTGCCAGGACGCCGACTTCCTGTACCTCGCCATGCCCTACTACCGGGACGGGTCGGTGAAGGGGCTGATCTCAGGCGGGCGCCACGTGACGGTGCGGGAAATCGTGACGATGGGCTGCCAGGTCCTCACCGGGCTCCACAACATCCACGCGAAGCGACTTATCCACTTCGACGTTAAGCCGGACAACATCCTGCTCTCGCCCCGCGGCGAGGCGCTCCTGTCGGACTTCGGTCTCGCCAGACGGATGAACTTCGCCGGCAAGGCCGAGCAGGATAGGCACTACGGCCCGATGTACCCGCCGGAGGCCTTCAGGTCCGACCGTTTCGACCGAACCTTCGACATCTACCAGTTCGGCCTCACCCTCTATCGCATGTGCGTCGGGAACGAAGCCTTCCACGCACAACTGGCGAAGTTCGGACCGAGGATCGCCGACCGCGATGCGTTCCGGTTCGCGGTCACGACCGGTCGGTTCCCGAACCGGTCGGAATTCCCGGCACACGTTCCGAACAAGCTGCGTAAGATCGTCCTCCGATGCATCGAGGTAGACCCCGCCGACCGTTACCAGTCCGCCATCGACGTCGCGAACGCCCTGGCCGCCATCGACGACAAGACCTTCGACTGGCGTTTCACAGAGAAGGCTGGTACGAGGACGTGGATGAAGAACGAAAACGGAACAGACCTCCGTTTCGAGGTGAAGCCGGACCAGAGCTGCGCCCTGTACAAAACCACGAACGGAGGTCAGCCTCGCCGGGTCCGCGACGGATGCAGGTCATCCATCTCGGAGAAGGAGGCGCAGAAACTGCTAGGGTCATACTGATGGCCAAGATCAAGAACGATCCAAGTCGCTACCTGACCCGGGCCTCGCTGGGCGGGCGACACGCCGCCGCCGGTTCCGAGAAGGACGAACCCGGTCGGGTCCGGACCGCTCAGGACTTCCGTGAAGCCCACGTCGATGACGGCATGTACGTCACGTTCAAGACGCGCGACCGTCAGCCCAAGGACCGTTAGGTCGACGTCCGAGGTTGTCGGGCGGCCGTGTCATCCGACCCTGCGACGGTACCACTTGCTGCCGTCGCCGCGCTCCTCGCTCTCGAAGTATTTCGTATGGGTCACCCGGATGCCCATCTTCGCGTTGAGCTTGCCGCGCGTCAGGGGTTTCCCACGGGAAATGGCTTCCCGGGCGAGCGACGGCGGCAGGAGCTTGAGCACTTGGTGATCGGGCACCCAACCGCTCTCCGGCAGCACCCCCTCGATCTCGCGCATCACGCGGTCCCAGAACTCCTCGGCAACAAGGTCGCTGACCCTCTCCCGAAGTGCCGCCACCTCGGCCTCCCGTTCCGCCAGCCGTGATTTGAGGGTCGCGTTCTCCCGGATGGCCACCTCGGCGTCCATGTACGCCTCATCCATCAACTCGCGTGCAGCCCTGCTCTCGGCCTCCGCCTTCCGTCGGTCGTCGTCGCAACGGAGCGCCGCCTCGACCAGCGCCGCGTCCCAGACGCGCGCGACGAAGCCGACGAGCTCGCCCTGCAAGCGTTCCGGCAATCCCTTCACCTCCAACCGTGGCTGGTAGTTGCGCGCCGCCTTCCAAGTCAGCAGGTGCGGTCCGACCTGGCGCGGCGTCCCGCCACGCCAGCGCTTGCGTAAGACCTCGATCACGCGCGCCTGGGTGACCGTGTCCCCGGTCCTGTGAACCTCGTCCGCGGCCAGCCAGACCTGCTTCTCAGACGGCATCAAGGAACCTCGCGCGACGCACGAAGCCTGCCGCGAACGCAGTCAAGGATACCTTAAGACCAGGGAAGCGGAGAACGGGAAGCGCATCCCGCTTCCCGCTTCCCTCGGAGCCGCACGGCATCCGTCCCCGAGCCCCCGTGGCGCGCCTAGTCGAACCGGAACCCGTAGAGGCCGCCCGTCTCGTGGTCCGTCAGGCGTACCGGCAGGATCGCCTCGGCGACCCCGGGATCGTGCTGCAGCCCGGTCCGATTGAACTCGTCGCTGTTCATGGCGACCAGGTACTGGCCGTGAACCCGGCCGGCGACGGTGGACCCGAACCTCACGGCCGCCCTCACCTGACGGGCATCGACGCCGTCGAAGAGGTGGCTGTCGTGGAAGACGAACCCCGGCCCCCCCGAGAAGCGTTCCGCCGCCACCTGAAACAGCATCATGTCGAAACAGAAGAGCTTCATCATGTCGATGCCGCCGAGATTGCCGCCCCCCGAGATCGAGATCTCCAGTTTCGGTCCCGTCTTCGACGCCGAGACGATCAGGTTGCCCTGGTGGTCGTCGTAGAGCGTGGCGATGCACTCGTCGACGAGCAGCATCGCCCTGCGGATCGACGCATCGTGCGTCTTGAGGTCCTCCTGGAGCCGCAGCTCAAGGGCCGCGCTCTCCAGCTTATGCTGCGTCACGCTGTTTTCGAGCATGCTGGCGTGCTTGAGCTTGCTCGTCAGGGTCTCCTCGCGGCTGATCAGCCGCGCGAGATCCTCGCGCATGACTATGAGGTCCTCGAACGCCCCCTTGCCATCGAGTTTCCGAAGGATGGCGGACCGCTCCTCATCGTAGCGCACGAGGGCCGCATCCACCTTGACCCTGCGCTCCGCGGCCTCCTCCACCTGCCTGGCGAGATGACGCCGACGGTTCTCGGCCACCGAAGCCTGGAATCGCTCGACCTCGTCGAAGCGTCGCAGCGCTACGCCGGGCAATTCCACGCCCGCGGCTTGGTACAGCCGCTCGACGGAGGCATGCCCCGGCGCGGTCGCCTCGCCCATGGACGTTTCGAGGTACGCGATGGTCTCCTCAAGGGTCGCGAGCTCGATGGCCGCCTCGGACATCGCGTCCTTCAACTGCGCGGCCCGGTCAGCCATTTCCCGGTAGTTCTCGTGGACCTCGAAGGTCTTGAGTTGACCCCGCAGCGTCGCGATCTGCTTCTCGGTCCTCGCAAGCTCCGGCCTTATCTCGGCCACGGTGCCGAACAGCGACCCGAGTTCGCCCTCCTTGATCGCCTGCTTCAAAGTGGCGGTGATCTTCTTGCGCGAGCGTAGCTCCTGGAACTCGCGTGAGACCTCCCACCCCAGCCCGAGAAGGTAGGACAGGTTGACCTGCCAGTCCCAGGGCTGCTGTTCCGCGTTCTGTTTCTCAATGCTGGTGAACCCGCCCGATTTCCGGCGCCGGATGAAGTAGCCGATCATCGAACGGAAGGTCGGCGCGAAGCTCGTCTCGAAGGGGCTGTTCGAGCGGTCGGCCGGCATGCCGAACCATCCGCGACCGAGTTCCGCCCTCCATTGCTCCAGCGTGATCCGACGCGTCGGCGCGCGAACCCGTCCCTCGGGGGCTCCGTCAGGCGGAGCGGCGTCCAACTCGGTGACGACGACGCCCCGGTCGTCCCCGCAATCCCGGCTCACGAGGACGTCGCGGCCGGCGACGGTGAAGACGCCCGAGAAGGAGTGCTCGACGATCCCGGGCTTCTTGAAGGTCGAGCTCTTGTCGGCGTTGCTCCCCAGGAGGAAGTGGATGGTCTCGACGAGGCTGGTCTTCCCGACGGAATTGCGGGTCTGCCGCTCCGTGGAGGAAGCCGTGACATCCGCCAGGAGGACGTTCAGCCCTGGCCGGAACGCCAGCGACTTGAACGTGGGGATGGTTGAGGTCACCGCCTTGATCATCCGCCGGCCCTCACGATGAGGCCGTCGACCATGTCCACCGCCCCCATCGCGTACAGGAGCGAGACCGCCAGCACGAACCAGTCGAACGGCAGCGGCGACACGTTCTGGCGGCCGGCCCGCTCGGCAAGCACACGCTCCCAAACGTCCGAGACCGGCGCCGGCTCACCGAGCACCGACAGGATGTCGCCCCCGACCGAAAGCAAGGCACGGTCGGGCCGAAGATGCTTTCCGGGCAGGATCACGCGGCCTCCTCCGCGACCGGTCGGTCCTTGAAGATGGTGCAGCCCTCGAAGAAGTGCGCCAGCACCGTCCAGACGGCGACCTCGCGCCGCGTCGTCGCACGATGCCCCGCCATCGTGAACTCGTAGAGATCGTCCATGATCTCGCCCGGCCCCAGGCCCTGCAACTCAAGCTCGCGGTACTTCTCCTTGAAGGCGGAAGCCAGGGCCGGGGCGAGCAGCGGGTCGGGATGACCGAGCAACAACCGCTCGACCGTCGGCGCGCCCTGGAAGCCGTTCCGGATGCGGTCCTGGAACGCGTCCTCCAAGCCGTTGAAGTCCAGCTTGTCGAAGGGGACCTCCCGCGGCTCCTCGTCGATCTCGCGGCGGACGCTCACCTTCGCCATGACGTCGTCGACCACCTCCAGGATCTCGACCGGCTGCACGTTGCGGAAGTCCTCGTCGGTGATGGCGTTGGCCAGCAGGTCCTCGATGTCCTCGATGTCGAGGCCGAGGAGATGACGTTCGAACTGCTCCTTGCCGAAGGTGCGGATCTCGCAGTCGGACACCTCACTCCTCAGGCGCGAAATCTCCTGCGTGATCTGCGCCGGGGGTTCGAGGTAGTTCGTCACGAAGACCCAGGCCTTCATGCCCGGCCACTCGGCGCGGGCGCCCTCGAAATCGCTCCGGACCTTGGCGACCGCGTGCCTCATGGAGGCGTCCCCCGCATGGTCTCCCGAATTCACCGGCCCGTAACAGGCGAAGATCGTCTCGGGCTCCACCAAATGACCGTCGCACTGAAGGTCGCCGCGGGAATAGTCCGTGCTGGTGGACTCGAAGTTGTGACCGTGGACCTTCCCCATCAGGGCCGCGAAGAAGGCCTGCAGTTCGGTGCCCTTGCAGCGTCGCAACGTCAGTTCGAGGGTGTTCTTGAACGCCCTTCTCTTCGGTGCCGTGAGACCCAAGACAACCATCCCCGAATCGCACGCCTTCCAGCGGCCCCATGGTAGGCCGCCGGGAAGCGAACGTAGCAGAAACGTCAGTAAGGCACCGGCCCTCCCCAGCAAACATCGTCAGGATGAGGCATTGACGTCATCGGTGACCAGGGCGCTCCCGGGTACCGGGCCACGGTTCATCGACCGATCCCCAGGGCCCAGGCTTCATCGCCCCCGGTTCGACCTGTCCGGTTGACCAGCGTCGTCCGAGCTGGAAGGGTCAGTCCACGCCACGGAGCGTCCCGTCGACGGCATCCTCGACAGGTCGGTCCAGGCTTGCACGCGGCACTTGCGAGAGGGCCGCCGTCGTTCAAGAGACATCGCCATGAAACCCGCGAGCCAGCACCTGACCGACTGACCGCCGGAGTGCCGCCGCGTGCCGGGCCTCCGCATCCCGCGAGGCTCCGATGGCATCCAGAACCCTGTTTTCGAGCGACCACCATTTCGGACACCGGGCGCTGCTGGGCGAGCGGATGACCACCCGCCGTCCGTTCACCTCCATCGAGGAACACGACGAGGCGCTGATCGCGAACTGGAACGCCGCGGTTGGCCCCGAGGACACCGTCTGGCACCTCGGCGACTTCTGCTACCGATGCGGCGAGAACTACGCCCGGTCCGTCTTCGCCCGCCTGCGGGGCCGACGCCGCTGCCTCGTCCGGGGCAACCACGATAAGATCGGCGCGCGGTTGCCCTGGGACGGCATCGTCGACGTGGCTCGGGTCGTCGTCCCAGGTCCGGACGGCGCGGCGCAGGGCATCTGGCTGAGCCATTACGCCCACCGGGTCTGGCCGCGCATGCACCGCGGCGACCTGCACTTCTACGGGCATTCTCACGGCACCCTGCCGGGCACCGCGGCCAGCACCGACGTCGGCATCGACTGCTTCGGCTTCCGGCCCGTCACCCTTGATGAGATCCGGGCCCGGTTGGCCGAGAACGCATCGGCGGCGCCAGGAATGCCATGACCAGTCACCGCGCAGGATCCGTCCACACCTATCCACCGGCCGGGCGGTGCGGATTACCGAAGTCCGCTCGACGGCTTGACGTCCTGACTGCCGATTGCCAATTTGTTCCGACCCTGGGCGGTTACCCGTCCCCTCGCGAGATCACCGTGCCTCGTTCCCTGCACCTCATACGGAGAGCCCCGGCCACCGGCCGAACCTCGCTTTCCCCCCACGCCCTGCAGGGGGCCTGACCGACGCGCGGCGTCCGGCGGCCCCACGGAGGCCGCTTTGACCGACGCTGTCACTGATCCCGCCGATGCCATCACCGGGCCCGGCCGCTCCACCATCCCGTCCTTCGTCGCACCCCTGCCCGAGACAGAAGACCCGGCCCGCCAGGTCGGCGAGATCTTCCGGAGGCTGAGCGGCTGCCACGCCACCTACGGCGAGAAGGCGTTCGTCCGCATCGTCGCCGCCGTGCTGGTCGCCCTCGGCAGGGCCGCCATGGAGGAAGCAGAGGCGCAGGCCCTGCGGCTGAGGGAACGGTCTGCCCCGGCCCGCCCCGGAATCAGGGTGTCCGCGACGGCCCGCCGGGTCGACTTCGACGCCTGGGACCCCGGCGACCGGGACTGATCCTCGCAGGCACGAACTTCCAGGAACATCCCATGTCCCGCCGCCTGAAACGCATACCGCGCACCGCCGGTGCCAAGCCGGCCAAACACTCCACCCGATTCGAGAAACCCGCAGGGGCCTGACCGGCGCGCATCGACGAGCGGCGGCCCCATGCCGGAGGCCGCCATGCGCACCAGGAAGACTCCCGCCAGCACGCTGCTGAACCACGCCCGACGCCAAGCACGCCAAGCCGAGCGGGGCGACTTTCCCGAACTTCTTGCCGAGGACGAGGCGGCTCCGCGCGCGGCGCCCGAGGACGACCACGCCGCCATCCTCGACCGGGCCTCCGTGCCGCGGATGCTCGCCACCGCGATGCTGGTCGAGGCCATGTCCGTGCGCGAGCAGGCCGCTATCGGCAGGCGCAACGGCCTCGCCGTCGTCGTGGAGGTCGCCCACCCCGAGATGGTCCAGCCGGTGGGCGATGCCCTTCGGAGCGCCGGCGCTTTCACGGAGATCTTCCGGCGCTCCGGCGCCAAGAGGACACAGGATCTCCCCGACCAGGGATGCGGTACGGTGGCCGCCCTGCTCGGGGGCGGCTCCAACGTCGCGGGCGTCTCGCAGGCGCCCGAGCGCTACCTGCCGTCCACCCTGACCGCGGCCGCCGACATCCGGCTCAAGCTGGGCGCCCCGACGCCCAAGGCCGTCAGGACGGTCATCACGCTGGTCACCGGTCGCCGACCCCGCAAGCTGCCGCCGCTCGCCGGGCTGACGTTCCTCGACGCCTGCTCCGCCATCCGCCGCAACTCCAGCGCGGCCACCTGCGGGAAGCGGCTCGCCGCGGTGGTCGCCGCGAGGCAGGCCGTCGTCGCGACCAACGACGCCCCACCCCTGGAACAGGTTTTCGGGCTCGGCGAGGCGAAGGCTTGGGGCTTGGCGCTCGTGGCCGCCGTCGACGCGTGGCGCACCGAAGGCATCCCCTGGGCGGAAGCCGTCCAAGGTGACCGCGCGGTCATCGTCGCGGGGCCGCCCGGCAACGGCAAGACCAGCTTCGCCGTCAGTTTGGCCAGGAGCCTGAAGCTCAAGCTTCACGTGGCCAGCGCGTCCGCGTGGTTCACGAACAACTCCGGACACCTTGGCGACGTGATCCGAGCCATCTCCAGCACGTTCCAGGAAGCATCCGCGAACGGTCCGGCCGTGCTACTCATCGATGAATTGGACGGCGTACCGTCCCGCGAAAGCCTGGATAATCGTCACAGGGATTTTTGGACGCCAGTAATCACGGCCCTGTTGCAGGAGATCGACTCGGCTGCTTCGTCGAGCGCCAACTTGATCATCGTCGCGGCAACAAATTACCCGGACAGACTTGACCCGGCACTCGTCAGGCCGGGTCGCCTCAACAGGGTTTTGAGGATCGGCCTCCCGGACGCCGAGGCCATCGTCGGCATCCTCGGCCAGCACCTCGGCGACCACGTCCCGCCCGGGGAGGACCTGACGCCGCTCGGCATCCTCGGGCTCGGTGCCACCGGGGCCGAAGTCGCCGGCTGGGCCAGGGGCGCCCGCGCCGCCGCCCGGGCCGCCGGCCGCCCCGTGGCGATGGCCGACCTCGTTCGCCAGGTCTGCCCGCCCGAGACACGGGACCCCGCAACCGTCCGGGCCATCGCGCGGCACGAGGCCAGTCATGCCGTGATCGGCGAGGTGACCGCCACGTCGACGCTCGACGTCGTGACCATCGTCGAGCGTGGGGCGTGGGCCGGCAGCACGAACGCGCGCCTGAGAAATCCCGTCATGATGACGTCCGCGCAGGTCGAGGCCCTGGCCTGCACCCAACTCGCCGGGAGGGCGGCCGACGAGGTCTTCGGCGAGCCGACCTCGGGCGCCGGGGGCGAGCGCTTCAGCGATCTCGCCACCGCGACGGCCCTGCTCGCCTCGAAGGCAGCGTCCTGGGGCCTCTCGGGCTCGCTCCTTTACCGGGGCGACCATTCTGAGATGCACGCGCTTCTCCGTGCGGACGGTGCGCTCAGGAATAGCACGGCGCGCGAACTCGACCGCCTCTACGTCCAGACCCTCGGCCTGGTCCGCGCGAACGTCGACCGCATCGAGCGCGTCGCCTCCCGGCTGGTCGAGCGGCGCGTCCTGGGCGGGGACGAGGTCCGCGCGATCATCGCGGAAACCCCGGGGACGCCGGCCGGCGAGGCGGGCGCCGTCGAAGGAGGCCCCCATGCCCGGTGACGTCGACGCCCGCATCGCGGAGATCGTCCTCGGCCTGGTCCGCCTCTCGCGCCTCCTGCCGCCAGACGACATGGACAGCCTGTTGGGGTCCGTGGCCGTCGAGGTCGAGACCGGCATGGAGATCGTCGAGGAACGCCGCCTGACCCGCCGGGCGGACGGCAACGTCGTGGCCTTCCCCGGGGCGGGACGCCCGTGACCGGGCGTCGCCGTCCGCCACGCGTTGTCCACAGCCGTCTCACCGAAAATCCACCGGCCAGGGAATTGTTAACCGGCCGTCAGCCTGGGCGATGGCACGTTAACTCCACCGCCCGAACATCCATCCACCGGCCAGCGCTTGGCCCCACCGAAGGAGAGCAAGCATGCCCTGCATGACCCTACGTCTCCCCCGGACCGGCGCTTCCCGAATAGCGGCGACATCCCCCCACCGGAACTGACCTCGGAGCGCCCACGGGCGCCCGAACCTTCGCGTGACCACGAAGGCCCGCCCCGTCACGGGGTGCGGTGTCCAGCTTTCTTCCCGGGAGATGCCACGATGTTCAATCGCCACACGACCCTTGCCGACATGTGCGCCGGCCGCCAGACCCTGTTCTCGGCCCCGGCCCTCGTCGCCCCCAAAGGGTGACAGGCTAGTCCCGGCCAAAGGGGGACACGGGAACGGTCGCGCGAGCGGCTCCCGATCTCGTCGGCATCGACTACGCGCGGACCGATCCGGACCGCGTACCCCGGTCGCGCAAGCACGGGCCCTCGGTCGGAGACCTGCCCGATCCGGTCAGGCGCCGGACGCACGGCTTCGACAGCGAGTCCGAGCGGACCGTCATCACGGTCCTCGCCTCGTTCTCGACCGTCCGTGCGATCCACGAGCAGGTGAAGGTCCACTTCCGCCGCAACGGCGTCCTGCACGTCTACTTCATCGACGTCGTCGTCGAGCATCGCTGCGGCCATCGCAAGGCCTACGCGGTCAAGGACACGGCCAAGTCGGCGAAGGAAGACGACACCTGAGCGAAGCTGGAGCTCATCTGCGAGCAGGACACCGCAGGGGTCGCCGATGACTTCAGACTGGTGACCTTCGAGGGGCTCGACCCCGCGGCGGTCGAGAACGCCAGCCTGATCACCCGCTGCGGCGCCGAGCAGGACAGCGAGGCTTGGGAGGCCGTCCGCGCGACGCTCCCGAACCTTCCCGGGACCGTCACCGCCGCCGCCATCGGGCAGGCGTCCGGATACGGCGTGAGGGGGATGAGGGCGGCCTTCGCCCTCATCCCGGCGGGTCTCCTGAGGAACCCGCCGGGCGAGCGCCTCCACATGGACACCCCCTTAACCAACGGGTCGAGCCTGATCGGCGCTAACCACGCCGCTTAACAGACCCTGCAGCTCGCACCGGGAGGATGTCCTTCAAAGCCACCCTCCCGGCACCCTCAAAGGAATGACGAATACATGCCAAACACCCGACTTTATCTCTCCCTCAACGACCGCGTCCGGCGGAACGGCGAGTGCTACCGCCCCGCGGAACGTCTCGCGCAGGCCTGGGTGCTGATGCACGTTGTGGACGGCGAGATGCTCGTCGACGACGACGATGCATGGCACCTCACCGACAAGCGCCAGCAGGAGCTTCGGGACGCCAAGCTCATCGCCGTCGACGAGAACTACTTCTCTGCGGCCGCGAGGGACCTTGCCCTCCGCGACGACGACCTCCTGCTGCACGACCTGAACGACGAGGAGTTGCGGACCATCGCCTGGAAGGTCGAATGGTGCACGCGCGTCCAGCGTGCCCGCGCCGGCCTGGATGGCCACGGGAAGAAGCCCGCCCTCTCGCAGGAGGGTCTCGCGGCCTTCATCGAGCGCGAGCGCGACGCCGTGCATCGCTGGTACCTCGACCGGTATCGGATGGCGCGGCCTCCCGGACGGCGGATCGCCGGGCAGGAGGCCAAGACCTACGACTACCCGGGGCCGACGACCCTCAGAGAATGGCTGGCCGATTACGAGGACGCCGAGTTCCGGTCCAGCGCCTTCAAGCCCGGCTACCGCCGGTGCGGGAACCGCAGGCAACTCGACGCCCGGGTCCTGGAGATCATCGAGCAGCAGATCGACCAGTACGCCAGCCGCGGGATGCCCGCGAAGGACGATGTCTTCATGGACGTCGACGCGGCGGTCCGTAAGCGCAACAAGGAGCTGCCCAAGGACGCCCAACTGTCGGTGAACGAGCGGGCAGTCCGACGCCGCGTCAACAGGATGGCGCCGATGGTCGTCGACGCCGGACGGCTCGGCCCGGAGGTGGCGGGCCGCAAGTACGCACCGGTTGGCCAGGGCCTGCGGACCTACGACGGGCTTGAGGTCATCGAGCGGATGGGCCGCGTCGAGATGGACGATTGGGAGATGGATCTCTTCGCCATCCTCAACGACGCCGAGGTCTACGACACGTTGACCCCGAAGGTCCGCGAGGCCGCGCAGAAGGTCGACCGCAGGGTCCGCTGCACGGTCACCGCCGGCATCGACGTCGTCACCCGCTGCATCGTCGCCTTGAACGTCACGCCCGACAAGCCGTCCACCATGGGCTCCCGGCGCGCCCTCCACTCGATGTTCATCGACAAGTCGGGATGGGCCAAGCTCGCCAAGGCTACCTCGGAATGGAACATGGCGGCGAGGTCGCGCGAGGTCGCGACCGACGGCGGACCCGCCTTCGAGGGCGACTTCCGCGACACGGTCCGGCGCGTCGGCATCACCCACCGCTACCCCGGCGGCAATCCCACCTCGCGCGGCCACATCGAGTCGTTCTTCCGGACCTTCAAGCGCTTCTGCCGCACTTTCACCGGCCAGGCTTTCTCCAACGTGGTGAAGCGCGGCGACTACGAGGCGGAGGCGCTCGCCAGCGTCATGGCCCACGAGATCGAGCTCCTGCTCGTCCGCTTCATCGTCGACGACTACCACCTCCGCCCCCATTCCGGCCTCTCCGGAATGAGCCCGCTCTCGGCCTGGGAGCGGTCCTCCAACGACCTGCTCCCCCCGCCGGACGAGGTGCAGAGGCACGTGGCGTTCGGCATCCGGAAGCGGGGCCTGCGCATCCGCCCGCCGGGCATCACCTTCATGCACGTGCAGTACAAGCACCCGAAGATGGGCGTCCTCCTCGGCCTGGTGGGCAAGCGCGAGCTGACCGGGGTCATCAACCCCAACGACCTGGGCACCATGCTCGTGCTCGTTCCGGAGGAAGCCCGGCGCGCCATCGGCGCCGCGGGCGACTTCATGGAGTTCAAGGCGGACGAGTTCCGCGGGGTGCCGCTGACGAGGCTTGAGCACTTCAACGACGAGATCAAGCGCTTCGCCGCCGACGAGGACGCCGCCGGCCGCAGCGTCAGGTACGAGGCGCGCCAGTTCATCAAGCGGGCGGCGGAAGAGGCGCGCATCCGGGCCGGCGTCCCGTCCGACATCATGACGAACGACCAGCACCTCGCCTTCTTCGAGCGCCTTGAGCGCGGCGGCGACCGGGCGTCGGCGCCCAGGCCGAAGCCCGTGGGCGCGCCGATGTCCGCCGCGGACGAACCGGACACGCTGGGCGTGTCGGTCGCGAGGAAGCCGGGCTCCGGCCGGGTGGCCGACCCTGCCAAGCCGACCAAGCGTCGGTCCGTGAACCGCTACCGTGACGAGGAACGCTCATGACCGCCCAACTCGAAGCCGCCACCCGCCTCTCCTTGGACGAGGACGACTACTTCCGGGGCGTCAGCGCCGGCATGCCCGAGGGCAGCCGGCGCGTGATCGACGGCCTGGAGAAGGTCAAGTCGGTCTACGTCGAGTGCGACCGCGACGACGCCCTCCTCACGGGATTCAACCGCTACCTGGAGCGGTACGTCGCGACGCGCCGCCTCCCCCGGCAGGAGGCGGACTGCTTCTTCCTCGTCGGGGCGAGCGGCGCCGGCAAGACGGCCGCCATCGGGCGCCTGCTGAGCGGTCACGCGGCGCTGCGGCCCGTCCCGACGCCCTACGGGCTCAAGCCGCGCTACGTCTCGATCAAGCTCAAGGGCTACGCGCCCCCTCGCCTCGTCGGCCTGCAGATCGTCCGGGAAGCTGGATACGGGCTGGCCATGAAGACCGGACGCGGCGAGGTCTGGGACGGGATGGCCGGACATCTCCAGTCGCAGGGCGTGTTCCTGGTCCACATCGACGAGGCCCAGCACCTCCTGAAGCGGAACGCCTCCCAATCCGACCGCGAGGAACTCGCGAACGCCATCAAGGGCGTGGCCATCGACACGAAGTGGCCCGTCGCGTTCGTGTTCTCCGGCCTGCCCGAGGTTCTCGGGCTGCCCATCGGCGACGATCAGGTCGAGCGGCGCGGGAACTTCGTCCGGTTCGCCGACGTGGCGATGCCCGAGGAAAAGGATCTCGTCCTGAACATCCTCTCCCGGATGGGCGAGGCGGTCGGCATCGCGTCGAGCCACCTGGCGGATACCGACCTGCCCGAGCGCCTGGCCTTCGCGGCCCGGCACCGGTACGCCCGGATCTGCCAGCTCGTGGAGGGAGCCCTCCAGGAGGCGATGCACTGGAAGAGGGAGGCGCTGACCTACGGTCACTTCGCCGTCGCCTTCGAGCGCCGCTCCCTGGCCTACGGGCAGGACGACAAGAACCCGTTCTTGGCGGAACACTGGAGGGGGCTGCGCCAGGGCTCGTTCCTGACCATCGACGACGCACCGGCGCAATCGTCGTGAACGGGGGCGCAACCACCCTTCCGGCCCGGGATACGTTCCTGAACCTCGGGCATCCTTTGCAGCCGAAGGAACCGGCGATGGGCTACGCAGCCCGCCTCGCCGCCTTGAACGGCGTCGACCTGCGGACCCTCCTGAGGGACATGCGGATCGACGTCGAGGCCCTGGGGCGCGGCGACGGGCGCACCCTGGACGCCCTTGCCGCCTTGAACCGGCAGAACCCGGCCAGCCGGTCGGACCTCGGTCGGTACACGCCCTCGCACGACGTCGGCGACAAGAACGTCGTGGTCGGCGGCCACCGCTTTCCACCCGGATCGGCATTGGCGTCGGCGACGCGGGTGTGCCCGCACTGCGTCGCGGAGGATCTCGCCCGGTTCGAGGGACCGACGGAGGCCCGGCCGTGGTCGAGGCTCGAATGGCTGCTGGAGCCGGTGAGGGTCTGCGGCCGGCACGGGACGGTCCTGGTGCACGTCGAGGCCAACGCGACGCTCCGGGCCGGCCACGATTTCTCGGCGACGCTGGCCGACCGCGTCCTCCCCGTTCTGGACCGGCTACGCACGGAGGCGGCACCCGCCCCCGGAACCGCCTTCGTGGACTGGTTCGCCGCCCGTCTCGACGGCACGTGCGATCCGGGCAACTGGCTGGACGACGTGCCGCTGCACGCCGCCTCGGCCTTCTGCGAGGCGCTCGGCGTCTCGGTCATCCACGGTCCCGGAACGCATCCCTCGGACATGGGCGACCTCGCGCGGGCGGCGGAGGAAGGGTACCGCATCGCCGCGCGGGGGGCGGACGCGGTCGAGGATGCGCTCGACGGCATCGTCGGACGCCTGAGCTTCGGGAAGCGCGGCTCCATCGGCCACGGCAAGGTCTACGGACGCGTCCACGCGGTCCTGCGTTCGAATCGCCAGGACCCAGCGTTCGAGAAATTCCGCCACGTCCTGCGGGAGCACGCATTTTCCAAGCTACCCATAAGCCCGGGGACGGCCTTCCTCGGCGTGCGGCTGGACGAGCGGCGCATGCACACGCAACGGAGCGCCGCCTTTTCGAGCTCGCGGTCCGACGTCGGCCTGCTCCGGCTGATCGGGGCCGAGGCCGTCGCGGAGGGGCGCCGGCTCTGGATCACCGTCGAGGAATTCGGGAAGGTCGTCGCGAACGTCGAGGACCACCTCACGGCCAAGGACGTCGCCGCCCGGACCGGGTTCTCGGTGAAGCAGGTCGGGCACCTTGAGGAGGCGGGATTGCTGCCCGTCCTGCCCGAAGCCGACCGGAACGCGGGCTCGAAGCGCCGCTTCCTGCGCCCAGAGGTCGATGCCTTCATGTCGAGGCTGTTCCAAAACGCCGTGCCCGTGGCCAACCCCGCCGAGCCGCGGATGACGATTGATCGGGCCGCGCCCGGCCTGCGGGTCGGCACCGTCGAGATCCTGAACCTGATCCTCGATGGACGGCTCGCATGGGTGGGACGCCATACGACGGGCAGGCGCTACGGCGACCTCCTGATCGACCGCAACGAGCTCTTCAGGGTCATCCAGGGCGAAGGCTCCGCCGACGACGTCACCGAGACCGAGGCGGCCGCGATGTTGGCCGGCGTCGACCCGAAGAACCTGTGGTGCCTCGTCAGGGAAGGCATGCTGGAGTGGTCGCCCGGATACCGCCCGCGCGATCCGCGGTCGGTCAGGGCGCTGACCAGGGCGAGCGTCGAGGCATTCGCCTCCGAGTACGTCACACTCATGGAGGCGACCGCCTACCTCGGCCTCTCGCCGCAGCAGGCGATGCGCCGGCTCGCGGAAGGCGGTGTCCGAGAGGCGGCGCCATACGACCGGGTCCGGACGAAGCTCTATCGACGCCGCGACCTGAAGGCGTGTCGACCGGGAGCCGACGCCGCCTGAACTCGGCGCTCAGTGCATCCCGAAAGCCGACGCCGAGACCGGTTCAAGGTCCGCCTGCGGATCGTACGAGACCTGCATGATCCCGAAGGCCATGGCGGCGCAGCACATGCGGCAGGCGTCGTACCGAAGCTGGAAGTCCGCGGCCGCCCAGGCCTCGGCCGTGACGGGGGCGTCGCCCGCGATGTCGGCACGAAGGAGATCGAGCTCCTTCCGGATGTGCGCCGCGTCGAACGCGACCACGGAGACGCGGGAGGCGAAGTGTTCCAGCATCTCCGGGTCGACCGGGACCTCGTGATCGTCGAACCGGAACCAGCGCAGCCCCGTCTTCGGGTCCGGAGGAGTGATGCCGTCGCGCTGGGCGCACATCGACATCATCTCGACGACGCTCTCGACGGCCTCCGCTCGCGTGGGGACGGGTTCCGGGGTGCCGACGATCCGGGGAACGCCCGGCGGCAACCCCTTGAACTCAAGGTCGGCATGCCAGCCGCCGCCCTCCTGGTAGAGGTGCACGCCGGCCGCCTTGGATAGCTGCCAGTACGCCTCGGAGGCGGCGAAGAGGTTGCTGCGGGCTTCGACCTGCGCGCCCGTCACGTCTATAAGTTGGACCTTCAACTGCCGCAGCATCGAGGCCGCCTTCGCCCGGTTCTGCGGATTGTTGTGATTGTAGCCCATGGCGACGCCTCGTCCCGCCTTCGGCGAACTTGCCGGCCGGTCGAGGGATTCTCGGATCCGAGGCTGCAAGCGACAAACCTCGCGAGGGGCATCTCACGTGAGGTTGCGCGGCCTCCAAATTATGTGCGGAACTTTGGTGTTTCAGGCAGGCAACTATGGTGTTGCCTGCCCGGCCTGCCCTTCGGGCTCAATGCGGAATATTGGGTCGGCTATTATTAAGCTCAAGGCCGGCGCGGATCCGTTCGCGCCGGCTTCCCCGCCAGCCCGCACCGTCATTGCGAGCGAAGCGAAGCAACCCAGGGACGCGCTACGGTCGGAAGCGGCCCGCTGCCCTGGATTGCTTCACTGCGTTCGCAATGACGGGTGTGGCGACGGTCCAGGCGCCGGCAGCATCGCCAGGGAGGCCCTGGCGATGCGCTCCAAATCCTCGCGCGGGGCGCCGTCCCGCGCTTGGGCCGACATGCCCTGGAGCACGGCGGCGAAGGTGGCCGCCAGGGCGTCGACATCCGCGTCGGGCGGCAGGTCGCCCTCGGCGCGGGCGCGGTCGAGCCGTTGATGAAAGCCCGCCTTGCTCGCCTCCCGGAGCAGGCGGAGGGCGTCGCGGACCTCCTCGGAATCCGGCGAGACGCTGCCGGAATTCTGCACCACGAGGCAGCCGCACGGCACATCGCGCGAGGACAGGATCGCCGCCGCCTCATACAGGAAGCGCTCCATCCCCCGGCGCAGGTCCGCCTCGTCCGCGAGGGCCTTCCAGGGGGCGGCCCAGTACGTCGTCTCGTAATGCTGAAGCGCTTCGAGGAAGAGCGCGTCCTTGTTGCCGAACGCCGCGTAGAGGCTCGGCGGGTTGATCCCCATCGCCGCGCAGAGTTCCGCCACCGTCGAGGGGCCATAGCCGCGCGTCCAGAACACCTCGAGCGCCCTGTGCAGGGCCTGATCGCGGTCGAAGCTGCGGGGACGCCCCTTCCCCCGGACCGGCGTGATCGCGCTCATCTCCTCCCCGCGTGCTGTTCCTCGCGTGCCGTGCCGCACATCCTGCGGCCGGATCCGCGCATCCGCCTTGACGCTCCGTAGCGGTCATTACAGATATAGCATCCGTAGCGGCCGCTACAATAATTGATTCCCGGCGAGGCGGCGAGCCATTCCCGCTCCAGGGTGCGCCCATGCGCCCCTTTGCCCTGGCGTACCCGGGGCGAAGCGCCATCTCGCCTTCCGAACCCTCTCCAACCCAGCGAGACGATCCAGCATGCCGTCCTTGTTCGATCCGATCCGTATCGGCGCCATCGAGGCGAAGAACCGGATCTTCATGGCCCCCCTCACCCGTGGCCGCGCCACCCGCGAGCACGTGCCGACGCCGATCATGGCGCAGTACTACACGCAGCGCGCGGGCGCCGGCCTGATCCTCACGGAGGCCACCGGCATTTCGCAGGAAGGCCTCGGCTGGCCCTTCGCGCCGGGCATCTGGTCCGACGCGCAGGTCGATGCGTGGCGCCCGGTGGTGAAGGCCGTCCACGACCATGGCGGCAAGATCGTCTGCCAGATCTGGCACATGGGCCGGATGGTCCATTCCGACTTCCTCGGCGGCAAGCCCCCGGTCTCGTCCTCGGCCACCACCGCGCCGGACCAGGCCCACACCTACGAGGGCAAGAAGCCCTATTCCCAGGCCCGCGCCCTGGAGGTCGCCGAGATCCCGCGCCTGCTCTCCGATTACGAGAAGGCCACCGCCAACGCCCTGGCGGCCGGGTTCGACGGCGTGCAGATCCACGCCGCCAACGGCTACCTGATCGACGAATTTCTGCGCGACGGCACCAACCTGCGCACCGACGAGTACGGCGGCTCCATCGAGAACCGCGTCCGCCTGCTCCGCGAGGTGACGCAGGCCGTGGTGAAGGTCGCGGGCGCCGAGCGCACAGGCGTGCGCCTTTCGCCGAACGGCGCGATCCAGGGGACGAACGATTCGAACCCCGAGCCGCTCTTCGTCGCCGCCGCCAAGGCGCTGGACGAGATCGGCATCGCCTTCCTCGAGATGCGCGAGCCCGGCTACGAGGGCACCTTCGGCAAGGCCGATCATCCGCCGATCGCCCCGGCGATGCGCAAGGTGTTCCGCGCGCCGCTGATCCTGAACGCGGATTACGACGCCAAGAGCGGCCAGGAGGCCCTGGACCGGAACGAGGCCGACGCCATCGCCTATGGCCGGACCTTCATCGCCAACCCGGACCTGCCGGAGCGCTTCGCCAAGGGCGCCCCGCTGACCAAGGACAACGCCCAGACCTGGTACTCGCAGGGGCCGGAGGGCTACACCGACTACCCGACGCTCACCGAGCAGAAGGCCGCCTGAGCACTCTTCCGCATGCCGGCCCCGAACCGGGCCGGCATGCCCAGGCCCTTGCAGCCGCACGATGATTCGGAGCCGGCTGTTTCCACTTTTCCGTGACGTGCCCTAGGCATGGCCGTTAGGGGCGATTAAGTGTCGGGCATACCATGACCAAGCCGATGCCCGGCGCATGCGCCCTCCCCGACATGTCCGAATCCCGCCGGGACGCTGCGGACCGGGCGGCGGAGCTCGATGAGCTCGGCATCCTCGATACGCCCGCCGAGCGCGCCTACGACGATCTCGCCGCCGTCGCGGCCCATGTCTGCGCGGCCCCTGTCGCGCTGGTGAGCCTGCTCGATTCGGACCGGCAATGGTTCAAGGCCGAGATTGGCCTCGGCCTGCGGGAACTCGGCCTCGACCGGACGATCTGCGTCCACACCCTCGCGATCGGCGGCGAACTGACGATCCCCGACCTCACCGCCGATCCGAGGACCGCCGACAGCCCCCTCGTCACGCAGGACGGCTACCGCTTCTACGCCGGCGCGGGCATCCCCGGCCGGAACGGCGTGTTCCTCGGCGCCCTCTGCGTGCTCGACCACAAGCCCCGCCCGGAAGGCTTGAGCTCCGCTCAGAGGTCCACGCTCGCCGCCCTGGCCCGGCAGGTCTCGACCCTGTTCGAGAACCGCCGTGCCCTCTCCCTCGTCGCCAAGCGCGAGGCGGAACTGGCCGCCACGGAGCGCCGCTTCCGGGTGATGACCGCCTCCATGCCGCAGATGGTCTGGACCACGCTGCCGGACGGGTTCCACGACTATTACAACGACCGCTGGTACGAGTTCACCGGCGTGCCCTACGGCTCGACGGATGGCGAGGGCTGGAACGGCATGTTCCACCCGGAGGACCAGGAGAAGGCCTGGGCGCGCTGGCGCCACTCCCTGGAGACGGGCGAGCCCTACGAGATCGAGTACCGGCTGCGCCACCACAGCGGAGTCTATCGCTGGACCCTCGGGCGCGCGATGCCGATCCGCGATGCGGAGGGCCGGATCGAGCGGTGGTTCGGCACCTGCACCGACATCGATGACCTGAAGCGCGCGGAGGGCGAGGCGCGCCGGCTCGCGGCCATCGTCGCGGCCTCGAAGGATTTCATCGGCCTCGCGGGGGACGACGGCAGGGTCGATCACCTCAACGAGGCGGCCCTGGCGATGGTCGGCCTGCCCGACCTCGATGCCGCCCGCGCCCTGACGATCCCCGATTTCTTCACGGCCGAGAGCCGGCTTGCGCTCGCCGATACGGTGATGCCGGCGGTGCGCCGGGACGGCTGGTGGGAGGGCGAGCTCGCCTTCCGCCATTTCACGACCGGCGAGAGCCTCGCCGTGCATTCCACGATCTTCACCGTGCGCGATGCCTCCGGCGCGCTGGCGGGCTTCGCCACCGTCACCCGCGACCTGCGCGAGGCGAAGCGCGCGGAGGAGGCCCGCGATCTGCTGATCCGGGAATTGTCCCACCGGATCAAGAACATCTTCGCCGTGGTCGGCGGGCTCGCCGCCTTGACCGCGCGCAGCGATCCGGCCTCGAAACCCTTCGCGGCGGCGTTCCGGGAGCGGCTCGGGGCCCTGGCCCGCGCCCACGAATATGTGCGCCCCCACTCGCCCGACAGCGCCCCGGCGGTGGCGGGCCAGACGGTGCTCGGGCTGATGCGCCTGCTGATGGCGGCCTATGTCGAGGGCGGCCGTCAGCGCGTGGCGATCAGCGGCGACGACGTCGCGATCGGCGAGCGCACCGCCACGGCGCTGGCCCTCATCATGCACGAGCAGGCCACCAACGCCGTGAAGTATGGCGGCCTCTCCCAGGCCAGCGGCCAGGTGGCCCTCACCGGCAGCCACGCCGACGGGCGCTACACCCTCACCTGGGCCGAGAGCGGCGGTCCGGTGGTGGCCGCCCCCCCGACGCGAAAAGGGTTCGGCACGGTGCTGGCCGAACGCAGCATCGCCGGGCAGCTCGATGGGGTGCTGGAACACGATTGGGCGCCGGGCGGCCTCGTGATGCGCCTCGACGTGCCGGTGGCGAACCTGCGCCATTGATGGCACGCGGCGGCCCCTACGGCCTCGTGGTGCTCGATGTCGATGGGACGCTCATCGACAGTTTCGGCTGGTTCTGCGGGGTGCTGAACGGCGTCGCCGACCGCTACCGCTTCCGCCGCGTGGAGGCGCACGAGGCCGAGGCCCTGCGCCGGCTCGGCGCGCGGGAGATCCTGCGCCATCTCGGCATCCCGCGCTGGAAGGTGCCCTTCATCGCCCGGCACATGCACGGGCTCGCCGCGCGGGATGCCGCGAGCCTGCGCCCGTTTCCCGGCATCCCCGCCATGCTGGCGGGGCTGTCCGGCACGGGGGCAGGGCTCGCGATCCTCTCCTCGAACCGCGAGGATGTGGTGCGGCAGGTGCTCGGACCGGCGGATTCGGCGCGCATCGGCGCGTGGTCCTGCGGCGCCTCGATCTTCGGCAAGGCGCGGCGCCTGCGCCGGCTCGTCGAGGCCTCGCGGCTACCGCCGGAGCGGGTGCTCTGTGTCGGGGACGAGGTTCGCGACTCGGAGGCCGCGCGGGCGATGGGCTGCGCCTTCGGGGCGGTGGCCTGGGGCTACACCGATCCGCAGGCGCTCGCCGCCCTCGCGCCGGACCACCTGTTCCGGGAACCGGACGAGGTCGTTTCCGTCGTGGTGGGATGACGGCGCGGGTGGATCGGCCGCGCCGACCACCCGGCTGCCGCCCCTATTGACCGCGCGTGGCGCCCGGCACGACGCTGGTGCCGGAGCCCGAGCCGAACGGCTCGTAGCGGGTGAGGCCGCGGAAGAGCTGGCTGAGGAAGGCGCGATCCTGGCCGCTGGTCGGCGTCGTGCGCTCGATGAAGTCGAACACCTTCCCGTCCTGCAGGCCGTAGAGCGCCACGCGCTCCACCTTGAAGCCCGGCGTGAAGTAGACGGCGATGACCTTCTGGTCCTGCACCTGCTCGCCCAGGAACATCACCGTGCGGCTGGTGTTCTGGGAGATGTAGTACCAGGACTTGTTGCCGACCGTGGACACGGTGGAGGGCGTGCCGAGAATCTGGAGCACCTGCTCCGGCCCCATGCCCGGCTTCACCGTGGCGAGGGCGGCCTGATCGACCTGATAGCCGTGGCGCAATTCCTCGCCGATACAGCCGGACAGACCTGCGCCGACGAGGCCGAGCAGGGCGAGGCGTGCGAAAGACGAGACGAGACGGCGCCGCATCGGCCCCCCAAGCAATCCGTTGACGACCGGAACGCGGCGGACCGGCCACACGATGTGCGGCGGCGCTTGCGCCCCGGGCGTCGGTTGGCCTACCGCGTGGTCATGGCTTTGACAAGGCAAGCTTGGCCACACCGCCGTGGCCATCTCGTTCCCTCGCACGCGGGCTCCTCCCGGTGATCGCCCGGTTCTTCCGGCGCGGCGCCGCGCGCCGGCGCCCCGTGGAGGCGCTGCACGCGGCCATCGTCGCCGCCGCGCGGCAGCCCGGCCTCTATACCGCCCTCGCCGTGCCGGACACGGTGGAGGGGCGGTTCGAAGCCCTGTGCCTGCACGTCTACCTCGTCCTGCGACGGCTCGACCGGATGCCGCCCCCAGCCGCCGATTTCGCGCAGGAGCTTGTGGATACGGTCTTCGCGAACCTCGACGCCAATGTCCGCGAACTCGGCGTCAGCGACGTGGGCGTGAGCAAGCGCATGAAGAAGATCGCCTCCGCCTTCTACGGCCGGGCGCGCAGCTACGATGCCGCCCTGGCGGCAGGCGACGATGCCGGGTTGCGCACGGCGCTGGCCCGCAACGTCCTGGCGCCGGATGCCGACCCGGCGGGCCTCGCCGCCTATGTCCGCGCCGCCGAGGCATCGCTGTCCGCCGTCGATTTCGACTCCCTGCTCCAGGCAGGGCCACCCTTCCCCGAACCGGCCGCCTTCGCGCGGCCCGCGACCACCACGGACAATCCGGCATGAGTGCCACGCCCCGCCAGCCCCTCTCCCGCCCCATCGAGGTCGGCCGTCTGCCGCGCGGCCGGGCCGAGGTCTCCGTCGAGGCGACCGCGGAGGAATGCGCCGCGCTGGCCCGCGACTTCGGCATCCCGGCGGTGCGCGACCTCGTGGGCCGCTACGCCCTGACGGGAACGGTGAGCCGGCTCACCGTCACCGGCACGGTGGAGGCGGTGGTGACGCAGGTCTGCACCGTGACGCTGGAGCCCTTCGACACTGCCGTGCGCGAGCCGGTAGAGGTGGTGTACAGCGACGCCCCGCCGCCGGAGGAGCCGGAGGAGGGTCCGCCCGAGGGCGCCCCCGAGCCGCCGGACCCGATCGTGAACGGCCGCATCGACCTCGGCGCGCTCACCGCCGAATTCCTCGCGCTCGGCCTCGATCCCTATCCGCGCAAGCCCGGCGTGGATTTCGAGCCGGTGGCCAGCGGGCCGGAGAGCAGCCCGTTCGATGTCCTTCGCCGGCTCCGCGACGAAGAGGCGTGAGAGGCGGAACCGAGCCCCACACCGAATTCGTTTGCCCATGCGGCGGGCATCGCTATGGTCCGCCGCGCCCGGCGGTCCCCCGCCGGATCCCTCCCCGCCGAGGCCGCGAACCGTAATCATATGTCCGACCGCGTCCGCATCTCGCTCGACGCCATGGGTGGCGACCACGGCCCCGCGACGGTGGTGCCCGGTGCCGCCATCGCCCGCGAGCGCCACCCCGGCATGACCTTCCTGATGTTCGGCGACGAGGCGATTCTCGCGCCGCTGGTGGCCGCCGAGCCACGGCTGAAGGATTGCGTCGAGATCCGCCACACCACCGTCTCCATCGCCATGGACGACAAGCCGAGCCAGGCCGTGCGCCAGGGGCGCGGCAAGTCCTCGATGTGGCAGGCGGTGCAGGCGGTGCGCGACGGGCAGGCCGATGCCTGCGTCTCGGCCGGCAACACCGGCGCGCTGATGGCGATGTCGAAGATCTGCCTGAAGACCATGTCGGGGATCGAGCGCCCGGCCATCGCCTGCCTGTGGCCGACCGTGCGCGGCGAGAGCGTCGTGCTCGATGTCGGCGCCACCATCGGCACCGATGCCGAGCATCTGGTGGAGATGGCGGTGATGGGCTCGGCCATGGCCCGCATCGTGTTCGACCTCGACCGGCCGACGGTCGGCCTGCTCAACGTCGGCACCGAGGAGATGAAGGGCAACGAGGCGGTGAAGGAAGCCGCCCGGATGCTGCGCGAGATGGAAGCCGCGGGCCTGACCTACCATGGCTTCGTGGAGGGCACGGACCTCGGCAAGGGCACGGTGGACGTGGTCGTCACCGAGGGCTTCACCGGCAACATCGCCCTCAAGACCGCCGAGGGCACGGCCAAGCAGATCGGCTCCTATCTGCGCTCGGCCATGACCCGCACCCTCTCGGCCAAGATCGGCGCCTTCTTCGCCCGCCACGCCTTCAGGGCGCTGAGGGACAAGATGAACCCGAGCCGCGCCAATGGCGGCGTGTTCCTCGGCCTCGAAGGCATCGTCGTGAAGAGCCACGGCTCCGAGAACGCCGCCGGCTTCGCCTCCGCCGTGGACCTCGCCCACGACATGGCCCGCCACGACATGATCCGCACCATCCGCGAGATGCTCGACCAGACGCCGGCGCTCGCCCCGGCCTGAGCGCCGCTTGAGGAGACGGGCGGGCCGCACGACGGGCCTGCCGGAAAGGACCACACGATGTCAGCCCTGCGTTCCGTCGTCCTCGGCACAGGCTCCTGCCTGCCCGAGCGGGCGGTCACCAACGCCATGCTCGCCGAGCGGGTCGAGACCTCCGACGAATGGATCGTCCAGCGGACCGGCATCCGTCAGCGCCACATCGCCGCCCCGCACGAGACCACCGTGACACTGGGCAGCCGGGCCGCCCAGGCCGCCCTCGACGCAGCCGGGCTCGGCCCCGACTCCATCGACCTCGTGATCTGCGCGACCTCGACGCCGGACCACACCTTCCCCGCCACGGCCACCGAGATCCAGGCGGCACTCGGCATCGGCCAGGGCGCGGCCTTCGACCTGCAGGCGGTCTGCGCCGGCTTCGTGTTCGGCGTCACCACCGCCGACAAGTTCCTCGTCACCGGGGCGGCCCGACGCGCGCTGGTGATCGGCGCCGAGACCTTCTCGCGAATCGTCGATTGGGAGGACCGTACCACCTGCGTGCTGTTCGGCGACGGCGCCGGGGCCGTGGTGCTGGAAGCCCGCGAGGGCGGCGAGCGCGGGGTGCTCTCCTCGGCCCTGCGCTCGGACGGGCGGTATCGGGACAAGCTCTACGTCGACGGCGGCCCCGGCTCGACCGGCGCGGTCGGCCATCTTCGCATGGAGGGCAAGGACGTGTTCCGCTTCGCCGTGGGGCAGGTGACGGACGTGATCGTGGACGCCTTCGCGAAGGCGGGCGTGACCGCCGACGATCTCGACTGGTTCGTGCCGCACCAGGCCAACCGCCGGATCATCGAGGCTTCCGCCGACAAGCTCGGCATCGCCCGCGAGAAGATCGTGATGACCGTCGACCGCCACGGCAACACCTCCGCCGCCTCGATCCCGCTGGCCCTCGACGTGGCCGTCCGGGACGGCCGCATCAAGCCGGGGGACCTCGTGATGATCGAGGCGATCGGCGGCGGCTTCAGCTGGGGCGCAGCACTCCTCCGTTGGTAATGGGCGAGGCCGCGAAACCCGTGGTTGACCAGGCCGCCGCAGCGGATTAGCGTGGTGGATCATAGAGATACGTCCCACAGGGCACGGCGGGAACACCGCCCGGAGGCCCGCATCGGGACAGGGCCAAGCCGGCGAGGGGACGAGGAATGGCGGGGAAGACGGTGACGCGTGCCGACCTGAGCGAGGCCGTCTATCATCAGGTCGGGCTGTCACGGACCGAGTCCGCCGCCCTGGTCGAAACCGTGCTCTCCGAGATCTGCTCCTGTCTCGCCAACGGCGAGACGGTGAAGCTGTCCTCGTTCGGTTCCTTCGTGGTGCGCAGCAAGGGCCGCCGGGTCGGCCGCAACCCCAAGACCGGCGTCGAGGTGGCCATCGAGCCCCGTCAGGTGATGGTGTTCAAGCCCTCGAACGTCCTCAAGGCCCGCATCAACGGCCTCAACGGCGAGGGCGAGGACGACGACGAGTGAGGGTCCCCTTCATCGTCATTGCGAGCGCAGCGAAGCAATCCAGGGAAACGCCACGTTCTGAAAACGGCCCTCCGCCCCTGGGTTGCTTCGCTCCGCTCGCAATGACGGAGGGTGGAATCCAGGCTTGAGCGGGAACCCCGGCGACGGCAGAGTTCCCTTCACACACCGGATCACCCCGAATCACGATGCCCCCAGCGCTCGCCTCCACCGACGACACGAACGAGGCGCGGGAGAAGAGCGCCGGCGCCTTCCGCACGATCAGCGAAGTGGCGCAGGAACTGGACGTGCCGCAGCATGTCCTGCGCTTCTGGGAGACGCGGTTCGGCCAGATCCGCCCCATGAAGCGGGCCGGCGGCCGGCGCTACTACCGGCCGGAGGATGTCGACCTCGTCGCCGGCATCAAGCACCTGCTCCATGTCCGTCGCTACACGATCAAGGGCGCGCAGCGGATCATCAAGGAGAACGGCATCCGCTTCGTCCAGGCGGTCGGCCGGGGCGAGGCCATGGCCGCGCCGCCGCCGCTGCAGGACCTCGATGCCGGCGCCGAGGGGCACGCCGCCGACGATTCGGCGAGCACCGCCCTCCCCTCCGTCGATCAGGCCGCCCTGGAGGACGCCCTCCTCGAGATGCGGGCCTGCCGGGCGATCCTCGACGGGCTGCGCCAGCCGCCGGACTAGCGAAGGCAAGGCCCGGCAAGGCTTTGTCGCAAGGGCCGAACTTTACCGGGAGACTTGCGTTGTCGCCCGCATGGCCGCCCCTAACCAGAAGTTGTCGCCCAGCCAGGAGTTGATGGCCCGCATCCTGCGGATCGTCCGCGCCTGCCCGGACGCGGCCTCCGAGATCCTCGAACTGATCACCTTGGTCAGTCAGGTCGAGGCGGCGACCGCCGTCGACCCGAAATACCGCGACGCGCGGCGGGTGATCGCGCGCCTGCGCGCGCCCCTGTGGGAGATGGGCCCCGCCGACCGCCAGAAGCTGCTCGCCGCCGCCGAGACGATCCGCAAGGTCTGCCGCCTGAAGGAGGACGAGATCCCCGCCTCCCCCATCGCCGACGCCGGCGAGCGGGCGCGGGTGGAGGAACGGCTGGCCTCGACCCTCAGCGGTGAGTTCACCCCGGCCCAGATCGCCCGCGTCACCGGCATCGTCGCGGCGGCGCTTCAGGACTGAGGCGGGTTCGTCGGCGGGCGCCCCTCGACGCGCGCCGTGGACGTTCCCACATGCCCATCAGGCGGGCCGGTCCACTGCCCGCGATGGAGACCTGCCCCGTGACGATCGCCACCGCCCTCCCCGGCCGCTGCTTCCCGGCCCTGTTCGGCGTCCTGTTGCTGGCGGTCCCCGCCGCCGCCCAGACGACGGTGACGCGCTCCAAGACGGTGGCACCGGGCCAGACGGTGCGGCTGGAGATCGCGCCCAACCTCAAGAAGGATTGCAGCTCCGGCCCGATGCCGGAGTTCAAGGTGTCCGGCGCGCCGAAGAACGGCTCGGTGATCACCAAGGTCGGCAAGCTGAAGACCCCCGCGAGCTACCGCTGCCCGAACAAGGAGGCCGCCGTTCAGGCACTCTTCTACCAGGCCAATGCAGGCTACAGCGGCCAGGACGAGGTCACGTTCGAGGTCAAGTCTTCGGACGGGCAGATCCAGACCCAGACGATCAAGATCACCGTCGGCGGCGCCACCGCCAAGCCATCGACCGATGCCAAGAAAGAAGGCACCGACCTTTAAGCCGCAGGCAGTCGAATTCGCTCAATGCATCGTTTTTCGGCGACGACAACAGAGGCTCTTGGAAGAATACCACTCCGTAGTCTGACGAGTGCGGAATTCGTGTCCACGAGTGTTGCACGCAATCACCATGATTGCGTCGTCGTCGCCGCACTGCGACAAATGGCGGACCTGTCGGTTGCATCCGAGCCGGGACAGGATGAAGCTGTCCCGGTCTGAGAGGGTGACGCGAATGCCTATGCAAGCGACGAACGACCTCTTCCAGAGCTTCGCCCGCGGCTACGAAGCGCGCCGCGACACGGAGATGAGCCTCTCCGAGTATCTCGAAGCCTGCCGCGACGAACCGCTGATGTACGCCTCCGCGGCGGAGCGCATCCTGGCGGCGATCGGCGAGCCGGAATTCGTGGATACGGCCAAGGATTCCCGCCTCGGCCGGATCTTCATGAACCGGACGATCCGCACCTACCCCGCCTTCCGCGAATTCTACGGCATGGAGGAGACGATCGAGCGGATCGTCTCGTTCTTCCGGCACGCGGCGCAAGGGTTGGAGGAGCGCAAGCAGATCCTCTACCTCCTCGGCCCGGTCGGCGGCGGCAAATCCTCCCTCGCCGAGCGGCTGAAGCTGCTCATGGAGTTCCACCCGATCTACGTGCTGAAGGCCGGCAACGAGGTCTCCCCCGTCTTCGAGAGCCCCCTCGGCCTGTTCGACCCGGAGGTGATGGGCGAGGAGATCCAGCGCCGCTACGGCATCCCGCGCCGCCGCCTCACCGGGCTCATGAGCCCCTGGGCGCTGAAGCGCCTCGACGAGTTCGGCGGCGACATCTCCCGGTTCAAGGTCATCAAGGTGCGCCCGTCGCGCCTGCGGCAGATCGGCATCGCCAAGACCGAGCCGGGCGACGAGAACAACCAGGACATCTCGTCCCTCGTCGGCAAGGTCGACATCCGCCGGCTGGAAACCCTTTCCCAGGCGGACCCGGACGCCTACTCCTATTCCGGCGGCCTGAACCGGGCGAACCAGGGCGTTCTCGAATTCGTCGAGATGTTCAAGGCGCCGATCAAGATGCTCCACCCGCTGCTCACCGCGACGCAGGAGGGCAACTATGTCGGCACCGAGAATATCGGCGCGATTCCCTTCACGGGCGTGATCCTCGCCCACTCGAACGAGGCCGAGTGGCAGACCTTCAAGACCAACAAGAACAACGAAGCCTTCATCGACCGCATCTACGTCATCAAGGTGCCCTACTGCCTCCGGGTGACGGAGGAGCAGAAGATCTATGACAAGCTGATCTCCGGCTCCGAACTCTCGGACGCGGCCTGCGCGCCGGGCACGCTGGAGATGCTGGCGCGATTCTCGGTGCTCTCGCGCCTACGCGACCACGCGAACTCGAACCTGTTCTCGAAGATGCGCGTGTACGACGGCGAGAGCCTGCGCGAGGTCGATCCCCGCGCCCGCTCGATGCAGGAGTACAAGGATTCGGCCGGCGTCGACGAGGGCATGGACGGGATCTCGACCCGCTTCGCCTTCAAGGTGCTGGCTGCGACCTTCAACCACGACACGACCGAGGTGTCCGCCGACCCCGTGCACCTCATGTACGTGCTGGAGCAGTCGCTCCGCCGGGAACAGCTCCCGCCGGAGACCGAGAAGAAGTACCTCGAGTTCATCAAGACGGAACTGGCGCCCCGTTACGCCGAGTTCATCGGCCACGAGATCCAGAAGGCGTATCTCGAATCGTACCACGATTACGGCCAGAACCTGTTCGACCGCTACATCGACTACGCCGATGCCTGGATCGAGGATCAGGACTTCAAGGATTCCGAGACCGGCCAGCTCATGAACCGGGAGCTCCTGAACCAGGAGCTGACTAAGATCGAGAAGCCGGCCGGCATCGCCAACCCGAAGGACTTCCGCAACGAGGTGGTGAAGTTCGCCCTGCGCTCGCGGGCGCAGCATGGCGGGCGCAACCCGAGCTGGACCAGCTACGAGAAGCTGCGCGAGGTGATCGAGCGGCGGATGTTCTCCCAGGTCGAGGAGCTTCTGCCGGTCATCTCCTTCGGTTCCAAGAAGGACGGCGACACCGAGAAGAAGCACGGCGAGTTCGTCGAGCGGATGGTGTCGCGGGGCTACACCGAGCGGCAGGTCCGCCGTCTGGTGGAATGGTACATGCGGGTGAAGCAGGCGGGCTGAGGGCCGGGTTCGAACACCCTCAGCCGCCACAGTTTCGGACGATCGGCCGGCGAGACTTCCAGCCGGCCGGACACGCGGGCGAGGGCTTGAGCACCTGATGCACATCGTCGACCGACGCCTCAATCCGGGGGGCAAGAGCCTCCCGAACCGTCAGCGCTTCCTGCGCCGCGTGAAGGACGTGGCCCAGCGGGCGGTGCGTGAATCGGCCCGAGAGAACGACATCAAGAACCTCGGCAAGGACGGCCGCGTCACCGTGCCGGCGGATGGGGTGCGCGAGCCGCGCTTCAGCCGCCAGCCCGGCAGCGGCCGGCACGACCACATCCTGCCCGGCAACAAGACCTACGTCGAAGGCGATACGATCGACCGCCCGCCGGGCGGCGGCGGGAGCGGCGGCGGCTCCGGCGAGGGCGGCGACGGCGGCGAGAACAGCGAGGACGCCTTCCAGTTCGTCCTCACCCGGGACGAGTTCCTGGAACTGTTCCTCGAAGACCTCGAACTGCCGGACCTTGCCAAGCGCCGCCTGTCGATCGTGGAGACGGAAGGCCTGCGCCGGGCCGGCTACACGGTGACGGGCTCGCCCGCCAACCTCGCCCTGACGCGGACGCTGCGCAACTCGATGTCGCGCCGCATCGCCCTGAAGCGGCCGAAGCCCGAGGAGGTCGAGGCCCTGGAGACCCGCATCGCGGCGCTGCTCGAGGGCGACCCGGTGCGGGCCGACCTCGAAGCCTCGCTCGCCCTGCTGCGGGAGCGGGCGAAGCGGATTCCCTACGTCGACCCCATCGACCTGCGCTTCCGCCGCTTCGAGCCCTATCCGCGACCCATCGCGCAGGCGGTGATGTTCTGCCTGATGGACGTGTCCGGCTCGATGACCGAGCACATGAAGGACCTCGCCAAACGGTTCTACATCCTGCTCCACATCTTCCTCACGCGGCGCTACCGCCACGTGGAGATCGTCTTCATCCGCCACACCGATCGGGCCACCGAGGTGGACGAGGAGACCTTCTTCGGCTCCCGCGAGACCGGCGGCACGCTGGTCTCCTCGGCGCTGATCGAGATGAAGCGGGTGATCGCCGAGCGCTACGACCCGAACGACTGGAACATCTACGCCGCCCAGGCCTCCGACGGCGACAACGTGTCGAGCGACGGCCCCACCGCGACGGACCTGCTGCGGGCCGACATCCTGCCGGCCTGCCAGCACTTCGCCTATCTCGAGGTGGGCGACGAGAACGGCCCCCGTGCCGGCTTCGTGGAGCACCGCACCACCCTGTGGCGGACCTACGAGGCCATCGCCAAGGCGGGCGGCCCCATCGCCATGCGCAAGGTGAACCACCGCCGGGAGATCTACCCCGTGTTCCGCGAGCTGTTCGGCCGCAAGGACAAGGCGGAGGCTTGACGGTGGTGGGCATGGCTCGTCCGTCCCGCCACGCCGCTCCCCCTCCCCCCTCTGCGGGGGAGGGTACCCTGCGCAGCAGGGGGGGAGAGGGGAGCGCCCGTGCCGGACGGGGCAGGCGTTTGACGACGGGCGGCACCACATCCTGCGCCGTCGCTCCCCTCTCCCGACCCCCTTCGGGGGCCACCCTCCCCCGCAGAGGGGGGAGGGAGATTTCCGAGATCCTTCGGGAGATGCCATGACACGCCTCGCACCCCCGCCGATCGCCCGCGCCGACAAACCCCTGTTCACCGGCAACGACTGGGATTTCGACACCATCCGCCGCATCCACGATGCCTGCGAGGTTGAGGCGCGGCGGCTCGGGCTGTCCTGGTATCCGAACCAGATCGAGATCATCACCGCCGAGCAGATGCTGGACGCCTATGCCTCCATCGGCATGCCGCTGTTCTACAAGCACTGGTCCTTCGGCAAGCATTTCGCCCAGCACGAATCGGGCTACCGCCGGGGCCTGATGGGGCTCGCCTACGAGATCGTCATCAACTCGGACCCGTGCATCTCCTACGTGATGGAAGAAAACACGGCGACGATGCAGACGCTCGTCATCGCCCATGCCGCGTTCGGCCATAACCACTTCTTCAAGAACAACTATCTGTTCCGGCAGTGGACCGATGCCGAGGGCATCCTGGACTATCTCGACTTCGCCAAGGGCTTCATCACCCGCTGCGAGGAGCGCTACGGCCACCAGGCCGTGGAGCAGGTGCTCGACGCCGCCCACGCCCTGATGAGCCAGGGCGTCCACCGCTACCCGCGCAAGAAGCGGCCCGATCTCGCCTCCGAACAGCGCCGGGAGCGCGAGCGGGTGGAGCACGGCGAGCAGATCTACAACGACCTGTGGCGCACCCTGCCGAACAAGCCGGGCGCCGCCCCCTCCGACATGGCCGCCGAGCGCCGCCGCGCCCTGCTGGAACTGCCGCAGGAGAACATCCTCTACTTCCTGGAAAAGGTCGCCCCGCGCCTGCGCCCCTGGCAGCGGGAGATCCTGCGGATCGTGCGCCTCGTCGCGCAGTACTTCTATCCGCAGCGCCAGACCAAGGTGATGAACGAGGGCTGCGCCACCTACGTCCACTACCGGATCATGAACGCCCTCTCCGAGAGCGGCCAGATCACCGAGGCCGCCTATCTCGAATTCCTGCAATCGCACACCAACGTCATCCGCCAGCCGAACTACGACGACCGGTCCTATGGCGGGCACAACCCCTACGCGATCGGCTTCGCGATGATGCAGGACATCGCCCGGATCGCGGAAACGCCGACGGACGAAGACAGGGAGTGGTTCCCCGACATCGCCGGGCGGGGCGACGGGATGGAGGTGCTGCGCGACTGCTGGGAGAACTACCGCGACGAGAGCTTCATCGCGCAGTTCCTCTCGCCCAAGCTGATGCGCGATCTGCGCCTGTTCCACGTGGTGGACGATCCCGACGAGCAGGCCCTGCGGGTCGAGGCGATTCACGACGAGCGCGGCTACCGCCGCCTGCGCCGCTCCTTCGCCCGGCAATACGACGTGGCGTGGCTCGATCCCGACATCGAGGTGGTGGACGTCGATCTCGAAGGGGATCGCCGCCTCGTCCTCCACCACAAGGTGCTCAACAAGATCACCCTGCAGAAGGACGACGCCCGCCGCGTGCTGCAGCACCTCGCCGACCTCTGGGGCTACGACGTGGTGCTCAAGGAGGTGGAGGCGTCCGGGAACGTCCTCAGCGAGATGAGCGCAAGCGCCCGGCCGACCTTCTTCTGAATCCTCGTCCTATCTCCGGCGAACCGGCACCGTTCCCCCGTCCTCGCGAGCCGGAGCCGAAGCGAGGGCGGGGGAGCGACGCGACCGGTCGACCGGAACAGCCATCACGCCCGCTGCGCGTGGACCAGAACGGCGGCGGTCGCCTCGGTGCAGACGCGGTTGCGGCCGAGGCGCTTGGCCCGGTACAGGGCGGAATCGGCCTGCGCGACCAGAGTCTCCCAGTCGCGGTCGGATCGCGATCCGCGGCAGGCGACGCCGAAGCTGCCCGTCACGGCGGGTCCGTTCTGCCGCGCGTCCGGCGCGGCGAGGCAGACCCGCATCCGCTCCGCCATCTCCCTGGCCGCCTCCTCATCGAGGCCGGGGGCGAGGATCAGGAACTCCTCGCCGCCGTAGCGCGCGAGCAGATCGTCGGACCGCACGATGGATTTCAGCACCATCGCCACCCGCCGGAGCACGGCATCGCCGCAGGCATGGCCGTGAAGGTCGTTGACCGTCTTGAAGTGATCGATGTCCACGAGGATCGCCGCCACCGGCAGGCCTGACCGCGCGGCGGAGGCGATCATCCCCGGCGCCTGATCCGACACCGCGCGACGGTTGTAGAGGCCGGTGAGCGAATCCGTGTGCACGAGCACCTTGAGGTTGCGGTTGGTGCGGCGCCGCGCCCGTTCGAGCACGGCCTTGCGCCGCAACTCCCCGCGCAGCACCGCGAGGCCCGCGAACATGCCGTCGATCTCCGGGCCGCAGGGGGCGCGGGGCGCCGGCTCTTCCAGCCGCCCGACCGACAGGGCGAGGATGTCCTCGCGCACGGCGATGAGCGGCGCGAACAGGCGCTTGCGGAACGTCAGCCCGAGCCAGAGCAGGACCAGAACGACGGACGCCGTGATGCCGGCCGAGGCCAGGGTCGCGGCGATGGCGGCTTCGCGGGCCTTCTCGATCCGGCGCAGGGTGAGCGCGCCGAGCCGGTCCTTTAGGGCGGTCGGCGCGGCGAGGCCCGGCACGTAGCGGCGGGTGAACTCGGCGGCGCTGCCCCTCAGGGTCGGCTCGGCGAACACCTCCATGGCCATGGGTAGGCTGCCGGCAAAGTAATCCGCTTCCACCCGCGCCAGTGCCTCGCTCACGGCGGGGTCGTCGGCGTAGTTCTTCCCGAACGTGGCAAGGTTCCGCCAGAGGTGCCGGATGGTGTCCCGGGTGCGGAGCACCGCGAACCTCGCCTCGTCGACCGGCAATCCGCCCGTCAGCGTCATCACGGCGTAGGAGCCGAGGCGGCCGGCCTGCTCACGCAGGCTGCTGGCCTCCGCCTGAAGCAGCACCTCGGCGCCGACCTCGGGCGCGTTGCGCAGGAGCCGGCGCCCGAACTCGCTGCGAAGCGTCTCCGCCTCGTCCGCAACGGCGAACATCGCCTTGATGGCCTCGGAGATCATCGCGCCTGAGCGCTCTTCCGGCGCCTTGGCGCAGATGGCATCGACCTTGGCCCGCGCCGCCACGAGACGGCGCGCGACGGAGTCGAGCACCGCCTTGTCCTGCAAGGCGGCGCTCTGGACCTCCGCGAGACGCCGATCCGTGGTCGCACGGATGGTGGCAAGCCGGCTCAGCACCTCTTCGGAGGATGGCCCGAACGGATCCATCGCCGCGTTGCTGGGGCCGCGCTCGGCAGAGATCATGTCGGTGGCGGCCATGACGAGGCCGAAACGCGACGCGTCGTCGACCGCCCGCCCTGCCCGGCTCAGCTCGGTGAGGTTGGACACGACGAGGGTGCCGCCCAGCGCCGAGCAGCCGAAAGCCGCCAACGCCCCCACGACCCATTGCAGATGTTGAATTCGGATCGTCACCGCCATGCCAGTCCGGGAAGACCCGGACCTCACGCCAGACGTGGCGGGAGCATCCAGGGTTCGCAGCATGGTTTTAGCGCAAACACCACAACGACAGGTGAAGTGGAGCCGGCGAATGCTCCGGAGAGAGCGCCGAAACTAAGCGGAACCTGTCATTTCTGTGTGAGTGTCATCCGATGGTGGACAGGAGACGGGGTGCGATTGCCCCGGGCGGCGTGCCGTGCTGCATGGAGCGCATGAGTGGCACGATCATGAGCCTCGCGCAGACGCAGGCTTTCCTCGACACCGAGTTCCCGCAGATGCAGGCGGGGGGCCGCGCCTATCACCTGGAAGCGGTGGGGCCGCTGACCGCGCGGATGCGGCTCGAGGCGCATGAGCGCTTTCTGCGGCCCGGCGCCACCGTGTCGGGGCCGGCGATGATGGCCCTGGCCGACTATGCCCTCTACGCGGCGATCCTCGCCAATATCGGCCCGGTCGCCCTGGCGGTGACGACCAACCTCACGTTCAACTTCCTGCGCAAGCCCGCCTCCGGCGATCTGCACGCGGAGTGCCGGCTGATGAAGCTCGGGCGGCGCCTCGCCATGGGCGAGGTCGCGATCACCTCGGTCGGGCACGAGGACGTGGTCTGCCACGCGACGGGCACCTACTCGATCCCGCCGCGCTGAGGCCTCAGCCCCGCGCCTCCGAGAGCCGGGCGGCGTAGCGGGCGATGAGATCCACCTCGAGGTTCAGCCTGTCGCCGGCCTTCCGCTCGCCCCAGGTCGTGACCTGAAGGGTGTGGGGAATCAGGAGCACCGAGAACAGGTCGCCATCCACGGTGTTCACGGTGAGCGACGTGCCGTCGAGGCAGACCGAGCCCTTCTCGGCGATGAACTTCGCGAGCGCAGAGGGCGCGCGGAGCGTGAAGCGCTCGCTCGGCCCCCAGGCCCCGCCTGTCACCGTGTCGCGGGCGACGATCTCCGCCAGCCCATCGACATGCCCGGTGACGAGATGTCCGCCGAGTTCGTCACCGATCTTGAGGGAGCGTTCGAGGTTGATCCGCCGGCCCGGCGCCCATTCCCCGACATTGGTGCGCGCCAGGGTCTCGGCCGCCGCATCGACCTGGAAGATCGCGCCGCCCTCGGCCGGCTCGATCGCGACCGCCGTGAGGCACGGGCCGGAGCACGCGATGGAGGCGCCGAGCGCGATCCCCGCCGGATCGTAGGCGCAGCGGATGGCGATGCGGCGCAGTTCGCCCTCCCCCGCCACCGAGAGAACCGTGCCGACATCGCTGACGAGACCCGTAAACATGCCTCAGACGCTCCGCGCATAGGTGACGGCCCTGTCATGCCCGAGGACCAAGTCCTCGGCCATGGCGAATCCGGCGATCCGGCGGGCCAGCGCCGGGCCGATGGCGGGCAACCCGCCTTCCGGCCCCGCCGGTTCCGGGCCAGTGAGCAGCGTGACGGCATCGATGAGGTCGGCCTGCGCCAGCGCATCCGCGAGGCGGGGGCCGCCCTCGCTGCACAGGCGGGTGAGGCCGCGCTCGCCGAGCAGGCCCAGGGCCGCCGCCAGATCGATCCGCCCCTCGGCACCGGCCGCGACCGGCACCACCTCGACGCCGAGCGATTCGAGGGCGCGGCGGGCATGGACCGGTGCGGAGCGGGTGGTGAGGACCAGCACCGGCACGTCCCGCGCCGTGCGGGCCAGGACGCTCGCGGGGGAGAGGTGCAGGGCGGAATCGAGCACGATCCGCAGGGGCGAGCGCGCCGCCAGCCCCGGCAGCCGAACGGTGAGCGACGGGTCGTCCGCCCTGACCGTGCCAATGCCGACGAGGATCGCGTCGGCATGGGCGCGCCAGAGATGCACCGCCCCGTCCGCCACCGGCCCGGTGATGCGCAGGCGTTCGGTGCCGGCCCCGGCGGCGAAGCCGTCGCGGGTGCGGGCGAGCTTCAAGTGCAGCATCGGCCGCTTGAGGGTGACGCGGGTGATGTGGCCGCGATGGTCGCGGGCCGCCTCCTCCCGGCACAGGCCGGTGTCGACGGCGATGCCCGCCGCGCGGAGCAGGTCGTGGCCGCGCCCGGCGACGCGGGGATCCGGGTCTTCGAGGGCGCTCACCACCCGCCCGATCCCGGCGGCGATGATCGCCTTCGAGCAGGGCGGCGTACGGCCATGATGGGAGCAGGGCTCCAGCGTGACGTAGAGCGTGGCGCCGCGCGCCGCCGCGCCGGCCTGGGCGAGGGCCTGCGGCTCGGCATGGGGGCGCCCGCCCGGCGCCGTGACGGCGGCTGCGATGATCGTGTCCGTATCCGGCGCGACCACCACCGCCCCCACGGAGGGGTTCGGCCATGTCCGCCCGAGGTTCCGGCGTCCCAGCGCCAGGGCGAGGCGCATGAAATTCGCGTCCCGGCTCACGGCTTCAGAGCCCGGCGGCGAGGGGCGGGCTTCGGCTCCGGGTCTGGCTCCGGGTCGAGGGCGGGCACCAGGGTGCCGCCGAGGGTGCCGAGCAGGTCCTCGAAGTCCTTGGCTTCGCGAAAATTCTTGTAGACCGAGGCGAAGCGCACATAGGCGACGTCATCGAGGCCCTTCAGCCCCGCCATCACCAGTTCGCCGATCGCCTCCGAGGCGACCTCGGCCTCGCCCGCGCTCTCCAACTGGCGGGTGATGCCGCTGACGAGGCGCTCGATTCGCTCCGGCTCGACCGCGCGCTTGCGCAACGCCACGTCGATGGAACGCTGGAGCTTGTCCCGGTCGAAGGGCACGCGCTTGCCGGAGCGTTTCACCACGGTGAGTTCGCGCAGCTGCACCCGCTCGAAGGTGGTGAAGCGGCCCCCGCAATCCGGGCAGACCCGGCGGCGGCGGATGGCGGCGCCATCCTCGGAGGGGCGCGAGTCCTTCACCTGCGTGTCGGACCCACCGCAATAGGGGCACCGCATCGGGCGGGTTCTCTCGGTCGAAACGGAAACGGCCGCGGATCGGGCTGATCCGCGGCCGTCTCGTAACAAAGGGGTTTCCAAAGGGCGAGCCCTTTGGCGGGGCGCGGGGCGGAGCCCTGCCATTCCCAGGGGCCTTGCCCCTGGACCCCGCCAAAGGACTTGGTCCTTTGGGATCCCGGACTCAGCCGTAGATCGGGAAGCGGTCGGTGAGGGCGTGGACCTTCTGCTTCACGCTCTCCTCCACGGCGCCGTCACCGGCTTCGCCCTTGGCGGCGAGCCCGTCCAGCACTTCCACGATCAAGCCGCCGATCTGCTTGAACTCGGCGACGCCGAAGCCGCGCGAGGTGCCCGCCGGGGTGCCCAGGCGGATGCCGGAGGTGATGGTCGGCTTCTGCGTGTCGAAGGGCACGCCGTTCTTGTTGCAGGTGATGTGCGCCCGCGACAGCGCGGCTTCCGCCGCCTTGCCGGTGAGGCCCTTCCGCTGCAGATCGACCAGCATCAGGTGATTGTCGGTGCCGCCGGAGGTGATGTCGTAGCCGCCGGACATCAGCGTGTCGGCGAGCGCCTTGGCGTTCTCCACCACCTGGCGGGCGTAGATCTTGAACTCGGGCTTCAGCGCCTCGCCGAAGGCCACGGCCTTGCCGGCGATGACGTGCATCAGCGGGCCGCCCTGGATGCCGGGGAAGATCGCCGAATTGAACTTCTTGGCGAGCGCCTCGTCGTTCGTGAGGATCATGCCGCCGCGCGGGCCACGCAGGGTCTTGTGGGTCGTCGTGGTGGCGACGTGGGCGTGCGGGAACGGCGACGGATGGACGCCGGCCGCGACGAGGCCCGCGAAGTGGGCCATGTCGACCATGAAGTAGGCGCCGACGGAATCGGCGATCTCACGGAACTTGGCGAAGTCCCAGTGGCGCGGGTAGCCCGAGCCGCCGGCGATGATCACCTTCGGCTTGTGCTCCTGCGCGAGCTGGGCGACCTGCTCCATGTCGATGCGCTGGTCGTCCCGGCGCACGGTGTAGGAGACCGGCTTGAACCACTTGCCGGAGACGTTCGGCGGGGCGCCGTGCGTGAGGTGGCCGCCGGCCGCGAGGTCGAGGCCGAGGAAGGTGTCGCCCGGCTGCATGAGGGCGAGGAACACGCCCTGGTTGGCCTGGGAGCCCGAGTTCGGCTGCACGTTGGCGAAGCCGCAATCGAACAGGCGCTTGGCGCGCTCGATGGCGAGGTCCTCGGCGATGTCCACGAACTGGCAGCCGCCGTAGTAGCGCCGGCCCGGATAACCCTCGGCGTACTTGTTGGTGAGCACCGAGCCCTGCGCTTCCAGCACCGCGCGGGAGACGATGTTCTCGGACGCGATCAGCTCGATCTCGTGCTGCTGCCGGCCGAGCTCCTGCTCGACGGCGCGGGCGATCTCGGGATCGGTCTCCGTCAGCGGAGCGGCGAAGAAGCTGTTCGAGAAGTGCTTGTCGGTGGCGGTCCCGGCGCTCATGGCGTGCCTCTGTTCTGATTGGGTGCCCGGCCGTGGCGCGGCGCAGGCGGCGTTTCTCACAGGAGTCCTACACGGGGCGCCGGGCGAGGCCAAGCGCAGGCATTTTTCGGGATGGCTGAGAAAAATTGAAAGGGGGTTCGCACCGCCTCTCGGCAGCGGCTGCAGACAACCGCGGCAGAGGCTGGGACGAAAATCTTACATTTGGCCATTGCATTTTTGTGAGAACATAAGGTAAACATTTGAGTCGAATTAGGAGGCAGCAATGATTCGAACCGATGAACTCAGAGCTGCATATAAAGCTTCAGCGCAACTTGTTGAGTTATTACTTTTAAAACTTGCAGTTGCTGAGATCAAAGCCGGGTTCAGAGAGGACGAGTCGCGCGGCCGCAATGGCCAGTGGATTATCGGTGACGGCAACTATGTAGTCTCGCAGCGAGAGACTAAAGGAAATAAGCAAATAGATGCGACCACCGATAAGATCATAGACGTCCTTGATAAGGTTCTGTCGTCCGTCGGCGGCGGAAGCGGCGCTTGGTACGGAACACTTGTTCACACTCGTGCCGCCGCACTCTTACGAGCCCTCGATATTCCTGGCATTCGCCAAGACGGCATCGAACAAAGCTTCAGTTTCGGCGATCTCGTCAGTTACGGATTCAGCGGCAGCATACGAACTGATGTCATCCAGCGAAATGAACAGACTGGTGAAATTACAGCGGTTTGGGACATAAAGACAGGCGGCGCGACTCTTTCACCGAATCGTGTCAATAGAATTCGAAGTCATCTAAATATTCCTGAAGATGTACCAGTAATAGAGGTTCACATCAATCTCGGAGCGACAATCAAGGCAAATGCGCTCGTGCTCAATTTGATCGTTCACTAAAGGTTAGAGGCTTCAAATGACGATGGATCTGTACATGCTCTGCGATCGCCCTCTGGTATCGATCGATGAATGGCAGGGCGCGATCGAGGAAATTGGCTTCGATCTCGCGCTCCCCTTAACCTGCGACGTGGCTACAGCTGAGGGTGCGCTGACGGCAACTTGGCGCGGAGAGCCTGTGGTCTTCGAGTTCTCACCGTTTCCATATCACGAGATAGAGGAAACTTATCCCGATATCGAATTCGGACCGACATGGCCCCATGCCTACGTCATGTACACCGGATCGCTCGGCGGCTTGGTCGGGGCGATCATCGCGGCGGCGGCCATCGTGCATCGCACGGGGGGACGTGTCTTCGATCCTCAAGGGAGCTGTTTCCTGAAACCGGACGAAGCCGTGCGCTATGCAAAGGAAACGGAGGGACAGCTCCTCACCTTCCAACGCACGGCTCAGCACTGAATGAGGCTGAGCCGCCGCATGGCGCGGGGCGGGCTCAGGCTCCCTCCTCCGATCGGCTCCTCCGGGGTCGCGGCGCCGGCGGTGGCGCCTCCGGGGTCGGAGCCGGGTTGACGCCCGGGGGGCCTGCGTTCGGACCACCGGCAGGCGCGGCCGGCTTCGTTCCCGACCCCGGCCAGAACGCCTCGAACAATTGCTGCATCGCCTTGAGGTTCTGCTCCTGAACCTCCGCGCCGGTGCGGAACATCTGGCTGATGACGTCGGCGCCGGCAGTCTCGCCCTGCGGCGGGCGGGGCGCCTCCATCTGCGGGGCGGACGTCGGCGCCGGAGCGGGCGTCGGGGTCGGGGTGGCCGGCTGCGGCGTCATGAAGGTGCGGGCCATGTCCGTCCACAGGGAGACGAAGGCCATCGGCGCGGGCGTCGCCGCGGCAGCGGGCGCCGGCTTGCGGGACGCCTCCCCCTGGGGCTGGTTGAGCATGACGTGGACGATGCTCGCGACCACCGCGCCAGCCATCATCGGGAGCATCTGCCGCAGCACCTGCGACCCCACGCCACTCGCGGTGGAAGCCTGCTGCAGCACCGCCTGCATCAATTGCGCGGACCCAAACATCTGGCCCAGCGCGTCGAGGCCCAGCGGCATCGCGGTGCGGGCCGTCTCCGGCGCGGAGAACATCCGCGCGAAGCCCGTGGGGTCGAGGCCGGCGCCGCGCTGGAGGCCGAGGGTCAGGGCCGGCATCAGCGCCTCGAAGGCACGCTGGGTCTGATCCACCGTCAGACCGAACTGCCGGGCCATCGCCTGCATCTCGGGTCCGCCGGCGGCCTGGACCATGTCGAGGGGATTGAACATGATGCCTCGGTGTCCGCCCGGCCCCGCGGCCCGTCGGGTCCGCTCATCTGTGCGGGGTATCGTGGCCCGCCCCGGGCGGAAACGCCAGTTCCCCAGTGACAATCCCTGTCGATCCCTGCCCGGACCGTATCCTATTCGACCGTTCGGCGAGCCGGACGACCGTCCGGCGGGCGAGGACGAGCCCCGCGACGCCAAACACCAGGGAGCCGACGCCCATGCCGGCCACGATGCCACGCGTGCCGAACAGGGCGCTGCCGAGATAGGCCGGCGGCACGGTACCGAGCGTCGCCCGGCCCCAGTTGAGCAGCGACGAGCGCAGGGGGAAGCCGAGATTGTTGAAGGCGGCATTGCCCAGGAACAACAGCCCGTTGAAGAACCAGATCGCCCCGCCGACGAGGCAGAAGAACGCGAACAGCTCCGCCGCGTCGCCCTTCAGCCCGAACAGCCCGGCCAGCGGCCAGCGCAGGGCGATGAGCAGCAGCCACACGGTGGCGGCGTAGACCAGCGTCGCCTTCACGCAGGAGCGCAGGGTCTCGCCCATCCGGTCGAAGCGCGACGCGCCCCAGTTCTGCGCCAGGATCGGCCCGATGGCCCCCGACAGGGCGAAGAGCCCGCCGAAGGCCACGGGAGTCAGCCGGTCGATCACCGCCGCCGCCGCGATGGCATCCGGCCCGTAGCCGGCGAAGAGATGCGTGAGGAAGGCGCTCGCCACCGAGGGGGCGAGGTTGGTGAGCACCGCCGGCCCGGCGATGGTCGCCATGCCGGGGGCGTCGGCCACGACCTCTGCCACGCGGGGCCGCCGCAGCAGGCCATGGCGGGCGAGCGCCCGCCAGCCGATGACGACGAAGGTCGCGCGGGCGACGCAGACGGTGATTGCAGCGCCCTCGACGCCGAGCCCGGCCCCGAAGATCAGCAGCGGATCGAGGAAGGCGGTGACGATGGCCCCGCCGAGCGTCACCCACATGGCCCGCAGCGCGTCGCCCTGCGCCCGCAGCAGGCCGGTGAACAGCATGCCGAGGCCGAGGAGCACGTTCGACGGCAGGGTGATCGTGAGGAACAGGACGGCGACGCGCAGGGCCTCGCCCCTTGCGCCCACGAGGCCGAGGAGCTGGCCCGCGAAGGGCAGCATCAGCGCGGCGAGCAGCCCGGAGACCAGCACGCCGAGGGCCATGGAGGAGGCCGCGAGCCGCCGCGCGAGGGTCTTGTCGCCCGCGCCGAGCGCCCGACCGACCTGCGCGCCGGCGGCGATCATCAGGCCGATATTCACGGCGGTGGCGAAGAACTGCACCACGGAGGCGAGGCCCACCGCCGCCGTCAGGGCCGGGTCCCCCAGGCGCGAGACGTAGAGCAGGGACATCAGGTCCACGACGAAGATCGCCATCAGCCCCACCGAGCCGGTGGCGCTCATGACGAGGACGTGGCGCATGATCGAGCCGGCGACGAAGCGCCCCTGCTCCGCATGGCCCGCGCCGGGGGGCACGGGCGGTCCGTCAGCCATCGCGTCGGCCGCCTTCCGTCTCAAGTTCAGGTTCGCCCAGGGTTTCGTCTTCGTTGTCGTCCCGGGCCTCGTCCTGAACCTCGCCGGGCTCGTACGGTTCGGCCCCGGGCTTGGCGAGCACACGCTCGGCCGCATCCCGCCGGTCCTGGCCGAGGAGATCGCGGGTCTGCGCGTTGAGGGCGCGGGCCGGGCGCACGGGCTGGGTCAGCGGCTCGGGCCGGACTTCCCCCGCTTCGGTGCCGCCGAGCCAGGTCGCGCCTTCCGGCAGGGCGCCGGCCTGCTGCAGCACGAGGCGGGCGATGTCGCGCTTGCGCACGTCCTCGGCCCGCGCGGCGGCGGCCTCGGCGGAGAGGCCGAGCCCTTCGAGCGCCGCCCGGCCGAAGGCCAGGGCCGATTCGGAGGTCTCGCGGATCTGGAAATCCACGTCGCGGTTCATGAGCTCGACGGCGTGAAGGCGGTCGTAGGCGCGCACGAAGGTCCGCACCGCCACGAATTCCTCGTGGACGATATCGACGATCTTCAGCGCCGCCTCGCGGTCGTCCACGCAGATGCAGACCAGTTCCGCCTTGCCGATGCCGGCCGCGCGCAGCACGTCGAGGCGGGTGCCGTCGCCGTAATAGATGCGGAAGCCGAAGCGGGTCGCCGCGCGCAGCTGCGCCACGTCCTTGTCGATGACGGTGACGGGCACGCCCTCGGCGAGCAGCACCTGCGTCAGGATCTGCCCGAACCGGCCGAAGCCGATCACCAGCACTCGCGCGTCGGCGGCGCCCTCGGCGAGTTCGGTGGGGGATTCCTCCGCCGCCGCCTGCGCCTCCCGCGAGAGCCGGGCGTCGATCAGCCGGTCGAGGCCCTTGGCCATGATCGGCCCGATCAGCATGGTCAGCGCCGCGAGCGCCACGGCGAAGCGCGTCGCGGTCGGGCCGGTGAGGCCGAGATCGGCCGCCTGCGGCAGGAGCACGAAGGCGAATTCGCCGGCCGGCGCCAGCACCGCTGCGCCGCGCAGCGCGCTCAGCGTGTCCGAGCCGAACAGCCGGAACAGGCCCGCGACGAGGGCGACCTTCACGAGGATCGCCGCGAAGGTCGCGCCGAACAGGGCGGGCCAGACGGTCTTCACGAGGCCGCCGTCGATGGACATGCCGACGCTCATGAAGAACAGGCCGAGCAGCATCCCACGGAACGGCTCGATGTCGGCTTCGAGCTGGTGGCGGAAGTTCGACTCGGCGAGCAGGATGCCGGCGAGGAAGGCGCCCATGGCCATGGAGAGGCCGACCTTCTCCATCAGCATCGCCGTGCCGAGCACGACGAGGAGGGCGGCGGCCGTCATCACCTCGCGGGCGCCGCTCGCCGCGAGCAGGCGGAAGAACGGGTTCAGGCCGTAGCGCCCCACGAGCACGGCGGCGGCGATGGCCGCGAGCACCCGCCCCGTGGAGAGGGCCGCCTCGCCGAGCCACGGCCCGCCCGTCCCGTGCCCGGCCGAGGCGGCGAGCGGCATCAGGGCGAGGATGCCGACGACGCTCAGATCCTGGAACAGCAGCACCGCGAAGGCGCGCGAGCCATAGGGGCTACCGAGGTCGCCGCGCTCCTCCAGGAGTTGCAGCGCCACCGCCGTCGCGGACAGGGCGAGCGCGATGCCGACGACCGCCGCCGCCCCGAGCGGCTGGCCGGCGAGGACGCCCGCGCCGCCGAGCACGAGGGAGCACAGCACGAGCTGCGCCGCGCCGAGGCCGAAGATGTCGCGCCGCATGGAGACGAGCTGCGACAGGTGCAGTTCGAGCCCGACGATGAACAGCAGCAGCACCACGCCGATCTCGGCGACGCTGGCGGCGGTTTCCGGCTCGGCGATGAGCGACAGGCCGGAGGGCCCGATCAGCACCCCGGCGACGAGATAGCCGAGCACGGCGCTCTGCCCGAGCCAGCGGAACACCGGCACGCCGACGACGGCCGCGGCCAGGAAGGTCAGGACCGGGGGCAGAAAGCTCGCGTGTTCGCCGGGGCTCGCCATGCCGTTCCGCTCGGGCCTTCTCCGCGATTGAGAGTTTCGCTTACCCCGTAGGCGCCGCCGATGCGAGCGTGGCTGCGTGCCACGCGGCACGCGGGGGATGTCGGTCCGCGTGCATCCCCCTCTCCCCGCCTGCGGGGAGAGGTCCACGGACACCGTGTCGTGTCCGGGGGAAGCGCAGGCGAAGCCGGAGCGGTGGTGAGGGGGCACGCCGGATGAGACTCCTCCGGCAGCCCCCCCCACCCCCGGCTGCCGCCTTGCCGCGCCGACGACGGGGTCGTCGCGGCCCTCTCCCCGCAGGCGGGGAGAGGGGCTCCGTCGCCGAGCCGGCGCCCGGCGCGCGTTGCATTGCCTCTCCAGGCGGCTTGCGCGCATTCCCCTCTCCCCGAAGGCGGGGAGAGGCCCACGGACACCTTGTCGTGTCCGGGGGAAGCGAAGGCGAAGCCGGAGCGGCGGTGAGGGGGCACGCCGGACGAGACTCCTCCGGGGCCACCCCTCACCCCCGGCTGCCGCCTCGCCGCGCCGACGACAGGGTCGTCGCGGCCCTCTCCCGGCAGGCGGGGAGAGGGGTTCCGTCGCCTACAACCCCACCGGCGCGGGGGGCACCAGCCGCGGCTGCGGCTGGTCCTCCGATCCGGTGCCCAGCGCGCATTGCACCATCACGCTGTCGGTCCAGCGGCCGTACTTGTAGCCGACCGAGGGCAGGAACCCGACCCGGCGGAAGCCGCAGGTCTCGTGCAGGCGCAGGCTCGCCTCGTTGGCAGCGTCGATATAGCCGATCATCTGCCGGTAGCCCCCCGCCGCGCAGGCCTCGATCAGCGCCGGCAGCAGGCGCCGGCCGATCCCCGCGTGCAGATGGCCGTGATGCACGTAGATCGAGTGCTTCAGCGTGTAGCGATAGGCGGGACGCTTGCGGAAAGGCACGGCGTAGGCATAGCCCGCCACCTCCCCGTTCCGCTCGGCCACGAGATGCGGCAGGCGCTTCTTGCGCATGGTCTTGCGGCGGCGCTTCAGGTCGTCAGGGAGAAGGCGCTCCTCCTCGAAGTCGCCCGTATCGCCGACGCCCTTGCCGATGTGGTGCTCGTAGATCGCGATCATTGCCGCCACATCCGCGTCGGAGGACGGGCGGATGACGATCTCGGGCCAGGATTCGGGGCTGCCGTCCGGCGCCATCAGGCCCCCTCGCGCAGCACGTAGGTGTGGAAGCGGATGCGCCCGTCCGGATCGACCTCGCGGTAGACGCCCTGGATCTCGGCCTCGAAGCCGGGGAACAGGTTGGCCGAGGCCTCGAACATCTTGAAATAGTCGAGCATGGGCTTCGCCCGCTCGTCCAGGCGCTCGCCCGGCAGCACCGTGCCGATGCCCGGCGGGTAGACCAGCATCAGCGTCGTGGCGATCCGCCCCTCGGCCTCGGCGATGGGCACGTAATCGACCTTGTTGCGGGTCAGCATCTGCGCCGCCTGCTTCGGCGGCATCACCATCTCCGGCAGGTGCTCGGGCATGAACTGCTTGCGCTGGAGCGCGGAGGTGCCGTGCTCCCGGTGGAAGGTGTGGAAATCCGCGCAGAGGTCGCGCAGGCGCACGCCCCGGTAGCGGTTCGGCCGGCGCTTCACGAATTCCGGCATGGCCTCCTCCAGCACCACGTTGTCGTCGTGCAGCCGCTTGAAGGCGACGAGCCCCGAGATCAGCGTGCCGGCCTTGGACGATTCGACGCCCGGGGTCAGCAGGAAGAGCAGCGAGTTCAGATCGTTCTTCTCGGCGACGATCCGGTTCTCACGCAGGTATTGCGCCACGATGGGCGCGGGCACGCCGTGCTCGGCATAGGCGCCGGTCTTCCGGTCGAAGCCGGGGGTCAGCACCGTCAGCTTGTTCGGGTCGGTGATGGCGTAGCCGGGCGCGACATGGGTGAAGCCATGCCACGCGGCGCCGGGCGCCAGTTCCCAGAAGCGGGCATCGGAGGCGAGCTGGTCGGTCGGCACGCTCTCCCAGGTCTGCTCGCCGTCCGGGCCGTTCACCCGGTCGGGCACGAAGGGGTCGAAGAACCAGCGGCGGGCGGGGTCGGCCTCGTTCTCCTCGAACTCGCGGCGGATGGCGCGGACCTTCTTGCGCCACTCGATGCCGAGCCGGATCGTGTCGTCCCACAGGATCATGCCCGAGCGGCCCTTCATCATCTGCGCGCCGACGTCGAGCGAGGCGAACAGGGGATAGAAGGGCGAGGTCGAGGCGTGGACGAGGAAGCTCTCGTTGAGCCGCTTGTGCTCCACCCGGCGGGTCTGGCCGCGGATGTGGCTGTCCTTGGTGTGGATCTGCGAGGCCTGGCTGAAGCTCGCGAGCTGCTTGTGGGTCGATTGCGTGGCGACGATCCCCGGCGATGTCTCGTCGAGGCCGGTCAGCCCCATGGCGTAGCGGCCCTGGAACAGCGGGTGGAACTTCATGAAGCCGGCCCAGGCCTCATCGAACAGGATGTAATCGCAGAGATGGCCGATCTTCTGCACGATCATCCGCGCGTCGTAGATCGTGCCGTCGTAGGTGCATTGCTCGATCACCGCGACGCGGAACGGCCGCTCTCGGCGCCACGCCTCCCGGTCGGTCACGAGGGGGTTTTTTCTGATTTTTTCCCGGATCCGTCCTTCGTCCAGCGCCTCATGGCAGATCGGGCCGATCAGGCCGAAGGCGTTGCGGTCGGTCTCCAGGAAGATCGGGATGCCGCCGCCGAGGAACAGGGCGCCGTGGTGGGCGGCCTTGTGGTTGTTGCGGTCGAACAGGACGAGGTCGTCCTCGGCCACCAGAGACGAGAGCACGATCTTGTTGGAGGCGGAGGTGCCGTTGAGGACGAAGTAGGTCTTCTCCGCCCCGAAGATCGCGGCGGCCTCCTTCTGCGCCCTGAGGGCCGGACCCTCGTGGGTCAGCAGGTCGCCGAGGTCGAGGACCGAGTTGTCGAGGTCGTCGCGAAAGATCGCCTCGCCCAGATGCTCCACGAAGATGCGGCCGATGGGCGAGCGGTTGTAGAAGATGCCGCCGTTATGGCCGGGGCAGGTCCAGAGCTGGTTGCCCTTCTCGGCGTAATCGACCAGCGCGCCGAAGAAGGGGGTCTTCAGCGTCTCGGCATATTGCGTCACCCGGCTGACGAGGCCGCGGGCGATGAATTCCGGCGTCTCTTCCGCGAGGAAGATGTAGCCGTCGATGAAGTCGAGCAGTTCGACGGGGATGTCTTCGAGGCGCTTGCGGCGGACCATGATGACGATGGGCATTTCCAGCCCGCGCCGGCGCATCATGTCGATGAGGGCGGCGGCCTTGCCGTCGAGCCCGCGCTTGCCCCAATCGACCACGAGGCAGCCCACCGCCGCGTCGGTCTGCACGGCGATGGCCGCGTCCTCGACGCGCCGCGCGCGCACCACCTCGAAGCCCCGCTGCTCGACCGCCGACACGATCTGGTTGACGCGCGCGCCCTCGAGATCGTCCGGGTCGAAGGCCGGGGTGCACATCAGAACGGTAAAGCGGCGGTGGAAATCCATGCCGGGGCCCCTTTGGCGGAGAGTTCGCCCCGTGCCTTGTCGGACGCTCTGTGACCGTTCGATGACGAAGCCGGAAGAAGACGTCCGCTCAAGCGCGGCGTTCAGCCTCTGGGACGCCGCATCGGCGGGCGGCGGGAGCCGTCGATGAACTCCAGCCCCCCTGCCGCGCTGTACATGTGCAGGCGCGAGCCCGGCCAATCGGGGCCGGCGGCGAGCCGCGCCTCGACGCGCTGGGCAAAGTCCTCCTGATCGAGCCGCAGGATCCGCGCGAGGCCGAGCGCTGCGCCGTAGCCGCCCCGGCAATCCTGCACCGGGCGGATGAGCGCCCCGTCGCGCGAGACGATGGGTCCGGCGGGCCGCGCCGAGGCGACGTCGATTAGGACGGGGTTGCGGGGATGGGCGGTCCACGGCCCCCGGAAATCCGCCGCGTGCCAGAGATGCAGGGAATCGGAGAACGAGCCGCCCCCCACCCGCACCGTGGCGAAGAGCCACCAGCGCCCGTCATGGCGCAGGAGCGTCGCGTCGCTCGCCACGACGCCCTCGACCAGCACCGCCTCGTGCACCCAGCCGCCGGGAAATTGCGTCGCCCGGTACAGGTCGATCGTGGCCGACCGGCTCGATTCGGGAATCATCCAGACCTCGCCCCCCGCCTCGAACACGAAGGGGTAGGACAGGTGCGTGTCGCGCTCGAGCACCGGTTCCGGCCGCCCGACAGGCCCGCGCGGCCCGAAGCGCACCGCCGAGATCACGCCCTTGGCGCGGCTGTAGTCGAACTCCTCCACGAACAGCGTCACCGCCCCGTTGCGGGCGACGGCCACCGGATCGGCATAGAAGCGGCGCCCGTCGTCGGGCAGGTCGGTCCAGCCGCCGGGCGGGTGGCGGCGCAGGTCGATCAGGTCCGGCCCCTGCGTCCGGCGCCAGCCGACCCGCCAGCGCTCGCCGTGGAAGCACAGGCCGTAGAGCCGCCGGGCGATCCGCCGGCCGAGGTTTTCCGCCGCCCGGCGCCGGGCGGTCCAGCCGTCGATGTCGAAGCCCCCCGCCGGGACGAGGGGCGCCAGCACCCCCTCCGGCAGCTCGCGCGAGGCGCCGCCCGAGAGCGCCGCCTCGATGAGCGTGATGGTGCGGGCGAGGTAATCCTCGAAGGCGACGAGCATCACCGTCTGCGATTCCGCGCCGAGCCGCCCGGCGGCCACCGCCGCGCCGTCGCCGTCGCGCAGGGCCGCCACGGGCACGCGGCCCGCGAACAGCGAGGCGAGCATCCCCGCCTCGCCCGGTACGCCGTCGACGTCGAGGCGCCACACCGCCCCGTCTTCGCCCGAAGGCCGTTCGCACAGGTCGATGACGAGGTCGGGCGCGGTCGCCTCCGCCGCCTCGTAGGGCGCGAGCGCCACGGGCGCGGCGGGGGTGGCGAGGCCGGGCCGGGGCAGGCCGTGGATCGTCGCCTCCAGCCGGAACAGCAATTCGGCGTTGGCGGGCAACGCGGACGCGCCGCCCTCGACCGCCTCGATGCTGAGCCGGCAATCATCCCGCTGGGTCAGGCGTTCGAGGAGCCGTAGGTGCCAGCCGCGCAGGGCGGTGCGGTCGAGCCGCACGCAGACGCGCCGGACCGGCCGGGACGGGATCGCGGGACGCAGGCCTGCTTCCAGCGCGTGCGGCATCACGGCCCTCATCGGAAGCCATCGCGGCGAGATACATGATCCCCCCGCCTCTTCCGCGCGTTCCGGGGAAACTCCGGACGCCTCCTCCCAATCATTGCAACCGATCCCGGCCGCCAAGACTTGCGTTTGCCAAGACCTTCTGCGGCCGCAATGGTCCTGTCCATCGGCACTATTGGGTATTCTCAGGTCGCGGTCCAGCCATCTCCGGCCGATCCGGCGCCCGCAGACTGCCGGGAAAGCGGGGATACTGAGTGCGTACGCGTCGTGTCCCGGACAGTCCGTTGCCGGTCATGCCTGCAAACGCGCCGCGGCAAACCAGTAACAGAGTGCCTTTCCGGCCTCGTTCCTGCCCGGTTCGCGAGCAATGACCGTTGACAGGATAGCCCTGCCCTCGCCACATCCGTCGTATGATCGTCGAACCTGCAACTCCCGAGTCCGGCCCGGCCGCGAACCCAGCAGCCAAGCCCCCGCTCAACATCCTCCTCTGCGCCCCGCGCGGCTTCTGCGCCGGCGTGGTGCGTGCCATCGACGTGGTGGAGCGTGCCCTCGCGATTCACGGCCCGCCCGTCTATGTCCGCCACGAGATCGTCCACAACAAGTATGTGGTCGAGAGCCTGAAGCGGAAGGGCGCCGTGTTCGTCCGCGAGCTCGAAGAGGTGCCGGACGGGGACGCCCCGGTGATCTTCTCCGCCCACGGCGTCGCCAAGACGGTGCCGGCCAACGCCGATTCGCGCGGGCTGACCACCATCGACGCCACCTGCCCGCTGGTGACGAAGGTCCACCGCGAGGCGGAGATCCACCACAAGCGCGGGCGCCACGTGCTGCTCGTCGGCCATTCCGGGCACCCGGAGGTGGTGGGCACGATGGGCCAGTTGCCCAAGGGCTCGATCACGCTGGTCGAGGATGTCGACCAGATCGAGGCCCTGACGCCGGCCGATCCCGACAACCTCGCCTGGGTGACGCAGACCACCCTGTCGGTGGACGACACCCGCCACGTGGTCGAGGCCCTGAAGCGGAAGTTCCCGAACATCACCGGGCCGCACAAGGACGACATCTGCTACGCCACCACCAACCGCCAGGAGGCGGTGAAGCAGGTGGCGCCGCTGGTGGACGCTCTGATCGTGGTGGGTTCCTCGAACTCGTCCAACTCGCAGCGCCTGCGCGAGGTCGCCGAGCGCGTCGGCTGCCCGATCACCCGGCTCCTGAACCGGGCCGAGGAAATCGACTGGCCGGCCTTCGAGGGCATCGCCAAGCTCGGCCTCACGGCCGGCGCCTCGGCCCCCGAGGTGCTGGTGGAGGAGATCATCGACGCCTTCGCCAGCCGCTACGACGTGACGGTGGATACCGTCTCGACGGTGGTCGAGGACATGGTGTTCCCCCTGCCGCGCGAATTGCGCAGCGAGGCTGCGGAGTAAGCAGTCTCCGGGCCGCCCTCGCGCGGCCCTTCCCGTCCGCACCCTCATCCTGAGGTGCCCGCGTCTCGCGGGCCTCGAAGGAGACCTCCAGGATCCGCCGCGATCCCTGGAGCCCTCCTTCGAGGCCGCTTGCGCGGCACCTCAGGATGAGGTTTGAGGGCTGGAAGTCATCATCTCAGAAATTCCGAGCGCACGACGTGGCCGTCTACACCGAGGTATCCGACGCGGCGCTCGCTGAGTTCCTGGCGGCCTACGACATCGGCACCCTGCTGTCCTGCAAGGGCATCGCCGAAGGGGTCGAGAACTCGAACTACTTCCTGCACACGACCGGCGGTTCGTTCATCCTCACCCTCTACGAGAAGCGGGTGCGGGAACAGGACCTGCCCTTCTTCGTCGGGCTGATGGAGCATCTGGCGAGCCGCGGCCTCGCCTGCCCGCAGCCGGTGCGCGACCGCAGCGGCACCGCCCTCGGGCGCCTGTGCGGGCGGCCCGCCGCCCTCGTCAGCTTTCTCGAAGGCGTCTCTCTGTCCTCGCCGGGGCCGGAGCATTGCCGCGAGGTCGGCGTGGCGCTCGCCCGCCTGCACGCGGCCGGCCGCGACTTCCCGATGGTGCGCGAGAACAGCCTGTCCGTCGCCGCCTGGCGCCCGCTCTTCGCGCAGGCCGGCGATCAGGCCGATTCCGTCTCCCCCGGCCTCGCCGCGCGCACCCGCGACGACCTCGCCGTGCTGGAAGCCGCCTGGCCGAAGGACCTGCCGCGTGGCGTGATCCATGCCGACCTGTTCACCGACAACGTGTTCTTCATCGGCGACGGTCTGTCGGGGCTGATCGACTTCTACTTCGCCTGCACCGACGCCTTCGCCTACGACCTCGCGATCTGCCTGAACGCATGGTGCTTCGACGCGCAGGGCGCCTTCCACCGGGATAGGGCGACCGCCATGATTGCCGGCTACGAATCCAGGCGTCCCCTTGAGCCGGCAGAGGTCGAGGCCCTGCCGATCCTGTGCCGGGGGGCGGCCCTGCGCTTCATGCTGACCCGTCTGGTGGATTGGCTGAACGTGCCGCCGGGCGCGCTGGTGAAGCCGAAGGACCCGCGCGAGTACGACCGGCGCCTCACCTTCCACCGGCAGGCCACGAGCGCGGCCGATTACGGGCGCGCGGCATGAGCGAGGACGGCAAGGTCAAGATCTACACGGACGGCGCCTGCTCCGGGAATCCGGGGCCGGGGGGCTGGGGCGCGATCCTGATCTTCGGCGAGACCCGCAAGGAGATCTCCGGCGGGGAGGCGCACACCACCAACAACCGCATGGAATTGCTCGCCGCCATCGAGGCCCTGGAGGCGTTGAAGCGGCCCTGCCGGGTCGACCTGTTCACCGACTCCCAATACCTGCGCCAGGGCGTGACCGCCTGGATCCACAACTGGAAGGCGCGCGGCTGGCGCACCGCCGACAAGAAGCCTGTGAAGAACGAGGACCTCTGGCGCCGGGTCGATGCCGCCCGCGAGCGCCACGAGGTGGAGTGGCACTGGGTGAAGGGCCACGCCAGCGACCCGCTGAACAACCGGGTCGATGCGCTCGCCGTAGCGGCCATGGTGCCGTTCAAGCGGCGGTAGGAAAATCAGGCGGCGCGAGCCCGCCTCCCCACCGTCATTGCGAGCGTAGCGAAGCAATGACGGGAGAGATCAATCCGTCGTCCCGTCGATCCCGAGCCAGTGGCGGCCGTCGCGGGCCAGCAGGTCGTCGGCCTCCTTCGGGCCGGCGCTCCCGGCGGCGTAGGGGGCGGGGCTCGCCTGCGGCCAGCCCTTGAGCAGCGGGTCCACCGCCGCCCAGCCCGCCTCGATGTTGTCCGCCCGCTGGAACAGCGTCGCGTCGCCGATCATGCAATCGTAGAGCAGGGTCTCGTAGCCCACGTTCGGCGTGTTCGCGAAGAAGTCGTCGTACTTGAACGCCGTGCGCACCCGGCCGATCCTCATCTCCGGCCCCGGCACCTTCACGTTGTACTCCGTGCTGATCCCGTGATCCGGATCGATGGTGATGCGCATCACCGTCGGGCTCAAGGAGTCGGTCGGCGTCTCCTCGAACATCTTGAACGGCGCGGGCTTGAACAGCACCGCGATCTCCGTCCGCCGGCCGGTCATCCGCTTGCCGGTGCGGATGTAGAACGGCACCCCCGCCCATCGCCAGTTCTCGATGTGGAGCTTCAGGGCGATGTAGGTCTCCGTCGCCGAATCCTTGGCGACATGCGGCTCGTCCCGGTAGCCCGGCACCTGACGGCCCTCGGACGTACCCGCCGTGTACTGGCCCCGCACCGCGTCCTCCGGCGGGATCGGCCGCACGGCCTGCGCGAGCTTGGCCTTCTCCGTGCGCACGGCCTCCGCGTCGAAGGAGTTCGGCGGCTCCATGCCGACCATGCAGAGCAACTGGAACATGTGGTTGGGCACCATGTCCCGCAGCGCGCCGGTCGGCTCATAGAAGCCGCCGCGCTCCTCCACGCCCACCGTCTCGGCCGCCGTGATCTGCACGCTGTCGATGTATTCCCGCCGCCAGACCGGCTCCAAGAGCCCGTTGGCGAAGCGGAAGGCCATGATCGACTGCACCGTGTCCTTCCCCAGGAAGTGGTCGATCCGGTAGAACTGGCCCTCGTCGGCCTGTTTGAGGATGCGGGCGTTGAGGTCCCGCGCCGAGGCGAGATCGGAGCCGAACGGCTTCTCGATCACCACCCGGCGGAAGTTGTCGCCCTCTTGGCGGAGCAGGCCCGCCTGCCCGAGCCCGTCGACGATGGTGCCGAAGAACCGCGCGGCCACGGCGCAGTAGAACACCGCGCTGCCCGTGACCTTCTCCTTCACCGCCTGGAAGGTCTCGGGCTTCTCGAAGTCGCCCTTCAGGTAATGCAGCCGGTCGCGGATGAAGCCCCAGCTCTTCGCGTCGATGCTGGCGGCGTGGAACTCGGAGGACGGGTCCTTGCTGAACTCCTCCATCGTCTTGGTGAGGCCGTCGCGGAGGCTCTGGTCGTCGCCGTCGCCATGGTCGACGCCGATGATCGAGAAGCCCTCCGGCAGCAGCCCCGCCCCCGCGAGGTTGTAGAGCGAGGGCATCAGCAGGCGCTTGGTCAGGTCGCCGCCCGCGCCGAAGATCACCAGGGTGCAGGGCGGAGCAGGCTTCGTCCCGCAGGCGGCCTTGTCCTTCAGGGGCGTGGTCTCGGGCATCGGCGATCCCTTTCGGTTGCGGCGCCGCAACGAAATCGGCGGAACAACCCCTCGTGCCGAAGGGCGTTCCTCACTCGTCGGGGCGCACCGCCTGCCCGCCGTAATCGATGGGCAGGCTCGGCCCCTTCAACTCGGAATCGCTCGGGAGCGCGCGGGCGTCCCAGCCGCCGCCGAGGCCGCGGATCAGGGTCACGGCCGCCGTGTAGCGGTTCAGCAGCACCTGAAGGGCGGTGATCTCGTTGTTCACCAGAAGCCCCTGCGCCGTCACCACGGTGGTGAAGTTCTGCGTGCCGGCCCGGTATTCGTTGAGGGTGATCTCCACCGCCTTGCGGGAGGATTCCACCGCCGCGTCCTGGGCGCGCTGCTGCTGGCGCAGGATGCGCTGGGCGGCCATCTGGGTCTCGACCTCGGCGAAGGCGGCGAGCACCACCTGCCGGTAATTGGCCACCGCCGCGTCGTAGCCCGCCTGGGCGGCGCGCACGGCCGCGACGCGGGCGCCGCCCTCGAACAGGGTCTCGCTCCCCGCCGCCGTCACCGCCCAGACCTGATTGACCGGCGAGAGGATGCCGTTGCTCGTCAGCCCCGAGATGCCCCCCGAGGCCGAGATGGTCACCGTGGGGAAGAAGGCGGCCACCGCCACGCCGATCCGCTCGCTCTGCGCCTGCACGAGGCGCTCGGCCTGGGCGACGTCGGGGCGCCGCTCCAGCAAATCGGCGGGGATGCCGGCGGGCACCTCCGGGGGAGTGCGCGGCAGGCTGGCGACGGCGATCGCCACCTCGGACGGCGGGCGCCCGATCAGGGTGGCGATCGCGTTCACGAACTGCACGCGGGTGAGGCGCACCGCGATGGATTGCGCCTCGATCGTCTGCACCTGCGTCTGCGCGGTGATCACGTCCGAGCGCGCGGCGACGCCGGCCGCGTATTGGTTCTCGGTGATCTTCAGGGTCTTGCGGAAGTTCTCGACGTTCTCGTCGAGCACCTTCTGCAGGGCGTCGGCGTAGCGCACCGAGAAATAGTCGGCGGCGACCTCGGCCTGGATCGACAGGCGCGTCAGGGCGATGGTGGCGGCGTCGGACTGGGCGAGCGCCGTCTCGCTCTCGATGTTGCGGCGGGTGCCGCCGAACAGGTCGAGTTCCCAGCTCGCCTGCCCCTGGATCGAGACGCTGGTCCGTTCCGAGCCCGCCGTGCGCGAGCGGGTGATGGAGGGCGCGCCGATCACCGTGGGGTAGAGCGCCGCCTGCGCCGAGGCGACCAGCGCGCGGGCCTGCCGGTAATTCGCCACCGCCTGCCGGAGGGACTGGTTGTCCACGTCCACGAGGCGGATCAGCCGGTCAAGGGTGGAATCGTGGAACACCCGCCACCAGTCGCCGCGCTCGACGGCATCGGCGGGCCGGGCCTCGCGCCAGCCCTTACGGCGGGCGGCGACGTAGCCGGGGCTGTCCTCGCGCACACCGCCCTGCTTGTAGGCGAGCGGGGTTTCGACGGAGGGCCGGGAATAGTCCGGGCCGACCACGCAGCCGGCGAGGGCGGTGGCGACGGCGAGGGTGGCGGCAAGGCGAGACACCAAGCGTGCGTTTCCTCGCCCCGATCCCATCCCCGGCCTCATCCTGAGGTGCTGCGCAGCAGCCTCGAAGGAGGGCTCCAGACGGAGCCGAGATCCCTGGAGCCCTCCTTCGAGGCCCACTGACGTGGGCACCTCAGGATGAGGGGCAGGGTGGGATGAGTGTCGCGGCCCTCTCCCCGCACGCGGGGCGAGGGGGTGCGTCCCGGCACCGTCGGCGTCGTCCCAACGAAACACCCGCATCACTCCCCCGCCGGAACGGGGAGCGCCCCGCCGGCCCGGCCGCGACGGTTCTGCCAGCGCTGCCGGAGGCGGTCGAGGGAGAGGTAGACGACGGGCGTGGTGTAGAGGGTCAGGATCTGGCTCACGATCAGGCCGCCGACGATGGCGATGCCCAGGGGCCGGCGCAGCTCCGCGCCCTCACCGGTCGAGGCGATGAGGGGCACGGCGCCGAGCAGGGCAGCGAGCGTCGTCATCATGATCGGTCGGAAGCGCAAGGTGCAGGCCTCGCGGATCGCGTCCACCGGATTCGCGGCGCGGGTGCGCTGCGCATCGAGGGCGACGTCGACCATCATGATCGCGTTCTTCTTCACGATGCCGATCAGCAGGAACACGGCGATGAGGGCGATGATGGTGAACTCCGTGCCCGTCACCAGCAGGGCCAGCACCGCGCCGACGCCGGCCGAGGGAAGAGTCGAGAGGATGGTGAGCGGGTGCACGAAGCTCTCGTAGAGGATCCCGAGCACCGCGTAGACGGCGAGGATCGCGGCGAGGATCAGGAGGGGCTGGCGAGACGCGGAGGACACGTAGTTCTTGGCCGCGCCGGCATACTCGCCGTGGATGCTCGCGGGCAAGCGTAAGGACGCTATCGCCTTGTCGATCGCCTCGGTGGCATCCGACAGGCTCTTGCCCGGCGCGAGGTTGAACGAGATCGTCGTCGCCACGAACAGGCCCTGGTGGCTGATCTGCACGGGGGCGTTGCCGGTCTCGAACCGGGCGAAAGCCGAGAGCGGCACCATCGTCTCCTTGGCCGAGGAGACCGGCGCGCTGGACGAGGCGCCGCCCTTGCTGGCGGCCAGCGCGTTGGACGAGGCGTTGCGCGCCGAATCGGAGGCGATGGCCGCCGCGTTGGTGCTGGCATCGGTGCTGGCGGTGGAGGTCGCGGCCGTGGCGGCGGCGAGCGCGCCGGCCGTGCCGCTGCCGACCGCCCCCGTGCCCAAGGCCGCGCCGGACGTCGTCGTGGCGGCGGCGGTGGGGCTGCTCGTGCCGGTCGAGGCGTTGGTGTTCACCGTGCCCCCCGCCGCGACGGTGCCCGCGACGGCGTTGGTGGTGGCCGAGCCCTTGGCGTTGCCGCCGGAGGTCGAGACGTAGATCCGCTTGATCGTCTCCGGCGTCTCCAGGTAGCGCGGCGCGATCTCCATCACGACGTGGTACTGGTTCAGCGGGTTGTAGATGGTCGAGACCTGCCGCTGGCCGAAGGCGTCGTAGAGCGTCTGGTCGATCTTGTCGGGGGTGATGCCGTAGCGGAAGGCGGTGGCCCGGTCGATCACCACCCGGCTTTCCAGCCCGCCCTCCTGCTGGTCGGAGGTGACGTCGGAGAAGGTCGGGTCCTTCTGGAGCGCGGCGACGAGCTTCGGCGCGGCGGCGTAGAGTTCCTCCGGCGTGTCGCCCTGCAGCGTGTACTGGTACTGCGCGAAGCTCTGGCGCCCGCCCATCTGGAGGTCCTGCCGGGGGAAGACGTAGAGCCGCGCGCCCGCCACCTGCGCGAGCTTGGGGCGCAGGCGGCCCATGACGGTGCTCATCGCGTCGCGCTCGCCCAGCGGCTTCAGCCCCACGAACACGTTGGCCGAGTTGGTGCCCCGCCCGCCGGTGAAGCCGACGACGCTCTCGACCGCCGGGTCCGCGCCGACGATCCGCGTTGCCTGCTTGAGCTTCGTCTCCATGGACTGGAAGGAGATGCGCTGGTCGGCCTGGACGCCGCCCATCATCTGCCCGGTATCCTGCTCGGGGAAGAAGCCCTTCGGCACGATGACGTAGAGGTAGACGTTCAGCCCCACCGTCGCCAGCAGCGTCAGCAGCACGAGGCGGGGGTGGCGCAGGGCGATCTCGAGGGTGCGGGCATAGCCCGACAGCATCGCGTCGAACCCGCCCTCGAGCGCGCGGACGAGGATGTTGCGCCGCTGCGGTCCCTCGGGTCCATGCCCCTCGCGCTTGAGCAGCCGCGAGCACATCATCGGCGTCGTAGTCAGCGACAGGACGAGGGAGATCAGGATCGCCAGCGACAGGGTGACGGCGAATTCCTGGAAGATGCGCCCGACGAGGCCGCCCATCAGCAGGATCGGCAGGAACACGGCGATGAGCGACAGGCTCATGGAGATGACGGTGAAGCCGACCTCCCGCGCGCCGATCAGCGCCGCCTGGAACCGGGGCTTCCCCTCCTCGATGTGGCGCTGGATGTTTTCCAGCACGACGATGGCATCGTCCACGACGAAGCCGGTGCCGATGATGAGCGCCATCAGCGACAGGATGTTGATGGAGTAGTTCAGCAGATACATCGCCGAGAAGGTGCCGACGATGGAGATCGGCACCGCCACGGCGGGGATGAGCGTCGCCCTGCCGGAGCGCAGGAAGGCGAAGACCACGAGGATCACGAGGCCCACCGCGACGAGGAGCGTCTCCTCCGTCGCCTCCAGCGAGGCGCGGATGGTGAGGCTGCGGTCTCCGGTGAGCTTGATGTCGATGCCGCCGGGCAGCGCGGCGGTGATCTGCGGCAGGGCCGCCTTCACGCCGTTGATCGTGTCGATGACGTTGGCGCCGGGTTGCTTGTAGACGAACAGCAGCACGCCGGGCTTGCCGTTGACGATGCCGAGGTTGCGCTTGTCCTCGACGCCGTCGAGCACTTGGCCGACATCGGTGAGCTTCACCGCCGCGCCGTTGCGGTAGGCGACGACGATGTCCTTGTAGTCGGCGGCCTTGCGGCCCTGGTCGTTGGCGTAGAGCTGGTAGCGCCGGTTGCCGACATCGATGTCGCCCTTGGGCGAGTTGGCGTTGGCCGAGGCCAGCGCCGCGCGGATGCCCTCCAGCCCGATGCCGTAGTGGAACAGGGCGGTGGGATCGAGCTCCACCCGCACCGCCGGCAGGGACGAGCCGCCGACATCGACATTGCCGACGCCGGGCAGCTGCGAGAGCTTCTGCTGCACGACCGTGGCGGCGGAATCGTAGACCTGTCCGCGGGTCAGCGTGTCCGAGGTCATGCCGAGGATGATGATCGGCGTCTCGGCGGGGTTGAACTTCCGGTAGGTCGGGTTCTGGCGAAGGGCGGTCGGCAGGTCGGCGCGGGCGGCGTTGATGGCGGCCTGCACGTCACGGGCGGCGCCGTCGATGTCGCGGTTCAGGCCGAACAGCAGCACGATGCGCACCGTGCCGAGCGAACTCGTGGACGTCATCTCGTTGACGTCGGCGATGACCCCGAGCCGCCGTTCCAGCGGCGCGGCGACAGTGGTCGCCATGGTCTCGGGGCTGGCGCCGGCCATCTGCGCCTGGACGAGGATGACGGGGAAGTCGATCTGCGGCAGCGGCGCGACGGGCAGCTTCAGGAACGCGAACACGCCCGCCAGCAGCACGCCGATGGTGAGCAGCGTCGTGGCGATCGGCCGCCGGATGAATGGGGCGGAGATGTTCACGGGGAAACGCCCCCTACGGCATCGTCGCTCCCCTCTCCCCCCCTGCTGCGCAGGGTACCCTCCCCCGCAGAGGGGGGAGGGAGATCGCCGCGCTTGAGCGAGGCAAGGGGGTCCTGACTGAACGCATCCCGTACATGCCCTCCCCCCTCTGCGGGGGAGGGTGGCCCCTGCGTCAGCAGGGGTCGGGAGAGGGGAGCGACGGTGCCGGAGAGGTCGCGCCCTAGCCGGGCCCCGACAGCCGCTCCGACCCTATCGAGCACGGCCCCGAGGTTCATCAGCACGAGGTCGTTCGGAAACCGCAGGACGTCGAACCCCTGCGCCTTCAGCCACTCATCGCGTTTGGCATCGCGCTGGCGACGCTCCTCCGTCTCGTGCGGCTCGCCATCGAGTTCGACGATCAGACGCGCCGAGGCGCAGAGGAAGTCGGCGATATAGGGCGGGATCGGGGCCTGCCGCCTAAACTTGACGCCATGAAAGCGGCCTGCACGAACTTGCTGCCAGAATTGGTCTTCCGCCTTGGTCCGCAGCCGACGCTGGTCCTTGGCAAAATCGCGAAGTCGCGGCGAGACCGGCGCGCAGCGGCGACGGGCGGGGTCTCGTTCGGAAACCGCGCTCCCCTCTCCCCCCCTGCTTCGCAGGGTACCCTCCCCCGCAGAGGGGGGAGGGAGATCGCCGCGCTCGCTCACGGCACCGCCTCCCCGCCCTCCAGCCCCGGGCCGCGGCCGGCGATGCGGCGTTCCAGGCGGTCGAAGGCGAGGTAGATCACCGGGGTCGTGAACAGCGTCAGCACCTGGCTGACGATCAACCCGCCCGCGATGCAGATGCCGAGCGGCTGGCGTAGTTCCGAGCCGACGCCCGTGCCGAGGATCAGCGGCACCGCCGCGAACAGCGCCGCCAGCGTCGTCATCAGGATCGGCCGGAAGCGCAGAAGGCACGCCTGCTCGATGGCGTCGCGTGGGCTCATGCCGTCCTCGCGCTCGGCCTGGAGCGCGAAGTCGATCATCATGATCGCGTTCTTCTTCACGATGCCGATCAGGAGCACGATGCCGATGATCGCGATGATGTCGAGGGACAGCCCGAACAGCATCAGCCCGAGCAACGCCCCGATCCCCGCCGAGGGCAGGGTCGAGAGAATGGTGATCGGGTGGATGAAGCTCTCGTAGAGCACGCCGAGCACGATGTAGACGGTGACGATGGCCGCCAGCACGAGGAACAGTTCGTTCCCCAGCGCCGCCTGGAAGGCGAAGACCGAGCCCTGCGGCACCACCCGGAAGGAGGGCGGCAGGTTGATCGCCGCCTTGGCCGCGTCGATCGCCTCCACCGCCTGCCCCAGGGCCGCTCCCGGCGCGAGGTTGAACGACACGGTGGTGGCCGGGAACTGGCCGAGATGCGAAATCAGCAGCGGCGCCCGCTTCTCGGTGATCCGCGCCACGGAGGAGAGCGGCACCTGCCCGTTCGTCGCCGTGGAGGACGGCAGGTAGATGCCGTTCAGGCTCTCCAGCGTCTTGTGCAGGTTCGGGTCGGCCTCGAGGATCACCCGGTACTGGTTCGACTGCGTGAAGATGGTCGAGATGATGCGCTGGCCGAAGGCGTCGTAGAGGGCGTTGTCGATGGTCGCGGGCGTGATGCCGTAGCGGCCCGCCGTCGGACGGTCGATGGTGACGTAGGCGGCGAGCCCCTGGCCCTGGTGGTCGCTCGTCACGTCCGCCACCACGGGCGAAGCGGCGAGCGCCTCGGTGAAGCGGGGCACCCAGGTCTCGAAATCCTCGAGGTTCGGGCTCTCCAGCATCACCTGGTACTGCGTCGCCGAGACGGCGGTGTCGATGGTCAGGTCCTGGACCGGCTGCATGTAGAGCCGGATGCCGGGCTCCGCGTTCGTCGCCGCGCCGAGGCGCCGGATGATCTCGCTCGCGCTGGAGGTGCGCTCCGCGCGGGGCTTGAGGTTGATGAGCATCCGCCCGGAATTCAGCGTGACGTTCTGGCCGTCGACGCCGATGAAGGAGGACAGGTTCGCGACGTCCGGGTCCTTCACGATGATCGCGGCGAGCCGCTGCTGCCGCTCGGCCATGGCGGCGTAGGAGACTGACTGGTCGGCCTGGGTGATGCCCTGGATCACCCCCGTATCCTGCACGGGGAAGAAGCCCTTCGGGATCACCACGAACAGATAGGCGGTGAGCGCCACCGTCCCGAGGGTGACGAGGAGCGTAACCCCCTGGTGGTCGAGCACCACCCGCAGCGCCCTGCCGTAGGCGGCGATGGTGCCCTCCGTCGCTCGCCGGCCCATCCGCGCCAGGGGCCCCTCCCGCCGGACGGCTACCCCCGCGGGGACGTGCTTCAGGAGCCGGGCGCAGAGCATCGGCACCAGCGTCAGCGAGACCACCGCCGAAATGACGATGGTGGCCGCGAGCGTGATCGCGAACTCGTGGAACAGGCGGCCGACCACATCGCCCATGAACAGCAGCGGGATCAGCACCGCGATCAGCGAGACGGTGAGCGAGATGATGGTGAAGCCGATCTCGCGGCTGCCCTTGAGGGCCGCTTCGAGGGGCGTATCGCCCTCCTCGACATGGCGGGCGATGTTCTCGATCACCACGATGGCGTCGTCCACGACGAAGCCGGTCGCGATGGTGAGCGCCATCAGCGACAGGTTGTCGAGGGAGAAGCCGTAGAGGTCCATGATCGAAAGGGCGCCGACCAGCGAGAGCGGCACCGACAGGCTCGGGATCAGCGTCGCCGAGACACTGCGCAGGAACAGGAAGATCACCAGCACGACCAGCGCGATGGCCAGCCCGAGTTCGAACTGCACGTCCTCCACCGAGGCGCGGATCGTCGTGGTGCGGTCGGTGAGTGGGGCCACCGCCACCGCCTGGGGCAGGCTCGCCTGCAATTGCGGGAGCAGCTGCTTGATCTTATCGACGGTGGCGATGACGTTGGCGCCGGGCTGGCGCTGGATGTTGAGGATGACGGCGGGCGTCTCGTCGGCCCAGGCGCCGAGCTTGGTGTTCTCGGGCGCGTCCACCACGTCCGCGACGTCCGACAGGCGCACCGGCGCGCCGTTGCGATAGGCGATGATCGCCGAATCGTAAGCCTTCGGGTCGCGGATCTGGTCGTTGGCGTTGATGGCGTAGGATTGCTTCGGCCCGTCGATGGTGCCCTTCGGCGTGTTGACGTTCAGGTTGGTGATCGTCGTGCGCAGGTCGTCGATGTTGAGGCCGTAGGCCGCGAGCTGGCGGGCGTTGAACCGCACCCGCACCGCCGGACGCTGGCCGCCGGAGATGCTCACGAGGCCGACGCCGGCCACCTGGCTGATCTTCTGCGCGAGGCGCGTCTCGGAGAGGTCGCGCACCTGCGTGAGCGGAAGGGTCTTGGAGGTGAGCGCCAGCGTCAGGATCGGCGCGTCGGCGGGGTTCACCTTGGCGTAGACCGGCGGCGCCGGCAGGTCCGAGGGCAGGAGGTTGCCCGCCGCGTTGATCGCGGCCTGGACCTGCTGCTCGGCGATGTCGAGGGCGAGATCGAGGTTGAACTGGAGCGTGATGACCGACGCACCCGCTGAGGATTGCGAGGTCATCTGGCTGAGGTTGGCGAGCTGCCCGAACTGCCGCTCCAGGGGCGCGGTGACGGAGGAGGTCATCACCTCGGGGCTGGCGCCGGGATAGAAGGTCTGGACCTGGATCGTCGGGTAATCGACCGACGGCAGGGCCGAGACCGGCAGGTTCAGGTACGACACCCCGCCGACGATCAGGATCGCCAGCATCAGCAGCGTGGTGGCGACCGGGCGCAGGATGAAGAGGCGGGACGGGTTCATGGCCGGAGCGCCCGACGCGAACCGTGCATCCCCTCGCCCCGCTTGCGGGGAGAGGGCTCAGCCGACCTTGTCGTCGGCTGAGCGAGCCGGCAGGCGATGGTGAGGGGTCGGCGCCGGATGAGGCTCCTGCGGCCAAGCCCCCTCACCCCCGGCTGCCGCCTCGCCTCGCCCCCGGCAAGGGGGGCTCGGCCCTCTCCCCGCAGGCGGGGCGAGGGGATGCCAAACCCGTTCATCACTGAGCCTGCCGGTGGCGCCTGTGACCGCCCTGCTGGGGGGCGCCCTCGGCGGTCGCCGCCTTGGCCGCGTCGCCGCCCGGCGCCTGCGGGCCGGCGGCCAGGGCGTCCTTGCCGCCGGCGGCCGAGGCCTGCGCCCCTTCGGTGATGCGCACCTTGGCGCCGTCCTTGAGGCGGTCGGTGCCGTCGGTCACCACCCGGTCGCCGGGCTTGAGGCCGGAGAGCACCACCGTGTGGATGCCGTCCGTCTCGCCGGTCTTGATCGGCCGGACCGAAACCTTGTCGTCGCCGTCCATCAGGTAGACGTAGGCGCCGGGGCTGCCCTGGAGGATGCCGCCGTTCGGCACCAGGGTGGCGTCGTGCAGCGTCTCGACGGTGAGGCGGGCGTTCACGAACTGGTTCGGGAACAGCTCCTCGTCGCCGTTGTCGAACAGGGCGCGCAGCTTCACCGTGCCGGTGGTCGTGTCGATCTGATTGTCCACCGTGTCGAGCTTGCCGGTGGCGATCTCGTGGGAATCGCCCCGGTCGTAGGCCTTCACCGCGAGGCTCGCCCCCGCCCGCACCCGGCGCATCACGCGGGCGACGTCGTCCTCCGGCAGGGTGAACACCACCGAGATCGGGTGAAGCTGCGTCACCACCACGATCGCCGTGGAGGCCGCGGAAATGTAGTTGCCCTGGTCCACCTGCCGCAGGCCGACCCGCCCGTCCACCGGCGAGGTGATGTGCGTGTAGGCGATGTTGAGCTTCTGCTGGTCCACCAGCGCCTGATCGGCGGCGACGGTGCCCTCGTTCTGCTTCACCAGCGCAGCCTGGGTATCGACGTTCTGCTTCGAGATCGAATCCTGGCGGTTCAGGGTCTGGTAGCGCTGGAAATCGAGCTTGGAGTTCTGCAGCAGCGCCTGATCGCGGGCGAGCTGGCCCTGGTACTGCGCGAGCAGCGCCTCGTAGGGGCGCGAATCGATCTGGGCGAGGGCATCGCCCGCCTTGACCATCTGGCCCTCGCGGAACTTCACTTCCGTGAGGTAGCCGCTGATCTGCGATTTCACCGTCACCGTGGCGAGCGGCGTCACTGTGCCGAGGCCCTGCAGCACCACCGGCATGTCGCCCGTCGTGATCGGCGCGATGCCGACCGCCTGGGGCATGTCGGAGCCGCCGCGCCGGCCGGCATGGCGCCCGCCCGTCTGCCCGGCGGCCTGTTCGGTGCCCGTCTGGGTGCGGGAATCGTACCAGCGGTGCCCGATGGCGCCGATGGCCGCGAGGGCGACCAGCAGCACCAGCCAGCGGATGGGGCGGAAGCGACGGCGCGTGCGAACGGGGGCCTGGATCGGCCCCGGCTCGTAGGCACGAGCGGTCTCGGTACGGATCGGCGAACTCTCGTTCATTCCCGACTCAAGCACATTCCGGGTACGCCACCTATCGGCAGGATCGCCGCGCGACCCCAAAGCCGGGCCGCCTCGAATCGGTGTCGCATGGATCCGGTGACGAACCCTGAACTAGGCGTCCAATGAGCCTGCACTAGGGCGACGACGTTTCGGAGGTATTGCTGACCGGAGCGCCATAGGAACGCAGAACCTCGCGAAAGGCCTCATCCACTGGCAGCGGCACGAGCGACGTCCTGAGGACGACACCGAGGCCGGTGAAGAGAAGGGCGAGGAACAGACACCGCGTCATGGAGGACAAGCCCGCTGCAAGGCGCGACCGATAGCCTCCGGATGCGGAAAGGGCCACCGGCCGACAAGCCGGTGGCCCTCTACACGCGGCCGGTGCGACGCACCGCGGGAAAGGCGGAGCGAGGGGGCAGAGCCCCGCCGGTAACGGGCATCGCCCTGGCCGTGACGCCAACCTATTCCTCGGCTGATGAATGTCAACAATCGTCAGCCGTCCCGATGCGTTCGGTTAGGTGCTCGGTGCGCGAACGCACATTCGAAAGCGCCCGGGCACCGTGCTAGAGCCTGCGCCATGAATCCGGTCTTCGCAGAGCTCCCCACCACCGTCTTCGAGACGATGTCGCGGCTCGCCCGCGAGCATGGGGCGGTGAATCTCGGCCAGGGCTTCCCCGACGATCCCGGCCCGGCGGACATCCGCGAGGCCGGCGCCCGCGCCCTGATCGACGGCCCGAACCAATACCCGCCGATGATGGGCCTGCCCGCTCTACGCACGGCGATCGCCGCGCATTACGCCGCGCATCAGGGCCTGACCCTCGACCCCGAGACGGAGGTGATGGTGACCTCGGGCGCCACGGAGGCCCTGGCCGGGGCGCTGCTGGCGTTGATCGAGCCGGGGGACGAGGTGATCCTCTTCGCGCCGATGTACGACGCCTACCTCCCCCTGGTCCGCCGGGCCGGCGGCGTGGCGCGGATCGTCAACCTGATGCCGCCCGCCTTCCGCCTCGACGCGGCGGCCCTGGCCGAGGCCTTTTCCGACCGGACGAAGCTCGTCCTCCTCAACAACCCCCTGAACCCGTCTGCGACCCTGTTCGGCCGGGACGATCTCGACCTACTCGCGACGCTCTGCTGCCGGCACGATGTCGTCGCCCTGTGCGACGAGGTGTGGGAGCATATCGTGTTCGACGGCGCCCGCCATGTGCCGCTGATGTCCCTTCCGGGGATGCGCGAGCGGACGGTGAAGATCGGCTCGGCCGGCAAGATCTTCTCGCTCACCGGTTGGAAGGTCGGCTTCGTCACCGCCGAGGCCCGGCTGATGCGGGTGCTGGCGAAGGCGCACCAGTTCCTCACCTTCACCACGCCGCCGAACCTCCAGGCCGCCGTCGCCCTCGGACTCGGCAAGGAGGAACCGTGGTTCGCGGCGATGCGCGCGGGCTATGCCCGCTCCCGCGACCGCCTCGCCCTGGGCCTGACCGAGCGTGGCTTCACGGTGCTGCCGGCGGCGGCGACGTGGTTCCTCAACATCGACATCGCGCCCCTCGGCCACCACGACGACGTCGCCTTCTGCGAGGCCCTGGTGACACGGCATGGGGTGGCCGCGATTCCCGTCAGCGCCTTCTATCCCGATGGCGCGGTGCGCCACCTCGTGCGCCTCTGCTTCGCCAAGGCCGATGCGACGCTGGATGCGGCGCTCGACCGCATGGGAGCGGTCGCGCGAATCGCGGCGTGAGACTCCTTGCGCGCAACCGGAGGTGCTTCCACATCGTTGCTCATGACGATGTCGAGCGCACGCATTCCTCCGCAGGGTTTTCCGCCCTCACAGGGTTTCCCGCCCCGGCAGGATTTCCCGCACCAGGCCGGATCGTTCTCCGGCTCCCGGACCCGCCCCCTCGGGGGTGAGCCCGATTTCGCGGCCTTCGACCCGGGCCGCGAAAACCTGGGCCGCGAAGCGAGCCTTGCCCGGCTCGAAACCCTGGCGCACCTGATGGACAGCGCCTTCGTGATCCCCGGCATCAACCGGCGGGTCGGGTTCGACGCGCTGATCGGCCTCGTGCCCCTCGTCGGCGACGTGGCGGGCATGGTGATCTCGTCCTTCATCGTCTACGAGGCCCGCCGCCTCGGCGCGCCGCGCTGGCTGATCGGCCGGATGGCGCTGAACGTCGCCTTCGACGGCGTGATCGGCGCCGTGCCGGTGGCCGGCGACATCTTCGATGCCGCGTTCAAGGCGAACCGCCGCAACGTCCGCCTGCTCCGACGCTGGATGGAACGGCACGGCGGCGTGCGGCCGAACGAGATCGAGGGGACCGCGACCCGGCTCTCCGACTGAGCGGGCGGGCGCCGCGCCTTGACAACGGCGCCCGTGACGGCAAGTCCCGGGCATGACCGACGCCGTCCCGATGCCCGGCGCCCAGGCGCCCCTGGTCCGCGGGGGCCTCTCGCCCCTCAACCGGCGGCGGCTCGCCAATTTCCGGGCGAACCGGCTCGGCTACTGGTCCTTCGTGATCTTCGCGCTGCTGTTCGTCGTCAGCCTGTTCGCGGAGTTCATCGCCAACGACAAGCCGCTCCTCGTCTCCTACAAGGGCGAGTGGCTGGTGCCGGTGCTGGTCGATTACCCGGAAGAGAAGTTCGGCGGCTTCCTCGCCGTCACCGATTACCGTTCGCCGGAAATCCGCAAGGAGATCGCCGGGAATGGCTGGGCGATCTGGCCGCCGATCCCGTTCTCCTACGACACGATCAACGAGAACCTGCCGACCCCCTCCCCCTCCCCGCCGACTTGGATGCTCTCGGACGCGCAGTGCAAGCCGGTGGCCGAGCGGCTCGGCGGCACGGGCTGCGCCGACATCCCCTGGCATTGGCTCGGCACCGACAACACCACCCGCGACGTGCTCGCCCGCGTCATCTACGGCTTCCGCATCTCGGTGCTGTTCGGGCTGATCCTCGCCACCGTCTCCTCGGCGATCGGCGTCCTCGCCGGGGCGGTGCAGGGCTATTTCGGCGGCTGGGTCGATCTGGCGTTCCAGCGCTTCATCGAGGTCTGGGGCGGGATTCCGACCCTCTACCTGATCATCATCATCTCGGCCTTCATCGCGCCCGGCTTCTTCGTGCTGCTCGGCATCATGCTGCTGTTCTCATGGGTGGCGCTGGTAAGCGTGGTCCGCGCCGAATTCCTGCGCGCACGCAACTTCGAGTACGTGCGCGCCGCGCGGGCGCTCGGCCTGTCGAACGTGCGCATCATGCGCGTTCATCTCTTGCCCAACGCGATGGTCGCGACGCTGACCTTCATGCCGTTCATCCTGAACGGCTCGATCACCACGCTGACCTCCCTCGACTTCCTGGGTTTCGGCCTGCCCCCCGGCTCGCCCTCGCTCGGCGAGCTCCTGGCCCAGGGCAAGGACAATCTGACCGCCCCCTGGCTCGGCCTGACGGGCTTCGTGGTGATCGCCGCGATGCTGAGCCTCCTCGTCTTCGCGGGCGAAGCCGTGCGCGACGCGTTCGATCCCCGGAAAACCTTCGCGTGATCCCGTTCCATTGCGGCGAATGAGCCAGATTGACGCAGGGGAGGAAAGGCCTACCCCCCGATCCGGCGGACCGCGATCAATTGCGTGCAATTGATACAACTTTTAGTGGATTAATTCGACATCTCCAGGCTGCCGGGGCCGGGTTTCAGCCACCGGTAACGTTTTCTTTTCTCAGCAGAAAACTCTTCCGGCTTCGATCGGATGATAAACTCGTCGGCGCGAGTGATAAAACGTGGGATCTTTCATTCACCAGCCCACCGGCATCGTGGCCCGCAAAGGAACTGTGCGTAAACTATCAACCGATCACAGGTCACCTTCGGAAAACACCTTGCTTTTTTCGGCGATCCTCATAACTCGACGCCGAGGGGCCATTTCATCAAAAAACCAATGAGGGTATCGAGGATGTCAGAAACCGCGCCGACATCGCAGTTGGACTACATCGAACGCACCGTCGACGTCGTCGCGGCTTATGTCTCGAACAACTCCGTGCCCACGGCGGAGCTTCCGGCCCTGATTGCAAGTGTGCATGAGGCGCTGAACAGGGTCGCCTCCGGTCCCGTCGCCCAGACGTCCGAGACCGTCGAGAAGCCGACCCCCGCTCAGGTTCGCAAGTCGATCCGCCCGGATGGTCTGGTCAGCTTCATCGATGGCAAGTCCTACAAGACGCTGAAGCGCCACCTGACCAAGCACGGGCTCGATCCGCACACCTATCGCGAGCGTTACGGCCTGCCGGCCGACTACCCCACGACTTCCGCGAACTATTCGGCCCAGCGTTCCGCCCTGGCGAAAAGCCTCGGCCTCGGCCAGCCCGGCCGTTCGGGACAGGGCGGCGACGTCATCGACGAGGCGGAAGAGGATGCCGCTCCGGCTCCGCGCGGGCGCCGCAAGGCCGCGACCGCCGCCGCCAAGACCCGCTCCAGCCGCAAGACGGCGGACGCCGAGTAATACTTGAAGGAAACTTCGACCGGCCGTTCGGCGACGCAACAATTCCTGGTTGCGTCGCCGTTGAACGTTCCGGCCCGCCTCAGGCGGCGATCCGCCCGTCGAGGGGGAACACCTTGGCGGGGTTCATCATCCAATCGGGGTCGAACACCGCCTTGACCCGCATCTGCTGCTCGAGGTCCTCCTGAGCATATTGGAAGCGCATCAGGTCGCGCTTCTCGATGCCGACGCCGTGCTCGCCCGTGAGGCAGCCGCCGACCTCGACGCAGAGCTTCAGGATCTCGTCGCCCGCCGCCTCGGCCTTCTGCAATTCGCCGGGCGTGTTGATGTCGAACAGGATCAGCGGGTGCAGGTTGCCGTCGCCGGCATGGAACACGTTGGCGACCCGCAGGCCGTGGCCCGCGCAGATCGCCTCGATCCGCTCCAGCACCGGCCCGAGCTGCCCGGTGGGGATGGTGCCGTCCATGCAGATGTAGTCGGAGATGCGGCCCGTGGCGCCGAAGGCCGACTTGCGCCCCTTCCAGATGGCGGCCGATTCCGCCTCGGAGCGGGAGACGCGGATGCTGGTCGGCCGGAAATCGGCGGCGATGGCCTCGATCCGCGCGAGCGTCGCGTCGCACTCGGCCTGCGAGCCCTCGACCTCGATGATGAGCATCGCCTCGGCGTCGCGGGGATAGCCGGCCTTCGCGAAATCCTCGGTGATGAGGATCGCGTTGCGGTCCATGTATTCGATGGCCACGGGGATGATGCCGGCGGCGATGATCGCGGCGACGCAATCCCCCGCATCCTCCACCTTCGAGAAGCCGACGAGGACCGGCCGCGCGCCCTCGGCGGCGCGCAGGATGCGCACGCTCGCCTCGGTGACGATGCCGAGCTGCCCCTCCGAGCCGCAGACGAGGCCGAGCAGATCGTAGCCCGCCGCGTCGAGATGGTCGCCGCCGAGCTCGACCACGGTGCCGTCGTTCATCACCAGGGTGACGCCCATGAGGTTGTTGGTCGTCACGCCGTATTTCAGGCAATGGGCACCGCCGGAATTCATGGCGATGTTGCCGGCGATGGTGCAGGCGAGCTGGCTCGACGGGTCGGGGGCGTAGAAGAACCCCTCGTGCGACACGGCGCCCGAGATCGCGAGGTTGGTGATGCCGCTCTGCACGCGCGCCACCCGGTCGGCGAAGTCGATATCGAGGATCTTCGTCATCTTGGCGGTGCCGAGGATGATCGCGTCGCCCTGCGCGATCGCCCCGCCCGCGAGCGACGTGCCCGCTCCGCGCGGCACGACCCGGACGCCGTTGGCGTGGCAATAGGCCATCACCTTCGAGACCTCCTCGGTGGTCGAGGGGAGCACGACGGCGAGCGGCATCTGGCGGTAGGCGGTGAGTCCATCCGTCTCGAAGGCGCGGCGCTCGTCCTCGGAGGTGATCAGCGCCTCCGGCGCGACGAGGGGCGCGAGGCCGGCGATGATGTCGTCCCGCCGCGCGAGGATCGCGGGATCGGGGTCGGGGAAGCGGATGGTCATGGGAGTCCCTCGGTGCGCGAGGTGGTCTGGCGTTCACCGTATCATGCACCTCCGCCGGGGGGCGGGGCAACGGTGGTAGCCGGGTCACAATCCGGCCATGGGGCGACCTTAAGCGTCGCAGCCAACGAACCGTACCGGAACGCCATGACGCCCTCGGCCGCGCCCGCCCTCTTCGACGAAGCCTTCGACCCCGCCGTCGCCCGCGACGCGGAGGGCGCACGCGAACTGGGCCTTCGCAGCCTCAACCTCGGCATCAGCGCCCTGCAGGAAGTCACCGCCGCCTTCGACGGCCCGCTGGGCGAAGCCTTCGAGCGCGCGGTGGAGACGATCCTCGGCACCGAGGGCCGGGTGATCGTGAGCGGCATCGGCAAGAGCGGCCATGTCGGGCGCAAGCTCGCGGCGACGCTCGCCTCCACCGGCACCCATGCCTTCTTCGTCCACCCGACCGAGGCGAGCCACGGCGACCTCGGCATGATCGCCCGCGACGACGTGATCCTCGCCCTGTCGTGGTCGGGCGAGACGGCGGAGCTGTCCGATCTCGTCGGCTTCTCCCGGCGCTACTCGATTCCCCTGATCGCGGTGACGCGCAACGCCGCGAGCACGCTCGGCAAGGCCGCCGACGTGGTGCTCGAACTGCCGCGCGTGCGCGAATCCTGCCCGCACGACCTCGCCCCGACCTCGTCGAGCCTGATCCAGCTGGCCCTGGGCGATGCCCTGGCGGTGACGCTCCTGGAGCGGCGCGGCTTCACCTCGGCGCGCTTCCACACCCTCCACCCTGGCGGCACCCTCGCCGCCCGGCTGAAGACGGTGCAGCACCTGATGCATGGCGGCGCCGAGATGCCCCTCGTGCACGAGGACGCGCTGATGTCCGAGGTGCTGATCGAGATGGCCGCCCGCCGCTACGGCTGCGTCGGCGTCACCGGCCCGGACGGTCGGCTCGTGGGCATCGTCACGGACGGCGACCTGCGCCGCCACATGGGCCCGGCGATCCTCGCGACGCCGGTCCACCGGGTGATGACCCGCGACCCGATCACCCTCGAGCCGCACAAGCTCGCCCATGCAGCGCTCGAACTGATGAACCGCCGCCTCATCACGGCGGTCTTCGCCGTGTCGGACGGCAGGCCGGTCGGCATCGTGCACGTCCACGACCTGCTCCGCGCCGGCATCGCCTGAGGGGCGTTAGAGCGTCCCGATCCGGCTACTGGTCATCGGCAATTCGAACATGGAGCCGGGCTGCGCCCGGTCCGCGAACGTCTCGATGCCGCTCCAGAGGGCGAGGATGCGTTCGGCCTGCTTGACCAGAGGCGCCTTCGTGAGGCCGGCAGACAGGAAGAAGCCGATCAGCCGGGAGGCGCGGAAGGCGTTGAACTCGGCCTTGTTGCGCCGGATGCGGCGATCTCCCGACAGTACGATCCAGCGCCCCTCGCGGCTCAGCGTGGTGATCCACTGAAGATCGGTGACGCCCGGCCCGAAGCGTGAGCGGATATGAGTGATCTCGTGTTCGTCCGCGAACAAGGCATGGAGTGCACGGGCGAGGGCAGGCGGAAGATTCTCGTCGACGATCACCTTCACGCGGCGTGCAGGGAGTCTTCGAACCGCACGGCATCGCGGACGACGGCGGGCGGGACCTCGTAGAGGCGGGCCACACGCTCGACTGATCCTTCCGCTTTCACGGCCTCGGCCAAGGTGACTGTCGGCACCCCGGCCTCAGTCGCGATGGGCTGGCCGAAGGCACGCTCGGGGTCGATGACGATCGTGGCCTTTCCCTGATAGGGCCGCCAACGGGTGACCACCTCGCCGTCGAGATCGAGGTCGCGAAACGTCTGCTCCAGCACGGCCTTGATGACGTACTGACCCCGCTTGAGATCGAGCACCTCACTCGCCCCATCCGCCTTGAGGCTATCGAGGAAGATGGTCCGCCCGTCCGTCTTGAAGCGTCTGGTCGAGAACGGGCGTGGATCGTCCACGGCCTCGCGTGCCGCGGCAAGACAAGCTCGGATCACGCGGAGATCGACGTTCTCGCGCATGAATGCCTGGATGAAGCGCAACTCGATGAGATCGCGAAAGCCGAGCTCGAGCTTGTCGTCATTCGCCGGCAGTTCCGGCTTCCACAGCGGCGGCATCCGTCGGGGCTGGCCGCCGGACCTGTATGCATAGCCGCCGAGCCAGCGATTGATGTTCCTGGCCGGCATGTGAAGCAGTCGCGCGGCCTCTGGGACGGTGTAGCAACCGATCCCGAGCGCGGGGACCTCTAGGGCCGGAATGATCGAACGCGGTGACATATCGCGCGGATATCCTAGCAATCAGAGCCGCGCCAGCAACTCCGCCTTCTTGGCCTGGAACTCCTCCGCGGTGAGCACGCCGCGGGTGTGGAGATCCGCCAGCCGCTCGATCGTGGCGAGGACATCGCCGCCGGAACCCTTCACGGTTTCCGGCTCCGGTGTCGCGGGCTTCGGCTCCGGGGCCTCCGCGCCGATGCGTTTCAGCGTCTCGAGGGCGATGGGACCGGCCGAGCCGGTGAAGCGGAGCACGCCGTTCGCTTGCGAGACGCCGGAAATGTCGTGCTCGCCCGTGTCGTAGACGACGACGCCCGAGGCTTCCTCCACCGCGAGCCGCCGGCTGCCGGGGAAATACGCGTAGCGCATCCCGTTCTGCGAGCCCGTCGCGGACGGGTGGCCGAGATCGCCGGGCCACCACGCCTGCGCGGCCGCTGCGGACGCGAAGCCCTCCGCCGGCAGGGTGCCGGCGAGTTCGGTGCAGAGCGCGGACACCCGCGCCCGCAAGCCATCGTCGAACATGCGGCCGACCATGGTCATGCCGCCCGCGCTCCACTGGCCCATGCCGCCGAGATCCGGATGGTCGAACTGGGCCATCCGGCCGTGACCGCGCTCCAGCGCCCGCACGAGATGGCGCACCGCGTCGAGGCTCACCCCGTGCCGGTCCGCGATCGTCTGCAGGCCGGTGACGTGATCGACCCCGCCCCCGTCGATGAAGCCCGTCGCCGCAGCCGATTCGGTCTCGTCCATCCGCGCCATGGCCGCACCCAGAAGGTTCTTGAGGAAGGATAGGACAGACACGAGACCGGCCCCGGGGACCGCGAAGCCTCGCTCAGTCGGCGTCGGCGGGAAAGGCCCCCGCGATCACGAAATCCGTGATCGGCCGGCGCCCGTTCGGCGCCTCGCGGGGGCGCTGCTCCTCGGTGAGGTCGGCGGTCGCCGTCTTGCGGCCCACGGCGAAGGCCGCCTCGATCCGGTGATGCTCCGGCAGGCGCAGCACCTCCGGCGCGCGGGCATGATCGAACCCGGTCATGCCGTGGGCGTGCCAGCCCTGGCGAATCGCCTGGAGCTGGAAGGCGAGCGAGGCCGCGCCGGTGTCGAAGGAGTGGCTGTAGGAGGGCTTCAACTCGTCGCCCACCCGCATCCGGGCGTTGGAGACGAGGAACAGGATCGCCCCCGTATCGGCCACCCATTTCTGGTTGCCGGGCACGAGGAGGTCGAAGAAGGTCTGCCAGTTCCCGTCGCCGCGCAGGGCGTAGAGGAAGCGCCAGGGCTGGGAATTGTAGCCCGAGGGCGACCAGCGGGCCGCCTCGATCATCCGCATCAGCTCGGCTTCCGGCACCGCTTCTCCGGTGAAGGCCCGGGGCGAGTGCCGCTCGATGAAGAGGGGGTCGATCGCGTGGTCGGGCTTACGAGGCTCGGTCAAGGTCAGCATCTCCGCAATGGCGGCCGACCATGCCCGAGGGGCGCCCCGCGAAGCAATCGCTGCGATGCAATCAGCGGATCCGGCCGGGGCGGGCCGGCTCGAACACGATGCGGCGGTGGAACGCGCACCAGCTCTTGCCGTCCTGCACGGGCGCGCCGCAGCAGATCGCCTGATCGCTCGGCTCGCCGATGATGTACTTGCACACGAAGGCGCCGGACTGGGCGAAGGGCACGCGCAGGTCGGCCGAGGGCTCCTTGATGCTCTCGGCGTCCCCGATCTGCGACATGCGGACGAGTTGGTTCATCGGTCGTGTCCTGACGGCGACCGCCCGGGTCGCCTCTCTGAAGTGCGGAAGTGAAACGCCCTACGGCCGCGCGAGGAGAGGCACCCACTGTTGGCAATGTGGCGCCCTACATCCCGCGTGCAACCGGTTCGCGACCGGCGCAGAGCTGTCATGGTATTGTCGTAGCTGGGGTGCACTGCCTTGAAAACAAGTGCGTCCTGCACTGCACGCAATAGACCACGGTGAGGGATGCGTAGCTGAGCGCCCCGGCGTGACGGAATGCAGCCGCCGCGAAGCCGGCGATGCGCCGAACCCCGTGCATCCTCCGCCGCCCTGTGGTTCATTCGCGCCGTTGCATTCAGACGGAGCGACCATGACGCACCCGCCCCTCGTCTCGCCGGCTTGGCTGTTCGAGCGCCTCTCGGCGCCGGACATCGTGGTGCTCGACGCCTCGTGGTACCTGCCCGCCGCCGGCCGCGACCCGGAGGCGGAGTACCGCGCCGCCCACATCCCCGGCGCCATCCGCTTCGACCTCGACGCGATGAGCGACACCGAATCGCCCCTGCCGCACATGCTGCCCCGGCCGGAGGTGTTCGCCTCGCGGATGCGGGCACTCGGCGTCGGCGACGGTCAGCAGGTGGTGGTCTATGACGGGATGGGCCTGTTCTCGGCCCCGCGCGTCTGGTGGATGCTCAAGACCTTCGGGATGCGCGACGCGCTGGTCCTCGACGGCGGCCTACCCGCCTGGACCGCCGCCGGCTACCCGACCGAGGAGGGCGAGGGCCAGCCGCGCGAGCGCCGCCACTTCACCGCCCGCCTCGACCACGGCGCCGTGGCCGACGGATCGGACATCGCCCGCGCCCTGGAGAGCGGCGCGGTCCAGGTGGTCGATGCCCGCTCCGGCACGCGCTTCCGGGGCGAGGAGGAGGAGCCGCGCCCCGGCGTGCGCCCCGGCCACATGCCGGGAGCCAGGAACCTGCACTACGCCGCCCTGCAACGCGACGGCCGGATGAAGAGCCCGGAGGAGCTGGCGGAGGTCTTCGCCGCCGCCGGGGTGGACCCGCGCCTGCCGGTGATGACCACCTGCGGCTCGGGGGTGACGGCGGCGATCATCAGCCTCGCCCTGGAGACGATGGGCCACCCGGCCCGCAGCCTCTACGACGGCTCGTGGTCCGAATGGGGCGCCGACCCGCAGCGCCCGGTGGAGAAGGGCTGAGGTCTTCGAATCCAGCCGGACAAATGGCGTGATCTCACCCGTGACCTCATCCTGAGGTGCCCGCCTTGGCGGGCCTCGAAGGAGGGCTCCAGGGATCGCGGAGCCCTCTGGAGCCCTCCTTCGAGGCCGCCGCTTTGCGACGGCACCTCAGGATGAGGGCAGAGGAGGGGAGAACGGGCGTGGACGTTTCCTACGCCGTCCGCACCGCCCGGCGCTTGTCGATGGCGACCCACTGCATCAGCACCACCATCACCACGATGGTGGCGATGTAGACGGCGAGTTGCAGGGCGGTCGGGCGGTCGGTGTAGCCGACCAGGGCGTGCAGCACCCGGCCCGTCCACGAATTCTCGGCGATGATCGCGGAGCTGTTCCAGACCGTGTGGCCGAGGATGTCGATCACGCCGGCATTGGCCAGGAACTGCGCCGCCTGCGAGGCGAGGCCCGCCGCCAGGAAGGTGATGAGCACGCTCGTGACCGAGAAGACGTAGCGCGCCGGGATCGAGGCGAGGCCGAGATAGCTCACCGCCGAGAGGAGCACGCCCGCGCCGACTCCGGCCAGCGCGCCGAACTGGATGTCCGCCCCCGAGGTGCCCGAGGCCACGAGGCCGTAGAGGAACAGCACCAGCTCCGCGCCCTCGCGCAGGATCGCCGCGCCGACGACGATGGCGAGCGCCGCCGCCTCGCGCTGGCCGCTGCGGACGGCCTCGCCCGCCGCGCGCAATTCGCCCGCCATTTCGCGGCCGTGCTTGCTCATCCAGGTGTTGTGCCAGATCAGCAGCAGCACCGCGACGATCAGCACCGCCGCGTTGAGGATGTCCTGCCCGCTGCCCTCGAAGGCATCGGAGATCCGCTCCGCGAACAGTGCGACCAGGGCCGCGCCGCCGAGCCCGCCCGCCACGCCGAGCAGCACCCAGCGCATCCGGCCGGGAATGCCCCGCGTCGCCGCGAGCACGATGGAGATGATGAGGCCCGCCTCGATGACCTCGCGGAAGGCGATGACGAAGGCACCGATCATGATGCGTAATCCCTGAAGATGCGCGGGACCCGCGCTACCAGATCCAGAACAGCAGCACCCAGTTGGCGACGGAGACCGCCGCCGCCCCGGCGATGCAGGCGCAGGCGAGCGCCCGGCGAAGCCCCCCGGCCGAAAGGCCCGCGACCCGCCACGCGAGCCACGCGCTCCACAGGGCCGCCCCGGCCAGCAGCGTCGCGCGGATCTCGGCCACGTAGGGCACGACGATCCCATCGCCGCGCAGGAAGGTGATCGTGAGCGCCGAGAGGCCGAGGAAGACGCCGCAGCCCGCGATGGGAATCAGCGTCTGCGTGAGGTGGTGGAAGCGCCGCAGGGAGAACGGCCCGAGCATCCGCGCGGAGAGCGCCACGAGGGCCGACAGGCCGAGGCCGAGCACCAGGGTCGCCGCGCCCATGTAGGCGAGCAGGACCGCCCCATCCAGAAGGGTCATCACGTCGTTCTTGTCGGGGTAGTTCGTCAGCACGAACCAGGGCGCGGAGGCTTCGAGCGGCCATGTCGTGCCGTGCTCGATCAGCCAGGTCGCCGCCGCCTGCTTCATGTCGAGGAAATACGGGCTCGACGACCATTGGAACGCGCCGACCGCCAGCCCCAGCATCCCGAACAGGATCAGGCTCGTCTGCTCCCAGGAGGGCTCGTCCCCCGCCACATGGACGATCTCGTCGTTGGGCGAGCGCAGGGCGAGGCGCACCGCGCCGCGATGGCCGGAACAGCGCCCGCACATGTGGCAGGCCCCTGCCCCGCGCATGGCCTTCACCGGCACCAGCGGCGCGCAGTTGAAGCTCGCCGTGCCCCTGGCCGGCTTCGGCGAGGCGGCCCAGGCGGCGCGGTCGACCTGGAAGCTCAGCGGGGCGAGCTTCGACAGCACCGCGAAGACGCCGTTCACCGGACAGAGGTAGCGGCACCAGACCCGCTTGTTGCGGCCGTAGAGCAGGCCGACCACGATGGCCGCGAGCGTCGAACCCCCGAGCACGGCGAGTGCCGGCTTCGGATAGCCGTAGACGCTGGTCATCTGCCCGTAGACCGTGGTGCCGGCGAAGGCGATGAACGGCCAGCCGCTCCAGGTGATCCAGCGCGGCACGGCATAGCCCCGGCTCCACCGGCTCGCGGCCTCGGACAGGGCGCCCTCGGGGCAGAACACGCCGCACCACACCCGGCCGACGAGCACCATGCTCACGAGCACGAAGGGCCACCAGATGCCCCAGAAGGCGAATTGGGCGGCCAGCGTCAGGTTGGACCAGATGTGCTGCGTGTTGTCGGGCAGCGGCAGGAAGGCCGGCACCGCCACGAGGAACACGTAGAAGCCCACCACCACCCATTGCACCGCGCGGATGGCGCCGGCATGGGCGCGCAGCCAATCGCCGAAGCGGGCGATCCCGGCCTCGACGGCGCCGGCCCGGCGCGGGACAAGGGCCCCGGAGGCCAGCGACAGGTCGCCGGCCATGGATCCACCCGCGCGCGCACTCACCGGGCGCGCACTCACTTGGCCACCAGCTTGGCCTTCGCCTCGGGGTGGAAATCGTCGAACACGTCGTAGCTGCCCGCATCGAGGGTGCGGAACACGATCGCCGAGGTCGAGCCGGCGGCGAGCGCCTTCTCGCGCTTCAATTCCAGGCTCTCGAACTCCACCGGCGACTGGCCGGTGTTCGAGATTTCCAGCTTGAAGCGGGTGTTGGCCGGAACCTCGATGATGGCGGGCAGGATCACCCCGTCACGCATCTCCACCTTGATCACCGGCATGTCGTCGGCCCGCACGGCGGCGCCCGTCGAGAGCAGGAGAAGCGCGGCGAGGGTGAGGTGCGGGATCACGGGAACGCCCATCCTTTTCAGTCGGAGCCCTTCTCTCGGGCTCAGTAGGAGCCCTTCTTGCCGGTGCCGGCGAAGGTGAAATCCTGCGTCATGTCGAAGGCCTCGAACCACGGGCCGACGCCGGTCTCCTTGTCCACGTGGCGGCCGAAATGGCTGTGCTTGCCGGGCGGCGCGACGCTGACGGTGATCCGGTAGCGGCCGGGGCCGAACAGTTTGACGTTGTCGCCGTAATGGGGGCCGTCATTGGCCACCATCGGCATCAGGGCGCCCTCGACCTTCTGGTCGGTGGGCTTATCCCCATCGAGTTTCACCAGGGTGAAGCGCACATCGAGCGCCGGGACGAAATCGCCCTCGGCGAAACCATTGCGGTTGTCCTTGGCGGCGCGAATATCCGTCTCGAGGTGGATGTCGGATTGCGCGGCCGGGCGCATCATGTCCGGCGGGTCCATCTCGATGGGTTGGAGATAGACGGCGGCGACTTCGAGCCCGTTCTTGGTGAGATGCGGGCCGATCGGCACCTCTTTGGCGCCGGCCGTGGCGACGGCAAGCAGCAGGGCCGGAACGGCAAGGGCGAGTCGGAACGGAGCAGGGGCGCGCATGGCTTCGCCACATAAGGCCAACCGAGCGAAGTTCAAAGACCTTCGCTGCACAATGAAATCATAACAGTTCTAAAGAGGAACGGCCAGCACAGTCGTTCCAACTAGCTCCTTAGAACCGCTAAAATATTCAGACGCTCCGCATACGTGAATAGCAGACTCGCACGACCTGTGGCATGCGGTCACCTGTCCGAGCGACCGTCACCGCAACGTCGTACAGATTCGCGGATGATCGGCTAAGGGCCGTGGCGAGCCGTTCCGCGCCCCTTGCCAACCCCAGGTGGCGTGGCTACGGACTAACATTATAGCAATTGCTATATCGGGGGATCGGGTGATGGGCCAGCAGGGAGGGAGCGCGTCGCGGACCGCACGGGCGAGCGGCTTCGTACGCCTGCGCCGCGCCGTCGCCGGCCTCGCCTTCCTCGGCCCGGCGGGCACGGCCTCGGCCGCCGACCTCGCTTCGCCCGCAGCGCCATCGGCGAGCTATGCCGACTGGTCCGGCCCCTATCTCGGCCTCGAGGGCAGCGCCAGCGGCTCCTACGGCGCTTACTCGTTCGGCCCCTCGACGGTCGGCGGGCGCGGCGTACCGGCCTTCAAGAGCGGAGATTCCACCGGCCGCAGCGACCGGGGCCGCGACGCCACCACGGCGGTCGGGGGCGCCTATGCCGGCTGGAACTGGCAGAACGGGCCGTGGCTCTACGGCATCGAGGCCGCGATCGACGCGGCGAACCTGAAGCGCCCCGTGCCCTCGACCATCGTGGGCTTCGGCTACGAGGGCGTGGACCCGGCCTTCGACGTGATCCGCGCCAAGACGGATGTCTACGGCACCCTGCGGGCGCGGCTCGGCTACAGCTTCGACCGCTATCTCGTCTACGCCACCTTCGGCCTCGCCGGGGCGAATGCGCGGGTGCTGGCCACCTATCCCGATCTCGCCACCGGCGCGGTGAGCACTGCGAAGACCGATCTCGGCTATGTCGGCTTCACCCTCGGCGCGGGCGTGCAATACGCCATCTCCGACACCCTCGCGCTCGGGCTCGACTACCGCTACGTCGATCTCGGCGAGAGCGGGCGCTTTTCGCTCGGCGCGGTGCCGGGGCTCGGGCCGGTGACGAGCCGGGCGAGCTTCACCTCGAACCAGATGTTCCTGCGGCTGATGTGGTTTCCGGGGGGCCTGAAGGTGCCGCCGGACCCGGACGAGACCGCCCCGCACGATCCCGACAATGGCGACACCGGGCGCTTCTCCCTGCACGGGCAGACCACGCTGATCGCGCAGGGCGTGCCGGGCTTCCGCTCGCCCTATCTCGGCGACCAGAGCCTGATCCCGCATCAGGCCCGCCAGACCACGACGGCGACGATCTTCCTCGGGCTGAAGCTCGCGGAGGGGACGGAGCTCTATTACAACCCCGAATTCAGCCAGGGCTTCGGCCTGTCGCGGACGCTCGGCGTCGCGGGCTTCGTCAACGGCGAGGCGCAGAAGGCCGGGGCGCCGTTCCCGAAGCTGCGCTCCAACCGCTACTACATCAAGCAGACGATCGGGCTCGGCGGCGAGACCGTCGAGGTGCCGGACGGCCCGAACCAGGTGGCGACCCGCTACGATGCCGAGCGCATCACCCTCATCGCCGGCAAGTTTGCGCTGGGGGACTTCTTCGACGGCAACGTCTACGCCCACGACCCCCGCGTGGACTTCTTCAACTGGTCCCTGTGGGGCTCCTCGGCCTGGGACTTTCCGGCCAACCTCCCCGGCTTCACCCAGGGCGTCTACGCCGAGTACAACCGGCCGGAATTCGCCGTGCGGGCCGCCTATACGCAGGTGCCGAAGGAGCCGTCGAGCGACGTCCTCGACCCGCGCGTCTTCCGCCGGGCCGGGCTCAACATCGAGTTCGAGGAGCGCCACGTGCTGCCGATCCTCGACCAGCCGGGCAAGGTCCGCATCGGCCTGTTCTCGAACGAGGGCAATTCCGCGAACTATCGCGATGTGGTGACGCTGACCCAGCTCGGCGTCTTCGGCGACATCAACGACGCGGTGGCGGCCACCCGCCGGCCGCGCCGCAAGAGCGGCGGCTACATCAACCTCGAACAGGCCCTGACGCCGGAACTCGGCCTCTTCGCCCGCGCCAGCATCGGCGACGGGCGCACGGAGAACATCTCCTTCACCGACATCGACCAGAGCTTTTCCGGCGGCCTCTCCTTGAAGGGCAAGGCCTGGGACCGGCCGGACGACACGGTGGGCCTCGGCGCGGCGATGAACGGCCTCTCGCCCTCGCACCGGGCCGCCTTCGCCAACGGCTATTACGGCCTGCTGATCGGCGACGGGCAGCTCCGCTACGGCACCGAGCGGGCGATCGAGACCTATTACGCCCTGAACCTCACGAAGTTCGTGACCCTGACCTTCGACTACCAGTTCATCGACAACCCCGCCTACAACCGCGACCGCGGCCCAGCGCACTTCTTCGCCTCGCGGCTGCACGCGGATTTTTGAGGGGCTGTCAGTCCTCGTTCGGATAGGCCGTGACGAGGCGGGCGACATCGTCGCCCGGCGGCACGATCCAGACCGCGAGGATGCAGGGATCACGGCCGTCCGGCGTGCGGATCCGGCATTGGACGGTGTACTTCACGCCCCAGAGACTGCCCTCGACCGCAGCGGTCGGGTTGCGATCCGGGTGTTCCGTGAGCGCGTTCGCCATGGCGTCAAGGCGGTCGAGGCCGAAGCCGAAGGCTCGAAAGAAGGCGGCCTTCGGCCCGCCGGCCGGATGATCCGCCTTGAGCAGGTAGTCGGTGAGCTTGGCCGGTGGAACGATACGCGGCGGAACGGGCGGGTTCACGCGTCGGAGCGCCGCGTGAGAAGGAAGGCCGGCACCGTCTCCACGGCATGGAACGGTTCGATGAACTCGACCTCATACGCCTCGCCTCCGCCATGGACGAAGACGACGGCGCCCCTCGCGCCCGGCGGCAGGACCCTGCCGTCCTTCAGGGTGTGACTGACGGACAGGTCGACCATGCTGTGTTCGGGGATCGGCGCATCCCTCAGCATCCGGCGCAATCCACCGACGAAGCCTTGGGAGAAGACGCCCCCGTCGATGGCCTTGCGCATGAGCTTCAGCAACTCCTCCTCGGGCAGATCGAGGGGCCGGGTCTGAAAGCGACCGTCCTTCCACCAGGAGAAGCGAATCTCATCGACACCGGTCGCCTTGATTCTCAGGCGCTCGATGCGGGCGCCGCCTTCATCGGCATGCGCGATTTCATCTGCGTAGGGTGTCGATCGCATCGGCCGTCCCAGGTCGGACCCGAACTCCCTATAAACCGTTCCGGCGGCGGGCGCATCGCGCGTCACGCCGCGTCCTCCCCCACCGTCTCCCCAAACACCGCCTCGAAGGCCGCGCGGAGCTGCATGTCGACCTCCGCCATGCTCACGAGGTGGCCGAGGTCCACGAGGCTCGTCACGCCGTGCTCGCGCACGCCGCACGGCACGATGCCGGTGAAGTGGGTGAGGTCCGGCTCCACGTTCAGGCTGATGCCGTGGAAGCTCACCCAGCGGCGCACCCGGATGCCGATGGCGGCGATCTTGTCCTCGACGCTCGCGCCCTTCTCCGGCCGGCGCACCCAGACGCCGACCCGGTCCTCCCGCCGCTCGGCGCGGACGTTGAAGGCGTCGAGCGTCGCGATCAGCCACGCCTCCAGGCTCGCCACATAGGCCCGCAGGTCGGCCCGGCGGCGGGTCAGGTCGAGCATCACGTAGGCCACCCGCTGGCCGGGGCCGTGATAGGTGTATTGGCCGCCCCGCCCGCTCGGGAAGACCGGGAAGCGCTCCGGCGCGACGAGATCCTCGGCCCGGGCCGATGTGCCGGCCGTGTAGAGCGGCGGGTGTTCCAACAGCCAGACGCATTCGGCCGCCTGCCCCGCCGCGATGGCGGCGGCCCGCGCCTCCATCCAGGCGACCGCCTCCTCGTAGCCGACGAGCCCTTCGCTCACCCGCCACGCGACGGGGGGCGAGCCGGGAGCGGGCAGGAAACTGGCCGGAGAGACCGCGAGGCGGGCAGCGTTTACCAAGACTTCACCATCATGAAGGGATGGTCTCACAATCATTCCGGGTGAACGGTGGCAAGGTCGATTTGGGCGTGGGCGTGTTCGAGACCCTCAAGGTCGATCTGACCGTCGTGCTCGGCCGGGCGCGGATGCCGCTGCACATGCTGCTGCGCATGGGGCGCGGCGCCGTCATCGCCCTCGATGCCACCGATTCCGACATGGTCGAGATCCTGGCCAACGACCATCCCGTCGCCCGCGGGCAGATCGTCGTCACCGGCGACCGCATCTCCGTGGAGGTGACGGAACTGATCCGCAAGGAAGCCGCGATCATCGACCCAAGCGTCACCATCGGCGACGGCGCGGCGCCCTTCCTCGACGACGGCCCCCTCGCGGCCTGACGAAGGCGGGCAACATTCGCTTGTCGGGGCGGAAGCGATCTGTTATCGCCTCCCGCGCCGGACGACACGAGGCCCCACGGGGCACGGGACGACTGAGCTTTCGGAGAGACGATACTCTCATCCGATGCGGCCATGGCGGAATTGGTAGACGCGCTAGCTTGAGGTGCTAGTCCCGCGAGGGGTGGAGGTTCGAGTCCTCTTGGCCGCACCAACTGTTCTTCTGAAACAGTGGTGCTAGACTGTGGCGAAGACCGGCGCGCGACCGCGCCGAGAGCCATCTCCGCTTTTGGCAACAAACCAACCCGATCGACATGGCCGCGACGGCGCGCGTTCGCGACACTGCACGGGCGATAGCAGCCTGCGGGCTCGTCCGGGCCTGTTTCCACTCGGACCCACCGTGTAGCGGCCACGATGATCAGGACCGCCCGCGCCCATTCTAGCTGCCGGGTGACGAATAGCTGAATCGCACCCGCTGAAAGCGGCAGTTCGATTTATCGTGTGACCCGGAGAGTTGGACGGCTTGATTTTATCCAAGCTCTTCTTCACTCTTCATATCGGCACCACGACGTTTGAGCGGTGCTCCGCGCCGTGAAAGCGTGGTTTGACCCTCTTTCATCGAGATTATCCTGTCCATGCGCCACCCTCGCGTGCGGCGTCCGTTCATCGTCGAATCCCGTGGCTCCTCGCGCGATGGCAATTCCATCGCGATCCCGAAGCGGGCTCCGCAGGCGACCCAGCCACAGCAGAAGACCCAGGGCGCGGCGCGCCCTCTCTTCGATCCCTGGGCCGCCATCACGGCGCCGACACCGGCCAATGCCACGGCCGAGCGGCGCATCCTCCCGAACATCATGGCGCCGTCCGAGCCCGCCTCCAATGAGCCGGAGCCCGAGCTTCACGCCGAGCCGCCGCTGCCGCGCGTGCGCCGGGTGAAGCCCCGCGCCGTCGCCGCGCCGAGGCCCGCCGCTCCGGTGGCGGAGGCGCCCAAGGCGCCTGCCCCTCTCCCGGTCGCCGAGCCGAAGCGCCTCGTGGCCGCCCCGCGCCTGTCGCCGCGCGACGAGCGTTCGGCGCGCGCCGCCCTGCCGGCCGGGCAGCGCTGGAAGGCCCGCCTCCCCCGCGCCTGCTGGTAGCACCGGGAAGTCGCCACAGATGGATCGTCCGGCCCTTCGGCCGGAGGCGATGGACGTCTCCGGTCTCCTGTCCCCGCGCGTGCGCGGCATCCGCACGAGCCAGATCGGCCTCGTGGCCGACCGGGGGCGCGACGACCCCGACGTGGTGAAGCTCTGGATCGGCGAGGGCGATTTGCCGACGCCGCCCTTCATCGTGGAGGCCGCCCACCGGGCGATGCAGGCGGGGCATACGCGCTACGCCACCTCGCTCGGCCTGCCGCGCCTGCGCGAGGCGCTCGGCGCCTATCACGCACGCCATTGGGGCGTGGCGATCCCGCCCGACCGCTTCGCCGTGACGGCAGGCGGCATGAACGCGGTGATGCAGGCTGCCCAGGCCCTGCTGGAACCCGGCGACGAGATCATCATCCCCTCCCCCGCCTGGCCGAATCTCGGCGAGGCGGTGCGGGTGACGGGCGGCGTGCCCGTCTCGGTGCCGTACCGGGTGGATGCGCAGGGCCGGTTCTCCCTGCCGCTGGCGGACATCGAGGCGGCGCTGACCCCGCGCACGCGGGTCATCATGGTGAACTCGCCCTCGAACCCCACCGGCTGGATCATGCCGGCGCAAGAGATGGTGGCCCTGCGCGACCTCGCCCGGGAGCGGGGATTGTGGATCCTCGCGGACGAGGTCTACGCGCATTTCACCTATGACGGGCCGATCGCGCCGTCCTTCCTACAGATCTGCACGGAGCACGACCGGCTGATCGTCGCCAACACCTTCTCGAAGAACTGGGCGATGACCGGCTGGCGCGCCGGATGGCTGATTTTCCCGCAAGGTCTCGCCGAGACCTTCGCCAAGCTCGGCCAATACAACACCACCTCGATCCCGACCTTCGTGCAGCACGCGGCCATCACGGCGCTCGACGAGGGCGATGGGTTCATCCGCACCATGGTGGGGCGCTGCGCCGAGGCCCGCGCCATCCTGATCGACGGGCTGTCGCGTCTGCCGGGGGCGTCCATCGCGCCGCCGGAGGGGGCCTTCTACCTCATGGCCCGCCTCGTGGAGGACGAGCCCAGCCTGCCCTTCGCCCTGCGGCTGCTGGAGCAGGCGAAGGTCGGCGTCGCGCCCGGCACCGCCTTCGGCCCCGAGGGCGAGGGCTTCGTGCGGCTCTGCTACGCGATCAGCCCGGAGCTGGCGCAGGAAGCCGTGCGCCGGATCACCGCCCTGCTGGGGCGCTGAAGCCCGTCAGGTCACGGGAAGCCGCAGCACCTTCGGGCGCCAGATGCCGAGGGCCACGTTGGCGGTCGCCACGGCCAGCAGCACCCAGAGGCTGTTGCGCTCCGGCCCGATCGAGGCGCCGAGGAGCAGGGGATCGAGCTTTCCGGCGAGCGCCGCCGCGCTCATGCCGGCCTCGCGCTGCATCGGCCCCTGGATGTAGACGAAGCCGCCCTCGAACATCAGCACGCCCGTGGCGAGCTTCAGCCACGCCCAGCCCGCGCCCCGGTAGACGGGGTGGATCGCCATGGCGAGCAGGCCGGCGATCAGCACGAGGGCGAGGGACGGCAGGAAGATCCAGGTCGCGACGGCGCCCATGGCCCCCCGGATCAGCGCGTAGCCGGCCAATTGCGAGGGCGGCGGCGCGACGGAGAACATCACGAGCAGCGCCGCCATGGCGCCCATGAGGCCGATGGATCCCATCGTGTGCAGGAACTTGAGCAGCCGCCGCATGAATTCGGGCTCCGGACGCCCTGGCAACATAGGTTGCGCCACTCAGCCGGCAAACACATCATCGTCTTTGCGAGCGCAGCGAAACCATCCAGGGACACGCCATCTCCGGAGGCCGCCCGCTGCCCTGGGTCGCTTCGCTGCGCTCGCGATGACGGAGGAGGGCAATAACGGCGAGGATCGCAAATGTTGGACAATGCCGGCAAGCATGGCCCGCCCCCGCCACCATCCCCCCGTCTTTGCGAGCGCAGCGAAGCAATCCAGGGACGCGCCATCGTCGGAGGAGGCCCGCTGCCCTGGGTCGCTTCGCTGCGCTCGCGATGACGAGAGGGTGAGAGAGGCGACGGCTAGACCGCCGCGCCTTCCACGAGGATCTCGCGCTTGCCGGCATGGTTGGCGGGGCCGACGAGGCCTTCCATCTCCATCCGCTCCATGAGCGAGGCGGCGCGGTTGTAGCCGATCTGAAGCCGGCGTTGGATGTAGCTGGTCGAGGCCTTCTGGTCGCGCAGCACCACCTGCACCGCCTGATCGTACAAGTCGCCGCCACTCTCGCCGAAGGCACCCGCATCGAACACCGCGCCGTCGATCTCCAGATCGTTCGAGGCGCCCTTGCCCTTGCCGCCCTTCTCGGAAGCCGGCTCCTCATCGTCCGCCGTGACGGCGTCGAGGTAGCTCGGGCGGCCCTGGCGCTTCAGGTGCGCCACCACGCTCTCGACTTCGCTGTCCGAGCAGAACGGCCCGTGCACGCGGGTCGTGCGCCCGCCGCCGGCCATGAACAGCATGTCGCCCTGGCCCAGAAGCTGCTCCGCGCCCATCTCGCCGAGGATCGTGCGCGAGTCGATCTTGCTCGTCACCTGGAAGGAGATCCGGGTCGGGAAGTTCGCCTTGATCGTACCGGTGATCACGTCCACCGACGGGCGCTGCGTCGCCATGATCAGGTGGATGCCGGCCGCGCGGGCCATCTGCGCGAGACGCTGGATGGCGCCCTCGATGTCCTTGCCGGCCACCATCATCAGGTCGGCCATCTCGTCGACCACGATGACGATGTACGGCAGCGGGGCGAGGTCCATCTCCTCGTCCTCGTAGACCGCCTCGCCGGTCTGGCGGTCGAAGCCCGTCTGCACCGTACGCGTCAGGACCTCGCCACGGGCGGCGGCCTCGGCCACGCGGGCGTTGTAGCCGTCGATGTTGCGGACCGCGATCTTGGCCATCTTCTTGTAGCGCTCCTCCATCTCGCGCACGGCCCATTTGAGGGCGATGACCGCCTTCTTCGGGTCCGTCACGACGGGGGAGAGGAGATGCGGGATGCCGTCGTAGACGGAGAGTTCCAGCATCTTCGGATCGACCATGATCAGCCGGCACTCTTCCGGCTTCAGCCGGTAGAGCAGGCTCAGGATCATCGTATTGATGGCAACCGACTTGCCCGAGCCGGTGGTGCCGGCGACCAGCAGGTGCGGCATCCGCGCGAGGTCGGCGATGATCGGCTCGCCGCCGATGTTCTTGCCGAGGCACAAGGCGAGCTTGTGCTTGGTGTCCACGAAGTCTTCCGAGGCGAGGAGTTCGCGCAGGAAGACCATTTCCCGCCGGGCATTCGGCAACTCGATGCCGATGGCGTTGCGGCCGGGGACCACGGCGACGCGGGCCGAGACCGCCGACATCGACCGGGCGATGTCGTCGGCCAGCGCGATGACGCGGCTCGACTTGGTGCCGGGCGCCGGCTCCAGCTCGTACAGGGTCACGACCGGGCCGGGGCGCACGGCGAGGATATCGCCGCGCACGCCGAAATCGCCCAGCGTCGCTTCGAGCAGCGTCGCGTTCTGCTCCAGGGAATCGGCCGAGACCAGGCTCGCCTGCGACGGGCCGCGCGGCTCGGCGAGGAGATCGAGGGCGGGCACCTCATACTCGTGCGGCGCACGAGGCGGCGCCGGGCGCCGGGCGGGGGCCGGACCCGCCGGAGGGGCGGCGACCCGCGAGGGCACGGGCGCGGGCGCGGCCAGGACCGGCTCGGGCTCGTCGTCCTCGGCCTCGTCATGGATGACCGGCTCGGCGCGCGGGCCGGCATCGAAGACCGGCTCGCGCCGCTTGACCGGCGCGCGTTCGGCTTCGGGGATGTGGTCGGCCCAGGGCACGTCGCCATCGGAGAAGGCGCGCCGGGCCGCCAGCGCCGGGGAGGCGCCGTCGATCTCGTCGCCCCGGCCGGCGCGCAGGCCCTCGACGCGGTTCGCCACGGAGGCGCGGGCGCGCATCAACCCCTGCGCCAGGGCGCCGATGCCCACGAGCCCGAGGCCGGGCTCGTCGCCGTCGCCCTCCCCGTCGCGGCCGTCGCGGTTCCGGTCGGGAACGCGGCGGACGGGATAGGGCTCGTCCGGGCTCTCCTCCTCGTCCGGGAGGAAGCGGCAGGCGCCGGTGAGGCAGATGATCGCCACGGCCGCGAAGCCGAAGCCGGAGAGCGGCGCGAGGCCGGAGAACAGGCTGCCGAGAACCCGGCGAACCATATGGAGCATGCCGTCGCCGGCCACGCCGCCGAGGCCGGTGGGCAGCGGCCAGCGGGCGGTGGGCGGCAGGGCGCTCGCCACCGCGCTGGCCGCGCAGAAGCCGATGATCCACAGGGCGATGCGCGCCCCGCCGCCGGGCAGGGTGCGCTCCCGCATCAGCCGCACGCCCCACAGGGCCGGCGGCAGGACGAAGGCGAGGGAGCCGAGCCCGAGCAGCTGCATCGCGAGATCGGAGACCACCGCCCCGGTCTGGCCGAGGACGTTGTGGGCGGCGTGCTCGGTGGCGTGGTTGAGACTCGGGTCGTCCACCGACCAGGTCGCGAGGGCCACCGTCATGGCGACGGCGGCCGTGAACAGCACGAGCCCGCCGAGCTCCGTCAGGCGCTTGCCCAGGAATGGGCGAAAGCCATCGACGAAGGTCTCGTAGGGCGACGCGGGGCGGCGAAGCGAGCGCATGCGGGACCGGACGCAGAACGAAGGACTCGTCGATGACGCTGGCAGAGAGGGCTTAACGAGCGGCTAAGGTTGAGGAAGGCTTGCGTGGACATCCCACGGGCGGTCCCGCCTTCGGGCGCGTGCAAAGCCGGTCCCGTTGTGGCACATGCCCCGCATGAAGATCGACGGCCGCTCCTATCGCACCATCTTCGCCGACCCGGACGGCCTCAGCGTCCAGGTGATCGACCAGACGCGCCTGCCCTTCGCCTTCGAGCTGAAGCGACTCGCCACCCTGGACGACGCGGCGGTGGCGATCCGCACCATGATCGTGCGCGGGGCGCCGCTCATCGGCGTCACCGCCGCCTACGGACTGGCGCTCGCCATGCGCGAGGATTCCTCGATGGAGGGGATCGAGCGGGCCTGCGCCACCCTCGCCGCCACGCGGCCCACCGCCATCAACCTGCGCTGGGCGCTCGATCGGGTCTCCGCCAACCTGCGTCAGATCGAGCCGCACGAGCGCTTCGCCCGCGCCTTCGCTGAGGCCGGGCGAATCGCCGAGGAGGACGTGGCGAGCTGCCGTGCCATCGGCGCCCATGGCGGCCGGCTCATCGAGGATCTGCACAAGGCCAAGGGCCGGCCGATCACCGTGCTGACCCATTGCAACGCCGGCTGGCTCGCCACCGTCGATTGGGGCACCGCCCTGGCGCCGATCTACGATGCCCATGATCGGGGCATCCCGGTGCATGTGTGGGTGGACGAGACGCGCCCGCGCAACCAGGGCGCGGCGCTCACCGCCTTCGAGCTTCACGGCCACGGGGTGCCGCACACGGTGATCGCCGACAATGCCGGCGGCCACCTGATGCAGCACGGCAAGGTCGACCTCTGCATCGTCGGGTCCGACCGCACCACCGCCGAGGGCGACGTGTGCAACAAGATCGGCACCTACCTGAAGGCCCTGGCGGCGCGGGACACGAACGTGCCGTTCTACGCCGCCCTGCCCTTCTCCACGATCGACTGGACCCTGCGCGACGGCGTCGCCGAAATCCCGATCGAGGAGCGCGACGCCCGCGAGGTCACGCATCTCACCGGGCGCACGGAGGATGGCGGCTTCGCCACGGTGCAGGTGGTCTCGCCCGGCAGCCCCGTCGCCAACCCGGCCTTCGACGTGACGCCGAACCGGCTCGTCACCGGCATCATCACCGAGCGCGGCGTCTGCGAGGCGAGCGCGGAGGGGTTGCTCGGCCTCTACCCGGAGCGCCGCAAGGCCGCCTGAGCCTGCGGCGGCGCATCGCAGGGACCGCTCCGGGCGTCGGGCGTTGCCCGCTGGATTTCATTTTCCAGCGGACAGGGCAGGCCGATGTCGGACGATCACGGGGCGATCTGGGACGAGTTCAAGGACGCGGTCAACATGACCCCGGCCGCCCTGCGCAAGCACCTCGACAGCGAGGACAGCAAGGAGGTCGGCCAGAAGAAGGGCGGCGGCGAATCCACCGGCCACGCGATGGGCCGGCGCATCCTGGAGATCAAGGACAAGAAGAAGGCCGACCTGACCGACGACGATTACGCCGCGATGAAGAAGGTGGTCGGCTACGTTCACCGCCATCTCAAGCAGGGCGGCGAGGCGCGCAAGGACCCGGATTCCGCGTGGCGCCTGTCCCTGATGAACTGGGGCCACGATCCGCAAAAGGATTGAGCGGCGCGCCCCCACTCAGTCGCGCGGGGGCACCACCCAGGAGGGGGCGATCACGTATTCCTTCGGCCGCCTGCGCTGGCCGAGGCGCCCTTCCGATTGCTGATCGTTGTAGTAATCGAAGCCGGTGAGGCCGAAGCCGCCGCCATTCATCACCTGCGCCACCGGCACGGCGGGCCGCACGAGGTCGGGCCGGCCGGCGGGGGCGACGGGGCCGAGGACGGTGCCTTCGAGGACGCTCGGCGCATCCGGCGCGATGAACACGAAGCCCTGCGGGCGCACCGGGACGGGAACCTCCTGAGCCCAGGCGCCGCCGGCACAGGCGGCCGTGGCGAGGAAGGCGGCGGTCAGCGCCTTGCGCAGGGTCGATGAACTCACGCGATGCTCCGTCGGTGACTGGGATGGGGACCGTAGCAGATCCACCGGAGCCGAGAAACGCCGGCTCAACCGCGAGACTGGAGAACCACCGGCGGCGTCGCGGGCACCGGATCGCATCCGGTGATGAAGGCGTTCAGCGGCGCCGGGCGTGACTTGCAGGCATAGGCATCGGTCGGGCCGGGGGCCGGCACGGGATCGCGCGCGATGATCGGATTGGGCGCGCAGGCCGAGGCGGCGGCGGCGAGCAGCAGGGCGGCGATGGTGGACAGACGGCGCATGCGGCTCTCGGGACGCGGGACGGGACACCCCCGTGCCAACCCTGCGCAGGCGGGCGGCGCCTGACAAGCGCCACCACCGGGCGAAAGGACCCTTTGACGAGTCCTGTCGCCCGGCGGCAACATGCGCGAGCGGCTCAAGACCCGTCAGACGGCCTGCGCCATCGGCACGACATTGTGCAGGGACTTGTCGGCCGCATCGAAGAACTTGCGCAGGTTGCGCGCCGCCTGCCGGATGCGCTGCTCGTTCTCGACCATGGCGATGCGGACGTAATCGTCCCCGTGTTCGCCGAAGCCGATGCCGGGGGCGACCGCCACGTCGGACTTCTCCAGCAGCAGCTTCGAGAATTCGAGGCTGCCCATGGGGCGGTAGCGCTCGGGGATCGGCACCCAGGCGAACATCGAGGCGGCCGGCGCCGGGATCTTCCAGCCGGCCTTGCCGAAGGAATCGACCAGGGCCTCGCGGCGCTTCTTGTAGGTGGCGCGCATCTCGTGGATGCAATCGTCCGGCCCGTTGATGGCGGCGGTGGCCGCCACCTGGATCGGCGTGAAGGCGCCGTAATCGAGGTAGGATTTCACCCGAGTCAGCGCCGCGAGCAGCCGCTCGTTGCCCACCGCGAAGCCCATGCGCCAGCCGGCCATGGAGTAGGTCTTCGACAGGGAGGTGAACTCCACCGTGCAGTCGATCGCGCCCGGCACCTGAAGCACCGAGGGCGGCGGCTCGCCGTCGAAATAGACCTCGGCATAGGCGAGGTCGGAGAGCAGGATCAGCTCGTGCTTCTTCGCGAAGGCCACGAGGTCCCGGTAGAAATCGAGCCCGGCGACATAGGCGGTCGGGTTCGAGGGGTAGCAGACGACCAAAGCCACCGGCTTCGGGATCGAGTGCTGCATCGCCCGTTCCAGGGCCGGGAACATGGCGGGCGTCGGCTCGGCCGGCACGGAGCGGATCACGCCGCCGGCCATGAGGAAGCCGAAGGCGTGGATCGGGTAGCTCGGGTTCGGCACCAGCACCACGTCGCCCGGGGCGGTGATCGCCTGGGCCATGTTGGCGAAGCCTTCCTTCGAGCCGAGCGTCGCCACCACCTGGGTGTCGGGGTTCAGCTTCACGCCGAAGCGGCGCTCGTAATAGCCGGCCTGGGCGCGGCGCAGGCCGGCGATGCCCTTCGAGGCGGAATAGCGGTCGGTGCGCGGACGGCCCGCCGTCTCGCACAGCTTGGCGATGACATGCCGGGGGGCATCGAGGTCCGGGTTGCCCATGCCGAGATCGATGATGTCGGCGCCGTTAGCTCGGGCGGCGGCCTTGATCCGGTTCACCTGCTCGAACACGTAGGGCGGGAGGCGCTTGATGCGGTGGAAGTCGGTCATCGGCGTTTCCATAGGGCGCGCCCGTGTCGTTCAGGTCCCTGCCGGGGCGCGAACCGCTGCGTATAGCAGAGCCGGCCTCGCCCGCCGACCCTTAAAAATCGGTCACTGCGGCGCCGGCGCGGCGGAGTCCGGCGCCGGGGCGGGCGGGGGCGCGATGCCCTTGGCGACCCCCTTGGCCGCGCTCTCGGCCGCCTTGCCCCGCGCCACGTTGCGCCCTCGGGCGTTCTCCAGCTCGGATTCAAGGGCCTTCTGGCTCTCGGCGTTCTTGGCGCGGACCGTGCGCTTGGGGGCATCGACGCCCACCGCCATGAAATCGGGCGTGTCCTTCGGGCGGGTGCTCGTCACGAAATCCGGGGCATCGACCTTGCGAGGCCCGTAGCCGGCATCGGACGCGAGAGTGCGCACCGTGTCGCCGGAGCAAGCCCCCAGGGGCGCGACAAGGAGGGCGAGGGCAACGCAGCGTCGCAGGGCGAGCGTCATGAAGGATCTTCCCGCGCGGTGTATCCGTTGCGCGATGAGAACATGGGTCGGTTGTCGCGGGGGAAACCCGCGGCGGGGTGGCGAAACGTCCGGCTCGCTCCTTAATGTGTCGGAAACGAGGCTCGCCGGCACAGGCGGGCCGCGATGATCCAGGGAGGCATGCCGTGACGAGCCCGCAGCAAAGGCAGGCGGCGGAGAAAGCCGCGCTCAATCCGGCCACCCCGGCGCCGGAGGCCGGTCCCGCCCTGCCCGATTTCGAGGCGATGTCGCGCAATGCCGGCCAATTGGTCGAGGCGCTCGGCCGCAGCGCCGCCCGCTATCTGAAGCCCGAGACGCAGGTCGGCGCCTCCCCCGAGGTCGGCGAGATGGTGCGGACCCTCGGCAAGGTCGCGGAATCGTGGCTGACCGACCCGAGCCGCACCGTGGAGGCGCAGGCGCGCCTGTCGCAGGACTTCCTGACCCTGTGGGGCTCCACGTATCAGAAGCTGCAGGGCCAGCAGGCGCCGCCCGTGGCCGCGCCGGAGCCGCGCGACAACCGCTTCGCGCACCCTGACTGGTCGGAGAACCCGTATTTCGACTTCATCAAGCAGGGCTACCTGATCGCCACCCGCTGGGCGGAGGAACTGGTGGAGGATGCCGAGGGCATCGACGAGCAGACGCGGCACAAGGCGCAGTTCTACCTGCGGCAGGTGACGAGCATGCTCTCGCCGTCGAACTTCCTGGCGACCAACCCGGAACTGATCCGCCACACGCTCTCCGAGAACGGCGCCAACCTCGTCCGCGGCCTCAAGATGTACGAGGAAGACGTGGCGGCCGGGAACGGGGCGCTGCGCGTGCGCCAGACCGACCCGACCGGGTTCGAGGTCGGCCGCAACATGGCGGTGACGCCGGGCGAGGTCGTGTTCCGCAACGACCTGATCGAGCTGATCCAATACGCGCCCACCACCGAGACGGTGTTCAAGCGCCCGCTCCTGATCGTGCCGCCGTGGATCAACAAGTTCTATATCCTCGACCTGAACCCCCAGAAGAGCTTCATCAAGTGGATGGTGGACCAGGGGCTGACGGTGTTCTGCATCTCGTGGGTGAACCCGGACGAGCGGCACGCCGAGAAGGACTTCGAGTCCTACATGAACGAGGGGATCGAGGCTGCCATCGACGCGGTCGGCGCCGCGACGGGCGAGACCGAGGTGGCGGCGGCGGGCTATTGCGTCGGCGGCACGCTGCTCGCGGTGACGCTCGCCATGCAGGCCGCCACGGGCCGCAAGCGCATCACCAGCGCGACGCTGCTGACCACGCAGGTCGACTTCACCCATGCCGGCGACCTGAAGGTCTTCGCGGACGAGGAGCAGATCAAGCAGGTCGAGAAGACCATGGAGGAGCGCGGCTACCTCGAGGGCGCGCGCATGGCCAACGCCTTCAACATGCTGCGCCCGAACGATCTGATCTGGCCCTACGTCGTCAACAACTACATCAAGGGCAAGGCGCCCTCGGCCTTCGACCTGCTCTACTGGAATTCGGACGCCACCCGGATGCCGGCGGCGAACCATTCCTTCTACCTGCGCAACTGCTACCTGGAGAACAACCTCGCCAAGGGCCGGATGGTCATCGGCAACGTGCGCCTCGACCTGAAGCGGGTGAAGATCCCGGTCTTCAACCTCGCCACGCGCGAGGACCACATCGCCCCGGCCCTCTCGGTGTTCAAGGGCTCGAAGCGGTTCGGCGGCCCGGTGGACTACGTCCTGGCGGGCTCCGGCCACATCGCGGGGGTCGTGAACCCGCCGGCCAAGCCGAAATACGGCTTCTGGACGGGGGGGCCGGTGAAGGGCAAGTTCCAGGATTGGCTGGAGAAGGCCGCCGAGACGCCCGGCTCGTGGTGGCCCTACTGGCTGCGCTGGATGGAGGCGCAGGCGCCCGAGCGGGTGCCGGCCCGCAGCCCCGGCGGGGGCGCCCTGCCCTCCCTCGGCCCGGCGCCGGGCACCTATGTCCGCGTCCGGTCCTGAGGCCGGACGCCGCGTACAGGAGAAGACGCAGGATGAAGCTGATCCGCCACGGCGCGCCCGGAGACGAGAAGCCCGGTCTCGTGGATGCGAAGGGGGGCCTTCGCGACCTCTCGGGCATGGTGAGGGACATCGCCGGCCCGGCGCTCTCGCCGGAATCCCTCGCGCGGCTGAAGCTGATCGACCCCGAGCGCCTGCCGCTCCTGCCGCCTGACACGCGCCTCGGCCCCTGCGTCGGCGGCACCCGCAACGTGGTGGCGATCGGCCTGAACTACGCCGATCACGCCGCCGAGACCGGCGCGGCGATCCCCTCCGAGCCGATCGTGTTCAACAAGGCGCCGTCGAGCCTGTGCGGGCCCAACGACACGGTGATCCTGCCCAAGGGCTCCTCCTGCACCGATTGGGAGGTGGAGCTGGCGGTGGTGATCGGCCGCCCGGCGAGCTACGTCCATGCCAACGAGGCGCTGGACTACGTAGCCGGCGCCTGCATCTGCAACGACGTCTCCGAGCGGGACTGGCAGATGAACCGGGGTCCGACCTGGACCAAGGGCAAGAGCGCGCCGACCTTCGGGCCGCTGGGTCCCTGGCTCGTGACCCTCGACGAGGTCGGCGACCTCAAGAGTCTCGCCATGAGCCTCGACGTGAACGGCGAGCGCCGCCAGACCGGCTCGACGGCGACCATGATCTTCGATGTCCCGCAGATCGTCGCCTATTGCTCGCACTTCATGCTGCTGGAACCCGGCGACGTCATCACCACCGGCACGCCCCCCGGCGTCGGGCTCGGCATGAACCCGCCGACCTACCTGAAGGAGGGCGACGAGATGGTGCTGCGCATCGCCAAGCTCGGCGAGCAGCGCCAGAAGGTCGTCGCCTTCGACGCCTGGACCGCGAAGGCCGCCGCAGGGGCTTGATTTTTCCCGGCCGAGCCCGGCAAGAAACGGCATGAGCGAGCCTGCCGTGACCCTCCGGGACGACATCCGCCACGATTGGACCGTGGAGGAGATCCGCGCGATCCACGATGCCCCGTTGATGGACCTCGTGTTCAGGGCGGCGACGATCCATCGCCGCTACAACGACCCGACGGACATCCAGCGGGCCTCGCTGCTCTCGATCAAGACCGGGGGCTGCCCCGAGGATTGCGCCTATTGCCCGCAATCGGCCCACCACAAGGAGGCCGGGGTGGAGCGCGAGCGGCTGATGAAGCCGGAGGCCGTGCTGGCCGAGGCCGCCGCCGCCAAGGCCGCCGGCGCCCACCGCTTCTGCATGGGCGCGGCGTGGCGCCAGCCGAAGGACGGACCGGAATTCGACGCGGTGCTCACCATGGTGCGCGGCGTGCGCGCCATGGGCATGGAAGCCTGCGTGACGCTGGGGATGCTCTCGCCCTCGCAGGCCGGGCGCCTCGCCGAGGCGGGGCTCACCGCCTACAACCACAACCTCGATACCGGGCCGGATTTCTACGGCGACATCATCTCCACCCGCACCTACGACGACCGGCTCCGCACCCTGGAGAACGTCCGCGCGGCGGGGATCGGCGTGTGCTGCGGCGGCATCGTCGGCATGGGCGAGGAGACGACCGACCGGGCCGCGATGCTGCAGGTCCTGGCGAACCACGCGCCCCACCCGGAGAGCGTGCCGATCAACGCCCTCGTGGCCGTGCCGGGCACGCCGCTGGCCGACCAGCCGGCCGTCGACCCGTTCGACCTCGTGCGGATGTGCGCCACCGCCCGCATCGTGATGCCCCGCGCCCGGGTGCGCCTCAGCGCCGGCCGCAAGAGCCTGACCCGCGAGGCGCAGACCCTGTGCTTCCTGGCCGGCGCCAACTCGATCTTCTACGGCGAGCGCCTGCTGACGACGGCCAATGCCGACGAGGACGCGGACGTCGCCCTGCTGGCCGATCTCGGCATCCGCGTGCCGGTGGAGACCCGCGCGGCGGCGGAATAGGCGACACCGCACCCCACGAACCGCCCACTCGTCCTCCCATCCTGAGTGCCAGGCCGGAAAGGTCGCGACGGCGCCTCACACCTCACCGTCTTTGCGAGCGTGAGCGAAGCAATCCAGGGGCGGGAGGGCCGCTTCCGATTGTGGAGCGTCCCTGGATTGCTTCGTTCCTCGCAATGACGGAGGGGGACGCGACCTTTCCGGGAAGACTCCGAGGTGCCCGTCTCAGGATGAAGAAGAGAGGTGGGCAGCCTTTCCCCCCTCACGCCGCCGGCAGCACGATCCGGAAGCGGGTGCCGCTCGGCGTGTCGTCGAGGCAGAGGCTGCCGCCGTTCATCTCGATGAGTTCGGCCGCGATGGGCAGGCCGAGGCCGGTGCCGCCGGCCTTCACCGAGCCCTGGAACGGCGCGAACAGGTTCTCCCGCGCCCGCCGGGGCAGGCCCGGACCGTTATCCGAGACGAGGATCGTCACCTTGTCCTCCGGTCCCGCCGCCGCCGTGACCCGCACCGTCGCCCCCGCGACCGCCGCCCCGTCGAGGGCCTGAACCGCGTTGCGCACGAGGTTGGCGAGCGCCCGCGCCAATTGCTCGGAATCGGCCAGGACCGAGAGGCCGCCCGCATCGACGCTCACCGCCACCGGCTTCGCGGCGAGGGCGGCGATATCCGGCAGATCCGCCAGCAGGGGCGCCAACGGCGTCGGCGCGAGCTGCGGCTCCGGCTCGATGGCCCGGCCATAGGCGAGCGTTCCCTCGCAGAAGCGGATCGCCCGCGCCAGGGTGCCGACGAGGAGCGGCGCGATGCGCTGCACCGAGGGGTCGGCGGCCGATTCGAGGCGGTCGCCGAGGAGTTGCGCCCCCGTGAGGAGGTTGCGCAACTCGTGGCTGATCTTGCTGACGGCCAGCCCGAGTTCCGCGAGGCGCCGCTTCTGGCGCAGCTGGTCCGCGAGGCCGCGCTGCATCTTCGCCAGGGCGGCCTCGGCCTGCCCGATCTCATCGGTGCGGTTGGACGGCGTGATGATCCGCGCGGCATCCTCCGGGGCATCCGCGAAGGCGGTGATGTTGGTGGCGAGCCGGCGCACCGGGCGCACGATCAGCACCTGCAGCGTCACGAAGACGAGCCCCGCCGCCACCGCCGCGATGATCAGCGAGGAGACCGCGAGGCGCAGCGCGTAATCGATCATCGCCGTGCGCAGGGGTGCCTCATCGAGGAGGATCTCCACGCGGCCGAAGCCGGGCTTGCCCTGCCCGAGGACGCGGATCGGCTCCGTGACCGGCGAGACCAGGGTCCGCCACGCCCCGCGCAGGGCGCTCCAGGTCGTGACCTGCCCGAGATCGACCGTGTCCGCGACCCGCTCGGGGATCGGCTCGATGGCGAGAAGGCGCTGCGCCCCGCTACCGCGCACGGCGATGGCCCGCGCGTTGACGCCCTGGAGCAGCCGGCTCTCCAGCTCCTCCGAGACGGGTTCCGCCGTGCGGCCGTCGAGGACCAGGGCCGCCACCTGCGCGGCGGTCAGCCGGTCGTCCATCCATTCGATGCGGTAATTGGCGACGGCGGGGACGAAGGTCAGGATCTCGGCCACCACCACGAAGGCGACGGTGACGAGGAACAGCCGCCCGGACAGGCCGAGCCTGCGCGGGCGCAGGTCGACACCGGCCACCGGGGCGGCCGACACCTCCCGAGCCGGTCCGACAATGCTGTCGGTCTCCGCTTTCACGCGAACTCACGCCCCCCCGCTTCCACCGGCTTCAGACGGCCAGACGATGGAGCAGCCCGCCGTCGATAGCGCTGGCTCGCCCCAGCGTCGAGGGCAGGATGGCGGGCTGCGTATGAATACCTCTGCAACGATGACGCGCGTCAGGCCCGGCGTCGCATCCGCCGGCTGAGGACGAGGGTCACGAGGCCGAAGGCACCCAGCGAACCCAGCCCGGCCACCATCTTGGGCGTGACGAGGGCGGACAGGGCGATGGCGTCGTCGCAGCCCGAGGCGCCCTCGGCGAGGCAGGCGGCGCGGGCCGTCTCGTGGGCGGCGACGACATCCTCGATCCCCGCCCCCGTGGTGGCATAGACGAGGGCGCCCGGCAGCAGGCCGAGGAAGGTCGCGGCGGCGAAGGTCCGTAGTGTCACGCCGCAGGCGGCCGGCGCGAGGTTCGTGACCCAGAACGGGAAGAGCGGCAGCACCCGGAAGGTGGCGATATAGCCGAAGGCGTCCCGCCGGAGGGCCGCCGCGAACCGTTCGAGGCGCGGGCCGCCGAAGCGCTGGAGCAGATCCCGGCCGGGGCCGCGCCCGATGGAGAAGACGAGGGAGCCGCCGGTCGTCGCGGCGCAGACCGCGAGCAAGGCGCCCGGCACGATGCCGAACAGGAAGCCGCAGACCATGGTGAGGAACAGCGTCGCCGGCACGGAGACGATCACCGCGCCGAGATAGACGAGAAACGCCACGACCATGGCCCGCCCGTAGCCCTCCGCCACGAAGCCCTTCAGCCACGCGCGGGAGGCGAGCAGCCTGTCGAGGCTAAGGAGATGCGCCGCGCCGGAGACGAGCACCGCCACGGAGAGGCCGACGAGGAGGAGGAAGGGCAGCCAGCGGCGGACCCGCCGCCAGCGGCTCTCCAGGGGCGCCTGCGCGCTCACCCGGCCTTGCGCATCCGCAGGATCTTGAAGAAGCCGCCGGGGAAGGTCGGCTTCAGGCCCAGCACCTCGACGCCGTTGCGCCGGGCCCAGGCCTCGATCCGCGCGGCCTTGAAGTCCGACGACCAGCCGATCTTCGTGCAGAGGGGGGCCACCACCTCCTCGACCTTGGCGAGCGGCCCGGCATCCTGGCCGAAATGGTTGGCAAGCACGATGCCGCCGCCCGGCCGCACCACCCGCAGGAACTCGGAGAGCGCGGCCTCCGGGTCCGGCACGAGGGTGATGAGGAACTGCGCCACCACCGCGTCGAAGCTCGCATCGGCATAGCCGAGGTGGCACACATCCATCACCTGAAGGCCGCGCACATGCGACAGGCCCTTGCGTTGGACCTTGCCGCGGGCGCGCTTCAGCATGTCCTCCGAGAGGTCGACGCCGCAGACGAAGCTGCCCTTCGGGTAGTAGCCCAGCGCCAAGCCGGTGCCGACGCCGGCTTCGAGGATGCGCGGCCCGTGGACGGAGGCCGCCTCCACAGCCGCCCGCGCGGCGGGCTCGGTGAGCTTGTCGTAGACGACGTCGTAGACGGGCGCCCAGCGGGCATAGGCCTTGCGCATCAGGGCCGTGCTCGGCCCGGCCACCTGCGGCTCGCTCAACATGGCTGTCGGATGGTCCTGGGTTGGGAGAAGCTAGGCCGCCACGGGGGGCAAGTGGCGCACGATCAGGCCGCTTCCAGCGGCTTGGCCGAGAACGCATCGACGCGGCGAATGGTGCCGCCGCCGAGCACCCGCGCGCGGGGATCGTCGTCGTCGTAGATGACGCAGGCCTGCCCGGGGGAGACGCCGTCCTCGGCTTCCGCGAGGACGATCTCCGCGCCCGCCTCGTCGAGGGTGAGCAGAGCCGGCCGGGGCGGACGGGTGGAGCGCACGCGCACCGCCACGGGCAGGTCGCGCACCGCCTCGCGGGCGCCGTCGCCGAGCCAGTTCAACTCGGTGAGGCGGATGCGGCTGGTGGCCAGCGCCGCGCGGGGGCCGACGACCACGCGGGCGGTCTCCGCTTCCAGCCGCACGACGTAGAGCGGTTCGCGCCCCGAGAGGCCAAGCCCCCGGCGCTGGCCCACCGTGTAATGCAGGATGCCCTCGTGGCGTCCGAGGGAGCGGCCGGACAGGTCCACGATCTCGCCGGGACGGGCGGCGTCCGGGCGCAGGCGCGCGATGACATCGCTGTAGCGGCCCTGCGGGACGAAGCAGATGTCCTGGCTGTCGGGCTTCTCGGAGATGGCGAGCCCGAGGTCGCGGGCCAGCGCCCGCGTCTCGTCCTTGCCCATCTCCCCCAGCGGGAAGCGCAGGAAGGCGAGCTGCTCGGCGGTGGTCGCGTAGAGGAAGTAGCTCTGGTCGCGGGCCGGGTCCATCGCCCGGTGCAGCGCCCGGCCGCCTCCGGCCAGGGGCCGGCTCGCCACGTAGTGGCCGGTGGCCAGCGCATCGGCGCCGAGTTCCTTGGCCAGCCCGAGGAGGTCGCGGAACTTCACCGTGCGGTTGCACTCGACGCAGGGAATCGGCGTCTCGCCCGCGAGGTAGCTCTCGGCGAACTTGTCGATCACCGCGTCGCGGAACCGGTCCTCGTAATCGAGGACGTAATGGGGAATGCCGAGATGGTCGGCCGCTGCGCGGGCGTCGTTGATGTCCTGCCCCGCGCAGCAGGCGCCGCGCCGGTGGGTCGCCGCGCCGTGGTCGTAGAGCTGCAGGGTGACGCCCACCACGTCGAACCCCTGCCGCTTGAGCAGGCCGGCGACGACGCTGGAATCCACGCCGCCGGACATGGCGACGACGACGCGCGTCTCGTGGGGTGGGTTCGGAAGGTCGAGGGTGTTCATCTCGGGCCGCGTCAGGCGGCCTTGCGCCCGAGGCCGCCGGTCCGCCGGCCCCGTCTATAGCGGTTGCAGGCCCCGGTGAAAACCGCCACCCGGCAGATCCTGCCGGCCGGACGGCAGCTTCCGCCGTCGCAGGCGGGCCGGGACACCGGGGATCGCTCGGCATTCCCACGTCATTCCAATGGTTTAGACGATTTTTGGCTCTGGCTCGGCCCTTGCTCGCTCGGCAGGGAGGAGTCAGGTGCATGGCATTGGGCGGGACGGATCGGGTGGAGACCAAGGCGTGGCGCTCGCAAGGCCAGAGGGCCGAGCCGGCGTGGCGCGCGGCCGACTCGCAGCCGTCGCGGTTCGACGCCATGCTCGCCAAGCCGGAGGCCGCGACCCCGCGCAAGGCCGACGACACGCAGCCCCAGGATCGCAGCGCCGCCCGGAGGGACGACAGGTCCGCCGACACCCGCGAGACGACCAAGGCCCGTTCGTCCGCCGACGACTCGCCCCGCGCGGCCCGCTCCGACGACGGAAAGCCCCTCCGCGACAAGGCCCCGGCGAAGCAGGATTCGGGCGACGGCAAGACGGCCGATGCCGACGCGACCCCGGAGAGTGCAGGCAAGCCGGCGAAGGCCGCCGCCACCGACGGCACGGCCAAGGAGGAGGCTGCGGCAACGACCCCCACACCGACCCCGGTGCTGATCCAGATCCAGCAGAACCCGACGGCGCCGTCCCCTTCCGCCCAGGCCGCCGCCCCGGCCCAGGCCGCCGCGACGGCCACGGTTGAGACGGCCGCCGCCGCGAGTGCCGCCGCCTCCATGGCCGGCGCCGTCGACGCCTCCGGGACCGGCGACGCCAGCGCACCTACGGACGGCAAAGGCTCCGACGCCAAGGATTTCCTCGCCCTTCTCGGCGAGACCGGCCCGGGCGCGGCCAAGGCCGATGCGTCCGCCGCGACCGCGCCGCAATCCACCGCGACCACGGGTGTCACGCAGACCACGTCCAGCGCCCCGGCGACGGCGACCCAGGCAGCCCAGGCCGCAGCGCCGACGCCGCCCGCCGTGCCCATCGGGCAGGTGCCGATGACCATCGGCCTGCGCTCGCTCGCCGGCTCCAGCGAGTTCCAGATCCGCCTCGATCCCGTCGAGCTGGGTCGGATCGACGTGAAACTCGAGATCGACAAGGCCAAGGGAACGGTGGCGACCCATCTGGTCGTCGACCGCCCCGACACACTCGCCCTGCTCCAGCGCGACGCAGGCCAGTTGCAGCAGGCCCTGACCCAGGCTGGGCTCGACCCCAGCGCGGGAGGGGTGAACCTCTCCCTGCGCGGCGAGGGCGGCGGCAACGCGGGCGGGCAGGCCGGCGACCAAGCCGGCGGCGACGGCCGTCAACACAACCCGTGGTCGGCCGAGAACGCCGACATGCCCTCCGAGGCCGTGCCCCTGCGCATGCTGCGCGGCTACGGCGGCCTCGACATCCGAATCTAAGGAGACACTCCCATGACCGCCGGCATCTCAAGTCTCGTCAGCAGCGGCACGTCCTCCTCGAGTTCGTCGAGCTCGTCGAGCAGCACGACAGACGCCACCGGCATCGCCAACAACTTCACCCAGTTCCTGACCCTGCTCACCACGCAGCTCAAGAACCAGAACCCCCTCGACCCGATGGACACCAACCAGTTCACGCAGCAGCTGGTGCAGTTCGCGGGCGTCGAGCAGCAATTGAAGACGAACGACCGGCTCGACAGCATCCTCACCGCCTCGCAGACGGCGAGCACGGCCACGGCCACGAGCTATATCGGTAAGACCGTCACCACCGACGGCACCTCGGCCCAATTGCAGAACGGCGCGGCCACCTGGACCCTCGATCCCGCCCGCGCGGCGCCGAAGGCCGTCATCACCATCAGCGATTCCAAGGGGAACGTGGTCGCGACCCAGACCACGGCCCTCACCGCCGGCAGCCAATCCTTCACGTGGAACGGCAAGACCTCGGCGGGCCTGACGGCGGCGGACGGCACCTATTCCCTGAAGGTCGCGGCACAGGACACCACGGGCGCCAATGTCACCGTGGATACAAGCGTGACGGGCACTGTGACGGAAGTCGATCTCAGCGGAACCACGCCGATGCTGCTGGTGGGATCGCAGAAAGTACCCCTGTCCAGCGTCCAGCTGATCGGGTTGTCCACAAGCGGCTCGTAACGAATCGCATGCGAGCGGTCTGCTTCACCATCTCTTAGGTGAGCGCAAGTAGCTTCATCCCTCGACGGGTTAGTCGAGTGTAGAGCGTATCATGACAGAACCCCACCGCCCGAGAGTGAAATACGTGATCGGGCCCGACGGCAGTCCCCTGACGATCGCGGACCTGCCGCCGCCGACCACCCGGCGCTGGGTGATCCGCCGCAAGGCCGAAGTCGTGGCCGCCGTGCGCGGCGGCCTCCTCAGCCTGGAGGAGGCCTGCAAGCGTTACACGCTGACCACCGAGGAATTCCTGAGCTGGCAGTTCTCCATCGACCAGCACGGCCTCGCGGGCCTACGCACCACGCGCATCCAGCATTACCGGCACTAACGGCGGCGGGACGTGCCAGCCGACCCCGGCAGCCGTCCCTCCGAGCCTCCGCCGGCCCGAGCCGCGCCCGGATCAACCCCGGCGCGGCTTTCGCACGTCCGGACATCCCGCACGGATCTTAACGGGTCGCTAACCACAAACCGGGCAATTTCTGCCGAGTGGTCCCGTTCCGGGGCCGCCCGCGTCCCGAGCGTCCCACCCGTGAAGCCGATCATCGATCTCGTTACGAAGCTCGGCCCGGCCCGGCTCGCCGCGATGGCGGCCGTGACCCTGACGCTCATCGGCTTCTTCGCGTTCATCATCCTGCGCGTCTCGCGCCCCGACATGGGCGTGCTGTTCTCCGACCTGTCGATGCAGGATTCGGCCGCCGTGATCCGCGACCTCGACGCGCGCGGCATCCGCTACGAGACGAAGGGCGACGCCGGCCAGACCATCCTGGCCCCCCGCGCCGACCTGCCGCGCCTGCGCATGGACCTCGCCGGCAAGGGCCTGCCGACCCAGGCCGGCGTCGGCTACGAGATCTTCGACAAGGGCGACGCGTTCTCCTCCACGAACTTCGTGCAGAACGTGAACCACCTGCGGGCGCTCGAAGGCGAGCTCGCCCGCTCGATCCGCGCCATCGGCCGGGTCCAGGCGGCCCGCGTCCACCTCGTCCTGCCGGAGCGGCGCCTGTTCGAGCGCGACCGCGAGACGCCCTCGGCGGCGATCGTGCTCAAGCTGATGGGTGACCTCGATCCGGGGCAGGTGCGGGCGGTGCGCCACCTCGTCGCCTCGGCGGTCGAGGGACTGCGGCCGGACCGGGTCTCCATCGTGGACGAGCGCGGGCGGCTGCTCGCCGATGGCGCGCGCGGCGCGGATCAAGAGGGCGCGGCGGCCATGGAGGACCGGCAGCTCGTCCTGGAGAAGCGCCTGCGCTCGCAGATCGAGGACGTGGTGGCCGGCATCGTCGGCCCCGGCCGGGCGCGGGTGCAGGTGAACGCCGAACTCGACCTCAACCGGATCGAGAGCCGCTCCGAGACCTTCGACCCGGAGAGCCGGGTGGTGCGCTCCACCCAGACGCGGACCGAATCCTCCCTGACCGGCGGCCCCGAGGGCGGGACGACCTCGGTCGGCAACGAGTTGCCGGGCGCCAATGGAGGCGACAAGCCCCCCGCCCAGAAGGACGCCACCAACAAGAACGAAGAGACCACGAACTACGAGATCTCCCGCGTCACCAAGACCGAGGTGGCCGAGGGCGGCCGGCTCAAGCGGCTCTCGGTGGCGGTGGTGGTGGACGGCGTCTACGCCGTCGGCCCGGACGGCAAGCCGGTCTACAGCCCGCGCCAGCCGGCCGAGATCGAGCGCATCACCGCCCTGGTGCGCAGCGCGGTCGGCTTCGACAAGGCGCGCGGCGACCAGATCGAGGTGGTGAACCTGCGCTTCGCGGAAGGGCCGGCGGGGACGCCGCAATTCGACGAGCCGGGGCTGATCCAGTCGCTGCTCTCGCCCACCAAGGACGACGTGATGCGCCTGGGCGAACTCGGCGTGCTCGCCCTCCTGACGCTGATCGTGCTGATGACCGTGGTGCGCCCGCTGGTGAAGCAGGTGCTGGCCCCGCCCGCCGAGGCGGCGGCGGCCGCCGCGGCCGGCGGCCTGATCGAGGGCCTGCCGCCCGGCGCGACGATCACCCTGCCCGGCGGCACCGGCGGCACGGTGACGGTGGTGGAGCGCGACAGCCCCACCGCCCGGCTGATGGAATTCGCCAAGATCAACGGCCAGGTGCAGGCGGAAACGGTGCAACGGGTGGTCGACATGGTGCGCGCGAGCCCGTCCGAGACGGTCGAAGTGCTGCGCTCGTGGATCCACGAGGATTGAGGAGCTGAGGAAGGACGATGGCGGCGGGTGTCGGCGTACCGGAGAAGGCGAACGACGTGGAGTTGGTGCGGCTCGACGGCCCGCAGCGCGCGGCCGCACTGCTGCTGATGCTCGGCGACGAGGAGGGCGCGCCGATCTGGCAGGCGCTGGAGGAGGAGGAGATCAAGAAGGTCTCCGCCGCGATGGTGCAGCTCGGCGCGCTGGAGGCGCGCACGGTGGAGAAGCTGATCATCGAGTTCGTCACCAAGCTCGGCAACAGCGGCGGCATCTCCTCGAATTTCGAGCGGACCGAGGCGCTGCTCCTGAAGATCTTCCCCAGCGAGCAGGTCTCGCTGATCATGGCGGAGATCAAGGGTGCGTCGGGCAAGCGCGTCTGGGCCTCGATCGCCCAGGTCGATCCCGAGATCCTGGCCTCGTTCCTGCGCAACGAATACCCGCAGACCGTCGCGGTGGTGCTGTCGCGGGTGCGCGCCGACTACGCCGCCAAGGTGCTCACCATCCTGCCCGAGGATTTCGCCATCGACGTGCTCAACCGGATGCTGCGCATGGAGACAGTGCAGAAGGAGGCCCTTCGCCACATCGAGGAGACGCTGCGCGTCGAGTTCGTCTCGACCATCGCCCAGACCCAGCGCCGCGACGCCCACGAGATGATGGCCGACGTGTTCAACGCCTTCGACCGGCAGACGGAGGGCCGGTTCCTCGCCGCCCTCGACCAGGCCAACCGCGGCTCGGCCAAGCGCATCCGCGAACTGATGTTCACCTTCGAGGATCTGCTGAAGCTCGATCCGGGCAGCGTGCAGACCCTGATGCGCAAGATCGAGCCCGAGACCCTGTGCCGGGCGCTGAAGGGCGCCAACGAGCGCACGCGGGCCTTCTTCATGGCGCAGATGTCGACCCGCGCCGCCAAGAACCTGACGGACGAGATGCAGGCCCTCGGCCCCGTGCGCCTCAAGGAGGTCGATGAGGCCCAGGCCAAGATGACCGAGATCGCCAAGGACCTCGCCGAGAAGGGCGAGATCATGATCGCCAAGAACAGCGCTGAGGAGGAGCTGGTCTATTGAGCCCCGCGCGCCGGACGACGCCATTCCTGTTCGACACCGACTTCCGCCGGCCCCAGCCGAGCGCCGAGGCCGCGCGCGCCGCCGAGGAGGCCGCGCAGGCCGAGCAGACCGGCTACGCGCGTGGGGTGCAGGAAGGCCGCCTCCAGGCCGAGGGGCAGGCGCAGGCCCGCCTCGCCGACGCGATGACGCGGCTCGCCCTCTCGGCCGCCGGGTTGCTGGCCTCCGCCGACGCGCGGGAGGCCGAACGCGAGGCGCAGGCCGTGGAACTCGCCATGCTGATCGCCCGCAAGGTGGCGGGCGAGGCCCTCGACGCGCAGCCGCTCGCCGGCATCGGCGAGGCGGCCCGCACCGCCCTCCAGCACCTGCGCGGGGTGCCCCACCTCGTGGTGCGGGTCCATGACAGCCTCGTCGAGGAGGCCGAGACCCTGGTGAAGCGCCTCGCCCGCGAGCGCGGCTTCGAGGGCCGCCTCGTGGTCCTCGGCGACCCCGATACGGTGCCGGGCGATGCCCGGATCGAATGGGCCGATGGCGGCGTCGTGCGCGAGCGCGCCCGCATCGAGGCCGCCGTCGCGGAGGCCCTCGGCCTCCCCTCCTTCTCCTGACGCGGAGGACGCATGTCCGACGATTTCAGCCTACCCCAGCTCGGCGACACCGACGGCGAATTCGCCCCGGAATCGATCCGCGACGCGCCGACCACGCCGAAGACCGCCGCCGACCTCGAGCAATTGTTCGACGTGCCGGTGATGGTCTCGGCGGTGCTCGGCGCCGCGCGGATGCCCATCGGCGACCTGCTGCGCCTCGGCCCCGGCACGGTGCTCGAACTCGACCGCAAGGTCGGCGAAGCCATCGACGTCTACGTGAACAACCGCCTGGTCGCCCGCGGCGAGGTGGTCCTCGTCGAGGACCGGCTCGGCGTGACGATGACCGAGATCGTCAAGGGCGAATGAAATGGGGATCCCGAAGGGCCGAGCCCTTCGGCGGGTGCGGGGCGGCGCCCCGCATGACCCCCTCGAACCGTTGGTAGAAGGAACAGGCCCATGCGGCTCCTGATGATCGGCCGGCTCAACGGCGAGCTCATCACCGCCTCGAAGATCGCGATGTCGCGCGGCGCGTCCGTGACGCAGGCCGACGGCGTGCCCCAGGGCCTCACCGTCCTGCGGGCCAAGGGCGCGGACCTCGTGATGGTCGATGTCGGCCAGCCCATCGCCGGGCTGATCGGCGCGCTGGAGGCCGAGCGCATCCGCACGCCCGTCGTCGCCTGCGGCGTCTCGGCGGATGCCGACGCGGCGGTGGCGGCGATCCGGGCGGGGGCGCGGGAATACATCCCCCTGCCGCCCGACCCCGAGATGATCGCGGCGGTGCTGGAGGCGGTGGCCGCCGACCGCAGCCCGTTCGTCTGGCGCGATGCGGCGATGGAGCGGGTGGTGCGGCTCGCCGAGCAGGTCGCCCGCGCGGAGGCCTCCGTGCTGATCACCGGCGAGAGTGGCACCGGCAAGGAGGTGCTCGCCCGCTACCTGCACGCGAAGTCGAACCGGGCGGCCAAGCCCTTCGTGTCGGTGAACTGCGCCGCCATCCCCGAAGCCCTGCTCGAATCCGAGTTGTTCGGCCACGAGAAGGGCGCCTTCACCGGGGCCATCGCCCGGCGCATCGGCCGGTTCGAGGAGGCCCATGGCGGCACGCTGCTCCTCGACGAGATCTCCGAGATGGACGTGCGGCTGCAGGCCAAGCTGCTGCGGGCGCTGCAGGAGCGGGTGATCGACCGGGTCGGCGGCACCGCCCCGGTCAAGGTCGATATCCGGGTGCTCGCCACCTCGAACCGCAACCTCGCGGAGGAGGTCCGCAAGGGCACGTTCCGCGAGGATCTGCTCTACCGGCTGAACGTCGTCTCCCTGCGCCTGCCGCCGCTGCGCGAGCGCCCCGGCGACATCCTCGAACTCGCCGCGCATTTCGCCCGGCGCTACGCCGAGTCGAATGGCCTGCCGATGCGCCCGCTCTCGGTGCAGGCGCAATCGCTGATGCTGAAGAACCCGTGGCGCGGCAACGTGCGCGAGTTGGAGAACACGCTCCACCGGGCGGTGCTCCTGGCCTCGGGACCGGAGATCGGCCCGGAGGCCCTTCTCACGCCCGAGGGCGATACCCTGACGGCGGACGGGCCTGCGGCCCGGGCGGCCCAGGCCGCCGAGGCGGTGACGCGGGGTCTCGTCGGGCGCACCGTGGCGCAGGTCGAGTGCGACCTGATCCTCGACACCCTGGACCATTGCCTCGGCAACCGCACCCATGCGGCCAAGATCCTCGGGATCTCGATCCGTACCCTGCGCAACAAGCTCAACGAATACGTGGCCTCGGGCCTCGACGTGGCCGAGCCCGGCCAGGCACGGGCGAGCGCGGCGATCGGCTGAGGACGCCCTATCGCCGCCCGAGGGATTGCGCCTTGTGCTCCCTCGCCTGGGCGGCGAAGGCCTCGTCCAGCTTGCGCAGGGATTCGTAGCGCGCGACGTCGCTCTCGATGTCGCGGATCGTCTCTTCCACGAGGTGGCGGCGATAGGCGGCGCGGGGGTCGGACGGGTCGAGCCCGTCGCGCTCCTGAAGCCGCAGCACCGCTTCGCGCACCCGGCCATAGACGGTCTCGCGCGCCTCGCGCGACATGGAGGGATCGATCGCCTTCGCGACGAGGGCCGAGAAATCCGACATGGGTGGCGAGGACGGGGACGAGGCGGACATCGCGGCCTGCTGTAAATCAGCCGGTGGGAAAACGGTATCCGCTTCCCGCCCGGTCAGCTCCGCTGATCCTTGATGCCGGCCTTGACCAGGGTGAACGAACTCCACAGCACCGTGAAGCAGAACAGCATCACGAGGACAGTCCGCACCCGCTCGGGATAGAGCGATTCGGTCGGCAGGACCGGCTGCTCGAAGGTCGCCAGGAAGATCTGCTGCTTCGAGGCGGAAATCCGCGCCCGGTCGAACAGCGTGTGGGCGGATTCCTCGAGCTTCTCGGCGATGGTACGCTCAACCACCAAGCCTTCGTAGGCGAGCAGGGCCTCGGTGAGGTTCTGCTGACCCTCCGACGGCCCGCTGCTCGTCATCTCGTCCTGGAGGCCCTTCATCTGCTGATCGAGGGCGGCGACCTGTGCGGCGAGCGTCTGGATCGAGCGCGAGCGCTCGTCGAGGTTCGAGGAACGCAGGACCTGAAGGTCGCCGTCGAGCTTGAACTTCTCCTTGCGCAGGAGGTTCAGCGTCACCAGCGTGCCCTCGGCGGTCTTCACCGGATCGATCAGGCCCCACTTGTTGCGGAAGCTCATCACGGCGAGATGCGCCTTGCGCAGGCGCTCCTCGGCGGCGGCGGCGTCCGACTTGGCCTGGGCAACCATATCGGCCTGGGCGCGCTTCGAAATCTCGTTGATCAGCACCTCGGAGCGGGCCACGACCTCCCGGGCGATGGTGACGGCATCCTCGGGCGTGAAGGCGCGCACGTTCAGGCGGATCACGCCGGAGATGGCGTCGATGTCCGCGCTGGTCTGCTTGCGCCAGTATTTCGTGAGCTCCTCGATCGGCTCGTTCGGGTTGAACCGCGCCCAGAAATCCGCTTCCGGCCGAGAGTACATCTTCGAGATGTGGAGCTTCTTCTCCAGCTCCTCGACCAAGGCCTGGCTCTGGATGTAGTCGCGAACGATGTAGCCGTCCTGGCTGTTGTGCTTCTGGATCAGCGACGTGAACTGGCCGACGCTGGTGTGCTCCATCGGCTCGACGTTGCCGCGCACGGCGAACTGGGCCGAGGCGGTGTACTGATCCGAGGCGAAGGCAAACATGTAGACGGCGACCACCATGGTCGGGAGCAGCACGAACAGGCCGACCCGGCGCATCAGCATGCCGCTGTAGCTGGCCTGCACCTCCTCCTCCCGCGAGGGGCCAAGGCCCGGCAGGCGGCGCCAGTCCAGGCGCGTCGAGGCCGAGCGCAGCCGCGCCAGCGCCCCGCGCTTCTCGGGGATGGGCCGGATGGTCTCCGCCTCGCGGCGAAGTTCGGTCATCGTCGGCTGGACCAGCGTGACGAGTTCGCCCTCGCGCTGGTCCTCCTTGACGTCGTCCAAGCTCATCCGCTCGCTGTTCCTGATCTGCGCCGGTCCCTCGACAAGGAAGCCGGCCGAGGACGGCCGTGCGCCACTTCGGGATCCCGCTCTTTTCGGCCCTTTTTAAGGCATCGCCGGGCCGCGTTGCTGCGCCGCATCGCAACCGCTACCGCCGGCCTCCCCTTCCTGCGATGGTCGCGCCCGATGACGACGGATGCACGACACAGCGCGACGACACTTCCCGCCGGGAGCCGCAGCGCGAAGCCCAAGCCGCGTGGCGCGAAGTCGAAGTTCGGCGGCCTCGCCGTGGTCTGCGCCAAATGCGCCAAGCGGCAGGGCCTGCCGGCCAAGGCGATCCGCAAGCTCCTGAAGGAGGCCCATGCCGGCCTCGCCCCCGCTCCCGAGGGCAAGGCCAAGCGGCGCAAGCTCTGCGTGATCGAATCCGGCTGCCTCGGCCCCTGCCCCAAGCGGGCGGTGGCCGTGGCGACGGGGGCGAGCCTCGCGAGCGGGCGGGTGCTGCTCCTCGATCCGGCGGACGGCATCGAGGGCGCCCGCGCGGTCCTGCTCCCCGAATTCGGCCCCATTGCCCCTCTAGCCGCTGGTGCGGATACTGGCGGCGCGGGGGACGACTCGCCCCGCTCCCCCTGAGACGCCACGGCGAGGACGCCCCGCCCTTGGATTTCGCTTCGAACCGGTCGCACCGGGCCTGCATCGGGCACGCGGTGCTGCGGCGGCTGCCGCTCGCCGGCACGCTCGTCGGGCTCGGCCTCGCCGCGTGGCTCGTGGCGACGAACGACCTCGCCGCCGTGGCGACGGCCTTCGGGAAGATCGGCTTCCTCGGCCTCGCGGGCGTCGTGCTGGCGCGGGCGGCGGCGATCCTCATCTGCGGCCTCGCCTGGGCGCGGCTGCTCGACGGGCTCGTGCCCTCCCCGGCCGGCGCCTGCCTGACGCTGCGTTTCGTGCGCGAGGGCATCAACGTGCTCCTGCCCGTGGCCTCGGTGGGCGGGGACGTGCTCGGCGCGCGGCTCCTCACCTTCTGGGGGGTGCCCGGCGCCCTGGCGGCGGCCTCCGTGCTGGCGGACATGCTGTTCCAGGTCGGCACTCTCGCCCTGTTCGCGGGCCTCGGCGCGGGCCTCCTCAGCCGGGTCCAGAGCCCGGAGGCGGTGGAACTCGCCCATTGGACCCTGCGCTCACTCGGGGTGGCGGCCCTGCTGCTCACCGCCTTCTTCGCCCTTCAGCGCACCGGGCTGGCGCGGGTACTGGAAGAACGGATCGCCGCCCTCGGCCGCCGCTTCGTGCGCGAGGCCGAGGCGCAGCCGGAGCCCCGCCCGCAGGTGCAGGGCGCCCTCGACGCGGTGTGGGGCAAGGGCCGGCGCGGACGCCTCGTCCAATCCCTTTGCCTGCATGCCCTGGCCTGGCTGTTCGGCGTCGCCGAGGTCGCCATCGTCCTCGCCTGCATCGGCGACCATCCGTTCGGCCTGACGGAGGTGGTGGCGATCGAGGCGCTGGGGCAGGCGATCAAGGCGGTCGGCTTCCTCGTGCCGAGCGGGCTCGGCGTGCAGGAGGGCGGCTTCGTGCTGGTCTGCGGCCTGTTCGGGATCGATGGCGGGACGGCGCTCGCCCTCTCCCTCGCCAAGCGGGTGCCGGATGTGGTGCTGGGCCTCCCGGCCCTGCTGGTGTGGCAAAACCTTGAGGCGCGGAGAACCGGTGTCAATCCGGCCGCGACGCCGTGATGACCCGTCTCCTCCTCGCCCTCGCCGGGCTGATCCTCCTCGCCGGCCCGGCCTCGGCCCAGAGCCTCACCGTCGATCTTGGCGCGGGGGGCACGACCGAGCGCGCCCTGCAACTCGTGGCGCTCATCACCGTGCTGGCGGTGGCGCCCTCGGTGCTGGTGATGGCCACCGCCTTCACCCGCATCGTCGTGGTGCTCTCGATCCTGCGCTCGGCGCTCGGCACCCAGACCGCTCCGCCCACGGCGGTGATCATCAGCCTCGCCCTGTTCCTCACCGCCTTCGTCATGGCCCCCACGGGCCGCGAGGCCTACAATGCCGGCATCGAGCCGCTGGTGGCGGGGCGGATCACCCAGGCGCAGGCCTTCGAGCGCGCCTCGGCGCCGTTCAAGAGCTTCATGCTGAAGAACGTCCGCGAGAAGGACCTCAAGTTGTTTCTCGACCTCGCCAAGGCTCCGGTGCCGAAGGGTCCGGAGGATGTCGGACTCGAGATCGTGACTCCCGCCTTCATGATCTCCGAGTTGCGGCGCGCCTTCGAGATCGGCTTCCTCCTGTTCATCCCCTTCCTCATCATCGACCTCGTGGTCGCCTCGGTTCTCATGGCGGTGGGCATGATGATGGTGCCGCCCGCCACGGTCGCGCTGCCGTTCAAGCTGATCTTCTTCGTCCTTGTGGACGGGTGGGGATTGGTGGCCGGCTCGCTCGTGCAAAGTTACGGAAATTAAGGGTTACCGCCGCCCGCTGGCTGGATTCGCGCAACCCTACCGAGAAGATTAGGCTGGTTCTGCAATCAAATTAGCTCGGATTTAAGCTGTCGGCGCTTAAATCCGCTCATGGTCGCGTTCCGAAAATTCATCGGCGACCGGCGAGGTGCGGCGGCTGTTGAATTCGCCCTCGTTGGCACGCTCTTCATCATGACGACGCTGTTCGTCATGCTGGTCGGCGTAATCCTGTATATCACCCAGGCGGTGGATTACGCGACGAGCGCCGCCGCCCGCGACATCCTCACCGGCACGGCCCAGGCGAATGCCGTCACCGCCGGCACGTTCACGCAGAGCCTGTGCACCCGGCTGCCGCCCGGCATCCAGTGCGCCAACTTGGTCGTGAACCTCTACAAGATCACGGAGGCATCGCAGCCGGCCGGCTATTACAGCTACGTGAAATCCGACACGAGCGGCCTGTCGATCCCGGCGCTGACGCCGGGGATCGGCACGTTCGACCTCGGCGGCCAGGGCGATTACCAATACCTCCAGGTGATCTACCCGATCACCTTCCTGCCCTCCGGCTTCGCCTCGATGCTGAGCGGCGGCGCGACCTTCAACGGACAGCCTGCCTACCTCGCCATCGCGACGGCGGCCTTCCGCAACGAGCAATTCTGATGCGCCCGGCGCGCGTCCGTCCGGCCGCCTGGAGCCGCCTGCTCGGCCGCTTCCTCGGGGCGGAGCGCGGCGTCGCGGCCATCGAATTCGCGGTGATCCTGCCGATCCTGCTCACCCTGCTGCTCACCGGCACGCAGGTGGTGATCTACATCAACGCCAGCCGCAAGGTCGGGCAGGTGGCGCGCTCGATCAGCCAGATGATCTCCCAGGCCAAGCCGCCGCCGGACAATTCCACCACGACGGCGACGGTCAACGCGCTCGACCTGCATTTCAGCTTCGACGCGACGATGGTGATCTTCCCCTACCTGCTGAGCGACGCCAAGCGGCAGAACCTCGCGTGGTGGTCCGACATCTCGATCAACTACGCCAGCATCGCCTTCACCAAGACCACGGCCACCTGCAACGACCCGACCGACCAGAGCGCCTGCTACACGGCGAACGTCGTCTGGACGAGCACCGGCACGGCCCAGCCCTACGGCACGAGTTACCGGCCCTGCACGACGGCGCAGCTGCCGGCCGACAACACGGCCGCGCCGAGCCGCACCGCCCTGCCGCGCTCGGTCTTCGGCCCGGCCTCGCTCGTCGTCATCGACGTGGTGTTCAACTTCACGCCGACACTCGGCTCCAAGTTCTTTCCCGCGATCAAGATCGCCCGCAGCGCCTACGTGCAGCCCCGCTACGCGAGCCTGATCAACTACAACACCGACAACAGCGACGGCATCGCCACCAAATGTCCAGGCTACTGACCCGCGTGAGCCGGCTCGCCGGCCGGGGCGCCACGCTGCCCCGCGCCCGCGAGGGCAACATCAGCATCATCTTCGGGCTGAGCCTGATCCCGGTCCTGGGCCTGATGGGCCTGGGGGTGGATTACGGCATGGCCATCACCACCAAGGCCAAGCTCAACGCCGCCGCCGACGCGGCCGCGCTCGCCGGCGTCGTGACTGCCAAGGCCTTCATCGCGGCCAACCCCACCGACCCCAACGTCACCCAGAACGCCATCGCGGCGGGGAAGCAGCAGGCCATCAACTCGTTCGCGGTCAATGCCGGCAAGGTGCCCTACACCACCGTGAGCGTGACGGCCAACACCGTGGAACGCGACGGCCAGACGATCAATTCGACGATCCAATATACGGCCACGATGCAGAACAACTTCGGCAAGCTGTTCAAGACGCCGACGACGTCCATGTCCAACACCGTCCAGGCCTCGGCGGACCTGCCGAGCTACCTCGATTTCTACCTGATGGTCGATGTCTCGGGCTCGATGGGCCTGCCCTCCTCGACGACGGCCATGGCCAAGCTCGCCTCCCAGAACACGGACATGTGGTCGGACTACCAGCAGGGCTGCCAGTTCGCCTGCCACTTCCCCGGCTACAACGGCTGGAACTTGGCGGCGGGCAAGATCCCGCTGCGCTCGGATGCGGTGAACAATGCGGTCTGCAACCTGGTCAAACGGGCGGCGGTGCCCCTGGTGCCGAACCAGTACCGGGTCGGCATCTACCCGTTCATCAACCAGCTCGGCACCCTGGCGGGCCTGACGAGCAACATCGCGGCCCTCTCCACGGCGGCGCAATGCGGCCTCGCGTGGCCGCTGGCCTTCACCAACCTCCTCGATACCGGGACGACGCAGCTCTACACCGGCAACGATCCGAGCACCGGGACGGGGTCGGGCGGTACCCATTTCGAGGTGGCGATGCCGCAGATGAAATCGACCGTCGCAGTCTACGGCGACGGATCGGCCGCCTCCAAGCCGAGGCCGTTCGTGTTCCTCGTCACCGACGGCATGCAGAACGGCCAGCACTTCTTCACGTGGAACGGCAAATATACCTACCCCGGCAACCCGTCGAACTTCTCGGGCTACAATGCAGCCTGGTGGGACGGCTCACAGCCGGCGCAGATCGACCCGAACACGTGCACGGCGCTGAAGAATGCCGGAGCGACGATCTCGATCCTGTACATTCCGTACAATCAGATCAACTTCGTCAACAACAGCGGCGGCATCGCCTGGGAGAACAACCGGGTCAACGGCTTCAGCCCGACGCTGGCGACGCCCCTCCAGGCCTGCGCCTCCACGGGCTATTTCTACACGGCCAATTCGCCGGCCGACATCAACAACGCCCTGGACCAGATGTTCACCCAGGCGCTGAAGGTCGCCCGCATCATCAAGTGAGGCCTCCGGCCTCACCCCGGCGGCGAAGCGGCCGGGCTGTCGGCGCGGCTCTGGCTGCCCTCGGCCTTGGCGGTGCCGCGATCCGGCACGGCGGCCTCGGGGTAGCGCTTGCGGTATTCCGCGAGGAAGGCCGACATGGTCTCGGCCTTGGTCGCCCGCGCGGCGATGCTGCGGAAGCCCTGGGTGCGGGTCGCCCCGTCGCTGGTGAGGAGCGCGAAGGTGCGCGCATCCGGCCCCAGCGCCATCGGCCCTGAGAATTTCGCCTTCAGCCGTTCGAGGCCGAGCCGCTCGCCCGCGAGATCGTAGGCGATGGCGGCGCGGATGCAGTCCGCGCGCGCGGCCTCGTCGAGGGGGGCGGCTGCGCGCCACGCATCGCCGAGCAGCGCCTCATGGGCCTCGCCGGCCTCGCGCCAGCGCCGAGCGCTCCACAGGATGTCGGCGCGCAGCCGGGCCACATCCGGCCCGACATCGTCCTCGACGGCTTCCAGGGCGAGATCGGTGCGGGTGAGGTCCGAGAGCGCCCGCGCCCGCACGAGGGACCGTGCCCGGCGCAGGTCGCGGGGCAGTTCCGGCATGTCGGTGGATTCGAGCGCGGTGAGCGCCCGCATCGGCTTGCCGTCCATGAGCAGGACGGTGGCGAGCTTCGCCGCCACGGCCGAGCGCGCCGGGCCGGTGAGCCGGTTGTCGACCTGGTATTGCAGCAGGTCGGCGGCCGAATCGAGAAGATCGAGCCCGACCAGCCGGTCCGCGAGGCGGCGCACCACCGCATCGCCGCGCCGGCCGATCGGGGCGAGTTCCTTGAAGTCGAAATACAGGGCCACCGCCGCGATGCCCGAGAGCGAATCGCCCTTGCCGGCGAGGTAGAGATCCTCGAACGCCCCCTGCGCCTCCGCGGTGAGGGAGCGCGTCAGCGTCGAGTTCGGGGCGAGCATGTTGGCCCGGCGGACGGCGGCGAAGGCCGCGCGCCAGCGCCCGTCCGCGAGATAGAGCCGGGCGAGGCCGGCATTGATCGCCTCCTCGACGGGGCCGCCGTGCCAGAGGAGCGCTTGGCGTTCCAGCCGCTCGATGGCCGTGGGTATGTCGATCTTGCCCGTGGCGCGGGCGAGCAGCGTCCCGCGCAGGCTCGCGGCGGCGGCCACCGGGCGCTCGGCCTTGTCGGCGAGCTTGGCATAGGACTCGATGGCGGCGGCATCCTGCCCCGTCGCCTCGGCCGCCCGCGCCCGCACGAGGGCGAGCCTGTCGCGCACCAGCGGATGCAAATCCCGCGCATCGCCGGCACGGGCGGCGGCGGTCTCGGCATCGCCGGTCTCGATCGCCGCCTCGGCCGCCGTGGCGCGGATCTCGTCCGCGATCTCGGGGGGGTAGCGCTCGGCGAGCGACAGCACCTTCTGGAAACCCGTTTCGGCGCCGGTCCAATCGCCCAAACCCGCGGAGGCCATGGCGCGCCACAGCGCGGCCTCGGGGTCGGCGGCCACGAGCGGCACGGAGAGCGCCTTCAGCGCGTCCGCGTGCCGGCCGATATGCTGCAGCAGCATCCCGCGCAGCACCGCCGTATCCCGCATGTCGGCCACGAGGGGGTCGTCGGCCGCCGCCGCCTCCAGGGCGGCCAGGGCCTCCGTGTCGAAGCCGTTGGCGAAGGAGGCGCGGGCGAGCGCCATGCGCGCCGGGCCGCGCTCGATGGCGGGTCCCATCGCCGCCGCCGCGAAGAGATCGCGCAGCGTCTCGCGCACGTTGCCGAGACGGATCTTGTCCCAATAGCCCCGGTCGATGATGAGGGCGCCGGGCTGGTCGAGCACGGTTTCCGGCTTCTTCGGAGCGCTTGAGGCGGCAAGCCCGCCCTCGCGGGCGATCAGCACGCCGTCGAGATCCGGGCGCACGGCGAGATCGTCCGCCGCCGCCAGAACCGCGAGGCCATGGCGGCTCGGCAGGATCTCGAAATCCACGAAGCGGCGGTTCTTGGGGTTCCCGACCGCCTCCAGCGCCGAGGAGGGCACCACCGCGATCCGCTCGCCGTCGAGGTCGAGCCAGCCGGCCGCCCCGGCGCGCGGAAGCGGCACGGCGACCGCCACCTGCCCGGATTGGCTCGGGCGGCGGACGGGGTCCAGGCTCGCGCTGGGGGCGAGGCCCTCGCCCGCCGAGAGTTCCCAGGCGGGACCGCTCGGAGCGACCACGGCCCCCAGGTCGAGGAGTTTTCCCGGCGGGATCGCGAAGCGCAGGACGGTGAGGGGGCCGAAGCGCACGGGCTCGCCGAGCGCCCGCAGCCCCGTGGCGCCCTGGGGCGGGACGACCACGGGATCGGCCGTCTCGAAGGCGAGGAAGGCGACGCCGCCGCGCTCGAACAGAGCCGCCGCCGGCAGGCGGGCGAACGGGAAGACGAGGCCGGACCCGGCGCGCTTCGTCGGCACCGCCTCGGCGGCGGGCGCGGGAGCGGGTTTCGGGGCCGCCCCCGGCGCGGGACTGGCCGCGGCCGCTTTCGGGGCTGGCGTGTCCTTGGGCGCGGGGGCGTCCGGCACCACGACTTCGGTGCTCTTGGGCGGTACGACCACCTTGCGAACCACGTCGATCGTGTAGAGCCCGTCCTCGCGCTCGCCACGGATGAAGTAGCCCTCGGCGGGTGTGATGATGACGCTCGCCGAGCCCTCGTCGGCATCGGTGGCGAGGATCGCGACCCCCGGCCTCGGGCGACCGCGCACGGCCCCGGCATCGATCGTGAAGCGGCCGGCAACGCGCAGGCGCGTGGCGGCCCCCTCCTCCGTCAACGTGGCGGAAATCTCGTCGGGAAGGCGCAAGGAGAAGCGCGTCAGCGTCGGCAGGTGGGCGAGGTCGAGGGCCAGCGCCTTCGGCAGCGGTACCGGCGCGCGGGCCTGCAGCGCCTCCTCGGCCGCCCGCGCCCGGCGGGCGAGATCGGCCACCACCTCCTGCGGCAGGGGCGGCGGCAGGCCCTTCCAGCTCTCCGGCAGGAGATCCACGAAGACGCGCTCGCCCGCGAGTTGAACGTTGGTCCGCACTGGCTTCTGCAGGGCGAGGCGCAGGCCGGTCCCGTCGGGATCGCGGCGGACGGCGGCGACGTAGCCCGCCAGCTCCTCGGACAGCCGCTCCGGCCCCGCCGTGGCACGCTCGCCGTAGCCGAGAATCAGGACGCCGCCCGAAACGGCCGCCTTGACGGTGACGGGCTTGTCGAAGGTGAGGACGAGGCGGCCATAGCCATCGGTCTCGGAGCCCTTGGCCGACACGAGCCGGGCGGCGAGGGCCGGATCGAGCCCGGCGGCCAGGAACAGCGTGGGCACGAGGAGTGCGCCCACGAGCGGAACGGATCGGGCGCGAAGGCCGCGTCCTGTCCGGTTTCGCCCGCGCAACGCTGCCATCGCCTGCTAGTGATCCGATCCCGGCGCGGGGGCGAAAGCCGCCACGCCTCGACGCCATGGGACCGACCTTGCACCAGCAGGGCTAATAGCGGCTTAACCGCTGAGCGCGACCGCCCGGTCGAAGGCCTGCGGGAAGCCGACCAGCGGCACCACGATGGTGGCGGGCTCGTTGTTGCCGGATTTCTGGGCGGTAATGGTGAGGGTCTTGGCGTTGCGCATCCCGTCCGTCGCCAGCGTCGGGAAGCTGATCGGCACGAGGCAGCCGTCGCCCGTGCAGGCGGAATAGGGCGCGCCCTTGCCGAGCGCCTGCTCGTCGAGCTTGAACGTCACGCCGGGCTCGATCGCCATGCCGAAGGGCATCAGGATTACGCCATCGGACCTGCCGTCCTTCGGCACGCTGAGCTCGAAACCGAACTGGCGCCGGCCGGTCTTCGAATCACCCTGGGACTGCACCACGATGCAGTTGACCTTGGCTTCGGGCCGCACGCACGAGACCGTCCAGTCGCCGTAGCTCTCGCTGACGCTCGTCGCCCCCGTGGGCCAAGCCGCCACCGGCGCGGCGGCGGGAGTCGGCGCTGGGGCGGGGGACGCCTTGGCGGCGGGCTTCGGCGCCGGCTTGGGCCTCGGTTTCGCCTTCTGCACCGCACCCGATTCGGGCGCCGGGCCGGCAGCCGCCGGGTCGGCATCCTGCGCCCCGGCCCCCGTGGCGCTGAGCAACGCCGCGAGGATCAGCGCCGCAGGGCGGGCGAACAGACGGATCGGCGGCATGAAAACGGTTCCCCCGGAACGCGGATCGGACGCGAAGGCGCCTAACGCCTCGCCGGGGCTGACGCAATCGGCGCGCTCAGAGGGGAATCGGGCCGCCGCTGCGGGCGATGAGATCGCAATGGCGGTTCAGGGCAGCCGATGACTCGCGGCGGACGGCGCGCACCAGCATGAAGGCGAGGGTCAGGAAGCCGGGATCGCGGATGGCGGATTCCTCGGCGGGGGACGGGACGCGAGAGGCGATGAGGGCGAGCATTGACGACTCCATGTCGAAAGGCTCGGACGTTTCCGCGACGGCTTTTCCCGTCTGCTGCATTGCAATATGAGCCTCCCGTATTTGACGTTCCATGGCCCCAAAAGCCGCCGAGGCATGCGTGCGACACATGTCGACCGGCACTGGGCCTTAACCATCGGTCAAGGTTTGCCCGCGCGCGAGGGCTGTTGACCCTGCCGGGGCGAGGCGCCATGGAGCGGGATGACCGCGATGTCGGCCCCGGTGGCCGGACCGTCGCTGAACTGTCACCTGCGCGGCCTACCGCCGCCCGTGCGAAGCCGCGGCCCTCGCGCCGCGCACCAGACGAGGATTGCAGCATGACCGACGCGCCCACGCGCTGGCCGATCCACGGCCGCATCAGCGGCCCCATCGTGATGATCGGCTTCGGGTCGATCGGGCGCGGGACGCTCCCGCTGATCGAGCGCCACTTCGAGTACGACAAGGCCCGCTTCACGGTGATCGACCCGGTCGACACCCACAAGGCGCTGGCCGAAAAGCATGGCCTGCGCTTCGAGACCGTCGCGCTCACCCCCGAGAACTACCGCGACGTCCTCACCCCGCTCCTCACCGAGGGCGGCGGCCAGGGCTTCTGCGTGAACCTGTCGGTGGACACCTCCTCCCGCGCCATCATGGAGCTGTGCCGGGAACTCGGCGCCCTCTACGTCGATACCGTCGCCGAGCCGTGGCCGGGCTTCTACTTCGACAAGACCCGCAGCCAGGGCGACCGCACCAACTACGCGCTCCGCCAGGACATCCTCGACGCCCGCGCGCAGAAGCCGGGCGGGCCGACCGCCGTGTCGTGCTGCGGCGCCAACCCGGGCATGGTCTCGTGGTTCGTGAAGCAGGCGCTGCTCAACATCGCCAAGGACACCGGCGTCACCGATCCGGAGCCGAAGAGCCGGGAGGAGTGGGCCGCGCTGATGCACAAGCTCGGCGTGAAGGGCGTGCACATCGCCGAGCGCGACACGCAGCGGGCCAAGAACCCGAAGCCGCGCGGCGTCTTCGTCAACACCTGGTCGGTCGAGGGCTTCGTCTCCGAGGGCAACCAGCCGGCCGAGCTCGGCTGGGGCACCAACGAGACCTGGATGCCGGAGAACGCCCGCGAGCAGGAGAAGGGCTCGCGCTGCGCCATCTACCTGCTCCAGCCCGGCGCCGACACCCGCGTGCGCACCTGGGTGCCCACCGCCGGCGCGCAGTTCGGCTTCCTCGTGACCCACAACGAGGCGATCTCGATAGCCGACTACTATACCGTCCGCGAGGGCGAGAAGGCGGTGTTCCGCCCGACCTGCCACTACGCCTACCACCCGGCCGACGACGCGGTTCTGTCGCTGCACGAGATGTGGGGCAATGCCGGCACGGTGCAGGAGAAGCACCACATCCTCGACGAGACCGAGATCGTCGACGGCATCGATGAGCTCGGCGTGCTGGTCTACGGCCACGCCAAGAACGCCTATTGGTACGGCTCGCAGCTCTCCATCGAGGAGACCCGCCGGATCGCCCCCTACCAGAACGCCACCGGCCTTCAGGTGACGAGCGCCGTGCTCGCCGGCATGGTCTGGGCGATCGAGAACCCCGAGGCCGGCATTGTGGAGGCCGACGAAATCGACTTCCGCCGCTGCCTCGAGGTGCAGACGCCGTATCTCGGACCGGTCGTCGGCGTGTACACCGACTGGACCCCGCTCACCGACCGTCCGGGCCTATTCCCGGAGGATATCGACACGAGCGATCCCTGGCAGTTCCGCAACGTGCTGGTTCACCGCTAAGGCTATGATCGGCGGCCGGGCCAGGATTCAGGCCCGGCCGTTCCTACAGGGGTGTCGGCGATGAGTGCGACGGTCGAACAGAAGATCCTGATCGAGCAGCGGGTCACCAACGAAGGCCCGAGCGTCGTGGCGGCCTACCTGCTGTGGTTCTTCCTCGGGTTCGTGTCCGCCCATCGGTTCTACCTCGGGCGAATCGGCAGCGCGATTCTTCAGCTGGTGCTGAACGTCCTGATCGTCGGGCTGATCTGGCTCGTCATCGACCTGTTCCTGATTCCCGGCATGGTGCGGGCGAGGCAGGCCCATCTGCGCGAACGCCTGACACGGGAGATCGCCCCCACCACCTCCGCGATCCTCACCGGGGCGGGGCCGGCATTCCGGTTCTGAGGAGGCGGGCCGGACAGCTCGCGCCCCACCCGGACTCTCACCGCCATCGCGCGAGCCTCACACCTCCACCGTGAGATCCGCCCGATAGGTCGCCCCCTCGACCGGATTCGCGACCCAGCGGCAGCGGCCGATCCGCATGTCATGGCCGGCATGGAAATGGCCCGAGACCCACAGATCGGGTCTTGTTTCGTCGGCTAAATCATCGAGCAAAGTCGTCGCGTAGAAGGCCGGCACCCACCAGGGCACGCCGGGGGCATCGCGAAACCGGTCGGCGGCCAGCGGGCTCGCCGGGTGGTGGGTGACGACCACCGTCCTGCCCTCATGCGGCGCGGCCAGCGCGGCGAGCAGGGCCTCGCGCTCCGCGAGATGGGCCGCCATCGCATCGGCCGGCTGCCAGGGATGGCCGTCCGCCCGGCGGATCGAGCCGAGATATTCCCGCGAGCCCGTCACCGGATCGGTCATTCGCATCGCCGCATAGGCCGCCGGGTCCGCCGGCCGGTCCGGCGCATCGGGCGCGAGCCAGCGGCCGGCGAGGCGCCAATCGCTCCACAGTGTCGTGCCGACGAAGCGCACGCCGCCGATCACCGCTGCTTGCCCTTCCCGGAGCAGATGGATCCCCGCGCCGAGGGCGTTCAGCCGCTCGACCTCCGCGACCAGGGCGGCGAGCAGTTCCGGCGCCGTGCGGGTGTCGCCGGTCGGCGCGTAATGCTCGTGGTTGCCCGGCACCAGAACCACGGGCCGCCCCTGCGCGAGGTGCAGCAGCGCGGCGAGCCCCCGCTCGGGATGGCCCTCGTAGAGATCCCCCGCGCAGGCGAGCACATCGAAGTCGCCCGTGGGCGGCGCGATGAGGTCGAGGCGGCGCCGTTCGAGGTGCAGGTCGGACAGTGGGAAGATGCGCATGAGAGGTCTCAGCCGGCGGCGCGCCGCTCGGCAGCGGCGGCGCGGAGGATGTCGATGGCCGAATCGGCATTGAGGATCGCGATCAGCCCGGCCGCGATCAGGTCCGGCCAGGGGGAGGGCACGAACACCGTCGTCAGCCCCGCCGCGACCACGGCGAGGTTGGCCACCGTGTCGTTGCGGGCCGAGAGGTAGGCGGCGCGGGTGAGGCTGCCGGAGCCCGAACGGTGCCGGGCGAGCATCGTCGCGCAGGCGAGGTTCACCGCGAAGGCCCCGAGCCCGGTGAGCATCAGCGGCAGCGGCGCGGGCGGCGTGAAATCCGAGAACTTGTCCCAGGCGGCATAGGCCCCGGCCAGCGCCGGCAGGATGAGCAAGAACGCGAGGCCGGTGCCGAGCCGCGCCCGGTTGCGGGCGCTCCAGCCGAGGCCGGCGAGGATCAGCAGGTTGATCGTCGCGTCCTCCAGAAAGTCGAGGCTGTCCATCACCAGGGAGACGGAGGCGATGGAGAGCGCCACCGCGATCTCCACGACGAAGCAGGCCCCGTTCAGCGCGGCCACGCGCGCCACGACCGGGCGCAGGGCGGCGGGCGGGGCGGCGGCGGGATCGGGGCTCATCCGGTATCCGGGCGGGAGGGATGCGGCCCGCCTCTTGTCCCGGCGCGGGCCGCCTGTCGAGGCGCCGCCCGTCAGAAAAGTCTGCAGGCGGGTCAAGAAAGTTGCGCCTTGGTCCGGGTGGATTCGTCGCCGCGCCTGTGCGACCCCCTAGAGACTCAGGCCGACATGCACGAGCGGCCGCAACCGGAGGTCCCGTCGAGCCATGCTGCCGGAACTGCGCGTCCTGTATTTCGAGGATCTGGAAGTCGGTCTGTCCGAGACCCTGACGAAGACCATCGCCTCGTCCGATGTGGTGGGCTTCGCCGAGATCACCGGCGACCGCAACCCGATCCACCTCTCCGAGCACTTCGCCGCGCGCACGCCCTTCGGCACGCGCATCGCCCACGGCCTCTACACCGCCGGGCTGATCTCCGCCGTGCTCGGCACCCGCCTGCCGGGGCCGGGGGCGGTCTACATTTCGCAGACCCTGAACTTCCGCGCCCCCGTGCGCATCGGCGACACCGTGGACGTGACGGTGACGGTGGCCGAGCTGATCCCCGAGCGCCGCCGCGCCCGGCTCGCCTGCCTCTGCGCCGTCTCCGGCGAGCCCGTGCTCGACGGCGAGGCCTGGGTGAAGGTGCCCAACCGCGCCGAGGCCGATCCGCTCGCCGCGCGGATGGAGAAGAGCCGCATCGCGCCGAGCGATGCCTGAGCTCCGTGACGCCTGAGCCGATCCACGACCCGGCCGACCCGCGCCTCGACCCCTACACTCGGATGCGCGAGCGCGATCTGGTCGGCCGCGCCGGGCGGTTCGTGGTGGAGGGCGAGGTGACGCTGCGGCTGCTGCTCGGCCCGCGCTCGCGCTTCCGCCCCGAATCGCTCCTCCTCGCCCCCGAGCGCCTGCCCGGCCTCGCGGCGGCGCTGGGCGGGTGCGAGGCGCCGGTCTACGTGGCGGACAAGCCGGTGATGAGCGCGGTGACGGGCTTCCCGATCCATCGGGGCGTGCTGGCGATCGGCCTGCGCGGGGAGGAGGCCGCCCCGGAGGCGATCGTACCGCCTGGGCCGGCCCCCGCCCTGGTGCTGGCGCTGGCCGGGCTGACGAACCACGACAATGTCGGCGCCGCCTTCCGCAACGCCGCCGCCTTCGGGGCGGACGCGGTGCTCCTCGATGCCACGGCCTGCGATCCGCTCTACCGCAAGGCGATCCGCGTCTCGGCGGGGGCGGCCCTGGTCACGCCCTTCGCGCGGCTGGTGGAGGGCACCGACTGGCTGGCGCTCGCCGACAGGCTCGGCCTCGAAGCCCTGGCGCTCAGCCCCGGCGCGGGGGAGGATCTCGGCGAGCGCCCCCTGCCGGCCCGCGCGCTGCTGCTGCTGGGCACCGAGGGGCCGGGATTGGAGACGGGCCTGATCCGGCGGGCGCGGGGTTTGCGCATCCCGATGGCAGCAGATTTCGATTCGCTGAACGTCGCCACGGCGGCGGGGATCGTCCTTCACGCACTCGCACGGGTACAGGGAAGGCTGAATCCGGCCCTCCCATGATCATCCCGATTCACCTTGTGCGGGAGATACGGACAGTCCATGCGCAATCGCACGCGCGACAATGGGCTGCAATTGCCGTTCGACGCGCTATCTTTAGCTTGGCCCTACAAGACCAGGGGTTGAACGGGAGTTCGTGGCGTTGCTTCAGGCGCGGGAAGGGTTGAGGGCGCTCTCGGGGCGTCGGGTCGCCGTCGTGGGCGCCGGCCCCGGTGGTCTGGCCACCGCCCTTCTGCTCGCGCGGGCGGGGATCCACGTCACGCTGTTCGAGAAGGACAGCCAGGTCGGCGGCCGGACCAAGACGGTCGAAGCGCCCGGCGGCTACAAGTTCGACATCGGCCCAACCTTCTTCCTCTATCCGCAGATCCTGGCCGACATCTTCAACAGCTGCGGCGAGCGGCTCGAAGACCATGTGAAGCTGGAGCGGCTCGATCCGCAATACCACCTCGTGTTCGAGGGCGATGGCAGCATTTCCGGCGAGATCCGCGCCACCGGAGACCTCGACAGGCTGGAGGCGGAGATCGCCCGCCTCGCCCCGGACGACGCGAAGAACGTGAAGAAGTTCTTCACGGAGAACCGCAAGAAGCTCGACTATTTCAAGCCGGTGCTAGAACAGCCGTTCCACCGCTTCCTCAGCATGGCGAGCCCGGCCATGCTCGCCGCCCTGCCGCATCTCCATCCCGGCCGCAGCGTCGACAGGGACCTGAAGCGCTACTTCGCCGACCCGCGGGTGCGGCTCGCCTTCTCGTTCCAGACCAAATACCTCGGGATGAGCCCGTTCCGCTGCCCGAGCCTGTTCACCATCCTGTCGTTCCTCGAATACGAGCACGGGGTGTACCACCCGGTGGGCGGCTGCGGCGCCATCTCGGAGGCGATGGCGGGGCTGGCCCGGCGGATGGGCGTGGACGTGCGCCTGAACGCCGATGTCGAGCGCGTGACCTTCGACGGGGACCGCGCCAACGGCGTCGTGGTGGACGGCGAGGCCTTCCGCTCGGATGCGGTGGTCATCAACGGCGATTTCGCCAAGGTGGTGAAGGCGCTGGTGCCGGAGCCGCGCCGCCCCCGCTGGCGCGACGCCAAGATCGCCGACGCGCGGCTCTCCTGCTCGACCTTCATGCTCTATCTCGGCCTCGAGGGGAAAATGCCCCCGAGCCTGTCGCACCACACGATCCTGCTCGCCGAGCATTACGAGCGGAACATCCGCGAGATCACCGAGGGGACGCTGCCGATGCAGCCTTCCCTCTACGTCCAGCACGCGGGCTACACCGATGGCGGCATGGCGCCCCCCGGCCACACCGCCCTCTACGTGCTGGTGCCGGTGCCGAACCTGAAGGCCGGGATCGACTGGCCGGCGATCCGCGAATCCTACCGCGCCCTGGCGCTGGAGCGGCTGAAGCTGCTCGGCCTCCACGACATCGAGGAGCGCATCCGCTACGAGCGGGTGATCGACCCGACCCAGTGGGAGAGCGATTTCGCCGTCCACGAGGGCGCGACCTTCAACCTCGCCCACGACCTGATGCAGATGCTGTGGTTCCGGCCGCACAACCGCTTCGGGCCGGGCCTCTACCTCGTCGGCGGCGGCACGCATCCGGGCTCCGGCCTGCCGGTGATCTACGAGGGCGCGCGCATCTCGGCCAAGCTGCTCATCGAGGAACTGGCCGGCGCCCGCGCCGCAGAGAATGCCGGCATCCCGGAGACCGCGCCCCTGGCGGCGCCCGGCGAAGCGTCTTGACGCGTCCCGTCCTCGCCCACCTCTGCGGCGCCGCCCTGCTCCTGGCCCTCGCGGGCACGGCGCGGGCGGCGGCGATCCAGGTGGAGGTCGATGGGGCGGAACCGGGCGCCGGGCCGATCCTCGTCGCCCTTTGCCAGGGCGGGCTGTCCGGCACCGCCTGCGACCGGGGCGACAAGGCCGACGGGGCCTCCGGCGGCGCTCGCTTCCTGTTCCGCGACGTGGCGCCGGGCACCTACGCGGTGGCGGCCTTCCAGGACATCAACGGCAACGGCCAGCTCGACCGAACCGGCCTCGGCCTGCCGCTCGAGCCCTACGGCTTCTCCAACGAGTCCGGGCGGAGGGGGCGGCCCGATTACCGCGAGGCGGCCTTCACCCTGCGCGAACCGGGCGTCTCCCTCCGCGTGCGGCTCGTCCGCGCCCTGCCGAGGCGCTGAGACCGATGGGGCCGCTGGCGGTCCTCGGCGGCGTCTCCCTCGCCCTGCGCGGCCGGAAGGTCCTCGACGGGATCGACCTCGCCCTCGGGGCCGGCGAGACCCTGGCGCTGCTCGGCCCGAACGGCGCGGGCAAGACCTCGCTGATGCGCCTCGTCGCGGGCCGCCTCGCCCCCGATTCGGGGAATGTGCGCGTCGGCGGGGCCGATCCGCACCGCTCCGGCGAGGCCCGCCGGGCGGTGGGCTGGGTGCCACAGGAGATCGCGCTCTACCCGCGCCTGACCGTCGCCGAGAACCTGTCCGTCTTCGCCCAGCTCTCCGGCATTCCCCGGCGGGAGCGGCGGGAGGCGGTGGCGCGGGTGCTGGCCCTGGCCGACATCGCCGACGTGGCGGGCCGCGTGGTCGCGACCCTGTCGGGGGGCTACCAGCGCCGGGTCAACATCGCCGCCGGGCTGATCGGGCGCCCCGCCCTCGTGCTCCTCGACGAGCCGACCAACGGCGTCGATCTCGCGGCGCGCTCCGCGATCCACGGCGTGCTGCAGCGCCTGCGCGAACAGGGCACGGCGATCCTCATCGCCACCCACGACTTTCCGGAAGCCGAGCGCTTGGCCGACAGGGTCGCCTTCCTTGCCCAGGGGCGGATCGTCCGCGAGGGGCACTTGGCCGATCTTCTCGCCCGCCTGCGCACCGGCCCGCCGGAGCGGGAGCTGATCCTCGAGACGCCCCCCGATGCCGCCGCCGAATCGGTGCTGCGCCGGGCGGGCTTCGCGCCGGCCGGGGCCTCGGGCCTGCGCTGGCGGGCGGGGGAGCGGGCAGGGCTCGACGGCGCGGCGCTCCTCGGGACGCTGCGCGCCCAGGGCGTGCCGGTGAGCGAGGTGCGCGTGCGCTCGCCGCGCCTCGAAACGCTCTATCTCGAAGCGCTGCGCCCCCGCGACGTGGGCGAGGCGAGCGCCGCCGCGCGACCCCTCACCGCCGGGCTGACCCGATGATCGGCGCCGCCTTCCGGGTGATGCTCCTCTCGCTGGTCCGCGACCGGGCGGCCCTCGTCATGGCCTTCGTGCTGCCGACGGTGATCTTCTCGATCTTCGCGGCGATCTTCTCCGGGGCCATCGGCGACCGGATCCGCATCCATCTCGGCCTCGCGGACCTCGCGGGCACGCCGGCCACCCACCGGCTGATGGACGCGCTCGCCGCCGACCCCTCGCTGCGCGTCACCCGCCTCGACGCGAAGAGCCTCGCGGCGGTGGCGCGGGAGGTGCGGGCGGGCGAGGTCGACGTGGCGCTGGTGCTGCGCGGCGACCTGATCGCCGGAACGTCGGGCGATGCCCCGGCCCCGGCGGATCAGCCGATCGTGCTGGTCGAGAACCCGGCCAAGGCGCTGGCGACGCCCATCGCGCTCGGCCAGTTGCAGCGGGTGCTGAACGAGGCGCTGCCCGACGTGGTGCTCTCGCGGGTGATCGCGGATGTGGAGCGCAGCGGCAAGATCGGCCCCGACGAGCGGCGCTTCCTCGACGACGCCTTCGCCGAGCAGCGGGCGAAGAAGGAGCCCTTCTCCTTCGCGAGCCTCGTGGAGCGGGTGAGCACCGCCTCCGGCACCGCCAACGCGCGGGTGAGCTACTATGCCGGGGCGATCACCGCCGTGTTCCTGCTGTTCGCGGCGATGCAGGGCGCCCTCTCCCTGGTGGAGGAGCGCGAATCCGGCCTCAGCGACCGCCTGATGGCCGGGCCGGGCGGGTTGCCGGTGGTGGTGCTCGGCAAGTTCGGCTTCCTGACCGCCCAGGGCGTGATCCAGGCCGGGCTCATCTTCCTCGCGGCGGGGCTGCTCTACGGGGTCGAGATCGGCCCGCACTGGCCCGCCTTCCTCGCCGCCTGCCTGCTCGTCTCGGCCATGGCCGCCGGCCTCGCCCTCGCCGCCTGCGCGCTCGCCGCCTCGCGGCAGCAGGCGCACCTCGCCGCGACCTTCGGCGTGCTGCTCCTCTCGGCCATCGGCGGCTCGATGGTGCCGCGCTTCCTCATGCCGCCCTGGCTGCAGCAGGCCGGCTGGCTGACCCCGAACGCCTGGGCGATCGAGGCCTACCAATCCGCCCTCGGCGAGGGCTTCGCCACCGCCCTGCCGGCCCTGGCGGTGCTCGCCGCCGTGGCGCTGGCCGGGCTTGGCGTCGCGCTGGCGAGCGTGTCGCGCCGGACGATCTGAGCCGCCTACGCCGCCCGCACGGTGGCGAGGAAGCGCCCGACCTCCTGCGCGAGATGCTCCGAATGGCGCGAGAGTTCGGAGGCCGCGCCGAGCACGTGGCCCGCCGCCGCGCCGGTCTCCTCGACGGCATTCGCCACGCCCGCGATGTTGGTCGTGACCTCGCCCGTGCCCAAGGCCGCCTGCGAGACGTTGCGCACGATCTCCTGCGTCGCCGCGCCCTGCTCCTCCACCGCCGCCGCGATGGTGGTCGCCACGCCGTCGATCTGCCGGATCCGCGCAGTGATGCCGGTGATCGAGGTGACCGCGTGCGTCGTCGAGGACTGGATCTGCGCGATCTGGCCCGAAATCTCGCTCGTGGCCTTCGCGGTCTGCTCGGCGAGGGTCTTCACTTCGGCGGCCACCACCGCGAAGCCCTTGCCGGCGGCACCGGCGCGGGCCGCCTCGATGGTCGCGTTGAGCGCCAGCAGGTTCGTCTGGCCGGCGATGGTCGAGATCAGCCCGACCACGTCGCCGATGCGCGAGACGGCCGCGCTCAGCTCCTGCACCAGGGCGCCGGTCCGGTCGGCCTCGCCGACGGCGAGGCGGGCGAGTTCCGCCGAGCCGCCGACCTGCCGCCCGATCTCCTGCACCGACGAGCCCAGCTCCTCGGCCGCCGCCGCCACGGTGTTGACGTTCGAGCCCGCCTGCTCCGCCGCCGCCGCGACCGTGGTCGACCGGCTCGCCGTCTCGGTCGCCGTGGCGGTCATGGTCCGGGCGGTGGCCTGCAACTCCGTCGCGGAGGAGGACACCATGCCGATGATGCCGCCCACCGCCGCCTCGAACCCGTCCGCCATCTGGCGCATCCCGACCTTGCGCTGCTCCTCGGCGGCGAGGCGCGCCAGGGCGGTCTCCTCCTCCAGCGCCCGCGAATGGATCAGGTTGTCCTTGAACACCTGCACCGCCGAGGCCATCGCGCCGATCTCGCTGCGCTCGCCAGCATGGGGGATCTCGACCGTCGCGTCCCCGTCGGCGAGCCGCGCCATCCGCGCCGCCATGCGCCGAATCGGCAGGGAGATCGTCGCCACCGACATCCACGCCACCGCCAGCGTGATCGCCGCCGCGATGGCGACGACGATGGCGATGGCGGATTGCGCCCGCGCGCCGAGGTCGGCGGCGTTGTCGGCGCTCTGCTTGTCCAGCGCGTCGTTGAAGGCCATGTCGGCCTTCATCGCCGCCCGCGCCGCGTTGAGGGCCGGCAACATCGTATCGAGCAGGTATTCCTGGGCGCCGGCGGAATCACCGCCGTGCAGGCGTTGCAGGAAGCCCTTCGTCATCCCGGCATACGCGGGCACCGTCGTCTTGACCGCCGCCCAGAGCGCATCCTCGCCGGGGCTGACGAGCGGCGCGTATTCCTCGATGTCCTTGTCGAGATCGCCGAGGCTCCCCTTCAGCCGTGCCAGGGATTGCGGGCGGCGCTCCTCGCCGGAGATGAGGTAGGCCAATTGCCGGCTGCGCAGGGCTTCGAAATCCGTCGCCAGCTTGCCGAGGACGCGGGTCGCCGGCAGCGAGTGGGAGGCAAGATCGTTCGTGGCGGCGCTCAGCGTCTGGAGCCGCAGATAGCTGAACCCGCCGAGCCCGCCCACCAGGAACAAGAGTGCCATGAGCGCGCCGACCAGACGGGCGCGGATTGTCACATTGGCAAGCATGAGAACGGCCCTGCGATGATCGATCCTTCCATAAATCAATTATACTAATCGAAAATGAAGCGCTTCGTCTTTGCAACATCATCGCACGAGAACAATTACTGCTTGAATTATAATTACTGCCACTCTTGCTGCGTGTTTCTATGCAATCGTCGGCATCGATGCGCCGGGTTCGATCGAGAAGCCTTTCCCCACGGCGAAGACGGCCACCGCAGGATGACGTCCCGCCGGACGAATGCGCAGGACGACGAAACACGGCGATTGCCGTTTGCCGCGACGGCTGGGCACGTTGACCCCCGCCGTGTCAGGTCTAGCTTCCCAGGGAGGGCCGGGCCATTCGTCCCGCCCATGCGGAGCGTGCCCAGTTCATGAGCCAGGATTCGAGGGTCGCGGTGATCGGCTCAGGCCTCGGGGGCCTCGCCGCCGCCTGCGTCGCCGCCGCCAGGGGCCATCGCGTCACCGTCTACGACAAGAACGGCTGGCTCGGCGGCAAGGCCGCCGTCCTGCACGAGGGCGGCTTCCGCTTCGACATGGGGCCGACCATCCTCACCGTGCCGCGGGTGCTGGAGCGAATCTTCGCCGAGGCCGGGCGTTCGGTGCACGATTACATGGACCTGCGCCGGCTCGACCCGCAATGGCGCTGCTTCTTCGAGGACGGCACCCGCATCGACCTGATGCAGGACGTGCCCACCATGGCCACCGCCATGGACCGGTTCGCCCCCGGCACCGGGGAGGGCTACAAGAAGTTCATCGACATCTCCGAGCACCTGCACGGCGTCTCGGAAAAATTCTTCTTCTGGAAGCCGGTCGAAGACCTGTTCGACACGATCAACATCCGCGAGAACATGAACCCCGGCACCCTGCGGGACGTGCTCTCGCTGCGGATGCACGCCTCGGTGGCCTCCACCATCCGGGGCAAGGTCAAGGACGCGCGGCTGGCGCAGATGCTCGACCACTTCGTGCAATATGTCGGCTCCTCGCCCTACGGCGCGCCGGCGGTGCTCTGCGCCATCGCCCACATGCAGACCTCCGAGGGGGTCTGGTACCCGATGGGCGGCACCCGTGCCGTGGCGGAAGGCCTCGCCAAGCTCGCCGAAGAGCTCGGCGCGACGCTGAAGCCCGGCATCGAGGTGACGGGGATCGACACCACGGGCGGGGCCGTGCGCGGTGTGCGCACCGCCGAGGGCTCTACGCCCTTCGACGCCGTGATCTCCAACATGGATTCGGTGCGGACCTACAAGGAGCTGATCGGCGGCGAGCCGGGCAAGTCTTACGCGAAGAAGAACCCCGAGCCGGCCTGCTCCGGCGTGGTGCTCTATCTCGGGCTGAAGGAGCGCTACGAGCACCTCGCCCACCACGATTTCGTCTTCTCCCGCGATCCCGAGGAGGAGTTCGAGTACATCTACCGCAAGGGCGAGCCCGCCCCGGACCCGACCGCTTACCTCGCGGCCCCCTCCTCCACCGATCCGTCCGTGGCGCCGGAGGGCGGCGAAGCGCTCTACGTCCTCGTCCACACGCCGTACCTGCGCCCGCACCACGATTGGCGCCCGGACGGACCGCTGTTCCAGAACTACCGCCGCACCATCCTCGACAAGCTGAAGCGCACCGCCGGCCTCACCGATCTCGAGGACCGGATCGTGGTGGAGCGCCACCTGACGCCCCAGGACATCCACGAGCGCTACAAGGTGCTGAACGGCGCGATCTACGGGCTGGCCTCGCACGGCAAGGTGATGGGCGCGTTCAAGCCGGGCAACCGCTCGCGGCAGGTGCGCGGCCTCTACCTCGCGGGGGGCGCGGCCCATCCCGGCCCCGGCATGCCGATGGTGATGATGTCCGGCTGGATCGCCGCCGACGCCCTCGACACGGATGCGCGTGGGCAGGCGGCGCAGGAGCGGAAATCGGCGTGAGCCGGGCCGTCGCGAGGCAGGGGGGGACGAGGGACCGGCGCCCCCTGCCCCGCACGTCCCCCGCCCTGTGGCGCTTCATGGTGGCGTGGTTCGACCGCTACCTGCGGCGCCACCTCGACGGGCTGAACCAGCCGCTGTGGAGCGCCCCGCCGGTCGCGGGGCATCCCGGCCCGGTGGTGATCTATTGCAACCACCCGGCGTGGTGGGATGCGGCGGTGATCATCCTGCTCGCCGGAAAACTCTATCCCGGCCGCGACCACCGCGCGCCGTTCGATGCGGCGATGCTCGCCAAGTACCGGATCTTCGAGCGGATGGGCGCCTTCGGCGTCGATCTCGAGACCGCGCGGGGCGGGGCGCAGTTCCTCGCCGCCGCGCGGGACATCCTCGCCCGGCCCGGTGCCCTGATGTGGATCACCGCGCAGGGCCGCTTCCAGGACGTGCGGTTGCGCCCCCTCGGCCTGCGCCCCGGTGTCGCCCGGCTGGCGGAACTGGCGCCCGACGCGCTGTTCGTGCCGCTCGCGCTTGAATACGCCTTCTGGGAGGAGCGCGGCGCCGAGGCCTTCGCCGCCTTCGGGCCGGCGATGAGCGCGGCCGACCTCGCCGCCCTGCCCCGCGCGGACCGCCTCGCCCGGCTCGAAGGGGCGCTCACCGACACCCTCGACCGCCTCGGCGCCGACGTGATGAGCCGCGACCCCACCCGCTTCCATCCGCTTCTCGCCGGGCGGAAGGGTGTCGGCGGCCTCTACGACCTGTGGCGGCGCGGAGCCGCCCGCCTGCGCGGCCGGCGCTTCGACCCAGCCCATCGCAGCCCGAGCCGCTGAGCGAGGCCATGCTCACACTCCTCGCCCTGCTCTGCCTGATCGCCGCCCTCTTGCCGGCAGGGCTCGCGGTGGCGAACCTCCTCGTCCTGAAGAGCCCCGAGCCGGAACCCGGCGACGACCTCGTCTCCATCCTGATCCCCGCGCGCAACGAAGAGGGCAACATCGCGGGCACCGTGCGCGCGGCGCTGGCGAGCACGGGCGTGCCGGTGGAGGTGATCGTCGGCGACGACCATTCGACCGACGACACCGCCGCGATCGTCACCGGCCTCGGCGACCCGCGCCTGCGCCTCGCCCCCGTGCCCGACCTGCCCGAGGGCTGGACCGGCAAGAACCACGCCTGCGCCCACCTCGCGAGCCAGGCGCGGGGCCGGTGGCTGCTGTTCATCGACGCCGACGTCACGCTTCAGCCGCAGGCCGCCGCCGCCCTCTCGGGCCGCGCCCGGAGCACCGGGGCGGCCCTGGTGAGCGCCGTGCCGCGCCAGCGCATGGACACGTTCGGCGAGCGGCTTACCGTGCCGATGATCAACTTCCTGCTCCTCGGCTACCTGCCCATGCCGCTGATGCGGAAGCTGCCGAACCCGTCGCTCGCCACCGCCTGCGGGCAGCTCGTGCTGTTCGACGCGGAGGCCTATGCCGCCACCGGGGGCCATGGCGCCGTGCGGGCCTTCCTTCATGATGGCGTGCGCCTCGCGCCGATCTTTCGCCGGGCGGGCTACCGCACCGATCTCGTGGCGGGGGCCCGCATCGCCACCTGCCGGATGTATGACGGCCTCCCCGCCGCCTGGGCGGGCTTCTCGAAGAACGCCCACGAAGGCCTCGCCACCCCCCGCGCCCTGCCCCTCTGGACGGCGCTGCTGGGCCTCGGCCACCTCCTGCCGGTGTTCCTCGTCCTCGCCGGGCTGTTCGGCCTCCTGCCGCCGGAAGCCACGTGGCTCGCCGCACTGGCGCTCGCCCTCTCGCTCGCGACCCGCGCCGCGATCACGGTCGCGACACGCGAGCCGGCGGCGACCATCCTCCTGCACCCGGCCTCCATCGCCGTGGCGCTGGCCATCCAATGGAACGTGCTGCTGCGCCGGGAGCGCGCCGGGGCGGCGACGTGGAAGGGGCGCAGCTACCCGGTCGGCGGGGCGTAGGACCGTTCCCAGTCGATCGCTTCGGTGCCCTTATCGTCTTTGCGAGCGTCAGCGAAGCAATCCAGGCGGCGCGGACTTATTCGGAAAGGTCGCGCGCTGGATTGCTTCGGCTCCGCCTCGCAATGACGGAGGGGGTCGGACCATGCCGTTCACCCGGCATTGGTATGAGTCTCCGCCAGGATCCACGCCAGGGTATCGGGGTCGGCCCCGTCCACCGGGAGCGTCAGGAGAATCGGCGTCTCGTAGGGGTGGCGGGCCTTCACGGCGGCGAAGAGCGCGTCCTTCAGCCCCTCGCGGCTCTTGAGGAGGGCGGAGACCTCGTTCGCCCGTTCCACGGCGCCCTTCCAGGCATAGACCGACTTCATCCCGGACAGGACGTTGACGCAGGCGACCAGCCTCTCGCGCACCAGGGCCTCGCCGATGTTGAGGGCGGAGGCCTCATCGGGAAAGGTCGTATAGACGAGGAGCGGGCGCTCCATGCTATGCCTCCATCGCGCGGTCCCCTTGAGTGGGTGCCGCGACGGCCGACGTCAACCGGGCGGGTCCGCTCGACAGCTTGGGAGCCCCCGACGTGACCCCGACGCTCCGGCCCTGTCCGATCTAGCGCCATGCGCACCAAGACCATCGCCTTCGTGGCGAGCCCGACCCGCGATGCCCGCGAGGCCGCCGCCCTGCTGATGCGGCGCTACGACCACGTCTCGCCCGAGGAGGCGGACGTCGTCGTCGCGCTCGGCGGTGACGGGCTGATGCTGTCGGTGCTGCACCGCTTCATGGATGCACCGAAGCCCATCTACGGCATGAACCGGGGCACGGTCGGCTTCCTGATGAACGAGTTCGGGGAGGACGACCTGCGCGAGCGCCTGGAAAAGGCCCATCGCAGCGTCATCCACCCCCTGCTCATGCAGGCGACCGACACGGAGGGCCGTGCCCATGTCGCGCGCGCGATCAACGAGGTCTACCTGCTGCGCCAGACGCACCAGACGGCGAAGCTGAAGATTTCCGTCGACGGGCAGGTGCGGCTCGAACAGCTCATCGCGGACGGGGTGCTCTGCGCCACCGCCGCCGGCTCGACGGCCTACAACCTCTCCGTGGGCGGCCCGATCCTGCCGCTCGACGCCAAGCTCCTGGCGCTCACCCCGATCTCGGCCTTCCGGCCCCGGCGCTGGCGCGGGGCGCTGCTGCCGGATTACGCGCGGATCCGCATCGAGGTGCTGGATGCCGGCCACCGGCCCGTGGCGGCGGTTGCCGACCACACCGAGTTTCGCCGGGTCTGCACCGTGGAGACCTCATTGGACCGCACCACGGACCTCGTGCTCCTGCACGATCCGGGGCACAGCCTCGACGAGCGGATTCTCAGGGAGCAGTTCGGGTAGCGAGCCTTTCCACGGTTTCTCCCACCCTCGCCCTCCTTCGAGGCTCGCCGGGGCGGGCGCCTCAGGATGAGGAGGCGGAAGGGATTTCGATTCGAGCTGGATCGTTTGCTCGACCGTCATTGCGAGCGGCAGCGAAGCAATCCAGGGACGCGGGACCTAACCGGACGTGGCGCGTCCCTGGATTGCTTCGCTTCGCTCGCAATGACGGGACACGGTCGGGGTGACTCAGGGCCGCCGGTACACCCAGACCCGCGCGGGCGGCAGGTTCAGCCACACCCGGTTCGAGGGCGCGGCGGTGTAGCTGCCGGCCTCGCACTTGGCGGGAATGGGCGGCACCACCGCGTAGGTGAACTGGATGAAGGGCGCGCCCGGCCGCATCAGGTCGTGGGCGGCGTTGAGCAGGTCGAGGCGCTGCTCCAGCGGCTTCGTGAACAGCGGCAGGCTGGAGATCGTCGCCGCGCCGGGCTCCGCGAGCACCGAATCGAGCGTGGCGCGGATGTCGTAGGCATCCCCCCGAATCACCGTGACGCCGGGAAAGCGCCGGGCGAGGAGGCGGCAGAAATCCGGGTTGAACTCCACGAGGATCAGCCGCTCCGGCGCGATGCCCCGGCGGATCAGCGCCTCGGTCACCGGGCCGGTGCCCGGTCCGAGCTCGATCACCGGGCCGTCCTGCTGCGGATCGACGTAGGAGGCCATGGTCCGGGCGAGCATCCGGCCCGAGGGCGTCACCGCCCCGGTGACGAGGGGCCGTTCCAGCCACGAACGCAGGAACCTCGCTTCGTCCTCCAGCGGATCGCGGCGGGGCCCGAAAAGACGGCCCTCGCGGAGGCGGCCTTCGAGGCCGGGGACCTTTGCACTGGAGTGGCGCAGCGGCGGCAAGTCCTGGATTCCCGATGCCGTTGAGAGTCGAATGTGCGTGGCAGGCTAACGTTCTTATCGTCCGGCCAAGGCGCCGCCTAGGGCGTCCGTGCCACGGCAGGGTGCCGCGCGCGCATGGCCGGAGCGGGGGCTCATGCCTTCGCGGCGCCCCCAAAGAACTCGCGAACCTTGGAAAAGAACCCTGCCGATTCCGGATGATTTTCCGGCGAGGCGGATTGGTCGAACTCGAGCAGCAGCTCGCGCTGGCGCTTGGTGAGGTTCTGCGGGGTCTCGACGAAGACCTGGATGTAGAGGTCGCCGATCTCGCGCGAGCGCAGCACCGGCATCCCCTTGCCCTTGATGCGGAACTGCTTCGCCGTCTGGGTGCCGGACGGGATGCGCACCTGGGTCTGCGAGCCGTCGATCACCGGCACGGTGATCTCGCCCGAGAGCGCCGCCGTCACCATCGAGATCGGCACCCGGCAGAACAGGTCCGCCCCGTCGCGCTGGAAGAACTCGTGCGGCTTGATCGAGAGGAAGACGTAGAGGTCGCCCGAGGGCCCGCCGCGCAGGCCGCTCTCGCCCTCGCCCGCGAGACGGATGCGCAGGCCGTCATCGACGCCCGCCGGCACGTTGATCGAGAGCGTCCGCTCGCGGTTGACCCGCCCCGCGCCCTGGCAGTTCGGGCAGGGATCGTCCACGATCTCGCCGCGCCCGTGGCAGTTCGGGCAGGTCCGCTCGATGGCGAAGAACCCCTGCGCCGCCCGCACCCGGCCGAAGCCGCCGCAGGTCGCGCAGGGACGGGGCTTCGAGCCGGGCTTGGCGCCGGAGCCCGAGCAGGTCTCGCAGGTGATCGAGGTCGGGATCTTGATGGTCTCGGCCTTGCCGATGAAGGCCTCCTCGAGGGTGATCTCGAGGTTGTAGCGCAGGTCCGCGCCGCGCTCGCGACCGGGGGTGGCGGTCCGGCGCCCGCCGCCGCCGCCGGCTCCGCGCCCGTCGCCGAAGAAATTGTCGAAGATGTCCGACATGAAGTCGCCGAACTCGTTGCCGAAGCCCGGCCCGCCGCCACCGCCCTGGCTGAAGGCGGCATGGCCGAACCGGTCGTAGGCGGCGCGCTTCTGACCGTCGGAGAGGCACTGATAGGCCTCGTTGATCTCCTTGAACTTGATCTCGGCTTCCTTGTCGCCGGGATTGCGGTCCGGGTGGTAGGTCATCGCGAGCTTGCGGAAGGCGGACTTCATCTCGCCTTCCGTGGCGGTCTTCGCGACCCCCAGCACCTCATAATAGTCCCGCTTCGACATCCCTGCCCTCAGGTGCCTTCCCGTCCGCGCCTTGCTCCCGGATGAAGGAGAGCGTGCGCACGCACAAGCGAAGACGGGGCCGGATCACTCCGGCCCCGCAAAGTTTCAGATGAGCGTGGCGATTAGGCCCGCTTCTTCTGGTCCTTGTCGTCGACCTCCTGGAAGTCGGCGTCGATGACGTCGTCCTTCTTCTCGGCCGACGCCTCGCCACTGGCCGCCGCGCCGTCCGGCCCGGCCGACTGGCTCGCGGCGTACATCGCCTCGCCGAGCTTCATCGACGCCTGCATCAGGTCCGTGGTGCGGGCCTTGATGGTCTCGACGTCCTCGCCTTCCAGGGCGGTCTTGAGGGCCGTGATGGCCGTCTCGATGGTGCCCTTGTCGGCGGCCGAGACCTTGTCGCCGTACTCCTTCACCGACTTCTCGGTGGAGTGCACGAGGCTCTCGCCCTGGTTCTTCACCTCGACCAGCTCGCGGCGGCGCTTGTCCGCCTCGGCATTGGCCTCGGCGTCCTTCACCATCCGCTCGATGTCCGAGTCGGACAGGCCGCCCGAGGCCTGGATGCGGATCTGGTGCTCCTTGTTCGTCGCCTTGTCCTTGGCCGTGACGTTCACGATACCGTTGGCGTCGATGTCGAAGGTCACCTCGATCTGCGGCATGCCGCGCGGGGCCGGCGGAATGCCGACGAGGTCGAACTGGCCGAGCAGCTTGTTGTCCGCCGCCATCTCGCGCTCGCCCTGGAAGACCCGGATCGTCACGGCGTTCTGGTTGTCTTCCGCCGTGGAGAAGGTCTGGGACTTCTTGGTCGGGATCGTGGTGTTGCGGTCGATCAGGCGGGTGAACACGCCGCCCAGCGTCTCGATGCCGAGCGACAGCGGGGTGACGTCGAGGAGCAGCACGTCCTTCACGTCGCCCTGGAGCACGCCGGCCTGCACCGCCGCGCCGATGGCCACGACCTCATCCGGGTTGACGCCCTTGTGGGGCTCCTTCCCGAAGAAGGACTTCACCACCTCCTGGATCTTCGGCATGCGGATCATGCCGCCCACGAGCACCACCTCGTCGATCTCGGCGGGGGTGACGCCGGCATCCTTGAGGGCCTTGCGGCAGGGCTCGATGGTGCGCTGGACGAGATCGTCCACCAGCGACTCGAACTTGGCGCGCGAGAGCTTGAGCGCGAGGTGCTTCGGGCCGGTCTGGTCGGCGGTGATGTAGGGCAGGTTGATCTCGGTCTGCGTCGAGGACGACAGCTCGATCTTGGCCTTCTCGGCGGCCTCCTTGAGGCGCTGGAGGGCGAGCTTGTCCTTGGTCAGGTCGATGCCCTGTTCCTTCTTGAACTCGGCGGTCAGGTACTCGACCACGCGGTTGTCGAAGTCCTCGCCGCCGAGGAAGGTGTCGCCGTTCGTGGACTTCACCTCGAACACGCCGTCGCCGATCTCGAGGATCGACACGTCGAAGGTGCCGCCGCCGAGGTCGTAGACCGCGATGGTGCCGGCCTTCTTCTTGTCGAGGCCGTAGGCCAGCGCCGCCGCCGTCGGCTCGTTGATGATGCGCAGGACCTCGAGGCCGGCGATCTTGCCGGCGTCCTTGGTCGCCTGACGCTGGGCGTCGTTGAAGTACGCCGGGACGGTGATGACCGCCTGCGTGACCGGCTGGCCGAGATGGGCCTCCGCCGTCTCCTTCATCTTCTGAAGGGTGAAGGCCGAGATCTGGGACGGCGAGTACTTCTTGCCGTCGGCCTCGACCCAGGCGTCGCCGTTGTCGCCGCGCACGATCTTGTAGGGGACGAGACCCTTGTCCTTCTGGGTCATCGGGTCGTCGTAGGTGCGCCCGATCAGGCGCTTGATGGCGAAGAACGTCCGCTCGGGGTTCGTCACCGCCTGCCGCTTGGCCGGCTGGCCGACGAGTCGCTCGCCGTCGTCGGTGAAGGCCACGATCGACGGGGTGGTGCGGGCGCCTTCGGAATTCTCGATGACCTTCGGCTGCGTGCCTTCCATGACGGCCACGCAGGAATTGGTGGTGCCGAGGTCGATACCGATTACTTTACCCATGGTGGGATCCCTCTTCTGTCGCGTTCAAGCAGACCGCCGAGCCCCGAAGCAGCTCGGCCCATGGCATTTCAGAACTCGCGGTGGAGACTGACGCATCTGATGTGAGTACGGGACCCGGGCCGGATCAAGGGCCGCGAACGGCCGAAATCCAGCGGATAATCCCGCGTCGTCGGCGATATAAGAACCGCCGCTCTGCGCCGCAAGAAGCCTCGGCGTGAAGGGCGACGCGCGAACAGCGCCTTCGTCCGTCACGGGTTTTCAACCCGCGGCACCGAAACACCCGCCAGCGCAGCCGCAATTTGTTGCTCCGTTGCCACGTCAGTGCCACCGATGGCGTGTTAACCCTGTCCCGTGGGATCGTGACAGGCCCCCCGCAGGAAAATAACACCACAGAGCCGTCCTTGCCCGCGCGCCAGCCCCGTCAGACCCGCATCCTCCTGCTCACCGCCGTCGCGGCGGGGCTCGCCCTTGGCGCGCCCGTCCGCCCGGCCCAGGCGCAGAATTTCCTGGAACGGCTGTTCGGCATCAAGCCCGAACGCCCGCCCGTGCCGACCCTTCGCGTGCCGGAGGGTGGCCCCAGCCCCGCCGCGCCGGAGGAACCCGGCCAGCCGGGCGCCGCGGCCCCCGAGGCGGCTCGCCCCGCCCCCGTTCCCCGCGGGCCGGTGGTGCTGAAGGCACCCAGCGAGGACGGAATCCTCAACCAGGACCTCCAACTCAACGGCACGAACGGCGCGCTGAAGCTCGAACGCGCCGGCGCGGGCCTCACCGCCGCCGTGACCCTGCCGGGCACGAAGGTTTCCCAGCCGACCGAGAGTTGCAGCGTGAAGCTCGGGGGCGGCAAGCCGATCCCCCTCACCTCGGCGGGCAAGCCGGAGGGCGTGCCGCGCTACGAGGCCCCCGCCGCCGAATGCCCCCTGCGCCTCGACGTGACCGAGGGCGGCGTCATGGTGACGACCGTCGATTCGGGCCAGACCTGCACCTTTTCCGCCGCCGATTGCGCGACGACGCCGGTCGGGTTGTGGGGGCCGCCGGCCGCGACGCTGATCGCCCGCGCGGGCGAATTCGACCAGGCGCGGGGCGTCGCGGACAAGTCGGTGCGCGACAATTACAAGCTGATGACCCAGCGCGCCCGCCGGGAGGATGTCCGCCCGATCGTCGCCGAGCAGGCCGCCTTCTCGGCGGACCGTGAGCAGTTCTGCCGGAGCTACGCCCGCGAGGGCACCCATGGTTTCTGCCACCTGCGCTTCACCGAGAACCGCTCGCTGGCGCTGGCGACGCGCCTGGGCGCCAACACCGCCGCGCCCACCACGACGACGGCCGCCGCCCCGCGCAAGCCGAAGCCGAAGCCCTCCGTCGAGGGCATGAACCCGGACGTGTTCGGCGGCCCCGAACCCGAGTAATGGATTGCGGAGGGCGGCCCGTCAGGCCCGCCCGACGCTCGCGGAGAGCATGGCCGGATCGATCCCGTTTTCGCGGAGCGTCCGCTCGTATTTCGCGTCCAAGTCGGGGTTAAAGATCAGGCTTGGATCCGCCTGGCAGTTGAGCCAGCCATTGGCCATGATCTCGCTTTCCAGCTGCCCCGCCTGCCAGCCGGCATAGCCGAGGGCGAGCACGGCGTTGGCCGGCCCCTCGCCGCTGGCGATGGCGCGCAGGATCTCCACCGTGGCGGTGAGGCAGATCCCGTCATCGATGATGAGCGTCGATTGGGCGATATGGAAATCGTCCGAGTGCAGGACGAATCCCCTCCGCCCCTCCACGGGCCCTCCCATCAGCACCGGCATGTGGCCGACGCGCTCGCGCAGGCGGATCGCGTCCGCCTGGGGCGCCACGTCGAGCTGCACCAGCAGGTCCGGCATGCTGATGTCGGTAGCCGGCTTATTGACGATGATTCCCATCGCCCCGTCCGCCGAATGGGCGCAGATGTAGATCACCGAGCGCGCGAAACGCTCGTCCGCCATCCCCGGCATCGCGACCAGGAACTGGCCATCGAGGAAGCTGGAGCCGGAGAGCGCCGTCTGCCGGGGGGGAAGGGTGGTCGGCATGGCCTTATGCTGGCTCCGCTCCGGTGTGTTGTCCAGCGGACAATGGATTTGGGTGGCTTCGATTTCCATCCCGCGACACAGGCTGCCTCGACAGGCCCATCCCATCACGCTACGTCAGCGCCGACCCAGCGGAGAAACCCAATGATCCAGGTCGGCGAACACCTGCCTCAGGCGACCTTCCGGGTGAATGGCCCCGAAGGCCCGATGGCGCGCACCACGGACGACGTGTTCAAGGGGCGCCGGATCGTGCTGATCGGCGTGCCCGGCGCCTTCACCCCGAGCTGCCACCGCAACCACCTGCCGGGCTTCGTGCAGCACCGGGACGAGATCCTGGGCAAGGGCATCGACGCCATCGCCGTCACCAGCGTCAACGACGTATTCGTCCTCGACGCCTGGGCCAAGGCGAGCGCCGCCGACGGGATCGAATTCCTGGCGGACGGCAATGCCGACTTCGCCAAGGCGGTCGGCCTGGAGATGGACGGCACGGGCTTCGGCCTCGGCACACGGTCCAAGCGCTATTCCATGCTCGTCGAGGACGGCGTGGTGCGGATCCTCAACGTCGAGGAATCGCCCTCCAAGGCCGAGGCGTCCGGCGCCGAGGCCCTCCTGAAGGTGCTCTGACCGGGGGCCTGACGGGCGCGCCCTCGTGAGGCCATGTTCTGCGGGCTAAGGCAGCGTCCTTCAGTCCGCAGCCGGCCCCCGAGGACCCATGGCCTTCCTGCACGATCTGCCCATCGCCGACCTGATCGCGAATTACGGCTACATCGCCATCTTCGTGATCATCACGCTCGAGAGCGCGGGCGTGCCCTGCCCCGGCGAGACCGTGCTGATCTCGGCGGCGGTCTATGCCGGCAGCACCGGCAACCTCGACATCGCGGGCGTGATCGCCGCCGCCGCGACGGCCGCGATCCTGGGCGACAACCTCGGCTACTGGGCCGGGCGGCGCTGGGGCATGCCGTTGCTGCTGCGCTACGGCCACCTGATCGCCCTCGACCATGGCCGGCTGAAGCTCGGGCAGTACCTGTTCCGGCGGCATGGCGGGAAGATCGTGTTCTTCGGCCGCTTCACCGCGATGCTGCGCGCCTACGCGGCCCTGCTCGCCGGGGTGAACCGCCTGGATGCCCGCCGCTTCTTCGTCTTCAACGCGCTAGGCGGTGTTGCCTGGGCGGCAAGCATGGGTCTCGGCTCGTATTATTGCGGCCGCTCCATCGAGAAGATCGCCGGGCCGGTGGGCTTGACCCTCCTCGCCCTGGTGATCTTCGGCGGCATCGCCCTCTGGGCCTTCGTGCGCCGCCACGAGGCACGCCTGCTCGTGAAGGCCGAGAGCGCGATCCCCGGTCCGCTGGCCTGAGCGACTTGCCGAGGACGGGGCGGCACGCCACACTGTCCTCCATGTCGGTCGATTTCTCCTACCTGCTGCGGAAGGACGAGCCCGGAAGCCAATTCCGGGAACTCGACGACGTCGTCGTGCTCGCGCCCGTCGTCAGCGACGATGGGGACACGATCCCGGTCGGCCGGGAGGGCACCATCCTTGGGGTGTGGCGCGAGGGTGAGGCGTTCTTCGTGGAATTCGCCGAGCCGGAAGGCGCCATCGCGACCGTTCGGCCGCAAGACCTGAGACGCCTCGGCCGCCATGCGCCGTGAGCCATGACGGTCCGACGCCCCTTGGCCTGCATGTAGGCCGGGAGAAGCTGGTCGGTTACCTCCTCGATCCGACGCATCCGAAGGGCCGTTCGAAGGCGATCTTCCTTCTGCGGTTCGGCTTCACCGCGTCCGATCCAGCCGTCCTCGCCGACGCGCTGGTCGATCATTTCAGTCGCGCGCCCGACATCCGCTCGACGACGGACGAGTTCGGCGCGACGCGAATCGTCTGCGAGGGGTCACTGCGCGGCCCGGATGGGCGTGAGCCCACGATCCGCTCGGTCTGGGTGCTTGAGCCGGATCGATTCGCCCGGCTGCTGACGATCATTCCCAAGCCCCGTCCGCGGTAACGTCCAGCTCCTCCAGATCCCCATGGTGGAGCAGCAGCACCCCGGTGGCCCCCGCGAGGCGGCGGGCGGCGGGGGTGAAGCCGGCATTCGAGACCACCGCCGCGCGATCCCCCTCCCAGTAGCGCAGGGCGGCGGCGGCCTCCTGCACGGCGGCGTTGCCCACCGGGCGCCCGAGCCGCTTACACTGAACGACGAGGCGAATTCCCTCCCGCTCGGCCACGACATCCGCCCCCTGGTCGCCGCTCGGCGGGGTCCGGTGGGTGCGCCAGCCCGCCCGCGCCAGGAGCCCGGCGCAGAAACGCTCGTAATCGATGCCGTCCTCCGGCGCCTCGTCCTCGTCGGGCAGGTCGATGTCGGCCGCCGCCGCCTCGATCTCCGCGAGCATCCGGGGGCGCTCCCGGTCGAACAGGTCGGCGTCGCGGGCGCCGAGTTGCGGCAGCACCGTGCGGTCGAGGAAATACGCGCACTCGCGCAGCCAGCCGTCGTCGATGAGGTTGCCATAGGCGTCCTCGAACCGCTCCTGGCGGCGGCGGAGCGCCAGGGTCTCGCCGTGGCGCCGGGCGATGCGGCGGACGCGAGCGCGCAGGCGGCGCGGCCGGTCGAGATGGCGGGCCAGCACGGCGGCGAGCGCCAGCCCCGTGCCGGCGAAGGCCGCCGGCCCGTACCAGAAGGCGATGGACGCGCCCGTCACCCCCGTCCAGAACAGGCGGGCGACGAGGTTCGGCGGGCGGGCGGGCTCCTCGCCCGCGCCGGGCGAAGCGGGGCGCGCGGACGGTATCGGCATCGGCAACTCGATCGGTCGTGAGGCTTTCAACCTCGCAAGCCCCCCTTGCCCGATCCTGAAGCAGCGGGGAAAACCTGTGGATCGCCCGATGCGGCCGGGGACGGCATGAGCACCTATCGTTTCGACAGGCTTCTCGCCCCGCGCTCGGTCGCCTTCGTCGGCGCCGGCGCCCGCGAGGGCAGCGTGGGCCGCAGCGCGCTCGCGAACCTGCGCCGCTCGGGCTATCCGGGTCGAATCCTGCCCGTGCATCCGGCGGAAGCCGAGATCGAGGGGCTCGCCACGGCCCCGAGCCTCTCGGCCCTGCCCTCGGCTCCCGATCTCGTCGTCGTCGCGGTGCCGCCGGAGGGCGTGCCGGAGGTGGTGGAGGAGGCGGGGCGGATCGGCGCGGCGGCGGCGATCATCCTCACCGCCGGGCTCGGCACCGGGCCGGAGGATCCCGGCCCCCGGGCGCGGATCGCCGCACGCGCCCATGGGCTGCGCCTGCTAGGGCCCAGCACTGCCGGCCTGTGCGTGCCATCGCGACAACTCGATGCGAGCCTGTTCGCCCACGCCCCCTCGGCGGGGGACCTCGCGCTGATCTCGCAATCCGGGACGGTGGCGGCGGCCATCGTGGAATGGGCGAGCCGGCGGGGGAACGGGTTCTCGGCGGTGATGGCGCTCGGCGGCGCCCTGGACATCGACGCCTCCGATTGCCTCGACCATTTCGCCGCCGACATCCGCACCCGCGCGATCCTGCTCTGCCTCGACCGCGTGGAGGATGCCCGCCGCTTCATGTCCGCCGCCCGCGCGGCGGCGCGGGCGAAGCCGGTGGTGGTGCTGCGCGCCGGACGCCGACGCCCGGACGCGCCGGGCTGGGCGGGCTCCACCGTGACGCATACCGGCGCGCTGGCCCGGCCGGACGCAGTCTACGCCGCCGCCTTCCGCCGGGCGGGCCTGCTCGCCGTGCAGGATCTCGACGAGATGTTCGCCGCCGTCGAGACGCTCGGCCGGCAGCGGCCCTTCCCCGGCAAGCGCCTGTCGATCCTCACCAACGGGCTCGGCATCGGCTGGCTGGCGGCCGACAAGCTCGCCGACCGATCCGGCCTCCTCGCCGCGATCCCCGCCGGCAACCCGGTGAATCTCGGCATGGATGCGGGCGGCCCCGCCTTCGCGGAGGCGCTGGCGCCGCTGCTCACCGACGACGCGGGCGATGCGGTGCTCGCGATCCACGTCCCGACGATCCGCTCCGACGCGAAGGCCGTGGCCGCCGCCATCGCCGAGACGGTGACGCAGGCACGCAAGGGCCAATCACGCAAGAAGCCGGTCTTCGCCGTCTCCCTCGGAGAGGCCGAAGCCGTGCGCGAGACCTTCGCGGGCGCCGGCATCCCGCATTTCTCCTCGGATTCGGAGGCGATCGAAGGGTTCCTGCACCTCGTCCGCTACCGGGAGGCGCAGGACGACCTGATGCGCACGCCCGATTCGCTGCCGCGCGATTTCTCCCCCGACACCGAGGCGGCGCGGCGGATCGTAGCCGACGCCCTGCGCCAGGGGGCCTCCTGGCTCGACCCGATTGCGGTGAGCGCCCTGCTCTCGGCCTATCGCATCCCGGCGGTGCCGCTGACGCTGGCCCCCGACATCGACGCGGCCGCCGCCGCCGCGTGGCCGCTGATCGCGGCGGGGCAGACGGTGGCGCTCAAGGTCGTCTCGCCGGACATCGTGCACAAATCCGACATCGGCGGCGTCCACCTCGACCTCACGAGCGAGGCCGACGTGCGCGAGGCGGCGCGCAGCATCCTCACCCGGGCGCGGCGGGAGCGGCCGGATGCCCGCGTCACCGGCTTCGCCGTGCAGCCGATGGTGCGCCGGGGCCGCCGGCGGGAGTTGATCGCCGGGCTCGCGGAGGATCCGGTCTTCGGACCCGTGGTGGTGTTCGGCCGGGGCGGCACCGCCGTCGAGGTGATCGACGACCGGGCGCTGGGCCTGCCGCCCCTCGACATGATCCTCGCCCGCGACCTCATCGGCCGCACGCGGGTGGCGCGGCGCCTCGACGCCTACCGCGACGTGCCCGCCGCCGACCTGTCGGCCATCGCCCTCACGCTGGTGAAGATCGCCCAGCTCGCCGCGGACCTGCCGCAGGTGCGCGAACTCGACATCAACCCCCTGCTCGCCGACGAGACGGGGGTGCTCGCCCTCGACGCGCGGGTGCGGATCGGCCGGGTGCCGCTGAGCCGCTTCGGCACGCGCGACCGGCGCGGCGGCGGGCATCCGGGCTTCGCGATCCGCCCCTATCCGGTGGAATGGGTGCGCATCCTCAACCTGAAGGACCGAACCGTGCGGGTGCGGCCGGTGCGGCCGGAGGACGAGGACCTGTTCCGGGTGTTCTTCGAGAACCTCGACCCGGAGAGCCTGCGCCTGCGCTTCTTCGGCCCGGTGCGGGCCTTCAGCCACGCCTTCCTCACCCGGCTGACGCAGCTCGACTACGCCCGCGCCATCGCCTTCGTGGCGGTGGAGATCGGCCCGGACGGGCGGGAGCGGATGCTCGGCGCGGTGCGCCTCCACGCCGACGCCAACAACGACAGCGGCGAATACGCGATCGGCGTCGGTCAGGACGTGCGCGGCACGGGCCTCGCCTTCGCGCTGATGCGGCTGATGATCGACTGGGCGCGCTCGGAGGGAATCGGCCGGGTGGAGGGCACGGTGCTTTCGGAGAACCGCCCGATGCTCGCCGTCTGCCGCCGCCTCGGCTTCACCCAGAAGCGCGACCCGGAGGATCCGGGGGTGATGAAGGTGCGGCTGGATCTGGCGGAGGACGCGTGAGCAGCCTTGATAACAGTTATCACCACAGGGCATGATCTAGCAGGAGTGCCGCCATGCCCAGCAGTGCCAATCTCGGCCCCCACCTCGAACGCTACGTCACCGAACTGGTGAAGACGGGTCGCTACCATTCGCGCAGCGAGGTGCTGCGCGAGGGCGTGCGCCTCGTCGAGGAGCGGGAGAAGAAGCTCGCGGCCCTGGATGCCGCGCTCGCCCGTGGGCTCGCGGATGCCGAAGCCGGCCGGGTCGCGCCGATCGGTGACGTGGCGGACAGGCTGCAGGCCAAGTACCGCGCCATGGAGCAGAACCGCAGCCGATGAGGGTCGTCCTCACCGCCGAAGCCGAGGCGGACCTGGAGGAAATCGGCGACTTCATCGCGGCTGACAACCCGGCACGGGCCGCGACTTTCGTCGGCGAACTTGTGTCCTGCTGCGCGCGGATCGCCGAGGCGCCGCAAGCCTGTCCCCTCGTCCCACGCTACGAGCAAACCGGGATCCGCCGCCGCGTCTTCGGCCGCTACCTGATCTTCTACCGGGTCAGCGAGGCGGCCGGATGCATCGATGTGCTTCACATCCTGAACGGGGCGCGCGACTACGAGACGATCCTGTTCACCGATGGTGGTGCGCCGCCGGCCTGACAGCGGCACAAAGAAAAGCCCCGCGCATCGCTGCGCAGGGCTTCCTCATCTCACCTTGGGTGGCTCAGTGGCCGCCGTCCGTCGCGTTGCGGGTGGCCTCGTAGAGGAACCACGTGCGCTCCTCGGACTGGTCGATCCACTCTTCCAGCAGCGAGGTGGTCGAGACGTCGTTGGCCTCGTCCGTGATCTCGTGCAGCTCGCGCATGTGCGCGGTAAGCGCCTTGTTGTCGTCGCGCAGCTCCTTGAGCATGTCGAGCGGGCTGACATACTCGGCGTCGTTGTCGGCGACGCGGGTCAGGCTCTTGGCCTGGCCGAGCGAGCGCAGCACCGTGCCGCCGATCTTGCGGGCGCGCTCGCCCACGGCGTCGATGATCGCGAAGATCTGCTGGGACTGCTCGTCCATCAGCAGGTGGTAGTCGCGGAAGTTCGGGCCGCTGACGTGCCAGTGGAAGTTCTTCGTCTTGATGTAGAGGGCGAAGAGGTCCGACAGGAGGACGGTGAGCCCCTCGGCGATCTTCTTGGTGTCGTTCGGATCGAGATCGGTCGGGGTGTTGAGGCGATCGCTCTCGATGCGGCTGACCGGATTGGCCTTGGCCATCGTTCAGGCTCCCATGGCAGGTGGTGTAACGATGCGGGCCGGTCCACTGCGGGTCCGGCCGCGTTCACACCTGCAATCGCAACGCGACGGGTTGGTTCCGCTCCCTACCCCCGCCGCATGGCAGGGTCTCCCTCAGCGGAGAAGGGCGGGCGCGTCCGTATTGCGGCGCTCCGTCGCGACGACCTGGGGTGCCGGGCGGGGGCTCGCGGCGCGGACGCCGACGGAGCCCGTGGCGGCGGGCTCGGACGGCTTGGCCGTCGCGAGGGGCGCCGCCGCCGGCGCGGCCGGCTTGGGGCTGTCGATCCCGTACACGTCGTCCCGGAACTGGGCCCGCCCGTCCGGCCCGGCATAGCCGGTGAGATAGACGAAGGCGACGGGCACCGGCTTCGGCAGCTTGATGTCCCGCCGCTCGCCATCGGCGATGCCGGTCTCGATCTCCATCGGGCCCCAGGTCGAGCCCGGCCCGTTCGGCCCCTCGACGCCCTGCAACAGCCAGCCGACCAGCTCCTTCACCTGCCCCACGCGGACGCAGCCATGGCTGTGGAAGCGCACCGAGCGCGCGAACAGCGATTTGGCCGGCGTGTCGTGCATGTAGACGGCAAAACGGTTGGGCATGTCGATGCGGACCTGCCCCAGCGAATTGTCGAGGCCCGAATCCTGGCGCAGCGTGTAGTTCGCCGCCTTCTCGGTCGCCCAATCGACCTTGGTCGGGTCGACCTCGGTCCCGCCCGGCCCGAGGATGCGGATCCGGTTCTTGGCGAGATAGCCGGGGTTCTTCCGCATCTGCGGAATGATCTCGTTCTTCACCACCGAGACCGGGACCGTCCAGGTCGGGTTGAAGTTGATGTCGGTGATGCGCGTCTCGATGGTCGGCGTCGCCTTGTCGGGGGAGCCGACCACGGCGACGTAGCGGCGCGCCACCTGCCCGTTCTCCACCGCCTCGACCGTGGCCGAGGGGATGTTGACGGCGACGTAGCGCTCGCCGAACGGAAATTTCGTGGCCATCAGCCGGGCCGCCGAAGCCGCAAGCTGCTTCTGGCGGATCTCCGCCGGAACGTTCAGCGCGTTGATCGTGAGCCGACCAAGTATCCCGCTGTCGGGCAGGCCGTGGCGGGCCTGGAAGGCTGAGATCGCCGCCACCAGCGGCGGGTCGAGCCGGTCGTTCGGCGGGGCATCGGCGGGCAGGTCGCCCTCAAGGGTCAGATGGTGGCGCAGGGCCGGGATCGCCGGATGCCGCTCGCCGGGCTTCAGGGTAATGAGGCTGTCGGGCACCTTCTCCCACCCGCCCGCTTCCACGAAAGCGGCGTAGCGCTCGGCGGCGCGGAGCGTGTTCAGGAAGGTCTGCGGCGAGAGCGTCGGGACCGGGTCGGTCGAGACCTTGGCGTAGACCAGCGGCGCCTGCTCGCGGCTCTTGCGCGGGGTTTCGGCAGCCTTCACGGGGCCGGGCTCGGCAACGGGTGGAGCGGCGGCCGGGACAGCCTCGACCGGCTTGGCCGCAATTTCTTTTGCCGGCTCTATTTTGGCTGCCTCAGGGGCGGGCTGCTCCTTCGGCGCGCCGACCGCCAGGTCCTGCGCAGAGAGGGGTCCGGTCCCGGTCAGCAGGGCGGACAGGCAGAGGCCGGCCGCGAGGGCGGCACGGGGGCGGCTCTGGGTCGGGACCATACGCAACTCTCCCGACGGCGCCTGGGACGGCGCGGTCGCTGCCGAGAATGGGGGGCGATGGTTACCAATCCCCTCCGGCGCCGCCGCTCACGCTGTGCCACGCAGGCGCGCCCGTGAGGCCGCGTGATCGGGCGCATGGCGAAAGGCCGCGATCAGCGCCTCGCGGAAGGGCTTGGGCCGCATCATATCATCGAAGGGCAGCGGGCGCTGGCGGCGCCCGTCCCGGCGGCGATGGTCGGGATGATCGTTGAGCCACGTATCGCCGTCGAACAGGCCCCAGGTCACCACGTTGAGGAGCGCCGGCTCGTCCAGGGCGACATCCAGGAAGCGCCGGGCGAAATCCGCCACCGCGCGGTCCCGCGCCTTCGGGTCGCCGGGATAGGCCTTGTCGTCGATGTCGAGCTCGGTGATCTCGAGGCCGAACCCCATCTGGCCGATCTCGCGCAGGAAGCGCCGGAACTTGCCGGCATCGAACGGCTGATCGCTGACGAGATGCGCCTGGATGCCGAAGCGCCGGATCGGCACGCCCTTGGCGCGCATCGCCTCCAGCCGCTTGAGGACGCGGGCCCGCTTGGCCTCCGCCCAGGGGAAATCGTGTTCGAGGGAATCCTCGTTCCAGGCGAGGGCCGCCTGGGGATCGGCCTCGTGGGCGATGCGGAAGGCGAGGTCGATGTAATCCGGCCCGAGCGCGGCGAGCCAGGGCGACTCGCGCAGCCCGTCCGCGCGGGTGACGGGGCCGTAGCCGGCCATGACCTCGTTGACCACGTCCCACGAGGCGATCATCCCCCGGTAGCGCCCCATCACCGTCCCGGCCCAGCGGCGCAGGAAATCCTCGGCCTTCGCCGGCCCCGCCCCGGCGAGGAGCGGCGCGACCCAGCCCGGCAGGGCCTCGTGCCAGACGAGGGCGTGCCCCCGCAGGCGCTGCCCGTGGGCGCGGGCGAAGCGCACCACCGAATCGGCCGGGGCGAAATCGGTGCGGCCGGGCTCCGGCAGCACGACGGCCATCTTCATCTCGTTGTTGCCGAGAAGCAGCCCGCAATCCCGCGCGAGGAGGGTCCGGAACTCCGCGCTGCGGTTCAGGAGGTTCGAGGGCACCGCCGCCCCGAAGGCGAGGCCCTTGCGCGCGGCTGCGCCCTGCGGCCCCTCCGGCGACCATGACGGCTTGGCGAGCGGCCCGAAATCCGCTGTGGCCGCGACCGCAGGCTGAGCGAGGCCGGACGCCGCTACCCCCGCGAGCAGGCTTCGCCGATTCAGGGGGATCGACATGCGCTTCCTTGCCGCCGCCGGCCTTGCGGGGCGATGGCCTTCCCGCCACCCTGCCCCATCTCACGCCTTCGCATGAAGATGGAGCAGGAAGCGATGTCCCGACACCCCGCGATCAGCCCAGGCCACAGCGCGGTGGTGACGGGCGCCGCGAGCGGCATCGGCCTCGCTGCCGCGAAGGCCTTCGCCAGCGCCGGCATGAATGTCTGGCTCGCCGATCTGCCGGGGGAGGCCCTGGACGCCGCCCGCGTCGAGGTGGGCGCCCTGGCGGCGGTGGACGTGCGCGCCGTGCCGACCGACGTCTCCGACCGGGGCGCCATGGAGGCGCTGGCGGCGGCCGTGCTGCGCGGCGGTCCACCCGCCCTCGTGATGCTGAATGCCGGGGTCGAGGCGGGGGGCAAGCTGTTCTCCGACGCCGCCACCTGGGAGCGGATCATCGGCACGAACCTCTGGGGCGTGGTCAACGGCATCCGCGCCTTCGCGCCGGCCATGGCGGAATCGGGGCGGCCCGGCGCGGTGATCGTCACGGGCTCGAAGCAGGGCATCACCACGCCGCCGGGCAACGCGCCCTACAACGTCTCGAAGGCGGGGGTGAAGGCCGTCACCGAGGCGCTGGCCCACGAGCTGCGCAGCCGCGAGGGCTGCCGGACCAGCGCGCATCTGCTGATTCCCGGCTTCGTCTATACCGGCCTCGCCAAGGCCCGGGGCGTCGCCGAGAAGCCGGCCGGCGCCTGGACGCCGGAGGAGACGATCACCTTCATGCTGGAGCGCATGGAGCAGGGCGACTTCTACATCCTCTGCCCCGACAACGAGACCACGCGCGAACAGGACGAGAAGCGCATGGAATGGGCGATGGGCGACATCATCGCGAACCGCCCCGCGCTTTCCCGCTGGCACCCCGATCATGCCGAGGCGTTCAAGCGGCACATGGAAGGGTAGACTCTCGGCCCCGGGAGCCGCCCTTGGCGCGGCTCCTGCACCGGGGTAAGCCCAGCCCCTCCCAGGCTCGTTCGGGAGCCGCCACGCGGGGTATGCCGCCACAGAGGGAGCCGCCCTTGGCCACGACGATCATTCCCGTCGCCTCGTTCGATTGCGTCGTCTTCGGCGCGACCGGCGACCTGACCGCGCGCAAGCTCCTGCCGGCCCTGTATTATCGCTTCCGCGATGGCCAGATCCCCGGCACCAGCCGGATCATCGGCGCCTCCCGCTCGGACCTCTCGGTCGATGCCTTCCGCGAGCATGCCCGCGACGCCCTCAAGCGATTCGTGCCGGGCCACGACCTGCCGGACGACGCGCTGACCGACTTCCTCGCCCATCTCGACTATGTCGCCGTGGATGGCACGGGCGACGACGGCTGGGAGGATCTGGCGAACAAGCTCGCCGAACGGCCGGATCAGGTGCGGCCCTACTACCTCGCCACCTCCCCCGACCTCTACGGCGCGATCTGCCGCAACCTCGCCAAGCACGGGCTGATCGGCGAGAAATCCCGCGTCGTGCTGGAGAAGCCGATCGGCAAGGACCTGAAATCCGCCCAGGCGATCAACGACGCGGTGGGTGAGGTCTTCCCCGAATCGCAGATCTTCCGCATCGACCACTATCTCGGCAAGGAGACGGTGCAGAACCTGCTCTCGCTCCGCTTCGCCAACACCATCTTCGAGCGGCTGTGGACGGCGGACGTGATCGACCACGTCCAGATCACCGTCGCCGAGACGGTCGGCGTCGAGGGCCGCGCCGGCTATTACGACACGTCGGGCGCCCTGCGGGACATGCTGCAGAACCACATCCTGCAGCTCCTCTGCCTGACGGCGATGGAGAGCCCCCTCAACCTCGAAGCCAACTCCGTCCGCGACGAGAAGCTGAAGGTGCTGCGCGCCCTGAAGCCGATCACCGACCACGACATCCAGGCGGTGACGGTGCGGGGCCAGTACGTCGCGGGGGCGGTGGGCGGGCAGCCGGTCCCCGGCTATCTCGACGAGCTCGGCCACGACAGCCGCACCGAGACCTTCGTCGCCATGAAGGTCGAGGTGCAGTCCGGCCGCTGGGCGGGGGTGCCGTTCTACCTGCGCACCGGCAAGCGCCTGCCCCAGAAGCTGTCCGAGATCGTGGTGCAGTTCCGGGCCTCGCCGTTCTCGATCTTCCCGCTCGAAGCCTTCGGCCGGGAGCCGAACCGCCTCGTGATCCGCCTGCAACCGCAGGAGGGCATGAAGCTCGAGGTGATGACCAAGGATCCCGGCCCCGGCGGCCTGCGCCTGCGGCCGACCGATCTCGACATCTCCTTCGAGGAGACGTTCAAGCAGCGCTACCCCGACGCTTACGAGCGGCTGCTGATGGACGTGGTGCGCGGCAACGCCACCCTGTTCATGCGCCGGGACGAGGTGGAGGCGGCCTGGGCCTGGGCCGGCACCATCCTCAACGCCTGGGCCGAGCGGCCGGAGGCCCCGCGCCCCTACGCGGCGGGCTCCTGGGGGCCGACCGCCGCCATCGCCCTGATCGAGCGCGACGGGCGCACCTGGCACGAGGAGCTGCGGCTTTAAGGCCGGGGACGGGACGGGGCGGCGGGTTGCCTTACGGCCAAGCTGCCCTTTTCCGGCCAAGCCTCGTCCCGACACTGGGCCACCCGGGAAACCGGCACGGCACAGGGACGAGACCATGCAGGATCGCGACGGACACGACCATTTCGATGCCGAGCGGCGGCTGCAACGCTCGGTGGCCTCCGTCCTGCGGATCATCCACGCGGCGCAGGCCGAGCGGCAGGCGCCCCCGGTGCGCGCGGCGCGCCAGCATCTCGGGCAGATCTACCGGGCGACGCGCCTCGCGCGGGCGAAGGAGCGGCTCTCCGCGTCCTGAGGCGGGCTGCGGCTGGCGACCCCGGTAGGGCTCGAACCTACGACCTGCCGCTTAGAAGGCGGCTGCTCTATCCAGCTGAGCTACGGGGTCTGGTGCCGGCCGCCCCCGAAAAGCCATGGAGGAGCCCTTCGGTCAAGGCGTGGCGCCGGCCCTGCGGCGGAACGGCTTGCGCGCCGGGCCGGTTTTCGACACCTCACGGGCCACGCCCACCAGGAACGCCTCCTTGTCCGCCCCCTCCCCGCAGGCCCCCTCGCCCCACCGCGTCCGGCGCGGGAGGAACGACGGGCGCGGCAGCCTCGGACAGCCGGGCGCCGACCTCGCTCGCCTGCCGATCGCCCTCGACCTGCGCAGCATCCAGATCTCGGAGGGCGTGCGCGCGGGCTTCGCCTTCGGCGTCGTGTTCCTGCTCCACGCCATCGTGGACTGGCCGCCGCTCCTCTCCATGGCCTTCGCGGCCAACCTCGCCTGCTTCTGCGACACGGGCGGGCCGATGCGGGTGCGCCTGCGGGCGCTGACCGCCTTCTCGCTGGTCGGCGGCCTCGTCTGGGGCGGGCTCGGCCTGCTGCGCCCGATGGGCCTGCCCATCGTGGTGCCCGTCGCCTGCGCCGTGATCTTCGCCTGCACCTATATCCGCGTCTGGAGCATCCAGGCGCAGGCGGCGGGCAACGTGCTCGTCGTGGTGGTGTGCATCGCCCTCGACCGGGCGCTGACGCCCGAACAGGCCGGGCTTACCGCCGTGATGTTCGCGGCCGGCGGCCTGTGGGCCACCTTCCTCGCCCTGGTGATCTGGCGCCTGCACCCCTACCGGCCGGCGCACCGGGCGGTGGCCGATGTCTGGCGCGGCCTCGCCCGGCTGGTCGGCGACCTCGAACGGCTGGCGGCCCTCCCCGAGCCGGAGACCGAGGCATTCGACGGCCATGCCCGCGCCCACCGGAGGGGCGTGCGCACGGGGATCGAGACCGCCCGCGCGATGATCCTCGATCTCGCCCGCAGCCGGGAGCGGGTCTCGGAGCGCACCGCGCAGGCGCTGCTGCGGCTGGAGAGCGCCGAGCAGATCTTCTCCAACCTCATCGCCATCACCGAGCTGCTCGACAGCCGGCCCGCACCGGAACAGCGCGCGGCGGCCAAGCGCTTCCTGCGGCGCCTGCGCCCGCTCCTCGTGGTGATCGCCCGCGCGATCCGCGACGACGCGAGCCTCGACCTCGCCCGCCTGGAACCGGCCCTGGCGCGGGCCACGGAAGGGCTCTCCGCCGAGCCGACGCTGGCGCGGCTCGCGGAGCGGATCGTCGGCCGGGTGCGGATCGGCGCCAAGCTCTCGACGCCGGAGGGCTATCGGCCCGGCGGCCTCGACGAGGGCGGACGGCTCGGCTGGCGGGCGCGCACCCTCGACCCGCTCGTGCAGAACCTCACCACCTCCTCGCCGAACCTGCGCCACGCGGTGCGGGCCACCGCCGTGGCGGCGCCCGCGCTGGCGGGCACGCTGAGCTACGGCGGCACCTTCGCGCACTGGCTCGTCATCACCCTGGTGCTGACCATGCAGCCCTATTACGCCGCCACGTGGCAGAGGGCGCTGGAGCGGATCGGCGGGACGGTCCTCGGCGGGTTGGTGGGGGCCGTGCTCGCCTATTTCGCGGCCACGCCCCTGTGGCAGGCGGGGCTGATCCTGGCGCTCAGCATCGTCGGCTTCGCCGCGCGGCAGATCTCCTACGGCTTCTTCGTCACCTGCCTCACACCCCTCGTGGTGCTGCTGGTGGAGGTGCTGGAGCCCGGCCATTCCTCCTGGGAGATCGTGGCCGAGCGGGCGGGCTTCACGGTGCTCGGCGGGCTGATCGCCGTGGCGAGCTGCCTCCTGCTCTGGCCGATCTGGGAGCCCGACCAGGTGCGGCGGGAGCTGCGCCGCGCCCTCGTCACCCACGCCGCCTTCGCCCGCGCCGTGCTCGCCTCCGGCGAGGGCCGGGACGCGGCGATCGAGGCCTCGGCCCGCGCGGCGGGTCTCGCCCTGAACGATCTGGAAGCGGCCCTCTCCCGTGCCCTGCAACAGCCGCGCGCAGGGCACCACCCGGAGGTGGAATCGGCGATGGTGGCAGACGCGACCCTGCGGCGAATCAGTGCCCGGCTCTCCGTCCTGCGCCATGCCCCCGATGCGGCGGGGCCGGTCGCCCCGGCCTGGAAGGACTGGATCGTCGACACGCTGAAGGCGCTCGGCACGGACGAGCCCGCCCTGCCGGAGCGACCGCAGGCGGCGCAAGGCCCCTCCCTGGCGCGGCTCTCGGCCCAGGTCGACCTGCTGACCGGCACCCTGCGCCCCGGCACCGCCCGCGCCGCCCTCGCGCCGGCTTGAGCCGCCGCGCCCCGGCTGCTAGCAAGTGACGGCTCGCGAGCAGCCGGGCCGGCGTAGCACAGCGGTAGTGCAGCGGTTTTGTAAACCGAAGGTCGGGGGTTCGATCCCCTCCGCCGGCACCATCATCCGGGCAATGACCAGCCTCGGAATCCGGCCGGACAGGCGAAGATAACCCCCATCGTTGCGACCGCAACCACGCAAAGACGGGGCAGGATGGAGGCGCCGCTCAGGCGTCTTGGCCGGACACCGAAGTCTTCGGAACCGGACGGTCCGTGGACCGCAGCTTCGCCAGGGCTTCGGCCTGGACGACCAAGCCCTCCAGATCGCTTTCGTTCAGCGTGCGCGCAGCGAGGACCAAGCGGTCGTGGAGAAGCGAGCCGGCGTCCGGCTCAACCTCGTTCGCGCCGAGCAGGGGGTCGGGCGTGACGCCGAGAACCTTCGCGATGCGGAGCAGGGTCGCCAGATCCGGCTCCCGCGTCCCGGCGACGTAGTTCGCGTAGCGCCGCTCACTCAGACCGGCCCGCCGGGCGACCTCGGCATTCGAGAGGCCGAGCGCCTCGGCCCTGCGGCGCAGATTTGCGGTGAACGGCAGCATTGGAACGAAATGTTCCGGCTTGCCGGCACGCGTCCATGAACGATACGTTGTTTGTTATAGGTACTTTATGTTCCGAACGAATGGGCAATCATGATCCGCGAGGGCACCGAACGGGTGGGCGCGCACGATCTGGTCCTCGCTGAGGCGGAAGAGGCGTGCGGCTCTCCCCGAGGAGCCGCCTGCGCCCGGTGTCGCCGGGGCTTCGATCCCCTCTGCCGGCACCCGGGCGTAGTCGCGGCGCGTTCCGTCAACGACCCATGAAGGCGTCGAGCATGTTCGCCGCTCGCGCCATCTGTTCGTCGTTCATGTCGGCCAGGGCCTGCTGAATTCGCGCGAGCAGCTTCCCGCGCTCACCTTTCGGAAGGGCGTCGGTGCCGGCACCGAAAAGCGCCACTGAAGGAAGACCCAAGGCGTCGGCAATCTTCTCGACAGTGTCGAAGGACGGGGCCGCGGCGCCCCTCTCGATCTTGCCGATGGTTTCGACGGACAGGTCCACGAGGGCGGCAAGCCGCTCTTGTGTCATGCCCGAGGCGCGCCTGTGATGGCGAACGCCGGCTCCGAAGACCTGCTTGAGTTCCAATCCCACCTCCGACGATTCATCATCGGCGGCGGGCTCCCACCTTGTGAGGAACCAGAGGTGCAGATTCGTCGCTTTACGAATCAGAACATCTTGTTATAGAAATTCCGACTTGTCGTTACGGGTCGGCACGCCCGCTTCAATCCACCAGCGCCGCGAGCATCCGGTCGGCGCGCACGAGCTGGTCCTCGTTGAGGCGGGAGAGGCGCGCGTGGATCTTGCCGAGGAGCCGCATGCGCTCGGTGTCGCCGGGGGGCACGGACCCGACGCTGAAGAACATCACCGCCGGCAGGTCCAGGATGTCGCAAATCCGCTCGATCGTGGCCATCGACGGCGCGGCGATGCCACGCTCCATCTTGCTGATCATTTCGGTCGACAGGGAGGTCCGCTCCGCCAGGGCGGCCTGAGTCAAACGACGACCCTTCCGGTGATGCCGCAGGTTCGCTCCAAAGATAACCGCAACCGACACACCGCACCTCCGGGGACGGGCATTCCGCGGCGGTGACGTCCCTGGAAACGCCAAGGTATCTCGTACTGACCTGAAACAGAGGGCATATTCATCGGATCGAGGCTCTGGAAGCACCCTGGCATTCCCCCAAATCCGCGTTTACGGTGTGGGTAGAAGTTTGGGTGAGGATCCTATGCAGGGTAAGCTCACAGCCCTTGGCGTAGCTCGGCTGAAGACGCCGGGCATGTACGGCGACGGGCACGGCCTCTGGCTCCAAGTCTCAGGCAAGGGGGCCAAGAGTTGGGTCTTCCGCTACAAACTCTCCGGCAGGGCGCGAGAGATGGGCTTGGGCTCAGCTCACACTTTCAGCCTCGCCGAGGCGCGGGAGCGTGCTCGTGATTGCCGCAAGCTGACCGCAGACGGCATCGATCCTATCGAGGTCCGCAAGGGTAAGCGCCAGGAGGCCGCGCTGGAGGCCGCAAAGGCCGTCACGTTCCGTACCTGCGCCGAGAAGTACGTTGAGGCTCACCAAGCCGGCTGGCGTAATCCCGTTCACGCTGCGCAATGGCCTTCATCGCTGGAGAACCACGTCCATCCCGTGATCGGCGACCTACCAGTGCAGGCCATCGACACCGGTTCGGTGATGAAGGCGCTGGAGCCAATCTGGGTGACGAAGCCTGAGACCGCGACGCGGGTAAGGGCAAGGATCGAGTCGGTTCTCGATTGGGCGGCTACCCGTGGCTATCGGCGAGGCGAAAACCCGGCGCGTTGGCGCGGCCACCTGCAGAACCTGCTTCCGAAGCGGTCCAAGGTGAAGCAGGTGAAGCACCACGCGGCGCTGCCCTTCAAGCAGATGCCGGCCTTCATGGCCGATCTCCGCGCCGAGGACACGGTTCAGGCGCGAGCCCTAGAATTTACGATCCTGACTGCTGCTCGATCCAGTGAGGCATTGGGTGCTCGGTGGTCAGAGATCGACTTGGTGGCGGGCATCTGGAGCGTGCCGGCCGAGCGGATGAAGGCCGGGCGGGAGCACCGCGTCCCTTTGTCGACGCCGGCCTTGGGCATCTTGGAGCAGATGCGCGGCCATAACGACACCTTCGTGTTCCCCGGCAGTCGAACTAGGCGAGCACTTACCGACAAGATGGCGCGCGAAGTACTCGCGAAGATGGGGCGTGACGGTCTGACCGTTCACGGTTTCAGATCCTCGTTCCGGGATTGGGCCGGCGAGTGCACCTCGTTCCCGCGGGACTTGGCTGAGATGGCGCTGGCGCACACAGTCGGCGACGCAACCGAGCGGGCCTACCGCCGGGGCGATCTGTTCGGGAAGCGCCGTGAGCTTATGAATGCTTGGGCGGCATGGTGTTTTCCTAAATCGGAGTAGAGTAGTGAGCGGCGACGACTTCACTCATTCCGGAGATGCTATCAGGCGCCATAACAGGTCCATTGATGATCTTATGGCAAAACGTCGGCGTTCAATAGAAAAGATCGCCGATACGTGCAGCAGGGCACTTTCTGACGCGTTAAAAAAAGGAGAAGTTTCCGAGAGCGAAGTGAAGCTAGCGGAAGATGCATTGTTATTTTTGTCTGTTGGACGTCGTGATGCAGAGCGAATTCGCATTGCTCTGCAATCTTTAGACTTAGAACTTAGCTATCAATTTGATATTGTGCTCGCATTTATGATGAGGGGTGTATTCATTAGTGGTGGACTTGTTATAAGCTCAAAGACAATTAGGGCAAATAGAACGCGGGGCGCACTCAATACCATGGAAGGGGTGCGTGATCTGCACCTTGAGGCGATACGCTATACGCTTGCGCAACCTCCAAAGCGGCCACTTGGAAAAGCGCGAGGTCCATATGCAATCGCGAGCAAGGCATTGGATGCCGCAAACCAATGGTTGAAAGATAACGGGCACGCGCCCGATCTGACTGTCGGCAAAATCAAAAACAGGCTGGTCCGAAATCCAGAATATTTTCAGCCATCTGACGGTTGGCTGAAATAAAAACAGCCGGGCGACGTTTGGCTGAAACTGCCAGTATTGATCAAAATCTAGGCGCAATTACTATCGAGTCATCCCCGGGCATTTCGCGGGATAGAGCTTAGGAAAGCAGCCATGAACGCAGTTGTTCAGGGCGCCGCAGCAGACCTGCGCGCGCCGAAGGGTAAGCTTTTGCATCGTCGCCTCGACGCTCAGCATACCCTCAGCGTCAGCAACACCACGTTCCACCGTTTGGTCGAGCAGGGAAAGCTAAAGGTCGTTCACATCGGCCGGTCGAGCTTCGTCACTGACGAGAGCCTGCGCACCTACGTCGACTCCCTAGTGCAGGAGGCCGCTTGAGCCATGAAGAAACCCGCGCATCGCGGGGCGACGGCGGGTCTCAATGCTTTCCGGCAAGTCAGCGTTGAGAGATATGCGCCAGATCACGCCCCTCTTCAAGCCCGTATTCTGATCCACCGCTTTGGCCTCCCGCCCGCGACAGCGGCGATGCTGGCCGAGCTTGCTTATCCCGTCCTCGACACATGGAGGGCGCAGCGATGAGCGCGATCCTTACCCCTGCCTACATGGGCACGCTCAACGACAAGCCGTTGCGGTTCTTCAAGTCACCGCTGCCGGGACCTCACTTACCTTGGCACGCGCCCGAAGATCTTCATCGCTGCCTTGATCTTCCGCGAGACCTTCGCCGTGACTTCCAGCGCAAGCTTCATTCATCAGAGTGGAAGGGCGACATCCGCACCATCGCAACGGCGGACGGCATAGTGATGATTGCTCCGCACTTCATGGCGCAGGGCCTTATCGGGGCGATGCACGATGCCGGTCGCGCCGATGCGCAGGCCGAGTTTCAATACGCCTCCGAGGCCAGGAAGGCTTGGGATCTGATCTACCCAGGTCGGGATTTTGGCGAGGCTATCAGCCTGCTCATTGCGGCCTTCCACAACCAGGGAGGCCGGGCATGAGCACCCCTCCCGAACTCTGCATTGTCGCGATTGACCCTGGCCTGACGGGCGCCGTCGCCTTCTACTTCCCAGCCTTGCCCGAGCGGGTGTCCGTCGAGGACATGCCGGTAGTGAACGGCGAGGTAGACCCGCACACCTTGGAGCGGCGGATCAAGCAACTCGGGCCCACCGTCGCGGTGATTGAGCGGCAGGGCCCCCAGCCCCGCGACGGCTGCCGGCAGGCATTCGGCATCGGCTCGGCCTTCGCCACCGTGAAGACCGTCGCGGCGCTCTGTCATCTGCCAGTTCATCTCATCACGCCAAGCATCTGGAAGCGCCATCACGGCATCCTCGCCGCCGCCGATCCGAAAGAGGCCAGCCGGGCGCTGGCGATCAGGCTGTTCCCAGCCTCGGCCGAGTCATTCAGCCTGAAGAAGCACCACGGCCGCAGCGATGCCGCCCTGCTCGCCCGCTACGGCGCCGACATCATCGCGAAGGGAGAGGCCGCATGAAGCAGTCGATCCCCAACCCTGAGCGGATCGCGATGGACGGTCTCAGCTTCGACGCCATCGGCGAAGCGGCCGATCTCGCGGCCACCTACGCCGACATGGCCGTGCGGTTTGCCTCGGTGAATGACGCGCGAGGCGTGGCCTACAGCCTGCGGTGCGCGTCGGCGGCACTTTTGACTGCAAGCCAAGCGGCCGAGATGCTTCAGCGTCCTGCCCCGCGACGAGGAGGTGCGTGATGTCTGAGCGCGCCTTCAACGGTGTCGCCTTGGATTGGCCGGCGCCTGCCAACGAACACCGGCAGCAGATCGGTGGCCGTAATTCAAAGGAGCGCGCCGCCGTGGCGCGCTTCCCCCTCGTCGCGTTCGACCAGATCAGGTTAAGCACGACGCCTCGCTATCGGGTGAGCAAGTTGCTGCCGATCCATGGCCTTACTGTCATCTGGGGGCCGCCGAAGTGCGGGAAGAGCTTCCTGGCCTTCGACATGCTCATGCACGTCGCGCTCGGGTGGGATTATCAAGGCCACCGCGTCGAGCCCGGCACCATCATTTACTGCGCGTTGGAGGGACAGAAGGGCTTTGAGGCCCGAAAGATCGCCTTTGAGCAGGCGCACCTTGAGACCTACGACGAGCCCGTCCCGTTCCACCTGATGCCGGCGAGTTTCGCCCTCGTGGCGGATGCAGCCGAACTGATCGTCGCGATCCGTGCGCAGTTGCCAGACGGCGAACCGCCCGCCGTCGTCTGCCTCGACACCCTCAACCGCAGCTTCACTGGCTCGGAGAGCGACGACCGGGACATGACTGCCTATGTGCGAGCCGCCGACTCGATCCGCGACGCCTTTGGCTGCCTTGTCGTAATCGTCCATCACTGCGGGCTGGAAGGCACCCGCCCGCGCGGTCACTCATCCTTGGCCGGCGCGGTCGATGCCCAGCTCGCCGTGAAAAAGTTGGGCGACGGTCTGCTGACTTGCGCCGTCGAGTTGATGAAGGACGGGCCGGACGGAGAGACGATCACATGTCGGCTTGAGCGCGTTGAGGTCGGCGTGGACGATGCGGGGGAGCCGATCACGTCATGCATCGTCCGACCAGGGCAGGCGGGCGATGGGCAGTCTATTGTTGATCGCCCGCGTAAGCCTCTGCGGCCCGAGCAGCGCGTCGCCCTCGAAGCGCTATCGGAAGCACTCATCAGCCACGGGAAGCCTGCGCCTCGATCCTGCGGCGCGCCAGAGAAGACCAATGCTGTCCATCGCGACGCTTGGCGTGAGGAGCTTTTCCGACGCGGCGTGCTCGACAGGAACCATTCCAATCCAAGCGTAGCCTTCGGTCGACTTCGCACGGGATTAGCCGCCGTAGGGGCAATTGCAGAGCGGGACGAGTTGATCTGGCGACCTAACATCGTGCCCTAACACCTAACACCCTCTTAGAGGGGTGTTAGGTTAGGTTAGGTCCGGCACGCGCCTAACATGTTAGCAAAATGTTAGGTTAGCGTTAGGCGTTAGGCCGCTGTGAGTGGCCGTAGCGCGGATGTCGGCCTTCAGAGCGACTTCAGCGGCGCTTTAGAACTGGACCTGAGGGCGGTGGGAGAAGCAGAGCTATCGAGCAGTTGCTAGGTGCTCACGCTGTAAGGAAGTCACTTATTGGGACGGTAAGGGTTAGGCCCAACGCCCGAGCCGCCACCCTCAAAAAATCTGGCTCAGACACCGCGACCCGCCGAAAGCCCCAGCGGCGGATACCTCATCCGCGACCATCGCCAGATAAGCGAATTAAGTCATCTAGATAGCTTTTGGCCTTAGTAGCTACCCACACCCTGCCCCACGTTTGGGGGCGTTTCTAACCGGATTTTGCGCCAGTGCGGCCGGTCACTTCCCTTTCTGCCGGGGCGCAAGTCCGCAACGCCGGCTTGAGAAGTAGCTCCACAGTTGAACGGCAGGGAACGCCAGCGAACTTCTAGGGACTGTAATTAGGATTATTAGACAAATCGTCTGATATGACCTATATTATGCAGACTACAGCCGGGCGCCAGAATGTCGTTCCAAGCACAATCTGCCACTACTCGTTCTGCCAAGCAGCGTTCTGCACTTGCCAACGGCAGCCGCCCGTTCCTCGTGACCGTGCCCGGCAGCACCGAAGCGGCCCGGCACTACAAGTCAGTGCTGGATGAGGTGGAGGCCGAGCGGGGCGGACGAGCCGCTATGTCGGTCACTCAGCGCGAGGCGGCCCGCGCCTATGCCGGGCTCGCGGTGGAACTCGCCAAGCTGCACGCGGCCATGGCGGGCGGTCAGAACATCGACTTGGAAGCCCTCGGCCAGATCGGCGACCGCATGGACCGGCAGGCTCGACGGATGGGGCCACCGAAGGCGCCGGAGCGGCAGACCGTCCGCGACCGCTACGCCAAGGGCCGCACGGCATGAACCCGGCCTGCCGCCCTCTCTGCACTATGCGGGAAGCTCTGGCTGATCCCGCCATCTTCGCGGAGATCCTGCCCGGCGATACGTGGGCGCCGTGGCGGGCCATCCTGATCGCATCGCGGGGCGAGCTGCTGACCGACGACGAGCGCGTGATCTACGCTGCTCTGACCGGCCGTGATCGCGAGCCTGAGCGCCCGGTGGACGAGCTATGGGGCATCGTCGGCCGTCGCGGCGGCAAGTCCCGCGCCTTCAGCGTGTTGGGCGCCTACCTCGCTGGGTTGGTGGACTACAGCGGCGTGCAGGCCCCCGGCGAGCGGATCAAGCTGCCGATCATGGCCTCGACCACGGTCCAGGCCGCCAAGATTTTCTCGTACATGCTGGGGGTGTTCGAGCACTCGGCCGAGATGCGGGACATGGTGGACGGCGATCCGACCGCCGACACGATCCGGTTGAACGCTGGCGTGGACATCGAGGTCCGCCCGGCGAATTTCAAAACGATCCGGGGTGAGACGCTGGCGGGCTGCCTCGCGGACGAGGTGGCCTTCTGGCACCTGGAGAACAGCGCCAACCCGGACACCCTGATCCTCGACGCGGTTCGCCCTGGCTTGGCCACGACAGGCGGTCCGCTCTGCGTCCTGTCGAGCCCCTACGCCCGGAAGGGTGAACTGTACCGCACCCATCAGCGAGACTTCGGGCCGAACGGCGACCCGGCGGTGCTGGTGCTGCGGGCCCCCTCGCAAACCATGAACCCGAGCCTCGACCCAGCGGTGGTGAAGCGGGCCTACACCCGCGATCCGGCGGCAGCCTCGGCTGAGTACGGCGCCGAGTTTCGCCGGGACGTCGAGGCTTACATCGCCCTGGAGACCGTACAGGCGTGCATGGCCGTTGGCTTACGCGAGATCGCTCCGGTCTTCAGCATCACCTACCGTGCCTTTGTCGATCTCGCGGGAGGCGGCGCCGATGCGATGACGCTGGCTATCGCGCATCGGGAAGGCGACGTCGCCGTCCTCGATGCGGTACGGGAAGTGACCGGTGGTTCGCCCGACGCCATCGCGGAGGAGTTCGCTTCGCTGTGCAAGCTCTACGGCGTGCGAGAGGTCACTGGCGACCGTTATGGCGGGGAATGGCCTCGGGAGCGTTTCCGGGCGCAGGGCATCGAGTACCAAATCTCCGAGCGGAGCAAGACGGAGATCTACGCCGCTTTCCTCCCAGTGCTGAACAGCGGGCGCTGCCGTCTGCTCGATGTGCCGAAGCTTGAGACGCAACTGGTCTCGCTAGAGCGCCGCACCACCCGCGGGACGGGACGGGATGTCATTGATCACCCGCAGTTGAAGGGCGCTCATGATGATGTGGCCAACGCCGTAGCAGGTGTGCTGGTCTGCCTTGAGAAGCAGCAGGGCGACTATGACCCTGAGATGTGGGCGAGGCTTGTCGATGCCTGAAGCACCCTGCCCTTCTAACCTCAGACCCTCACGGATCGGGCGGCGGGTCGCCTTCACCCCGCGGCCCGATGCAAGCCGGCCGGTTGAGCGCAGGGCTTTCGCCCGTCCTGCTGCTCCCGGCCGAGGAGCGCATCTCCTCGCCGTTAATTTCCGCCCGAACTCGTAGGATTGGAGCAAGCCATGCCGACAGGTACCCACAAGCTTGTCGCGAGTACGAAGAAGATCCTCGCGACGGCGGACGGCATCAAGCCGTCCCTGGAACGCACTGCGCAGACCGCTTCCGTCCTGCGCGCGCTTGTTGAAACCATCAACCCTTCGCCGAAGACGCGGGCCATTCGCGACCGCGCGGCCCTCGACGCGTATTGGCGAGATCGCGCAAAGGCAGAACGGGCAAAGCTGCACGACATGCAGGTGAAGGCGGATGAATTCTACGGAAGGACGACAAGATGACGAATGTTGCAACCCACGACTTTGCGCCCCGCTTCAACACCGCGCGACCCGATGCTGAGGTAGACCGCCGCGACCATTCCGCCGCACAGGTTCCATCCCAGCTCGCTGCCCCCGCGCCCCTCGTGGATCGGACCCTGCACAACCCCGTGGACAAGCGCGTCACGGTGGTGCCCGCCACTACCCCTTTGGCGCCCGCGCTTCGGGAGGCACCGCGCAATCATGCTGAGTTGCAGACATTCATCGCTGAGCGCGCGCAGACCTCGATGGCTGAGAAGAGTAAGGGACTAGCCCCGCACCTCTCCCTCGCGCAGCAGACCGGCTCCGCGCTGGCCGTGCTCACGGCGGCGCAGACGGGCGATACCGTCGCCCCGCCGATGCCGGCTATGGAAGCCGAGGCACGCGCTCGCTTGCAGGATGCCATCAATGTGCGGGCCGGCGCCCGTGAAGCGCTTGCTGCCAAGGAAGCCGCCCTCGCCAAGGCCAGGGAGGTTGAGCACGAGGCCATCGTCGCAGAAAGCCGCGCCGGCCTCGTGGAGGCGGAAGGTGGGGATGCGCTGGCGCGCAAGCTCGTAGAGTGGGCTGAGCGGGGCGGGGAGAAGCCGGATCTCGCCCCCGATGCGGCGAGCCTTGATGCTCGGCATGAGCGGGACCGCGCTCGCTGTCATGCTGCTGCAGCACGACAGGCGGTCGCGGCCATCGCTGATGTGGTCGAGACGAAGCGCCATGCCCTCGACCAGGCCAACGATACCGTGAAGGCAGCGGCGGCGGGCGTGGTCGAGGCTGTCGCGGAAGACATCGCAACGGAAGGTCGGAAGGCTGGTGTCGTCCACCGTCGCGCAGAGACGGCCGCGCTCGCCCTTCAGCACATGGCGCAGCAGACCTTTGGCAGCGGCCCCCGCTATGCCCTGAAGCCGGAAACGGCGGATCTCGCTATGAACTACACCGGCCATCGCCACAACGAGCCTCAGAACCTTGTAGCGAGGGCAACGACGACCTGGACGGAGTTTCAGCGGTCTTTAGAGACGGATGCGAACGCTGCGCTTGGGTGATCCGATCTCCTCAAGTGCAGTACCCGGTATTTAAAGGCCGGGCGAGGCAATGCGGCGAGTGCTTCGTTAACTTGATCCACCCCCATTGAAGTGGTCCGCCCTTTGGTATGGCTTTTGAGCCTGGAGGACGGACGACATGGCCAAGCATCCGAAGCCCGAGGAGATCGTCGCCAAGCTACGGCAGGCCGATGTGCTGATCTCGCAGGGCCAGAGCGTCTCCGACGCGATCCGTGCTATCGGCGTGAGTTCAGTGACGTACTACCGGTGGCGGCGTGAGTTCGGCGGCCTGAAGAGCGATCAGGTGCGCCGAATGAAGGATCTGGAGACTGAGAACCAGCGGCTGCGTAAGGCGGTCGCCGACCTCACGCTCGACAAGCTGATCCTGCAGGAGGCGTCCCGGGGAAACTTCTGAGCCCCGCGCGCCGACGCGCCTGTGTCGAGCACATCATCGATGTCCTGCACGTCTCCGAGCGTCGCGCCTGTCGGGCGCTCGGTCAGCATCGCTCGACACAGCGCAAGGTCCCGCGGGGCCGTGATGACGAAGAAGCACTGACGGCCGACCTCGTGGCGTTGGCCGAACGGTACGGGCGCTATGGCTACCGCAAGATCAGCGCGCTGCTGAAGGCGGCTGGGTGGCTCGTCAACGACAAGCGCGTCGAGCGGATCTGGCGGCGCGAGGGCCTGAAGGTCCCGGTCAAGCAGCCCAAGCGGGGGCGGATCTGGGACAACGACGGTTCCTGCCTCCGTCTTCGCCCGGAACACCGCAACCACGTCTGGTCGTATGACTTCGTCGAGGCCCGCACGCATGACGGGCGCAAGTTCCGGATGCTCAACGTCGTCGACGAGTTCACGCACGAATGCCTGGCCATCCGCGTCGCCCGCAGGCTGAAGGCGATCGACGTGATCGACGTGCTCTCCGACCTGTTCATCCTGCGTGGGGTGCCGGGGCACATTCGTTCGGACAATGGCCCGGAGTTCATCGCCAAGTCGGTGCAGGCTTGGATCACCGGGGTCGGTGCCAAGACGGCCTACATCAGCCCCGGTTCGCCGTGGGAGAACGGTTATGTCGAGAGCTTCAATGCTCGCCTGCGGGACGAACTCCTGAATGGCGAGCTTTTCTACACGCTCAAGGAGGCCCAGATCGTGATCGAGAGCTGGAGACGACACTACAACGCCGTTCGCCCCCACGCGTCGCTCGGATACCGCCCGCCAGCCCCGGAGGTGTTCGTGCCAGCCTTCACCGCTTGGCCGGCTGCGCTCGCCCGACCGACTACGTCGACCAAGCTACCCATGGTGGAGCGGCCCACCGCACACTAACCTTGCTCTTGGACCACCTCGTGGGGGTTGATCACTAGCGACTATCGAAGCACCGGTAGGTTGAAGCCGATCAACAACAGCCCGGCGACCACAAGGCACCCGGCAGCGGCTTCGATAGTTTCCTGCTGTTCAGTCCGACGTCGACCCACATACGCGAGCGACACCCCCGCTATAAGACAGACTATGGTCAAAATGAACATAACGATCGTCCCAGAAAAGCTTGTGTGCGCCCTGTAGCAAGCTTCCTTCCATTGAATTCACGATTTCGTGATAGAGCACAAAGCGCCGAAGTCTGATCAAAATCGGGACGAGTGAATTCATAAACAATAATGTATTTTTGCAACGATGGAGTATTTTCGCAGGCTAAAACACACAGTTGCCGAATGTCTGATTGCTCTTCCAGAGCATAGCTCCTAACTTGGTCATTCTCTGATTTGCCGATTCTATGAGCAATCGCCGCATAATGGAGCAAAGTTGGGGCAGCAGTGGTTGTTGGTCTGAGCCTTGGCGCCTGCTGGCTGAGCAAACGTCAAGCTTTCGCCTCCAGGGTGACGAGAGCGCATGAGTGAGGGGGGAGATATTGATACACTGGACCGCCGTTCTCCTCGCAGCCTACGCAGCGTGCTTCCTCGAATTCTGGCGACTCTGCGATGAGGCGCCGATCGCGCCCGAGGATCATTCAGGCGGCCTCTGACGGTGTGTCAGCGCCCCTTGCTGAAGGCCATGACCCAAAGGCGATCCGGCAAAAGGTAGACCTTCGTCACTACAGCGATCGTCACAGCGAAGCCTGTAAAAGTCGAGGCCATCGCTGACAGGACAGGTCCCGGCTCCTCGCCGGGCTCCACATGATCGTACCAAAGCGGGTTGTCATCGTGCATGGCGGCCTCCCGGCTCAGCGGCTGCCGCGCTGCGCGAAGACAGCGGGAACGGTCCTGACCAGGATCATGAGGTCGCGCTTGAGGCTCCAGCGCGCAGCGTAGTCGAGGTCGAGGGCGATACGCTCCTCATAGGTCGTGTCGGAGCGACCCGAGACCTGCCACAGGCCGGTGACGCCGGGCGTGACCGAGAAGCAGGCGCTGAACGCCGCGCCGTAACGCACGACCTCGGCCTGTACGATCGGGCGGGGACCGACGAGGCTCATGTCGCCAAGCAAGACGTTGATCAGTTGCGGCAACTCATCGAGGGAGGTCTTACGCAGCATTCGTCCCAGCGCAGTCACCCGCGGGTCGTCAGTGAGCTTGTGCGAGGCGGCCCATTCGGCCCGCGCTGCGGCGCTCGCGGCGAGATGTGCGGCGAGCACCACTTCGGCATCGACCACCATGGTACGGAACTTCAGGCAGCCGAACGAGCGACCGTTCCGACCCAGCCGCTTGTGCAGGAAGATCGGCGATTTGCCATCGCCCATACAAATCGCGATTGCGATGAGAACAAGAAGCGGCAGGAGCAGGAGCAGGGCTGTTAAAGCCACGGCTACGTCGATGGCCCTCTTAGCTGACCGGTCCAGCCACCGATGCCGCATCAAAACGAATGAGGTATCTATTTGGATACTACCCACGGCGTCAGCGTCTGTTGATGTTGGCGCAGCGTGAAGCATGATCTCTGCCCCTCGGGAAAAAGACAGAAGGGATTTCGGGCATTGCCGTTGGTGAACGTTTTGTTAATCCGAACTGTCTAACCGCAAGGCAAACTCCATGCAATCGGTTTTATGCTGTATTCAGCATCATGCTCGATGCTGCTTAATGACATGAATTAATTAGTTTATTTACTTAAGTAGCATGAAATATCTCCACCTCGATTGTTTTGCGCACGCTATGATCGCGAGCGCTCGCGGTCTCCGGGACGCAAGCCGATCGATAAGTAAGGGTAGGTTCGCCAACAGTGCATCACGGCAGCTGATGATCTATTGCTAGGCTTGTCGAACAAAACAGCTATCTTCCGGTTGACCTCGTCCACCGTCGCACCGTTCTCCGCCTGACGTAGGGCAAAGGCGATCTGCTCGTTCGTGAAGCGTTTGCGAGGCATGGCATCCACCCTCCTTCAGGGTTCAGGATGCCCGAAAAACTTGCGCTCGGCCTGGACCAGTTTGCTGGGTCAGGGTCAGTCCAGCGTGCGCGACGAGCCAAGTATAGCAACTTTCAGCGCGGACGTATGGTGATGCTGCCCGGCAGCATCACCCTTCGATCAACCCATTGATACAGGAAGGTTGGAGGGTCAAGCGCGAACGACATTTTGGAAGCAAAGTCTGCCGAGTAGGTGTGCCTTCGCGAGATGGTGGTTTTGACCGCGCCGACTTGCGAATCTTCAATGCATCGCCTAATCGTGGTTAACATCACGCTTCGCTGACGGCAGGAGGACGCCTAAAATGACATTCGCTCTGTGGTCGTCTTATGAGTTTGGCGATCAGACGACACATTTCTTTCGTCCCACGTCGGCGGGAAGCATCAACCCCCTGTTTGGCTTTGGTATAGTTCCGACATCCGGATATTCAGCTTCTGGCGATAACAATCTTTACCTTTCCCTTACCGGTCAGGACTATTTCGGAAATCTCGACGAGACGCCGGCTATCATCGGACCGTTCCTGGCAAATCCGAGTAAGGTCGGTGGCACCGCGGCCGGCGTGATGGTGTTTGGCAATGGGAGCGCAAGCACACCAACGGTTGCGGGTGGCGCGTTCTGGCTCACGGAAACCGCGTCGGGATCGAACACGTACAACGTGAATTACGAGACCTTCAACTACTCGGTCTCTGGAATACCCGCCTCGGGATCCTCGGTCACGCTGTCCGGCTCATACGCTCCTATCGAGACCAATGTCGCCAATATAACCAGCTTCAATTGGGATTGGACCGGATCCACATTCGTATTTGGCTACGAGACAACGGCAAGCGGCGCACCCACGAAAAGCATATTCCTGCAAAGCTTTACGTCGGGTGGCTCTGCGCGCGGCCCCCTCACGGAAGTCGCCACGCTGGCAACCGGAGCGATCTGGGACGTGCGGGAGTTCTCGACGACGACCGACGGGTTTCTCTTCGAGGACAACAGTAGCGCGAATGCCGGCTTGGCAGTCGAGTCTTTCACGCCGGGCAGTGGCGCCCTGACCTCTCTCGGCAAAATATCGACTTCGTTGACCGATCTGACCGCTTTCAATTTCGCAGGCAGCGTCTATGCATTTGCCGGCAAGGATAGCGCTGGAAATGCTAAAATCGAATTTGATCTCGTAGACAATAGTTTTAATGTTACAGCTTCGCACTCGTTGACACTTTCCGGTGCAACGGCGGCAACACGGATCATCGCGACAGCCCTGCCGAACGGGGCAGGTGAGGTTTTCGCTTACGCGGACCCGAACAATAACAACCTTCATCTCGTGCAAGTCGACGCTGCTGCTAATATCGTTCAAGACCTCATCGTTGGACAGTCGACGGCCGCCGATCGGCTTCGTTCCTTCGGCGACGGACGCGTTGAGATCGAGTGGCGCACGACCGTGTCAGGCGCCCAGAACGAGGTCCATTTCGCCGTCTATGATACGCGCACGGCAGGGATTAGCTCGACCGGCGGCAACTCGAACGACTGGCTAGCTGGCACGCCATTCAATGATACGATTGCTGGCGGTGCGGGCAACGATCGCATTGGGGCAAGCGCCGGTTCGAACACGCTCGACGGTGGTACAGGCGATGACACCGCCCTGCTTGGTTTCAAGCTGACCGATGCGAGCTTGAGCTTCGATAGCGCTGGGCACGTCGTGCTCGACGGGCCGGGTACCCACGACGTGCTCAGCAACTTCGAGCACTTCCAGTTCAACGACGGCACGGTTACACGCTTCACGGGCTCGCCGCTTGTCGACAATCTCTACTACGATGTTGCCTACAAGGACGTGTTCGCGGCCCACGTCGATCCAGCGGCCCACTACTTCGGCTCGGGCTGGACGGAAGGGCGCAATCCCAACGCCTACTTCTCGACGGTCGGTTATCTGGCCGCAAACCCCGACGTGAAGGCCGCGGGCTACAACCCGCTCACCCATTTCGACAGCGCGGGCTGGAAGGAGGGCCGCGATCCCTCGGCCAGCTTCGACGTCGGGCTCTACCTGCAGCACAACCCCGACGTCGCGGCCGCTGGCATCGATCCGCTCTTTCACTACCTCTCCTCCGGGCAGGCCGAGGGACGCCAGGCCTACGCCGCCATCGGATCGGCGGCGCAGATCGCGGCCAACGGCTTCGACCGCGAATACTATCTGCTGGCCAACCCCGACGTAGCCGCAGCCGGCATCGACCCCTACACCCACTTCGAGACGACGGGCTGGAAGGAAGGCCGCAACCCGAATGCGCTGTTCGACACGAAGGCCTACCTCGCCGCCAACCCCGACGTGGCCGCAGCTGGCATCAACCCGCTCGACCACTACGCGTCCTCGGGCTGGAAGGAAGGGCGCAACCCCTCCACCAGCTTCGACACCGATCTCTACCTCAAGCAGAACCCGGACGTGGCCGCCGCCAACATCGACCCGCTGACGCACTACCTGCTTGGCGGCCACGACGAGGGACGTCAGCCGCCGGCCTCCGGCCAGATGGTATCCACGGACGTCAAGATCTTCAACTTCGCCTTCGCCACCGCGGCCGTCAGCTTCGACTATGCCGGGCACGTCACCATCGACGGGGCGGACGGCAGCCACACCACGCTCAATCTGAGCGACGTCGGCCACTATCGCTTCACGGACGGCGTCATCAACGAGAGCCATACCGGCACGCGCCTGCTCGTCGACGACTTGTTCTACTACGCGCAGAACAAGGATGTCTGGAACGCGCACCTCGACGCCGCGGACCACTTCTACGCGTCTGGCTGGACGGAGGGGCGCAACCCGGACCTCTACTTCGACACCAAGGGCTATCTGTCCGCGTACCCCGACGTTGCGGCCGCCGGCCTCAACCCGCTTGCGCACTACGACCAGTCAGGCTGGAAGGAAGGGCGCGATCCCTCGACCCACTTCGACACGCAGCAGTACGAGAGCCACTATCCCGACGTTGCGGCCGCCGGCGTCGATCCGCTCCTGAACTTCCTCTCCTCTGGACAGGCCGCCGGGCGCCATGCCTTCGACGACGGCAGCTTTCACCAACTGTAGGAGCAAGGTCCGTAGCATGAAGGAAAAGAGGTTGAAGCCGGTGCGACCATCGACGGCCGCCTTACACGCCTTCCCCAAACGCCATTTGTTCCGACGCATACGGGCGGTGAGGGTGGCGATGCAGAGCACGTCCCAGGGCAAGAGTCGGCGTTGGGCTGGCATTTCCGTCGGGAACGCCAACCGGTCGGGCAGCGTGGTCGGCATCACGCGAGCCCATAGAGGATGAGCAGCAGGGTCGCCGTGACCACGTTGCCGTCCCCGGCCTCATGTCCTGCGGCGTCGAGGAGCTGACGGTGCGCCCGGCGGATACGGGCGACGGCGTCGGCGGCTTGGGCGCGACGGATCGCGGCGCGGATCGGGTCGGACGCGGCGGCCGGGGCGCGGCAGGCGGCGAGAACGAAGGCGGCCAGGGCCGACCGGCCGGTGAGGCGGCCGGGCATCAACGCGCCCTCTCCTGCGGCGCCTTGACGAAAGCGCGGGTGACGGGATCGCGCCAACGGCGGGTGCGCTCGCACCAGACCGGCGCGGCCGTCACGGGGGCGAGCGCGCGGCGCGGGGCGAACAGGCCGGCGAAGTCGAACGGCAAGCCGTTCTCGGCAGCGTAGGAGGCGAGGAACGCGCCCCCGGTGGCAAAGCCGGCGAGGCCGAAGGCGGCGGCGGCGAGGGCGATCATGCGATCTCTCGCGAGAGGCGGTGCGGGAAGCGGGCGCGGAGCTTTCGGGCCTGCCCGAGCGCCCAGGCGTGACGAGCGCGCATCGAGGCGTCCCCGGTCGAAAGCTGGCGGCGATACCAAGCGGCCAGCCGGAGGCAGCGGGCGTGGTCCTGCCGGCCGTCGAGAACCTAGCGGGCCGGGGTACGGATGAGTGGATGCTGCACGGTCTCCGGCCCCTTCCGCCCACAAGCGGTACATTGCAGGTAGAGCCCCACGTCTCGAACCGCCATCGTCAGCGGGAAGCGGTCTACGGCCACCTGCCCCTCATGCCGGCAGGGCGGCGGGCAGATCGCGCGAATGAACCGGACGCCGTTCTGAGAGGCGTTCGTCAGATCCATCGGCAGCACCTCGCGCCCCTCTCGGTCATAGGCGCGGCGCGGGTTGCGGCGGTGGCGCGGGACCGGATCGCCCCGGCCGGTCGAATAGGCTTGGGCCGGGTAGCGGGGCTCGGTCATCAACGGATCGTTAACCCGGCTAGTCCTTACTTCGTCCAGCGACCGGGCTCCACCCTCACCCGAACGCCTTCAGAGCAGCGCAGGGTAACCGCGCGGCCTCGTCGGCGCAGTCGCTACAAACCTGCACGGCACCTATCGGCATGACGGCTCCCAACAAAGACCATTGCGAGGTCATAGTCGAAGGCGCTTGGACGCTCTTATCGCCGGCCGAAGCGCACCTGCACCACCGCGATGCGGACAAGCGCTGTCCCTCCTGCCATGGACGGCTCCGCACCAGCGGAACCTACGGCGTGCTGCGAAACATCTCCATAGCCCACTATCGGGGACACGATGGCTGCCCCAGGATGCCGCAGCGGTTCGACGGGACGCCGAAACCGCATCCCAATGCGCTGACCTGACAACGTTTTGGTCGCCCTCCTCGTGGCGCGCTTCGGCGCCGATGCGGACCTAGATCGTGTTCGGCGCGAGCTGGCGAAGCCGTGCCACCGCCTTGAAAACTCGGGTACGGCTATGCGGCCGGGATGCAGGGTGGACTATCCCGACCTGCGCTATGGCTCGCAGCGGCGCCATGATCTCCCGCCGAGCTATTGAAGCCGCTTGATGGCCAGCAGCGCAACGCGAAGCTTACGGCGCTGGTCTCAATGTGGAACGCTCTCAGGCTCGGCTGCTAGCACGACGCGCTAACCAGCCTCGTTCACCTTGCGCTTCGGCCGCGTTGCGTAACCGGCCCCGCTGGTGAGATCGGACGCTCCCCTGCCCCGTGATCAGATCGGGGTGGGGCCGAGCGGCCGATACCTGATCGCAGTTCCGTGATGGCGCGTTAGGTAGCGCCTTCGTCGTATCGAGCTTAGCTTCGCTGCAACTCCCAAGGCTCTTTTTGCCCGCCCGGCTCTGCCGTGGCGGGCCTTTTCGTCTCAGCCTTGTTCAAAGGTCGCCGTCAGCGGCGAGGGTCACGCTTCGTTAACAAAGTACATCTCTACTGGTATCGCGACCGGGCTCCACCCTCACCCGAGCGCCCTCAGAGCAGCGCAGGGCGACCGCGCGGCCTCGTTGGCGCAGTCGCGTCAAATGCCCTCATAGCGCCAGTATTGCACGGCGCCATGCTGCTTGTGCCGAACGAACGGGGAGAGGCGATGTCCGAACCAGCGGCTGACCCAACGCCTATCCTCTTCACGGCAACCTGCGAAATCGCTACCGCCTACGTCTCAAACAACCATGTAGCTCCGGCTGACCTGCCGGCTCTGATCACAAGCATCTACGCTTCGATCACGGGCTGGGTTTGCTGGCCAACGGTACCTGAGGCTGCGCCTAAGGCTGAATTAAAGTCTGCACCTGCTCAGATCCGCAAAAGCATCACGCCCGATGCTTTGATCAGCTTTATCGATGGTAAGCAGTACAAAACGCTCAAGCGGCATCTTATGAAGCACGGCTTTACACCGGAAGCTTACCGCACCCGCTTCGGCCTGCCACCAGATTATCCGATGGTAGCTACGAGCTATGCGGAGCGCCGCTCAGTGATTGCGAAGCAGATAGGCTTTGGCATGAATATGGGTCGCGGTATAAAGCAACATGTAAACTAAAAGGTATTTCTTACTTCCACGGTGGCCTGCTATTCCGGGACGGGAAACTCCGCACCGCCCAGTGCGGGTGCCGACCATCCGACATATCTTGCGGCCACTCTCTAAGCGACATCACAGCAACGTGATTTCTGCAGGCCGCATGTCAAGCGCAACATTTCGATAAATAATTAACTCAAGCACGGGATTATCGCGAAAAATATTTCGGAAGCGCGCGATGATTGGTCTTAAGTTCCGCCAGGTAGCAAAACCTGCCTCAGAACCGGATACCGGCAGCAGTGAGAGTGTTCGACGCGAAGAAGTTCAGCGGTTGCTCGCGGCCGTCGAGCAGTTGATCACGAGCCAAGACTTATCTGCTAACGATCTGCCAGAAGGCCCTTTACGTGAAGCCTTTGCGCGCCTGATCAAGCAAAAGCGCCAAGATCGGCATAGTGACCTCGGCGTCCTCGCTACGGTAGCCAAGGAAGCCTCCGAGGCGGCCATCAACGTCGGTTGGACTACCCACGATGTCGGCCAAGTCGCAGAATCTGCTCAGACAATCGCCAGCGCCACCGAGGAGATGGTCGCCTCCATCGCTCAGGTTTCGGACACCTCCGAGGCTGCGGGCGGTTCGTCGGAACTTGCACGAACGGCCATGCTCGCCTGCCTCGGCGAATTGCAGCAGGTCCGGCAGGCCATGCAGGCCATCGACGCGCGCACGACGCAGATCGATGAACGAATGAGTGTCCTGCAAGGGGCTGTCGCACAGATCGGGACGATGGCAGGTACCATCGCCAGCATCTCAGGACAGACTAACCTCCTTGCCCTGAACGCCACTATTGAGGCCGCTCGTGCAGGGCAGGCCGGAAAAGGCTTCGCCGTCGTCGCCTCCGAGGTCAAAGCGCTGTCGGCCCAGACTGCAAAATCGACGAATGAGATCCGTACCTGGCTTGGGACGTTGCAGGCCGAGATGGGGCAGATCACGAACGCCGTAAGCGAAAGCCGTACTGCGGTACTCGCCGGCTCGGCGACGGTCGAAAAGCTCGGTGTCTGCGTCGAGGAGGCCGATGCCAGTATCCGGCAGACCAGCGACCTGAACCGTGCGCTGTCTGACATGCTAGCTCAGCAACGGCAGGCTACGCAGGAGATCGCGCAGAACGTGCAGGGCATCGCCGAAAAGGCGACCAAGACACGGGGCGAGATCGCGAGCATCACCGAGCGGCTGGTCAAAGCCGAGGGCACGGCTCAGATGGCTCTCGATGCTGTCGAGGACGCTACGGCGGCCTATCCGCTCGTGCGATTGCCCGTGGACGTCGGGGCTTGGAAGCGTCGGCTAGCGAGCATTCTGCTGGGACAAGTTGCACCAGACAGAAGGGCAGCCTTCTTGCGGGATGAAGGCTCACCTGCGCTAGCTGTGCAGTTGAGGGGCACGCCCTACGAGCAGCATCCAGCTCTGGCCCGATTTGCTCGGGCGGAACAGGAGGCTCAGGCTGAAGCTAAGCGGTTGGTAGCAGCCCTGTCGAAGCATGATTGGGACACCGGCACCCCGGCCTTCAACGCAGCATCTGAGGCGATGATGATCATGCTGGCCGCAGCAGATGAGTTGGTCGCTAGCCCTGCCTAGCGCGATCCAGCGTGTGCAACGGCCAGTTCGTTGATCCAACAGGCCAGCTGAGGGCAATGAGGGCTTTGCCCGCGTTCTGAGCGGCGAAGGTAGCAAGGATCTTGGGCTCGTCCATGCGGGCGAGATAGGGCGGCTGGATCACCGAGAAGGGGTCGATTTCTGCCGGTCTGCTTTCGGACGGCTGAACGACGAAACGGAAATCACCGCTGTGCCAGCTTACCACCTTTTGCGCAGGTACAGTGTAGGTACGTACAGATCCAGCGTCAGGCTGGCTGCCTGTCGTCCCGCAACCCGAGTTGCTCGACGAGTGACGCCCTGGCTCGGCTGACCCGGCTCTTCACCGTGCCGACCTGGCACCCGATCAGGACTGCCGCCTCCTCGTAGGTCCGCCCCTCGGCCCCCACCATCAGCAGGGCCTGGCGCTGCGCTTTGGGCAGGCCGCCGATCCTGTCCCAGACGACCTTGAGGGTGCTCGCGTCCTCCTGGTCGGCCGGCCACATGAGCTTGCCCGCCTGAACGCCCTCGGCGTCCTCGACCTCGCGCTTGCGCTTCCTCATCTCCGAGTAGAGCTGGTTGCGCAGGATCGTGAAGAGCCAAGCGGTGAAGTTCGTGCCGGGTGTGAAGTGGTGCCACTTCGTCCAGGCCCTTGCGAAGGTCTCCTGCACGAGGTCGTCGGCACGGGTGACGTCGCCGGTGAGTGAGAGCGCGAAGGTGCGCAGCGCCGGCAAGGCGCGCAGAAGGTCGTCACGGAACTCGTTGGCGACGGTCTGCCCTTGCCGGGCGAAGGCGGCCTCGAACCGGGCGACGAGGTCCGTCAGCGTGGCCGGAAGCGGCTCAGACTGGATATGGCTGAAGTAGTCGCGGAGCGGTGCAGCTAGATAAACTGACAGCTCGCGCGCAAGTATTTCATGCCCGACATCATTGCGGTCGATGTCATCGCCCCCTTGTAAATTATCGCTCATGATGAAACGAACCGAAACCAATTAAGCTACGCCATTTGTAGCTCTTCCAATTCGATAGCAATCGAAACATGAACCCGTGCTAAATGGGAAGGAAGACTTAACTGTACTGGTCGCCCTGACGCATGACCCCCGGCTGCCGGGTATGCGCGCGGTGCTGCGCGGCCATAGCTCGCCCGCCCTCGCCCATGTAGCTCGACGCCATGTCAGCCAGTTCCGCGCCGTCGCCCCTCCCCGATCCCGTCGCCCGCTGGAGGGACGCGCTCGACACTCTGTCGCCGCACGCCTCGCCCTGCCGCTACCTCGCCCCAGTCAAATGGGCGGCAATCAGTGAGCGCGGTATCAGGTTTTGACGGTGGTGTGTGACCGGACCACACCCGTCGTTCGAGTGGAAGCAGAAGTGTACTGGTTCGAGTGCTATTGTATCCGTGCTCAAGCTTGGCAGAGTAACATCCAAAATATGCTTGGTTTCACGTTGCATTGGCGACATTTTGCTTGCTCGGCATAGGGCCCTTGATCCGAGGCGGGGCGATGCCTGTTCCGGACCGACGTGGGGGGTGGGGATGGTCAGGATCGTATGGAGGCTAAGCGCGCTGTGCCTGCTCGCAGTGGCCGTATGGAGCTTTTCGGCCGCCGTGCGGGCCGCCGATATCACCGTCCTCTGCTCCCAAAGCCTGAGGACCTCTCTGGTCGAGCTTGCGCCACAATTCGAGCGCGCCGGCGGCGACCGCCTCCTCATCACCTACGACACGTCCCACAACCTCAAGGCGATGGTCGAGGGAGGAGCGCCGTTTGACGTCGCGATCCTGACCCCGGCTCTGGTCGTTGCCTTGATCCAGCAGGGCAGGATCGCTGACGGCAGCGCTGCAACCATCGCTCGCACGGGAGTTGGCATCGCCATCAGGAAAGGTGCCCCTCGGCCGGACATCGGCTCCGCTGAGGCGCTGAAGCGAACACTCCTCGAAGCGAGTTCGGTCGCCTACAGCACCTCCGGCGCGAGCAGAGCGGTGTTCGTCGCGGCCCTCCGGCAGCTCGGGATCGAGGACGAGGTGAAGGCCAGGGGCAAGGCGGTGTCCCAAGGGTTGACTGGCGAGCTTGTCATGCGGGGGGAGGCCGATCTCGCCGTCCAATTGATGCCGGAGTTGATGGCAGTCCCCGGCGTAGACGTCGTCGGCCCGTTTCCTCCCGACGTGCAGTCGTACCTGGTGCTAAATGGTGGAATCTCTGTCGATACGGCGCACAGAGAGCGGGTGAAAGCGTTCCTCGCGTTCCTCAAGACCCCAGCGGCCGCAGCCGTCATTCGAGCTAAGGGGCTGGAGCCCGGTTGAGAAATGAACTTACGGGCATAGCTCAAGGGGCGTTCGCAAGCGGCGCATCAGTGCAATCTGAAAGACGCATCGCTTCAGTCTTGCTGACTCGGCGACGAGACGCATCGGCTCAGCTGGACGGCGGCCGAACTGTTCGCGGTTCACCCGAAGCACGTGACGCTGCGCATCGACTATTGCGGCGTGCTGATGATTGCGGACAACCGGCCGAAGGGCACTTGAAGCCGGCGGCCGATCTCAGCGCCATACTGCCCGAACAGGACCGATCAAGGCACGAGGGGTGGGTGGTAGCCGAAGGTCATCATTAGCACGCTGGCCAACGTAGGCAGCACCAGGGTATGCGCGAGGAACTGCATCGCGGTGTAAGCGATCTGTTCATGCGGTCGCAGGCTGAACACTGATAGCGGGGATGCGCAGGCGACCAGTTCCCTGGTTCGCTGGGCACTCAGCGACGTCTGCGCGCTCTTGCTGCGGAATGTATCAGTGGCGGTGCAGTAGGCCGAGGCGCCTTCGGCCGGATGGATAGTATGAAGCTGGCGAACGCGCAGTCGGAGATGGCTTAGGTAGGTACGCAAATCCAATGCGACATCCCAAAGATTGCCACTCAAACTTTGAAGACGCTCCATAGCTTAGGCGAGTTACAGCCATTCCGAGCAGAAAAGAATAAATGTCAGTGGTGCAAGTACGCAAAACGACACAACGAATGAATGAACATTTCCACCCAAATCAAACCCTTTTTCGCGGCAATTGCCGGCACATTCTGCGACAGATTGCGTCCCGTCGTGTTCTTGTTGGAAACAAGGGCAATTATTCATAGCGGTCCCTCAAATTACGAGAGGGTAGAGGCCGACTCACTTGGCCCCAGCCAAATTAAGTCATAACTTTTGATTAGTAGGCTGTCCACCTTGCACTGCAAAATCGGTATGTAGTTACGACTTGCATTCTTGAGGTAACGAATGCCGAGCAGAAAACTGAGATGCAATCATATATGTGATTGTTCACACGACCAGCACTTAAACGGCCAAGCTGTGTTGGGGCTCATCACAGGCGTGCGCTTTCAATCATTGGCATGAACTGGCGTTGCTGAACGCGCAAGCGGCAGTGACGTAGGCCGTGTCTCTCGTTCGTCAGCTCTATATCTCTCCCAGAGACGGAGAGCATGTCGTGTTCACGGTGAAGGGAATCGATCCGAAGGGCCGGGCTATGACCTTCGCCTGCGGGACCGACGAGCAGGCGATGGAGAAGACATGGGAACTGCAACGGCGCGGCTTCCGAGAGGTCGTAGTCGTCGACCTCAAGGGTAAGGAGCTGCCCGCTGCCTCTTTCGAGCGCTCGCTTGAGATAGACTGAGACTAGCTAGGATGCAATGGCTAGTCGAGCGGGCGTGAGCTGTCGCAGCTCTTTGAAGCTTAGTCAGTTAGTTGTTCGCGCCAGCATTTAAAGTCGATCAAATGTGAGCATTATTCCGCATCAATCCAGCGGCGGCATAGTTCTCCTCATATAAGAGTCAAATAGTGGAACCGTAAACGCTGTCTCGCCATGACGGGGCGAATAGATCATACCCTTTTTAATCAAGTTGTTGCGCGTTGGAGCTGCGCTTGTAGTCTTCTGGCCGACCTGATTAGCAACCTCTCCGGATTTATGGGTACCCGGTCCCAATTCCGCGAGAGCCCTCATATACTTCTTTTCTGATGGATTGCATCGGTCAAATCTTACCTTAAAGAAATTTTCGTCCAAGGTGGCAAGAGACTGTCCTGTCGCTGCCTCAACATCATTTTTAGTGATAATGTTACCTTTTGCCACGTTCCACGAGTCGTGGCCCCATTGCTGTAAAAAGTATGGGTAGCTCTCAGTAACCCGAAGTATCTCTTTGAGTGCGTCGTCAGTGACCTCAGCTCCCTCTGCATGGGCAGGCTTAATTATAGCCTCTTCGGCGTCAGACTCAGACAAAGCGCCGATATTTGGATATTTGAAGAGCCGTTCAGCGTAGGATTTTGACTCTCCGGCCAAAGCCAGGATTTGCGGAAGCCCCGCACCAATAAGTGTAAGGGGAAGATTTGCTTGCGAAATCCTATGCACTGACATGATAAGCGCGCTAAACTCCTTAATACTAAGGTACTGAAGTTCATCTATTAAGACCACGACTGGTCGATTGGCTGCTTTTGCGGCCTCTGCTACTATGACAAACAAGGATGGAAGATCGTGCTCCAGGTCTCCGCTGTCTGCGTAACCAGCTTCTGCATCCATATTGATGCCAATATCAAAATCATTTATGCTTAAGCTTATACCATTAAAGAAGCTTTTTAGCACTCTTAAGCCTCTGCGCGCGTGATCTTTTGCGCTTTCTACGTAGCTCAGCGACAGAAGCACGGATTTAAGTCCCGGGCCTATCATCTCGGCCAGAGATTTGCCTTCATGGGCCTCAACCAGATACGCTTTATACCCTTTTATCTCGGCTATCTCTCGGGTTTTGTTTAGAAGTACTGTCTTTCCTACACCTCTTAATCCAACCAAGATAGAACTTTGCGTTGGTCGCCCGATTGCTACACGTTGCAAAGCGACGTCAATATCGTTGATTATAGCCTTTCTGCCGGCTAGTTCGGGAGGGGGCGTGCCGGCTCCAGGAGCAAAGGGGTTCCGGACAGGGTCCATATTGATCTATTCCGACTTTATACGTTTATAGCGAATTTCGAGCGTGATCCGCTATAAATCGATAAACTCGCTATGTGGTCGTTATGCTCAGGCGTTCAAGCCCGTCCGTTTCCGAGTTGGGGGCAGCGTTGCCTCCCGCGAGGTGAGGCTAATCAACAATCCGTACAAGTTCGGCGAGGGCATGTTTTATTACATCCTCGACGTTTTCGGTTTTAAAATCGGCTGTAGGTATAAGTGAAATGCGTTGAGCGGGGCTATTAGATGAATAGTCATCGGGCCAAAATACCGCTTCTATTCCATCGCTTTGACGCACTCGAAAGCCATGCAAGCTCGTCGGTGTAGTTCCTCCATGTGAATTCTTCTTATACAGTCGGAAATATCTGTGGACTTTAAATCCATCCCTATGTCTGTGAGATAGATCCGGGTCCGAATTGATACTCACCCCATGTGGCGCAAGTTGCTTTTTAGCCTCTTCCACAGCGGGCTTAAATGCCGCATCTAAAGGTGCAGCTATTGCATCGAGTATGTCCTGAGCCTTTCTAGCTTCGCGCTCCCGAGTCGCCTGCGCTTCGTCCTCACGCTGACGTCGCTTCTCGTTTTCGGTTTCTAGAAACTTGCCGTAATCAGTTGCCATAGTGCTCGCCTTAGCTGTGATCTTTAGTCCAATCGGCACCTAAGTTTCATCTTCTCGGCGTTACGATCGCGTTCATTTGGGAACTTCGCGTTTTTGCGCATACCCCTGACCCATGAGCCAATCAGCGAGGGCAAGGCGAATTGCCTCTGGTCGGGATGGCTTTGGATTGGGCTGATCGGCAATCCAAGCGTCGAGGGGCGAGAGGCTGTCTGGCTGTAGCCGCACCTGAATAGGAACGCCTTGACCGGTCGGTTTAGGACCGCGCCGTTTCTTTGGTTGCAAAGTTTCTTGCGTAGCCATGGCAATCATGGTACCAAAGAAACGGCCCAGCAGGAAGGTGAGATTTCCCGCCGGGCCTAACCACCAACTGCACCGGGAGTGCTGTTTATGGCTATCCACCACCTTACACCGCCCATTCGCGGCGGTGAACGCCCGCGCTTGTCTTGCGCACAGCGTGGCCCCGTCACCATCGCCCTCGCGGCTATGCACGCCGCCGATCCCGACCGCCAGCGCATCCGCGACCTGCGCCGCCGGATCGCCGAGCGGATCGAGGCCGACATCGCCCTGCTCGACGCGCTGGACGGCGATACCGACTTGGAGGCGGACTACACCCACGTCGGTCGCGATGCCGATGGGAAGGTCTGCACCTTCGGTTGCAGCAGCGACGACGAGGGCCTGACCGACGACAACGGGCTCGGCGACTTCGACGCGCTCACTGAGCAGGGCTTCTTTGGCTACGGGAGGTGCGCATGAACGCCCCCGCGAACCGTCGAGGCTTCCTGCGCGGCCTCACCACCCTGCCGCTGATCGGCGGCGGCATTACCCTGATCGGCGCTCCGTCTGCCGTGGCGCAGCCCGTCACAGATGGGTTGCTGATGGCCTACAACGAGTGGCTGTTCATGGAACGCCGAATGCTCTGTGAAGAACAGTGCCCCGGCGATCCGAACGCGGAGCGATTCGTCCCCACGAACACAGGAGCCCATACCTTTCATTTTTGGGATGAGGATTGGCGCGCTCCGCACCGGCAACCCTCAACCCGCGCGGCTCTCGTGTTAAGTGCCGTTGGCTGCGAATGGCAAGGGAGGGGGATATGGTAGCCCCCGTGCAGCGTCGTGGCTTCCTACGCGGCCTTGTTTCACTCCCCCTCATCGGGGGCGGCGTGACGCTTATCGGTTCGCCGACTGCTGTAGCCGAGCCTTGCAGCCTTAGCCTGTTGGATCGCTACACCGACTGGCTGGCGGTCGAGTATGGCGAGGCCCTCATCGAGCGGTGCGCACTAGCGCCGAGCACCAGCCACGCCCATTCGCTCGCGATTATGAAATTCCGACGCGATTGGGTTCAGGACAACCGTACGCTGAACCCTCGGCAGGACCGCTTGAAAAGCGCTCCGGCCGCGCTGCCATCAACCCGCGCTGCACTCGTTCTCAGCGCGGTCGGATGTAACGGGCGGGAGGGCTCGGCATGGCTGTGACCTCACACAAGCCAGTTCGTCTGGCGGCTGAAAATGGTCGTCGCGTCGGACGCCTGAGTAGGTCCAAAAGGCAGGCCGCGCTCCCCGCGATGGAAGCAGCGCGGCTTCGACGATCTATCGCAATGATCCGCGAGGAGGCGGAAAAGATCACTAAGCGCGGCGAGGAGGCCAAGAAGGTATTGGAGAAGGCGTTCTTCGTCGCCGGCGGCGATGATCGCTTAGTAGCGAGGGCGCTCGCCCGTGAAGCCCTGATTGAATGCTCGCACGCAATGGGTGCCTACATGGTCCTCCGCTACTGCGAGATGGCCGAGGAGGGCACGCTATGCGCGTGATCTATCCCTTCATCTACGCCGTGGCGTGGTGGAACATGCGCCGCGTCCGTCGTGCTGAAGCCGACTTCCGCAAGGCCACGTTCTACGCGATCCGCGCCGAAAGGACGCTTGTCGCTGTCGGACTAATGCCAGCGATGCTTACGGATAGCGGTCTTCCAGCCGTGCCTCAGCTCCCCAACTTCCGACGCTGATACCCGGCCCGGCCGCTTGCGCGGTCGGAAACACCTCCGAGCCGGAATTCATTCCCCGAGCCCAGTCGGGCCTCACGAACGCTGCTCGCGCATCCGGTGCGGGCGGCGAGTTCTCTAGCGTTCCTAGCCGTTCCTTAGAAGCCGCTCTCACGATGCGGGCTGAGGTGTGGGTAGACTAGATACAAGAAAGGATAACCAATTGGAATTAATTAAGAATATCAGCTCACATTGCGGACGGGCATTCCGCGGCAGAGGGCGACGGCTGAAGGGAACACCGTTGCGACTCGGAAAAAATCCGTAATATAAGTACGTAATCCTGGCAATGGCCGAGGGTGGGCCAAGGCATGTTCGACTGGCTGTGGTTTAGCGCCCTCTGGGTTTTACTTGTCGTGGTTGTGTCGTCCATTGCGGCGGCGGCGCTCTGGATCCTGGGCGAGCCGTTCGTCCTGGCGCGCCTCGTGCCGCGCCCCCAGGTCGAGGCCCTGGCCGACGCGGTGATGCGCGATCACCCCGAGGACCCGGACGAGTGGGCCTTCCTCGAGGAACACGCCGCCTGGCACCGCAGCCGGAGCCGCGAGCAGGCCCTGTGGCGGCAGGTGCGGCGGGAAATCCGGCGCCGCCGCGATGGAGCGGCGCCGCCGCCCGTTCAGCGGCCGTAGACGTCCTCGATGCGGATGATGTCGTCCTCACCGGTATAGGACCCGACCTGGACCTCGATCAGCTCGAGGGGGATCTTGCCGGGATTGGAGAGGCGGTGGACGCAGCCGATCGGCAGGTAGATCGCCTCGTTCTCGTGGACGAGGGAGACGCGATCATCCACCGTGACCTCGGCGGTGCCGCGCACCACCACCCAATGCTCGGCGCGGTGATAGTGCTTCTGCAGCGAGAGCCGGGCGCCGGGCTTGACCGTGATCCGCTTCACCTGGAAGCGCGAGCCGATGTCGATGCGCTGGTAACTGCCCCAGGGGCGGTACATCAGGCGATGGGCATCGGCTTCGGGCTCGCCCCTGGCGCGCAGCTTCTCCACCAGCCCCTTCACCTCGCCGCCCCGCTCGCGGGTGGTGACGAGCACCGCGTCGGAGGTCGCCACCACGACCACGTCGTCGAGGCCGACCACGGTGGTGAGGAGTTCGCCCTCGCTGTGGACGAGGCTGTTGCGGGTGCCGTGCAGGGCCACGCGACCGCGCGTGGCGTTGCCGTCCGCATCCTGCGGCGAGACGTCCCACAGGGCGCCCCAGGTGCCGATGTCGGACCACGGGAACGAGACCGGCAGCACCGCCGCGCGCGCGGTCCGCTCCATCACCGCGTAGTCGATCGAGATCTGCGGCGACTTCAGGAAGGCCTCGGTGTCGAGGCGCAGGAAATCGAGGTCGCGCACGGCCCCGGTGAGGGAGGCCGCCGCCGCCGACAGCACCTCCGGCGCGTGGGTGCGCAGCTCCTCGAGCATCACGTCGGCCCGGAAGAGGAAGTAGCCGCTGTTCCACAGCGCGCCCTCGGCGATGAGGCGCTGGGCGCGGACGGCATCGGGCTTCTCGAGGAACCGCTCGACCACCCGCGCCCCGGCGTCTCCGGCCGCGTCGGGCAGGGGCTCGCCGGGCTGGATGTAGCCGTAGGCCGTCGCGGGCGAGGTCGGCACGAGGCCCAGCGTCATGATGCGGCCGGCCCGCGCCCCGAGGCTCGCGGCGCGCACCGCATCGAGAAAGGCGGCATCGTCGCCGACGATGTGGTCGGCCGCGAGGATCAGCACGAGGGCGTCGGGCTGGCGGGCGGCGGCGTGGAGCGCGGCCACCGTGACCGCCGCCGCCGAGTCGCGCCGGGCCGGTTCCAGCAGGATGTCGGCCGCGAGGCGGGCCTGCGCCAGCTGCTCCGCCACGATGAACCGCGCGTCGTTGGCGGTGATCACCGCAGGCCGGGCGAAGAGGGTCGCGTCCGTGACGCGGGCGGCGGTCGCCTGGAAGGAGGAGCGGTGTGCCTCGGCCAGCGGAATGAACTGCTTCGGGAAGCTTTCGCGCGAGGCCGGCCACAGCCGCGTGCCCGAGCCGCCGCAGAGGATGACCGGATGGATGAGATCTATGGTGTCACCCGACATCGGCTCGCTCCTGCCGTCGCATTGGTTCCGCACCGGACCGCATGGCGTCCCGTCATGGCGGCGCGATGACTTGCGGGCTCTGTATCAGAAAGCAGAAATGCCCGGTTAAAAAACGGATTTTAACCTCACCACGGCGTCCCAATCCTATCGGGGCCGGCAATAACCGGGCCAGGACGGATGGGTGCTCACCCGAATCGACGTCCGGGCTTGCGCTGGATCAAGGCACCCACCCGCACCTGCGCGAGGATGGCGCCCACGACGCGGGAGGCGATCATGGGCGCGATCCTGGACTATGCGAGCATCATGGTGGCGGTCGACTCCGAGGAGGGATCGCGGGACCGGGTGAGGATGGCGGCGCATCTCGCCGACTCATTCGGCGCGCGGCTCGTCGGCATCGCCGCGGAGCGGCCGGATTACGGCCTCTTCGTCACCGATCCCGGCGCGGGCGGCCCGTCCGTCCTGCCGGTGCTGCACGAGAACTGCCTGGAGCGGATGCGGCAGGCCGAGGCCCTGTTCACCGAGGCCGCCGCCGGACGCAGCCGGCTGGCCTGGCGCTCCGACATCGCGGACCCGCTCTTCTTTCTGCTCGGCCAATCCATGGCGGCCGACCTCGTGGTGATCGGCCGGAAGGCCCGGGACAACCCGGCCGAGCGCTTCGCCGTGGCCCCCGCCGATGTGGTGATGCAATGCGGGCGCCCGGTCCTCATCGCGCCGCCGGGCGTGTCATATTGCGAGGCGAGCCGCATCGCGATCGGCTGGAAGAACACCCGCGAGGCGCGGCGCGCCGTGGCCGACGCGATGCCGTTCCTGCGCCGGGCCTCGCGGGTCGTGGTCTGCCACGTGGCGGACGGAAGCGGACCGGACGAGGGCGACGACCTCGTCCGCGTCCTGGAGGCCAGGGGCATCGCCGCCTGCGCCGCCCGGACCGAGGGCGACGGCGCCGACACCGCCTCGGCCCTCGTGGACCTCGCCTGCGAGCACGCGGCCGGCCTCCTCGTAACCGGCGCCTACGGCCATTCGCGACTCAGCGAATGGGCCTTCGGCGGCGTCACCCGCGATCTGCTGCGCGCGAGCCCGATCTGCTGCTTGATGAGCCATTAGCGCGGTTTCGGTTTGATCCGGATCACCTGCTTTACCGTCTTTGCGAGCGACAGCGAAGCAATCCAGGGCAGCGGGACCTGAACGGATGTGGCGGATCCCTGGATTGCTTCGCTTCGCTCGCAAAGACGGGAGGCGCAGCATGATCCGGGGACGCGCCATGTTCGGAAGCAGCCCCAATCCCTGAATTGCTTCGCCGCGATCGCACAGACAACGGAAGAGACGCGATCCACGAATCACTCAATTTGCTTGAGCAAAGCCGTCGCGGAGCGTGGCACAGGGCTTCGAACGTGGTAGCTTTCCCGTCACGTCCGGCGCCGTGACATCGACTGAAGTCGAACGCTTCTTTGCGAGGCGGCCAATTGGCCTGAACGATTATTCGCGTTAATCTTGTGTCGTTGCGCCGTTTCATGGCGCAAAACGGGATGCCGGCGCATGATCACCACCGAGACGACGCCTGCGCCCGCCCATGTCTGCCATCACGGGCGGCAAAGCGACGGCTGCCTCGATTGCAAGGCGCGGCTGTTCAGCGTCTGCGCCGCCCTGTCCACCGACGAACTCGAGGAGTTGGAGGCGCTAAGCCGCCAGATCGGCCTCGCCCCCCGGCAGGCGCTGTTCGCGCAGGACGACGAGGCGACGGCCGTCTACAACCTGACCGACGGGGCGATCCGCCTGTCGCGCCTGCTGCCGGACGGGCGGCGCCACGTGATGGGCTTCGCCCTGACCGGCGACTTCCTCGGCCTCGCCCTGCCGGAGCGCTTCGGCGTCACCGCCGAGGCCCTGGGGCATGCCAGCCTGTGCCGGTTCGAGCGCGGTGCCTTCAAGGCGCTGGTGGCGGACAAGCCCCACCTGCTCCAGCGAATGCACGAGCGCGCCGGCTACGAGCTGACCCTGGCCCAGGACCAGATGATGCTTCTGGGCCGCCGCACCGCCGAGGAGAAGGTCGCGCTGTTCCTGGTGGGCCTGCGCCGGCGCTACGCCCGGATCGGCCACGATTCGATCACGCTGGAATTGCCGATGGGCCGGCAGGACATCGCCGACCATCTCGGCCTCACCATCGAGACGGTGAGCCGGATGCTCACCCGGTTCGACCGCGAGCGGATCATCCTGATCGTCCCCGGCGGCGTGCGCCTGCTCGATCCCGCCCGGCTGGAGCGCCTCGCTGCCGGCTGACGCGGGATCAATGGCTCATCAGGCAGCAGACCGGGCTGCGCTGGATGAGATCGCGGGTGACGCCGCCGAAGGCCCATTCGCGCAGGCGGGAATGGCCGTAGGCCCCCGTCACCACGAGGTCGGCCTCCTGACGCCGGGCGAAATCGAGGATCTCCTCGCCCGCGCCGCGCCTGTCCTGCAGGAGATGGGTCGTCACCGCCGCCCCGTGCCGGGCGAGGTAGGCGGCCACCTCCTCCGCGCCCTCCGCGCCGGAGCCGTCGCCGACGGAGGCGACGTAGACCTGATCGGCGTGGCGAAGGAAGCCGAGGGCGCCGGACACCGCCCGACGCGCCTCCACCGTATCCTTCCAGGCGACGACGATGCGCGAGGCCCGGAGCGCATCGATCCCCGGTGGCACCACGAGGACCGGACGCCCGGCCTCCATCAGCACCGGACCCGCCGGCACCCCGAGTGGCCCCGGCCCGTCCTCCCCATGCTGCCCGACCACCACGAGGTCGGCCGCGCGGGCAAGCGCGACCAGATGGGTGAGCGGACCCGCATAGGAGGCCCGCCATTCGGTGTCGAAGGCACCCTCGGCATTGCGCGCGAACACCTCACGGGCGCGGCCGAGTTCGGCGAGAACGGCCTCGCGGTTGCGCTCTTCCTGACGCTGCGCGTCGTAGATGTCGCTGACCAGCACCGGCGCCGGCACCTTCCGGGCGGCCGCACCGGTGAGAATCGCCTCGAACCGTTGCGTCAGGCCGGCGGCCAGCCTGATGCGGCCGGGCGCACCCGCCGTCAGGTCCACCGAGACCAGGATCTTCGCGTAGGACATGGTGACCTCCACTGCTCGCGCCGCCGGCCCCTCGGGCGGACGGCGCCGTTCAGAGGGCGATGCGCATCAGCGCGGTGACGAGGAGCGCGGCCAACGCCGCGAGCACGAAGGCGGTGAAGCTGCCGAGACGGCCGTTCAGGTGGCCCGTGCCGTTCCGCGCCCTGCTCGACGGGCTCGGCGCGGTGACGGCCGTGCCCCGGGGCATCCGGACCACCGGGGTGGGCTGGGGCAAGGGAACGGAGGCGGGAAGGGGCTGCGTCGTCATCGGGAACCTCCTCAGCGAGGTCCCCATGGTGGCGCACCGGACCCGGCGCGCCTTGATCCAGCGCAAAGGCCCGCGCTACTGCACGGGCGCGTTGGTGCTCGCCACGATGGGAAGCCCGGCCGGAGCCTCCCCGCAGGCGATGCAGCGTAGGCGCTGGGCGACCGCGACGACATCCTCGTCGGCCCTTGCATCGAGCTGGCCCCAACTCGCCCAGGTCGAGGCGCGACAGGTCGGGCAGCGGGGAATGCGCAGGCCGCGATGGCCGGTCTTCTGCCAGTCGCCGACCGTCTGGGGACGGAAGACGCTCATGTCCGACGCGTGCCGCACGGGGCGAAGGCCGGATCGCTCGCCTGCATCATCGTTGTCCCCTGAGACCGTGTTTGCGCGGGTCTATGCCCCGCGAACTGTCTGACGTCGATCACGAGTTAGTGTTTTCGCGTAACATCTGAGGAATTTGTCTCCGGGAAACTCCGGCAATGTCGAACGGTTCCAAATACACGCATGTTTCTAAATTACGTAGACCGAAGCCATAGCCGCGTGTCTTGCACTATAAACCGCTCGAATCCACGCCGAATGCATTCTGCCGTAGCGCGATAGATTTGCAGTCGCGCAGCAGTTGTAATACGCCGCGCGGCCTCTCATCGACGCCTGCGGGTCTCCCGGCCTTGATCCCCATCAAGGACCATGGGCGCGCGACACGATTTCCCGCCCGGTGCCCGGAGCAGCGGCCGATCACGTCGAGGCGGCCCCCACCCTCTCCCCTCACCGTCTTTGCGAGCGCGAGCGAAGCAATCCAGGGGCGGGCGAGTCGCTTCCGACCGTGGCGCGTCCCTGGATTGCTTCGTTCCTCGCAATGACGGAGGCGGACGCGACCGTTCCGGCCAGATTCTCAGGCTGAGGGGACGATCTGGAGAAGGCGGGCTGAACCGATTCGTTCGGGTGCGGCTCCAGCCGCCGGATCGTCCGTTTGCGCTGGATCAAGGTGAGGTTGCCCGCGCGGGATCACACAGGTCGGCATCGGGATCGCGCGATTCCGCTCCCGTCGAGGAGGCCCGCCATGGAGACCGTTCCCCCACTCCGACCCTGCACCTGCGGCAACGAGGCGACGTGCCGGACGGCGCGCGAGCGCGAGGCCGCCTATCCCGGCGCTCCGAAGGAGCCGGGGCGGGAGCCGGATCCCGAGCAGGCCCCGGCGCCCACCCGCGACCTCGACTGGCTCGACCCGCTGGACGAATCGGAGTTCGACGCCCTTCGCCTCGCCTGGGCCTTCATGCAGTAGCGGGACCCGGCAGCGCGGCCTCGTCCCGCCGAAGCCCGACGCCGCTGAGCCGCTGCGCGAACATGGCGCGCAGCAACGACTCCATCTGCGCGCCCGCCGCCTCGATGGAGAGGCCGTCCTGGCGGATGTTGGAGATGCAGTTGCGCCGGGAATCCGGCAGGCCCGGCTCCGGCGCGAAGGTGACGTAGCAGCCGAGGCTGTCCGAGGCCGAGAGGCCCGGCCGCTCGCCGATCAGCACCACCACCGCCCGCGCCTTCAGGCGCGCGCCGATGGGGTCGCCGAGCGCCACCCGCGCTTGCGTCGCCACGACGAGGGGCGCGAGGCTCCAGCCGGCCCGCTTCGCCCGCGCCGCCAGCGCCGCCGCCGCCGGCACCGCATTGAGGGCGACCGCCGTCGCGGAGAGCCCGTCCGCGATGACGATGGCGAGGTCGGCACCCTGCCCCGCCCCGTCGAGGACGGTTTCGCAGTCGGGATGAAGCGTCCGGCCCTTGTCCGGCCGCCGCAGGTATTCCGCCCTGTCGGTGGCGTTGGAGCGGACTTCGACCGTGTCGAGCCCCTGCGCCGCCAGGGCCTCGCGGATCGCCGCCGGATCGAGGGGCGTCCACACCGCCTCGCGGGCGCGGGCATGGTCGAGGCCGAAGGCCAGCGAGGCGGCGGTGGGCCAGCCGGCGCCGTGGGCGCCCAGCGCAATCCGGGCCTGGGTGAGGGAGCGCAGGTCCCGCAGGGTCGGGCGCGGGGGCTCGCTCATGCGGCCTTCCCCGGAAGGAGACGGGACGCCTCGGCGAAGGCACCGGGCAATTCGCCCGCGCCACCGCGCAGCAGCCCGCGGGCGTCGGTGACGCCGACCTCCCTAAGCCACGCCTCGAATTCCGGGGCCGGCGCCCGGCCGAGCGTCTGCCGCGCGAATACGGCATCGTGGTGGGAGAGGGACTGGTAGTTCAGCATCACGTCGTCCGCCCCCGGCACGGTGATGACGAAGTTCACCCCCGCCGCGCAGAGCAGGGTGAGGAGGGCGTCCATGTCCTCGCCATCGGCGTCGGCATGGTTGGTGTAGCAGACGTCCACCCCCATCGGCAGGCCGAGGAGCTTGCCGCAGAAATGGTCCTCCAGCCCGGCGCGGATGATCTGCTTGCCGTCGTAGAGGTATTCCGGCCCGATGAACCCGACCACCGTGTTGACGAGGAGCGGATCGAACTCCCGCGCCACCGCGTAGGCGCGGGCCTCCATCGTCTGCTGGTCGACGCCCCAATGGGCCTCCGCCGAGAGAGCCGAGCCCTGCCCGGTCTCGAAATACATGAACTGCCCGTCCGCCGGGCAGCGGCCCAGCGCCCGGCCCGCCTGCGCCGCCTCGCGCAGCACCGCGAGATCGACCCCGAACCCGGCATTGGCCTTCTGCGAGCCGGCCACCGACTGGAACACGAGGTCGACCGGCGCGCCCCGCGCCATCGCCTCGATCGCCACGGTGACGTGTCCGAGGCAGCAATGCTGCGTCGGCACGTTGAGCCGCAGCCGGAGGGTTTCCAGCAACTCGACGATGCGGATGTAGTCCGGCAGCGAGTCGGTCGCCGGGTTCACGCCGATCACCGCGTCGCCCGACCCCATCAGCAACCCGTCGAGGGCCGAGACGAGGATGCCTTCGGACGAATCGGTCGGGTGGTTCGGCTGGTTGCGGGTGGACAGCCGCCCCGGCAGCCCGATGGTCGAGCGGAAGCGCGTCACCACCGCCCGCTTGGCCGCGATGGCGACGAGATCCTGAAGCCGGCAAATTTTTGCGACGGCCGCCACCATTTCCGGCGTCAGGCCGGGGGACAGGGCGGCGAGCGCCGGCCCATCGGCCTCGACGCGGAGCAGCCATTCCCGGAACGCGCCCACCGTGAGGGACGAGACCGGCGCGAAGGCCGCCGGATCGTGCCGCCGGGCGATGAGGTCCGACACCTCGTCCTCCTCGGAGGGAATCAGCTCCTGTGCGAGGAACGTCTTGAGCGGCAGGTCCGCGAGGGCGATCTGCGCCGCCAGCCGCTCCACCGGCCCCTCGGCGGCGATCCCGGCGAGCTGGTCGCCCGAGCGCTCCGGCGTCGCCTTGGCCATCAGGCTCTTCAGGTCGGGGAAGGTGAAGCGCGTCCCCTCGATGGTGGTCGCATACGCCATGGCGGGATCTCCGCAGGAGCCTGAGGCGATTCTCGCCGCTCCGGCGCCGGAACGCTAGTGCAGTGACGCACTCACTCCGTTCATGCGCCTCCGCACTAGCTCTTTGTTTTTGCATCAATTTTTCCAGACCCGGCTGACGCCTTCGTCTGGATCGATGCACTAGGGGCCGCCCCAATCCGGCCACGCTTCACGCTCAGGAACCGTTCATCCTCGTTACTCCATAGTCATTGCCAAGCTTAGATATATTTCTGCTTTGTTACTTGTTACATTGGCGAAACAATTGGTGAGACTAGTGCGTGTCGCCACTTAATATTTGCTGAATACAAAGTTCAGAACTGATTAAATCCCCAAATCCTATCAGCGCCGCCATCAGGGCGATGCGCCGAGACGCCGCCGGACGGACCGCACGATACGTCGAACGGACCGCACGGATGTGAGCCGGGCTCGCCCGTCCGAAAGGGCGAGACGATGGCTGACGATCACGATGAGGAGGCGGGGCCCGGCGCGATCCGGGCCGGGCCCCGAACGGCGAATCCCCGCCGGGGCTCCGTCGATGCCGTGTCCCGTGCCCGGATCGGGCGCGAGTTGCAGCGGCACTACGCGCAGGTCTTGGCCCTGCCGATCCCCGACCACTTGCGCGCCCTCGTGGACGGCCTCGCCGAAACCGGCGGGATGTCCGAGCGCGCCGAACGGGAGCCTTCGCGATGATGCAATCCCTTGCTTCGCCCCCCGCCCCGGTGGGGACGCCCCCGGGCGCCGACGCGGAAATGCGCGAGCTTCTGCTGGGCGCGATCCCGGCGCTGCGTGCCTTCGCCTTCTCGCTGACCTACGACCTCGACCGGTCGGACGACCTCGTGCAGGACACGCTGGTGCGGGCCTGGACGCGGGCCGAGAGCTTTCGCCGGGGCACCAACCTCACGGCGTGGCTGTTCACCATCCTGCGCAACCTGTTCTATTCGGAGCAGCGCAAGCGCAAGCGCGAGGTGGAGGATGCCGATGGCGTCCACGCCGCGCGCCTCGCCGCCCTGCCCGAGCAGGAGGTGCGGATGGAAATGGCGCAGTTTCAGGATGCCCTGAACCTGCTGCCGCATGCCCAGCGCGAGGCGCTGATCCTCGTGGGCGCGCAGAGCTTCACCTACGAGGAAGCCGCCGAGATCTGCGGCGTGGCGGTGGGCACCATCAAGAGCCGGGTCAGCCGCGCCCGCGTGCGGCTGATCGAGAGCCTCGGCATGCAGGGCACGGACGATATCGGCGCCGATAGCGCCACGCGGGCGGCGCTGGAGGACCGCTGAGCCGCCCTACTTGATGAGCCGCACCACCTCGCGGAAACGGGGATGGGCGGCGGTGCCGAGCCATTCGAACACCACCATCTCGGTGGTGACGATATCCGCGCCATGGGCCGCGAGGCGGGCGAGCGCCGCGTCGCGGTTCTCGGTGCGCCGGGAACCGACCGCATCGCGCACGATCCGCACGCGATGCCCCGCCGCCATCAGGCCCATCGCGGTCTGCAGCACGCAGATATGCGCCTCGCAGCCGGCGAGGATCACCTCCGCGCCGTCCGGGACACGGGCCAGGAATCCCTCCTGCCGGGTCACGTCGAACTCCATCTTGGCGATGGTCTCACCGCCCGACAGGTCCGGTACCGTGGACCCCAGCGCGCCGGGGTTCTGCTCGGTGAGCAGCACCGGCACGCCGAGGATTCCCGCCGCGTCCTTCAGGCGCCGCGCATTGGCCACCACCGCACCCGCCTCGGCAATGGCCGGCATGAGCCGGGCCTGAAAGTCGATGAGCGCGAGGAGCGAGCGCGCGGCTGCGATGGGCGGCAGCGTCATGGACGGCTTTCAGTAGGTCGCGAAGAAGGTGGCGATCGTCGCCGGATCCTGTGTCACGGTGAGCGCCAGGGACAAGAGGATCCGCGCCTTCTGCGGCGTCAGGTTGTCGGCGGTGAGGATGCCGCGCTCGCGCAGGCGCGTGCTCAGGGGCACAATGCCGCTGCCCGCCCGCGTCGACATCACCACGGTCAGCCCCGCCGCCGCCGCTTCCGCGAGGGCGTCGGCCTCGGCGGGCGGCACCATGCCGGGGGCGAGCCCCGCCGCCACGAGGCCCCGCGCGCCCGCCGCCCGGAAGGCGCGCACCGCCGTCCCGTCCGCGTCGGCATAGGCGTAGGTGATGTCCACGCGCGGCAGGGCGGGCAGCGCGCGGATGTCGAACGGCGTGCCGGGGGCGTGCGCCCGCTCGGTGCGGCGGTAGTAGCGCACGCTGTCGCCATCGACATGGCCGAGCACCCCGAAATCCGGCGTGCGGAAGGTTTGCAAGCGGGTGACGGAGGTCTTCGTGACCTCCCGCGCCGCCTGGATCTCATCGTTCAGGACGACCAGCACACCGCGCCCGCGCGAGGCCGGCGCGGCGGCGGTGCGCACGGCCGCCACGAGGTTGAGCCCGGCATCGGTGGACAGGGCGCTCATCGGCCGCTGCGAGCCGACGAGGACCACCGGCAGATCGACCGTGAGCGTGAGGCTCAGGGCATAGGCCGTTTCTTCCAGCGTCGCCGTGCCGTGGCCGATGACGATGCCGGCGAGGTCGGGATGCTCACCCGCGACGCGCTCGCAGAGCAGGACGAGATCGCGCCATTCCGCGAAGCCGATGGCCGGGCTCGTCACAGCCTGGAACGGCACCGGCACGATCTCCGCGACCTGCGCCAGGTCCGGCACCGCCGCGACGACGCCCCCGGCATCGAGCCGCCGGTCGGTCGCCGTGTAATCGAGGATATCGAGCGGGTCGCGCCCGAGCGACGAGATCGTCCCACCCGTGCCGATGAAGGCCACCTTCGGCTTGCCGGTCATCCCTGCCTCAATCCCTGTCCAACGGGCCTGCGATGCGCCCGCCGGTGAGGGAGTGCAAGTCGCCGGCCGGCCTCAGCTATTGAAGTCGAACAGCAGCGCTGAGGATTGCGTCGACGCGGTCTGCCCACTCGCGGCATAGCTTGCGCTGTTCGATTGGGCAGCCTGGACCTGCTGGATGAAGGTGTTGAGCAGGTCGCTCGCCGAAGTTCCGGTGCTGGAACTCGTGGACGAGGACGCGCTCGAGGAGGATGTGCCTGAGACGCCGCCGACAGGAGGCGGGCCGGGCGGGGGACCATCCGGACCATCGCCGTCGGCATCGGAACTCGAACCGGAGCTCGTGACGCTCTGGCCGTGACTGGCGAAGAGGTTCTTCAACTCGCTCGCCTGTCCGCTCGTGAGGGCGCCGCTGCTCTCCTGATCCGAGATCAGGCTGTCGATCCGGTCCTTGATCGACGACGGGTCGAGCTTGTTGCCGCTCGACGGACCCGACGTGCTCGTGGCGGATGTGCTCGAGGACGAATCACCCTGCAGGCTCGAATCGATCGAGCTGAGGGCGCTGGTCAGGGCGGTGGCGTCGGTGCTGCTCAGGGCACCGCTCTGCTCCTGCTGCTGAATGGCGTCGGAGAGGCGGTGCCGACCTGAATGGGCGTGGGATGTCGATTGCGGCGTATACGCCTGGGTCGCGGTGGATGAGATGCTCGTCACGGGGGTCGTCTCGTCACGGAATCACCGGCACGCCCGGCAGCGGGTCCGTGTGCAAATTACCCACGCTCACCTTAAGAGGCCGTTGACGCCAGCCGAACACCTCTCCCCCTCCCTCACCTCATCCTGAGGTGCGGCGAAGCCGCCTCGAAGGAGGGCTCCAGAAAGCGCGGAGACCTCTGGAGCCCTCCTTCGAGGCCCGCTGACGCGGTCACCTCAGGATGAGGGAGTGGTGGGGGACAAGCTAAACCTCACACCACCAGATTCACGATCCGCCCCGGCACCACGATGACCTTGCGTGGGGCCTTGCCCTCCAGAACCTTCTGGACGGCCTCGAGGGCGAGCGTTGCGGCTTCGACGGCCTTGGCATCGGCATCGCGGGGGACGGTGACGTCCGCCCGCTTCTTGCCGTTGATCTGCACCGGCAGGGTGATCTCGTCCTCGACCAGCAGCCCGGCCTCGGCCTCCGGCCACGGCACCGCCGCGACGAGGTCGTCATGACCGAGCGCCGTCCAACACTCCTCCGCGAGATGAGGCATCATCGGCGCAATCAGCTGCACGAGGATGCCGGCGGCCTCCTTGGCGGCGGACTGGGACGCGGCTCCGCGCAGACCCTCATCGAGGGCGTTGGCCAGGGTGTAGATGTGCGCGACGCAGCGGTTGAAGCGCAGCCGCTCCACATCCTCGCCGACGGAGGCCAGCGCCCGATGGGCCGCCTTGCGCAGCGCCAGATCGGACGCGCCGTCGCCCGTGGCAGAGCAGGCGGTGTTCACGAGGCGCCACACGCGCTGCACAAAGCGGGCGGCGCCCTGCACGCCCTCCTCCGTCCAGATCACGTCGCGCTCCGGCGGCGAATCGGACAGCATGAACCAGCGGGCGGTGTCAGCGCCGTAGCTGGCGATGATGTCGTCCGGGTCCACGACGTTTTTCTTGGACTTCGACATCTTCTCGATCGGCCCGATGGTTACCGGGCCGTTAGTTTTCACGTGAAACGCCTGCCGCTCCCCACCCTCGCTGGCGAGGCGGATATCGGCCGGGGGCACCCAGGCGCCGGCCGCATCCTTGTAGGTCTCGTGGACCACCATGCCCTGCGTGAACAGGCCGGCGAAGGGCTCGGACACGCCGGACCATCCGGTCTCGCGCATCGCCCGCGTGAAGAACCGGGCGTAAAGCAGGTGCAGGATCGCGTGCTCGATACCGCCGATATACTGGTCCACCGGCAGCCAGCGGTTCACCGTCTCGGCATCCGTGGGCTCGTTCGTCAGCCACGGGGCGGTGAAGCGGGCGAAGTACCACGACGAATCCACGAAGGTGTCCATCGTGTCCGTCTCGCGCCGGGCGGCGGCTCCGCATTGCGGACAGGGAACCTGCCGCCACGCCGCATCCCGCTCCAGCGGGTTGCCGGGCTGATCGAAGGAGACCTCCTCCGGCAGCTTCACCGGCAGGTCCGCCACCGGCACCGGCACGGGGCCACACGAGTCGCAATGGATGATCGGGATCGGGCAGCCCCAGTAGCGCTGGCGCGAGACGCCCCAGTCGCGCAGGCGGAACTGAACCTTGCGGGTCGCGACCCCCTCCCCTTCCAGGCGGCTCGCCACCGCCGCGAAGGCCTCGTCCGTGGTCATGCCGTCGAGGAAGCGCGAGTGGATCATCCGCCCGTCGCCGTCATAGGCGGTGTCGGTGATGACGAAGCTATCCGGGTCCTGCCCCTCGGGGCAGACGACCGGCGTGTTGCCGAGCCCGTACTTGTTGGCGAAGTCGAGGTCGCGCTGGTCATGCGCCGGGCAGCCGAACACGGCGCCGGTGCCGTATTCCATCAGCACGAAATTCGCGACGTAGACCGGCAACTCCCAGGATGGGTCGAGGGGGTGGCGGACCCTCAGGCCGGTGTCGAAGCCGAGCTTCTCCGCCGTGTCGATGGCCGCCTGCGCCGTGCCGATGCGCTGGCATTCGGCGATGAAGCCTTGCAGCGCCGCGTTGCCCTCGGCGAGGCTCGCGGCAATCGGATGGTCGGCGGCGATGGCCAGGAACTTCGCGCCGAACAACGTATCGGGCCGCGTCGTGTAGACAGTGACACTATCTCCGTAGCCGGCAACGCTCTGCGTCAGGCCGAAGCGGACCTCCAGGCCCTCGGAGCGGCCGATCCAGTTCTTCTGCATCAGCCGAACCTTCTCCGGCCAGCGGTCGAGGCCGTCGAGGGCGGTGAGCAGATCCTCCGCGAAATGGGTGATGCGGAAGAACCATTGGGTCAGCTCGCGCTGCTCCACCAGGGCGCCGGAGCGCCAGCCGCGCCCGTCGATCACCTGCTCGTTGGCGAGCACGGTGTGGTCCACCGGGTCCCAGTTCACCTTCGCCGTGCGCCGGGCGACGAGCCCCTTCTCCAGGAAGTCGAGGAACATGCGCTGCTGGTGCTTGTAATAATCGGGGTCGCAGGTCGCGATCTCCCGGCTCCAATCGAGCGACAGCCCCATCGACTGCAACTGCCCGCGCATCGTGGCGATGTTCTCGTAGGTCCAGGTACGCGGGTTGACCTTGCGCTCCATCGCGGCGTTCTCGGCCGGCAGGCCGAAGGCGTCCCAGCCCATCGGGTGCAGCACGTTGAAGCCCTTGGCGCGCTTGTAGCGGGCCACCACGTCGCCCATCGCGTAGTTGCGCACGTGGCCCATGTGGATGCGCCCGGACGGGTACGGGAACATCTCCAGCACGTAGTATTTCTGGCGCGGGTCCGCGTTGTCCGTCTCGAAGATCTTGGCCTGCGACCACGCCGCCTGCCAGCGCGGCTCGGCATCCTTGGCGTTGTAGCGTTCGATCGGGGTGGGAGCGTCGGTCATCGGGCCGGGTCTGTCGCGGGAACGGGCGTCTTGCGGCGCAGTAGCATATCCGGGAGGCGACGGGTCAACGGCCCTTGCATGGCGGCTGCGTCCGTGCTTGCCCCCATCGGCGAGACCGAGGAGCCTTCCATGCCTGCCCCCCTGCCCGGACCGCCCGCCCGCGCCGAGACCGGCCACATGCCCCCGGTGGGCGAGGCCGACGTCGCCGCCGGGCTCGCGGAGGTGCGCGAGGGCGTCGCCCGCGCGGCCCGCGACAGCGACCGCGACCCGGCCGACGTCCATCTCATCGCCATCTCGAAGACGGTGCCGGCGGAGGGCATCCTGCCGGCGCTGGAGGCCGGGCAACGCCTGTTCGGCGAGAACTACGTGCAGGAATCGGCCGCGAAATGGCCCGCGCTGAAGGAGCGGTATCCGGACGTGGAGTTGCACCTCGTCGGGCCGCTGCAATCGAACAAGGCGCGCGAGGCGGTGGCCCTGTTCGACGTGATCCATTCCCTCGACCGGCTCTCGCTGGCCGCCGCCCTGGCCAAGGAGATCGCCCGCCAGGGACGCACGCCGAAGCTGCTCATCCAGGTGAACACCGGCGACGAGGCGCAGAAATCCGGCGTTCCCGTCGATGAGCTCGACACGCTGCTCGCCGCGTGCCGCGATACCCACGGGCTCGCGATCCAGGGCCTGATGTGCATCCCGCCCGTGGAGGATCCGCCCTCGGCGCATTTCGCCCTGCTGGCGAAGCTCGCCCGCGAGCGCAACCTGCCAATCCTGTCCATGGGCATGAGCGCCGATTACCCGGCGGCGATCCAGGTGGGCGCGACCCATGTCCGCGTCGGCACCGCGATCTTCGGGCAGCGGCTGAAGAAGGGGTAAGGGGCTCCGCACCCTCCGCCGCCCTCACGCCCTCCGCCGTCATTGCGAGCGAAGCGAAGCAACCCAGGGAACCGCTACATCCGGAAGCGGCCCGCTGCCCTGGGTTGCTTCACTGCGTTCGCAATGACGGCGAGGGTCTTGGGACTGACGGAGCCGGGTCGCACCACGCTCCCGCCCCCCCCCGGCAACCGTCAGTCGATCACCAGCCGGTAGCCCACGCCGCGCACCGTCTGCAGGAAGGAGGGGTTGGCCGGGTCCACCTCGATCTTCCGGCGCAGGCGGTTGATCTGCACGTCGATCGCCCGCTCGGCCGCCGCGCCGCCCGCCCCCGCGAGGTGCTCGCGCTCGACGCCGGCTCCGGCGGCGTGGGCGAGGACCGCCAGGATCTCGCGCTCGCGCTCGGTGATGCGCAGGGTCTCGCCGTCGCGGCGCAACTCGCCCTTGTCGGGCCGGAACACGAAGGGCCCGAAGGAGACCGGCGCCGCGTCGGCGTCGCGCGGGCGGACGGGGCCGCGGTTGATGATGTTGTTGAGCCGCAGCGTCAGCTCGCGCGGATCGAAGGGCTTGGGCAGGTAATCGTCGGCGCCGATCTCCAGCCCCATCACCCGGTCGTTCGGGTTCGAGCGGGCGGTGAGCATCAGGATCGGCACCTTCGAGGTCTCGCGGACGCTGCGGGCGTAATCGAACCCGTTCTCGCCGGGCATCATCACGTCGAGCACCATGGCGTCGAAGACCAGGGCCTGGGCGCGTGCCCGCGCCTCCTCGGCGCTTGCCGCCGCCGTCACCCGGAAGCCCTGGTCCGCGAGGTAGCGGGCGAGCAATTCGCGCAGGCGGCGGTCGTCGTCCACCACGAGGATGTGGGGGGCCTCGTCGGGCAGGTCGGGCGGGTCGAGACGGACGGGGGACGACATCAGGCGCCCTCCCCGCCACGCACGGGCCGCACGGTCCTGCGGGCCATCAGGCGGCGCACCGCCGGTCTGTCCTCCGGCTCGATCATCGCCATCAGGAAATCCTCCGGTGACGCGGTGGCGTCCGGCGAGGCGAGCGCCCGCGCCAGCCGCCGGGCCTGGACGCGGGTGAGGTCGGCGGCGAGCGCCGCGCCCGATTCGGTGCAGGAGAGCAGCCGCTGGCGCCGGTCGGTCTCGCCCGGCCGCTGGACGACGTAGCCCTGGCCGATCAGGTCCTTGAGCACCCGGTTGAGGCTCTGCTTGGTGATGCGCAGGATGTCGAGGAGTTCGGCGATGGTCAGGCCGGGATAGCGGTCGACGAAGTGCAGCACCCGGTGGTGCGCGCGGCCGAAGCCGTAGGCGGAGAGGATCCGGTCAGGGTCGCCGACGAAGTCGCGGTAGGCGAAGAACAGGAGCTCGATCAGGTCGTCGCCGGCGGGCTCGTGCCGCGCGGGGCCGGCGACCGATTTCGAGACGGCGGGCTCCTCGCGCGGGGCTATCGGTATCACGGCGCGGCCGCTCCCCGAACGGGCGATAGGTCAGTGCCCGTGACGTTTCTCAGCGCGGGCGCGGCCCGTCAACCCTGGCCGGGAGGCGGAGCACGGTCACGACCCGGCTCTTGTCTCGGCCGCTGCACCGGTAGTAACGTTTCTACACATGCTCATCGTGGGGAGCGCGGCGATGCCGAGCACCATCCTGTCCAGCCGCGAATTCAACCAGGATACCGGGCGGGCGAAGAAGGCCGCCGCCGAGGGGCCGGTGTTCATCACCGATCGTGGGCGGCCCGCGCACGTCCTGCTGAGCATCGAGGAGTACCGGCGCCTGACGGGACAGGGCCAGGACATCGCCGACGCCCTCGGTTGGCCCGCCGGGGTCGAGGATGTCGAGATCGACTTTCCCCGCTCACGGGATCCGGCCGGCGGGGCCGACTTCTCCTGATGGTCCTTCTCGACACCAACGTCGTCTCGGAACTGCGGAAGGTTCGAACGGGCAAGGCGCATCCGAATGTCGCCGCATGGTCGCGCACGGTCTCCCCGGCGAGCCTGTACCTCTCCGTGATCACCGTTCACGAGCTGGAGGTCGGTGTCGGCCTGCTGGAGCGGCGGGACCCGGTGCAGGGTGCGCTCCTGCGGACATGGCTCGACGGCCATGTGCTGCCGACCTTCGTGGGGCGATGCCTCCCGGTCGATGCGCCGGTCGCCCGCGCCAGCGCGCGCCTGCACATCCCCGACCCGCTTCCCTTTCGGGACGGGCTGATCGCCGCCACGGCCCTCGTCCACGGACTGACGGTGGTCACCCGAAACGTCGCCGATTTCGCGGCGACGGGGGTGCCCCTCGTCAATCCCTGGGAGCCTTGAAGCCCTAGAACAGCCCGTCGATCTGGCCGTTCGCGTCCAGCCGGATCGTGTCGGCCGCCGGGACCTTGGGCAGGCCGGGCATGGTCATGATCTCACCGCAGATCGCCACGATGAAGCCCGCACCGGCCGAGAGCCGCACGTCGCGCACCGCCACCACGTGGCCCTCGGGGGCGCCCATCAGGGTCGGGTCCGTCGAGAACGAGTACTGCGTCTTGGCCATGCAGATCGGCAGGTGGCCGTAGCCCTCCTTCTCGAAGCCGGCGAGCTTCTGCGCGGCCTTCGATTCGATCTGCACGTCCCCCGCGCCGTAGAGCTTCGTCGCGATGGCGCGAATCTTGTCGGTGAGCTTGGTTTCGGTCTCGTAGGTATAGCGGATCGGCTGCGCGCCGCCCTCGGCGAGCTTCACCACCGCGCGGGCCAGCGCCTCGGCCCCCGCGCCGCCATCCGCCCAATGCTTGCAGGTGATGGCCTCGACGCCGAGCTTCTCGCTGCACAGCGCCTTCAGCTTGGCGTGCTCGGCATCGGTGTCGGCGTAGAAGTGGTTCACCGCCACCACCACCGGCAGGCCGAAATTGCGCACGTTGGTGACGTGGCGGGCGAGGTTGGCGAAGCCCTTCTCCAGGGCGTCCACGTTCTCGGAGCCGAGGTCCTTCTTGTTCACGCCGCCATGCATCTTGAGGGCGCGGACGGTGGCCACGATCACCACCGCCGAGGGGCCGATGCCCGCCTGCCGGCACTTGATGTCGAGGAACTTCTCCGCCCCGAGATCGGCGCCGAAGCCGGCTTCCGTCACCGTGTAATCGGCGAGCCGCAGGCCGGCGCGGGTGGCGATCACCGAGTTGCAGCCGTGGGCGATGTTGGCGAAGGGCCCGCCGTGGATGAGCGCCGGGTTGCCCTCCAGCGTCTGCACGAGGTTCGGCTGCAGCGCGTCCTTCAGGAGCACCGTCATGGCGCCCGTGGCCTTCACGTCCTTGAGGGTCACGAGCTTGCGGTCGCGGGTCTCGGCGATCACGATCCGGCCGAGACGCTCTTCCAGGTCCTCGAGGTTCTTGGCGAGGCAGAACACGGCCATCACCTCGGAGGCGACGGTGATGTCGAACCCGTCCTCGCGGGGGAAGCCGTTGGCGACGCCGCCCAGCGACTGGGTGATGGCGCGCAACGCCCGGTCGTTCATGTCGACCACGCGGCGCCAGAAGATGCGGCGCACGTCGATGTTGAGCTCGTTCGCCCAGTAGACGTGGTTGTCGATCAGCGCCGCCGCGAGGCTGTGCGCCGAGGTGATGGCGTGGAAGTCGCCGGTGAAGTGCAGGTTGATCTGCTCCATCGGCACGACCTGCGCCTTGCCGCCGCCGGCCGCGCCGCCCTTCATGCCGAAGCACGGCCCCAGCGAGGGCTCGCGCAGGCAGATCATCGTCTTCTCGCCGATGCGGTTCAGGGCGTCGCCGAGCCCCACCGTCGTGGTGGTCTTGCCCTCGCCGGCCGGCGTCGGGGAAATGGCGGTGACGAGGACCAGCTTGCCCTCCGGCCGCCCTTCGAGGGACTGGATGAAACCGTGGTCGAGCTTGGCGATGTGCTTGCCGTAATGGTGCAGGGCCTCGTCCGGGATGCCGAGCTTCTCGGCGACCTGGGCGATGGGCCTCAGGGTCGCCGCGCGGGCGATCTCGATATCGGACGGCATGGCATTCCCTCCCTGTCAGCCGCAACCTGTTCCCGCCGGGCGTTGCCGCGGGGTGGGCCGCTCATGGCGCGGCTCGGTGCGATCGTGGCGGCTAATGTGCGTCAAAGCGCCGGGAAATGCGCGCCGATTTTTCTCAAGCGGTGGACAAAAAGGACTTGTCCTGTCGCGGCGGTGTTCGCGCTTACGGGCGGACCCCACTATCCGCACCGTCATTGCGAGCAACGCGAAGCAATCCAGGGATCCGCCACAGTTCGTTGAGGTCCCGCCGCCCTGGATTGCTTCGCTGCGCTCGCAATGACGGCGCTGGCAGGCGGGAGCGTTCAGAGATGCCGCACGGCTCCATCATCCCAGCCCCCATCCTCATCCTGAGGTGCCCGCCTCGGCGGGCCTCGAAGGAGGGCTCCAGGGGGCGCTGAGCCCTCTGGAGCCCTCCTTCGAGGCGGCTTTCGCCGCACCTCAGGATGAGGGGACAAGATGGGACGGGGCGTCGCCGGCCCCGGGTTCCCGACGCCCTTCCGCAGGAAGCGCGCCCGTTGTGTCAGCCCCCCGATTTAGGCTTCGGCTTGTCGGCGGCGCCCGGCGCCTCGTGGGGCTGGGGGGCGCCCTTCGGCAGTTCCGGGTTGTCGGGGTTGTGCGGCGCCGCCACCGGGGCCGGCGGGTTCTCGGCGGTGGCGGTGGGCTTGCTCGTTTCCGGCAGGCCGTCCTTCAGCTTCTCGTTGATCTTGGCGAGGTCATCCGGCTCGGGGTTCAGGTCCTTGGCGTGCTGCCACTGGAACTTGCCCTCGAGGCGGCGGCCGGAGCGCCAGTAGGCATCGCCGAGATGGTCGTTGATGGTCGGGTCGCCGGGCTTCAGCTCGACGGCCTTCTCCAGCTCGCGCACCGCGTCGTCCCAGCGGCCGAGGCGGAAATAGGCCCAGCCCAGGCTGTCGACGATCATGCCGTCGCGGGGAGCGGAATCGGCGGCCTGCTGCAGCAGCTTGAACGCCTCGTCGATGTTCATGTTCTGGTCGACCCAGGAATAGCCCAGGTAGTTCAGCACCTGCGCCTTGGCGGCGGGCTGGCTGTCCGGCACCAGGGAGAGCGCCTTCTTCAGGTCCGCCTCGGCCTTCGGCCATTGCTTGGCGCGCTCGTAGGCGACGCCGCGGAAGTAGAAGGTGGTCCAGTAGTTGGTGAGCGGCCGGTCGCCGATCAGGTCGATGGCGCGGGTGTAGCTCGCGGCGGCCTCGTCGTATTGCTTGCGCGCCCGCTGGACGTTGCCCAGCGCGGTGATGACGTCGATGTCGTCGGGATGGGCCTTCATCGCGGCGTCGAGCTGCGCCACCGCCTCGTCGCTCTTGCCCATCTGCTCGAGGTTGAGGCCGATCTGGATGTCGGAATTGAGCTTCAGGGGCGAGGCCGCCGGGATCTGCGCATAGGCCTCGTTGGCGCGCTCGGGCTGCTTCATCCGGTCGAGGGTGTCGGCGAGCGTCAGGCGGGCCAGCGCATGGTCCGGCGACAGGTAGAGCGCGAGGCGCAGGTAGATCACGGCGGGCAGCTCGTCGCCCTGGGTCGAGCCGGCCGAGCCGAGGCCGTAGAGCACCTCGGCGGCGCCGTCCTGGGCGGTGGTGATGAGCTTGCCCAGCGGCTTGCCGGCCTTCAGCTTGTCGAGGGCGTCGCGCACCAGCGGGTGGCGGGGCGAGAGCCGGTCGAAATCGGTATAGGCCTGGATCGCCACGTCGGTGTGGCCCATGCTGGCCTCCTGGCGGGCATAGGCGTCCACGATGCGCAGGGTGTTGCGGTCGCCCTCGTAGGCGGCCTTCAGGCGCGCCTCGGCCTCCTTGTCGTCGCCGGTCACGGCGGCGATCAGGCCCGCGTGGTAGTCGCGGAACGTGTTGTAGTAGCGCTCGCCCCGGAGCTTGGCGACGGTGTCGAGGGCCTTCTTGCCATCGCCCGCGCCGGCATAGGACCACGCGGTCAGCAGGGTGGCGGTGAGGTCGGTGGCCGCGCCACGGCCGCTGCGCGAAAAGTTCTGGCGGGCGGCGGCCCACTGGCTTGCCTTGATCTGGCGGACGCCGAGGGAGAGGTTCGCGAGCCCGTTGGTCGGGTCGCGGGCGACGAGCTTCTCCGCCGTGCGGAAGGCATCCGGCAGGGCGCCGTCGGCGAGCAGGGAGATGAAGGCCCGCTCCACCAGCTCGGCGTTGCGCGGATCGGCGCGGACGGCCTCGCGGTAGAAGGTGGCGGCCGCCGTCGTGTCGCGGGCGGCGCCGGCGATGTAGGCGGAGAGGAAGTTGCCTTCGAGGGATTCGGCCGGCTCGTAATCCCCCGCCGGGACCGAGACGGTCTCCTTCGGCTGGGCGGCCTGCGCGCCGGGCACGAGACCGGCGGCGAGCAGGAGGGCGAGCGCCGAAGCGGTGCGGCGGGCGCGAAGATGGGTCATGAACCGTTCCGGCTCCTGAGACGTCGGACCTGGGCGGGTCCGGCGCCTGATAACAGGCTGGGCGCGAGCACCCGGGCGAAAAGCGCCCGGAGACTGGACTCATCCCGCCACCGCCGCAAGGCGAAAGGATGGCGCGGGGCTCACGGGTTTGTCAGGCCAGAATGTCGAGGGTCCGCTTGGTCATCGTGTCGGCGGTGCGCGCCACGGCGGCGTTCAGGGCGAAGCTCGTCCTGGCCTCGATCAGGTCGAGGGCCGTCGCCGAGAGGTCGATTGTCGCGGCCGGCGGCAGCGCGCCGCCGCGATCGGTCACCGTTTCGGTCCCGAAGGCGGCGACGCGACCGGCCACGGCGTCGAGCCGCTGGCTCGCCGTCGTCATTCCGCCGGTCGCGATCGTCAGGGCGTCAGGCATCGTCACCTCGTGCCCGCGAGGATCGGTGCGAGGCGTGAAGATCGCGCTCGGAAAATCGCTCCCATTCGAACGATCCGTCCGTCTTTGCGAACACCGTGAAGCAATCCAGGGAAGAGCTTTGCTCGGAGAGCGTCCCGCCGCCCTGGATTGCTTCGCGTCCGCTCGCAATGACGGCTCTGGTCACATGTTCGGGTAGTTCGGCCCGCCCGGCCCCTCCGGCGTCACCCAGTCGATGTTCTGGTTCGGGTCCTTGATATCGCAGGTCTTGCAGTGGACGCAGTTCTGCGCGTTGATCTGGTAGCGCACCCCGTCCGAGGCGGAAGCGTCCTCGACCCACTCGTAGACGCCGGCCGGGCAGTAGCGGTTGGAGGGGCCGCCGAACACGTCGTGCTCGGAGCGCTTCTGCAACTCCATGTCCCGCACCTTGAGGTGCGGCGGCTGGTCCTCCTCGTGGTTGGTGTTCGACAGGTACACCGAGGAAAGCCGGTCGAAGGTCAGCTTGCCGTCCGGCTTCGGGTAGGTGATCGGCGTCACCTCCGAGAGCGGCTTGAGGCAGGCATGGTCCGGCTTGCCGTGGGAGAGCGTGCCGAACGGCGACGTGCCGAGGACGCTCGTCGCCCACATGTCGATGCCGCCCAGCCCGATGCCGACCAGCGTGCCGTACTTGGACCAGAGCGGCTTCACGTTGCGCACCGGCTTCAGGTCCTGCCCGATGGGGCTGTCGCGCCAGCCCCGGTCGTAGGCGGTCAGCTCGTCGCCCTGGCGCCCGGCCTTGAGGGCGTCGGCGATGGCATCGGCCGCCTGCATCCCGGAGAGCACCGCGTTGTGCGAGCCCTTGATGCGCGGCACGTTCACGAAGCCCGCCGAGCAGCCCACCAGGCAGCCGCCGGGGAAGACGAGCTTCGGCACCGATTGCCAGCCGCCTTCCATGATCGCCCGCGCGCCGTAGCCGATGCGCTTGGCGCCCTCGAAGGTCTCCGCGATCATCGGGTGGGTCTTGAAGCGCTGGAACTCCTCGAACGGCGACAGGGTCGGGTTCTCGTAGTTCAGGTGCGTCACGAACCCCACCGAGAGCAGGTGGTCGTCGAAATGGTAGAGCCAGCTTCCGCCGCCGGCCTTGTTCGGCAGCGGCCAGCCCATCGTGTGCTGGACGAGGCCGGGCTCGAACTTGCCGGGGGCGAGCTGCCACAGCTCCTTCACCCCGAGCCCGTACTTGAAGTGATCGCTGTGGGCGTTGAGCCCGTAGCGGGCGATGAGCCCCTTGGTGAGGTTGCCCCGCGCGCCCTCGCCGAACACCGTGTACTTGCCGCGCAATTCCATGCCGCGGGTGTAATCGTCGCGCGGCTCGCCCGCCTTGCCGATGCCGAGATCGCCCGTGGCGATGCCGACCACCGCGCCGGCCTCGTCGAACAGCACCTCCGAGGCCGGGAAGCCCGGGTAGATCTCGACACCGAGCGCCTCGGCCTGGGCGCCGAGGTACTTGCACACGTTCGACAGAGAGCCGACGAAGTTGCCGTGGTTCGACATCAGCTTGGGGAAGAACAGGTTCGGCAGGGTGATGCCGCTGTTTTTGGTGAGCATCATGAACTCGTCCCGCTCGACGGCGGTCTTGAGCGGGCGCTCGGGATCGGTGCGCCATTCAGGAAGCAGGGCATCGAGCCCGATCGGATCGATCACCGCCCCGGACAGGATGTGGGCGCCGACCTCGGAGCCCTTCTCCACCACGACGACGCTGATCTCCTCGCCGATTTCGGCGGCGCGCTGCTTCAGGCGGATGGCGGCCGAGAGACCCGCAGGCCCGGCACCGACCACCACCACATCGAAATCCATGCTCTCCCGTTCGGGCAGCGCCATCCTCACCACTCCTGATCTTCTTGTGTCAGCTTTGTCTGCCGTCTGAACCGATTCCAAGCTAGAAACGCAAGCGCACTTAAGGCAGCACCGCGCCGAGGCCATGGCCGGAACGTTGTCCACAGGCCCGGCCGCCCCCACTTAGAGACGATGCCGAACCCCGCCGACGCGCAGGCCGACCTCATCGCCATCCTCGACTTCCAGACGGAGGCCGGGGTCGATGTCGCGCTCGACGAAACGCCGCACGACCGCTTCACCGAAGCCGACGCGCCGGAGCCCATCCGCGCCCGGCCCGCGCCCCGCCGGGCGGCGGCGCCCGCTCCGGTCCCCTCCCCTCCCCCGCAGGAGGCGCCGCGCCCCGCGCCCCGCGCCACCTTCGGCCGGGCCGCCTCCGCCGAGCCCGAGGCGGCGGCGGGCGATGCCCGCGCCAGGGCCCGCAATGCCGCGAGCCTGGAGGAACTGGAGGCGATCCTCGCCGCGTTCGATGCCTGCCCCCTGCGCTTCACCGCCAAGAACCTCGTGTTCGGGGACGGCAATCCGCAGGCGCGGGTGATGTTTCTGGGCGAGGCGCCGGGCGCCGACGAGGATCGGATCGGCAAGCCGTTCATGGGCCGCTCCGGCCAGCTCCTCGACAAGATGATGGCGGCCATCGGCCTCGACCGGAGTTCGGCCTACATCGCCAACGTCGTGCCGTGGCGCCCGCCGGGCAACCGCAACCCGACCCCGCAGGAGGTCGCGACCTGCAAGCCCTTCGTGGAGCGGCAGATCGAACTGGTCGACCCCGAGCTGATCGTCTGCCTCGGCGCCCCGGCGACGCAGACGCTCACCGGCACCAAGGACGGCATCCTGAAGACCCGCGGGCGCGTCTTCCCCTACACGCTGCCCTCCCGCGAGGCGAAGCTCCTCGCGACGCTGCACCCGGCCTTCCTCCTGCGCCAGCCCCTGCAGAAGCGGCTCGCGTGGCGGGACTTCCGCGCCGTGCGGGCGGCCCTCGACGGGAAAGCTTGACGGTGCGCGCGGAACCGGGTCTCCCCTCCCGCCATTAGACCAGGCCGGATGCGGCCGGTGCGGCACGGATGGCGGGATCATGCGCTGGGAAGATCTACGGAGCTCCGACAACGTCGAGGACCGGCGTGGTGAAGGCGGCGGCGGCGGTGGCGGCATGGGCTTCCCCGGCGGCGGCGCCGGCGGGCTCGGCATCGGCACCATCGTCGTGGTGCTGATCATCAGCTACTTCACGGGCATCAACCCGGCGATCCTGATGGGCGGCGCCGAGTCGATCACCCGGGGCGGCGGTCAGCGCCAGGAGCAGACGGACCCGCAGACCCAGGCCAAGCGCCGCCAGGCCCCGACCGACGAGAGCGGGCGCTTCGCCTCCAAGATCCTCGGCAACACCGAGGACGTGTGGAGCACGATCCTGCCGCAGCAGACCGGCAAGCAATACACCCCGACGACGCTGGTGCTCTACACGGGCGGCACGCGCTCGGGCTGCGGTTCGGCGCAGGCGGCGATGGGGCCGTTCTACTGCCCCCTCGACAAGAAGGTTTACCTCGACACCAGCTTCTTCAAGGAGATGGCGACGAAGTTCGGCGTGAAGGGCGATTTCGCCTATGCCTACGTCATCGCGCACGAGGTCGGCCACCACGTGCAGGACGTGCTCGGCATCCTCGGCAAGGTGCAGGCCCGCCAGCAGCAGGCGTCGAGCAAGAGCGAGGCGAACGCCCTCTCGGTCCGCATCGAGCTGATGGCCGATTGCCTCGCGGGCGTCTGGGCCAAGAACTCGAACGACAAATACGCCGAACTGGACCAGGGCGACATCGACGAGGCCCTGAACGCCGCCGCGCAGATCGGCGACGACGCCCTTCAGCAGCGCTCGCGCGGCTACGTGGTGCCGGATTCCTTCACCCACGGCTCCTCGGCCCAGCGCCAGCGCTGGTTCTCGGCCGGCTACAAGAGCGGCCAGACCAAGGCCTGCGACACGTTCCGCACCGCCAACAACTGACCCTCGCCGTCATTGCGAACGCAGTGAAGCAATCCAGGGATGCGGGACCTTCCGGACCTTGGCGGCTCCCTGGATTGCTTCGCTCCGCTCGCAATGACGGGTGAACTCAGGAACGCCGGCTGAGCCGCGTGGCGTTCGCCTGCACCTTCCGGCGGTAGCTGTGAATCACCTTCTGGTTCGACGCGCCGGAGGCCATCATCATCATCGCCTCGCCGGCCGCGTAGACCTTCTCTGTCACCATGCGCTGCGCCTCGACCTGCGCGGCGGGGCCGCCCATCGACAGCATCGTCATACGCTGCAGGATCACCCCCTGCGCTTCCATCGCGAGCATGGACATGTCCATGCCCATCTTCCACCAGCCGAACAGCATCGTCGTCCTCTCGTTGCGCTTGGCAACTCGCAACAGCGTCGCCGTTTCCCGGGTGCGACGCTGCGCTGCCATGCTTTGCGTGGGCGCGGCCCATGCCGTAATCGCCTCGGGCCCCTCTTCCGAGACTCGACCCCGACCCATGATACGCCTTGACCGCATAACAAAGCAGAACGGCAAACAACTGGTCTTCATCGAGGCCAGCGCCGCCTTGCAGCGGGGCGAGAAGGTCGGGCTCGTCGGCCCGAACGGCGCCGGCAAGACCACCCTGTTCCGCATGATCACCGGCGAGGAGCAGCCCGACGAGGGGCAGGTCCAATCCGAGCGGGGGGTGACGATCGGCTATTTCAGCCAGGATGTCGGCGAGATGGCGGGCCGCAGCGTCGTCGCGGAAGTGATGGACGGGGCCGGGCCGGTGAGCGCCATCGCCACCGAACTCGCCGAACTCGGCGCGGCCTTGGCCGACCCTGATCGCGCCGACGAGATGGACGCGCTGATCGAGCGCTACGGCGAGGTGCAGGCCCGGTTCGAGGAACTCGACGGCTATGCCCTCGATGGCCGGGCGCGGGAAACCCTCGACGGCCTCGGCTTCAGCCAGGAGATGATGGAGGGGGATGTCGGCGCCCTTTCCGGCGGCTGGAAGATGCGCGTGGCGCTGGCCCGCATCCTGCTGATGCGCCCCGACGCGATGCTCCTCGACGAGCCCTCGAACCACCTCGACATCGAGAGCCTGATCTGGCTCGAAAACTTCCTGCGCGGCTACGACGGCGCCCTGCTGATGACCTCCCACGACCGGGAGTTCATGAACCGCATCGTCAACAAGATCATCGAGATCGACGGCGGCACCCTCACCACCTACTCGGGCGATTACGCCTTCTACGCGCAGCAGCGCTTGCAGAATGAGGCGCAGCGGCAGGCGCAGTACGAGCGCCAGCAGGCGATGCTCGCCAAGGAGATCCAGTTCATCGAGCGCTTCAAGGCCCGCGCCTCGCACGCCGCGCAGGTGCAGAGCCGGGTGAAGAAGCTCGACAAGATCGAGCGCGTCGAGCCGCCCCGGCGCCGCCAATCGGTGGCCTTCGAGTTCCAGGCGCCGCCGCGCTCCGGCGACGACGTGGTGATGATGAAGGGCGTGGCGAAGCGCTACGGCAGCCGCGCCATCTATGACGGGCTCGACTTCTCCATCCGCCGCAAGGAGCGCTGGTGCGTGATGGGCGTGAACGGCGCCGGCAAGTCGACGCTGCTCAAGCTCGTCACCGGCATCACGACGCCGGATGCCGGCACGGTGACGGTTGGCGGCAGCGTGAAGCTCGGCTACTTCGCCCAGCACGCCATGGACGTGCTCGACGGCGAGCGCACCGTGTTCGAGACCCTGGAGGAGGCCTTCCCGCAGGCGGGCCAGGGCTCGCTGCGCACGCTCGCCGGCTGCTTCGGCTTCTCGGGCGACGACATCGAGAAGCGCTGCCGCGTGCTCTCCGGCGGCGAGAAGGCGCGGCTGGTGCTCGCGCTGATGCTCTACGACCCGCCGAACTTCCTCGTGCTCGATGAGCCGACGAACCATCTCGATATCGGCACCAAGGAGATGCTGGTGGAGGCGCTGGCCTCCTTCGAGGGGACGATGTTGTTCGTCTCCCACGACCGGCACTTCCTCGCCGCCCTGTCGAACCGGGTGCTGGAAATCACTCCCGACGGCGCGCACCAATATGGCGGCGGCTACACCGAGTACGTCGCCAGCACGGGCCGGGAGGCGCCGGGCCTGCGCAGCTGAGGGAGGGAGCGATGGGCCATCGCCTGACGCGGGAGATCGCCGAACGCTTCGCGTCCATCGCCCTGGGGCATGTCGCTCGGGAGTATCCGCACAAGCCCGGCATCGTCTTCGCCGGGCCGGACGACGTGCGCCCGCCCGCGGCGATGCACCCGGTGTTCCACGGCAGCTTCGACTGGCATTCCTGCGTCCACGGCTACTGGCTGCTCGCCCGGCTGCTGCGGGCGTTTCCCGATCTCGCCACGGCGGGCGCGATCCGCTCGCTGTTCGACCACCAGCTCGTGCCGGAAAAGATAGCTGGCGAATGTTCTACCTTCGATGCGCCTTCGGCACGAGGTTTCGAGCGCCCCTATGGTTGGGCTTGGCTCCTGAAACTCGCCTCCGAACTCCGGGCGGCCGAGACCCCGCGCTGGGGCGAAGCGCTGGCCCCACTGGCGGAGCGGATCGCCAACCACTTCACCAAGTTCCTGCCGATCGCCCCGTACCCGGTACGGGTGGGCACGCATTTCAACACCGCCTTCGCCCTGCGCCTCGCCGCTGACTATGCGGGAGACGACCTCGAAGCCTTGCTGCGGGAGAAGGCCCTTGCCTGGTACGGGGCCGACACGGATTGCCCCGCCTGGGGCGAGCCCGGCGGCGACGACTTCCTGTCCCCGGCCCTGATCGAGGCGGAAGCCCTGCGCCGGCTGCTTCCGTCGGAGGCGTTCGCACCATGGTTCGACCGCTTCCTGCCCCGCCTTGCGCAAGGCGAGCCCGCGACCCTGTTCATGCCCGCCCTCGCCACCGACCGCAGCGACGGCAAGATCGCCCATCTCGACGGGCTGAACCTCAGCCGGGCGTGGTGCCTGCGCGCCCTCGCCGAGGCCCTGCCTTCCGACGATCCCCGCCGCGCGCCGATGCTGCATTCCGCCGACCGGCATTGCGACGCGGCGATGCCCCATCTCGCAGGCGATTACATGGGCGAGCACTGGCTTGCGAGCTTCGCGCTGCTCGCCCTCGACGCCTGATCCGCGTCACTTGCCAATACAGAAGCCGGCAAACAATCTGTCCAGCACGTCCTCGACGCCGACATGACCCCCGACCTCGCCGAGCGCCCGCACGGCGAGGCGCAGATCTTCCGCCGCGAGTTCCGGCAAGCCGCCTCCGGCCCCGGCACAGAGCCGGTCCAGATGGCTCAGGCAGCGTTCCAGCGCCTCCCGGTGGCGGGCGCGGGTGATGAGGGCATCGCCCTCCCCCATGCCCGCCTCGGCCCGCTCCCGCAGGGCGTCGAAGAGCGCCGGCATTCCCTCTCCCGTGCGGGCCGAGACCGCGAGACCGTCCGGCTTCGTCCCCGGCAGGTCGGCCTTGGTGTGAACCGTCAGGGCGGGAGCCTCGCCGAGATCAGGCGCCGCGCCGCCCGGCGGCACCAGGGCGAGGACGAGATCGGCCTCCGCGATCCGCGCGCGGCTGCGGCGGATGCCCTCGGCCTCGACCACCTCCTCCGTTTCGCGCAGGCCCGCCGTATCGACCAGCACCACCGGCAACCCGTCGAGATCGAGCCGCACCTCGATAGCGTCCCGCGTCGTGCCGGGGATGTCGGAGACGATGGCTGCGTCCCGCCGGGCGAGGGCGTTGAGCAGGGTCGACTTGCCGGCATTCGGCTCGCCCGCCAGCACCACCCAGAACCCGTCCCGCAGCCGCTCCCCGCGCCGCCCATCCGCCAGGGATGCCGCGATGGCCTCGCGCAGAGCCATCGCGCGGCCGATCAGGCCCGCATCCAGATTGGCCTCATCCACATCGCCCTCGTCGGAGAAGTCGAGGGCGGCCTCCGCGCCCGCCAGCAGGTCGATGGCCTCTTCCCGCCACGCGGCCACCTGCCGGCTGAGCGCGCCTTCGAGCTGCCGCAGTGCCTGCCGCCGCTGGCCCTCGGTCTCGGCGTCGATCAGGTCCGCGACGCCTTCGGCCTCGGCGAGGTCCATGCGCCCGTTGAGCACCGCCCGGCGGGTGAACTCGCCCGGTCCCGCCGCCCGGCAGCCGGGCAGGCGCGACAGTACATCGAGAACCCGTGCCCGCACGGCGAGCCCGCCATGCAGGTGAAGCTCGGCCATGTCCTCGCCGCTATAGGTCTCGGGGCCGGGAAAGAAGGCGACGAGGGCGCGGTCGAGCACCGTGCCGTCGGCGGGGTCGCGCAAGGTCCGCAGGGAAAGCCTTCGCGCCGGGGGGAGGGCGCCGGCCAGAGCCGTCAGCGCGCGGCCCGCTTCCGGCCCGCTGATGCGCAGCACCGCCACCGCCGCGCGGCCGAACCCGCTCGCGGGGGCGAAAAGCGTCCCTGCCATTCCGGTCGAACCTCCGCCGCGTCCTCGCCGGCTCCCTATCACGGCCGGTGCCACGGAACAGCCGCAAACCGGGACCACCGCTGCGCCCGGTCCTTCCCGAAGAGAGGATTCCCATGGGCCTCATCACCCGTCGCGCGGTCTGCACCGGTCTGCTGGCCGCTGCCGCCTCGGTTCCCGCCCTCGCCGGAGGGGAAATCGAAGCCCGTCTGCAGGCCATCGAGGCCGGTACGGGGGGCCGCCTCGGGATCAGTCTCGCGGGGGAAGGCATCGCGCCGGTCGGATGGCGGGCGGACGAACGGTTTCCGTTCTGCAGCACCTTCAAGGTCCTGGCCACGGCCGCGGTTCTCGCCCGTGTCGATACCGGGTCGGTCCGGCTCGACCAGGTCGTGCCGCTGCGCGAGGCGGACCTCCTGAGTTATGCGCCGGTCAGCCGGAAGGCGTTCCAGGAGGGCCGGAGCCTGACCGTGGCGCAGGTCTGCGAGGCTGCGGTGGTGTGGAGCGACAACACCGCCGCGAACCTGCAATTCGCGCTCCTCGGCGGGCTGGCGGAGCTGACGCGGTGGGTGCGCGGCACGGGCGATGCCGTCACCCGGTTCGACCGGACGGAAACGGATCTCAACACCTCGCTCCCCGGCGATCCCCGGGACACGACCACCCCCGCCGCGATGCGCGAAACCCTGAACCGTGTTCTCCTCGGGACGGTGCTCACCCCCGAATCGCGGGCGCGGCTGGAGGGCTGGATGGTGGGCGGCCAGACGGGCTTCAAGCGTCTCCGGGCAGGCTTGCCGGCGACCTGGACGGTCGGCGACAAGACGGGCACCGGGGGGGCCGACACCGGCACCTACAACGATGTGGCGATCCTCCGTCCGCCGGGGCACGCGCCGCTCATCGCCACGGTCTACCTCACCCGTGCGACGGCGCCGCAGCAGATTTGTGAGGCCGCCCATGCGGAGATCGGGCGCCTGATCGCGGCACGCATCATGGGCTGAACCCTCAACCGAATCCCCCGTCCCCGTTGCCGGGAAAAAACGGGATCCCGTAGGATCCGACGATGGCTCCCAAGACGACTCGCGCGACGCAGGCCCTCGACAAGGCCGGTATCCGCTTCACCCTTCACGCCTACACATACGATCCCGATGCACCCCGCATCGGCCTGCAGGCCGCCGAGGCCTTGGGCGTCCCGCCCGCCCGCGTGCTGAAGACGCTAATGGCCACCGTCGACGGGCGCACCGTGTGCCTGCTCGTCGCCTCCGACCGGGAAGCCGCCATGAAGCGAGTGGCCGCCGCCTTCGGAGGCAAATCAGCCGCCATGCTGAAACCCGCCGATGCCGAGCGGCTGACCGGCTACCATGTCGGCGGCATCAGCCCGCTGGGGCAGAAGCGCCCCTTCCCCACCGCCATCGACGCCCACGCCCTGACCGACCCCGATGCGGAGATCCACGTCAACGGTGGCGGGCGCGGCCTTCAGATCCGCCTGCGGGAGGAAGACCTTGTGGCGGCGCTGAAGCCGGAGATCGTGCCCCTCACCGAGGGCCGGTAACGGATCGTTTACCTCACCCCCATCAGTGTCGAAGGCTCTGCGGATGGGTGGGAGTGCGGTTGTGCGGCTCGGCGGATCGATGGCGCTGGCGCTCGTCCTGCTCGCCGGCCCAGGCTTTGCCGCCGACCTCGCCGAGCCCTTCGGCGGCGATCCCGGCGCGCCCCCGCTGCCGCGCTACTTTCCCCGTGGCGACGGGATGGAGGCCGAAAGCCCCCTCCCCCTGCCCAGGCGCCGGGCGCGGATCGTGTGTACGCCGCGCCGGGTGCCGACGCCGACCAACGTCCCTGACGATCCGAGCTATGTCGGCTCGCCCTACGGCCTCGGCAAGCCGAGCTATTACGGGTTCACGCCGCCGCCGGGCATCGACGATCCTTATGGCAGGTCCGTGCTGCCCTACTGCCCATAGCGCTCGAGAATCGGCTAGACCGAGCCTGACTGACATCAGGGTTCGGCCGTGACTGCCTCGACACCTCTCCATCTTTCCGATCTCCCGGCCCTGCGCGCCGCAATCTGCGGCTGGCGCGCCGTGGGGGAGACCGTCGCCCTGGTGCCGACCATGGGCGCCCTGCACGAAGGCCACCTGACCCTCATCGCCGAGGCGAAGCGCCTCGCGACGCGGGCCGTGGTGAGCGTGTTCGTGAATCCGACCCAGTTCGGTCCCAACGAGGATTTCTCCCGCTATCCCCGTGACCTCGCCACCGACCTCGCGGCCATGGCGGGCGCGGGCGCCGACGCGGCCTGGACGCCCGACGTCGCGACCATGTACCCGGCGGGCTTCGCGACGCGGATCGAGGTGGCGGGACTGACGGATGGGCTCTGCGGCCCCCTGCGGCCGGGCCATTTTTCCGGTGTCGCCACCGTCGTCACCAAGCTCCTGAACCAGGTGCGGCCGGACATCGCCCTGTTCGGCGAGAAGGACTTCCAGCAGCTCCAGGTGATCAAGCGGGTCGTGGCCGATCTCGATATGGCGCCCGAGATCCGGGGCGTGCCGACCATCCGCGAGGCGGATGGCCTCGCCCTCTCCTCGCGCAACCGCTACCTTTCGGATGACGAGCGCGGCCGTGCGCCGAGGCTCCACGCCGTGCTCGCCGCCATCGCCGCCAAAGCCCGCGACGGCGGGCCGGTGGCGGGCCCGGTGGCCGAAGGCGTGGCCAGCCTCGAAGCGGCAGGCTTCGCCGTGCAGTACCTGTCGGTTTGCGATGCCGCGAGCCTCGCACCGGTCGAGCGCGTCACCGGCCCTGCCCGCGTGCTGGTGGCCGCCATTCTCGGGCGGACGCGGCTCATCGACAACGTTCCGGTCTGAGGCGCCCTCACCCGGCCCGTCGCAGGATCGACCGGAACGAGCGTCGCTCGGAACCGGGATCGTCCAGCGGCGGAGGCGGCGGCTCCGGCGGCAGGAGCGCGAGGATATCACCGCGCACCGGCCGCGCCGGGGCGAAGGCCGCACCCTGCGCATAGGGCACGTTGAGATCGATCAGGTCGGGCACGTCCGCCTCGGATCCGACCTCGTTGACCACGAGCCGGATTCGCGCACGGGCCAGGGCCGGCGCCAGATCCTCCACCGCGATGTCGCTGAGCGCGCCCGGCGCCACGCTCGGCCGCAGCAGCATCTCCGCCGGCACCTTCACCTGCCCGATCCCGTACTCCGCGAGATCGCGGGCATCGAAGCGCAGATCCGTCGGGCGATCGAGGCAGAAGCCGACATGCCCGCGCAACGCCGAAAGAAGACCCAGCTGCCCGCGGTCGAGCCCGCGCCAGCTCGCCTGGGGCAACGCAATGTCGAGCCCGACCAGCGCGTGCTCGTCACCGGCCATGCGGCCGATCTCCTTCAGGAAGCCGGGCTCGAACAGCGAGAGCGGCGACAGGCCGTAGGTCACGCGCGCATCGCTGCCGCGCTTCGCGAGATGGCGGACGATGGTGCCGGTACGCGCCAGCATCCGCCGGTCGAGCTCGGTGGTGCGCCCGTTGCGTTCCAACGCCGGCAGGTACTGCTCCACCGCGAGCATCTGCGCCTCGACCCGCAGCCGTGCGAGGGCTTCATAGGCCACGACCTTGCGCTGGGGCAGGGTGACGATGGGCTGGAGGAACACCTCCAACAGATCGCGGTCGAAAGCGGCGAGGATCTCGGTTTCGTCCGGGCCTCGGGCCGGCTCAGGCGAACGGGGCGGGATCGGCCTCGGCGGAACCGGCCTCGGCTCGGCAACAGTCGGCGAAGGCTCGGGCAGCCGGGTGAAGGCGGGCGGCGTCCAGGATGTCTCGGCGGGAGCCGGCGTGGGCGGGGGAGGGGCCGGCACCGGCTTCGGCGCGGAGGGAGGCTCCTTCGCCACCGGCACGTCGCGGGCCTTGAGGGCGGCGATCTCGTCGTCCTGGCTGCGAATCACCGCGCTGAGGTCGCGCACGATTCCGCTGAGTAACCCGATCTCGACGGTGAGTTCATTCACCTCGGAGCGGAGCGTATCCGGCGGCGATTCGCCGACAGGACGCGGCGGTGTAGCCTCCGCTTTCAGAAGCCTCTTCGAGAGAACGTCGACTTCTTGCGAAAGCTTCTCGCATCGGGCGTTCACACGGGAAGCCCGTGCCAGGGCCGTGCCCGCGCTCAGGCTTCCGGCCAGGGCGAGAAGCATGGCGCCGGCGCTCGGTGAGAAAACGGCGACCGGGCCGATGGTGACGAGGCCGAGCGCGCCGGCGGTCCACAGCCCAATATTCCGGCCGAAGACGCGGGCCATTGTCACTATCATCCATCGCGAGAGAGCGTTTCCGTCTATCGGAAATCAGCACTCCCAAACTGTTGCCGAGCGCCGGGGCGGCGGCAAGCCCACCGGACCGGGCGGCGTTCGTTTTTTGCTCGCTGTGGCCCGCGAGACTGTTTCACGTGAAACACTCAGGCGCGGGTCAGATACATCCCAACCAAAAGGAAGCCGAAACCGGCCAATCCCAAGGCTCCCTCCTTGCGATGGGTCGTGTCCAGAAAGTGCGCCGCGGCTCCGGCCGCGCAGCACGCGGCGCCCAAACCAATCGACAAGGATGACATCGTTGCCTCCCCTCGCTGAGCGAAACCAAACACCTCGCCAATACCGTAACGCCATGATTACAGAGCATTGAGCCGGCTTCAAGATCTCGCCACATTCTTGCCGCGACGAATGAGATTGAGTGCACCCTTGCGCGAAGCTTCGGCAGAGTGGCCCGCCTTTAGGCAGGTCTTGATCAAAGCCCAGGCAGCCGACTCGATAGGCTGGGGCAAGCAGCCCTCAGAGCCCCGCGAATCACCCCTGCTGCGTTGACCCGCCCCTGCCCTCGCGCGTAAGCACGGGCATGCCCCATTCCCGTCCCACCCGCTTCGACGTGATCGTCGTCGGCGGTGGCCATGCCGGTGTCGAAGCCGCTGCGGCCGCCGCCCGCTGTGGCGCCCTGACGGCTCTCGTGACACACGATCCCGCGACCATCGGCGCGATGTCGTGCAACCCCGCCATCGGAGGCCTCGGCAAGGGGCACCTCGTCCGCGAAGTCGATGCCCTCGACGGGCTAATGGGCCGAGTGGCCGACGCCGCCGGCATCCAGTTCCGCCTCCTCAACCGGCGCAAGGGACCGGCGGTCCGCGGCCCCCGCACCCAGGCCGACCGCAAGCTCTACGCGGCGGCGATGCAGCGGGCGGTGGCCGAGACGGCGAACCTGCACGTCGTCCCGGGCGCCTGCGAAGACCTTCTCCGCGATGCGGCCGGGCACGTCGCCGGGATCGCGCTGGCGGACGCCACGACGCTTGGGGCAGGGGCGGTGGTGATTACCACGGGCACCTTCCTGCGTGGCCTGATCCATATCGGCGAGGTGCAGATCCCCGCCGGGCGGGTCGGAGAGGCGCCTTCGGTGGGTCTCGCGCGCAGTCTCGACGGGCTCGGCCTGCGTCTCGGCCGGTTGAAGACCGGCACGCCGCCTCGCCTCGCCCGCGACAGCATCGCCTGGGACCGGCTCGAGATGCAGGAGGCGGACGAAGATCCCGTCCCCTTCTCGACCCTCACCGAGCGCATCACCACCCCGCAGATCGCCTGCGGCATCACTCGGACCACGCAGGCCGTCCACGACATCATCCGCGCGAACCTGCATCGCTCACCGATGTATTCCGGCGGCATCGCCAGCCGGGGGCCGCGCTACTGCCCGTCCATCGAAGACAAGGTCGTCCGGTTCGGCGACCGGGAAGGGCACCAGATCTTCCTCGAACCCGAGGGCCTGGACGATCCGGTCGTGTACCCGAACGGCATCTCCACCGCCCTGCCGGAAGAAGTGCAGCGGGCCATCGTCCAGGCGATCCCCGGCCTGGAGCGGGCCGAGATCCTGCGGCCGGGCTACGCCATCGAATACGATTACGTCGATCCGCGCGAACTCGATGCCGGGTTGCAGGTGAAGCGCCAGCCCGGCCTGTTCCTGGCCGGGCAGATCAACGGCACGACAGGCTACGAGGAAGCGGCGGGGCAGGGGCTTGTCGCCGGCCTCAACGCCGCGCGCTGTGCCGGCAACCAGCCGCTCGCGACCTTCGACCGGGCCGAATCCTATCTCGGCGTGATGATCGACGATCTCATCACCCATGGGGTGAGCGAGCCCTATCGCATGTTCACCTCGCGCTCCGAGTATCGCCTGAGCCTGCGCGTGGACAATGCCGACGAGCGGCTGACCCCGCGCGGCCTCGCCCTCGGCCTCGTCGGCTCACAGCGCGCAGAGCATTTCGACCGATCGCGCACCGCCCTCGCCGCCGCCCGTGCCCGGCTCGATGCCTTGAGCCTCACGCCGAGTCAGGCCGCCGCACACGGCCTCGTCCTGAACCAGGACGGCATCCGCCGCAGCGCCTTCCAACTTCTCTCCTACCCGGAGATCGATTGGGCCCGCCTTGCCGCCGTCTGGCCAGACCTCGCCGAGGTCCCGCCGCGCATCGCCGACCGCCTGCGGACGGATGCGACCTATGCCGTCTATCTCGACCGCCAGAGCGCTGACATCGCCGCTTTCCGCCGGGACGAGGCGGTGCGTCTGCCGGATGGGCTCGACTATGCCGGGATCAGCGGCCTGTCGAACGAGATGCGCCTGAAGCTCGAAAGCGTGCGCCCCGGCACACTCGGTCAGGCGGCGCGGATCGAGGGCGTGACCCCGGCGGCGCTTACCCTCCTGGCGGCTCACGCCAAGCGCGGCCAGCGCCCGGTGCGGCAACCGGCATGAACGACCCGGCCCGCGAACAGGTCCTGAAGACCTACGATGTTTCACGTGAAACAACGCAGGCCCTTGATGCCTACGTCGCCCAGCTCCATCGCTGGCAGACGGTGAAGAACCTCGTCGGCCCGTCGACCCTGTCCGAGGTGTGGAGCCGCCACGTCGCCGATGCGCTGCAACTCCTCACCCTCGCGCCGGAGGCCCGCACCTGGATCGATCTCGGCTCCGGCGCCGGCATCCCGGGCCTGATCCTCGCGATTGCGGGGAAGGAGAGGGGCATCCGCGTGACGCTGGTGGAGAGCAACACGCGCAAATGCGCCTTCCTCACCGAGGCCGCTCGGCTGACAGGCGCCCCGGCCACGATCCGCAACGGGCGGATCGAAGCGGTGATCGGCGACGCGGTGGGGACGGAGATCGTCTGCGCGCGGGCGCTCGCCGCCCTCGATCAGCTGCTCGATTGGTCCGCGCCTCTGTTGAAATCCGGCACCATCGGCCTGTTTCCGAAGGGGCGGGATGTGCAGGCGGAATTGACCCAGGCCTCCACCCGGTGGAGAGTTACGTACGATCTCGTGCCGAGTCGGACCGATGCCGACGCCCGGATCGTGCGGGTCACCGCCCTCACCGAAACGAGCCCACGATGAGCGACGCGACGACGGTCGACGCCTCCGAGCGACCCGACATGAGCCATCCGGCCAAGCCCCTGCGGATCCTCGCTCTGGCGAACCAGAAGGGCGGCGTCGGCAAGACGACCACCGCCATCAACCTGGGCACCGCGCTCGCCGCCATCGGCGAGGAGGTTCTGGTGATCGATCTCGATCCCCAGGGCAACGCCTCGACCGGCCTCGGCATCGAGAAGGCCCGCCGCCGGATCTCGACCTATGACCTCATGGCCGGGGAGGCGAGCCTCGCACAGACCGTCATCCCGACGGCCGTGCCGCGCCTGTCCATCGCACCGTCGACCATGGACCTGCTCGGCCTCGAAATGGAGATGGCGACATCGCAGGACCGGGCGCACCGCTTGCGCCAGGCGCTGAAGAGCATGGCGCAATCCGAGAGCCTGAAGCGCATCAGCTACGTGCTGATCGATTGCCCGCCCTCCCTGAACCTGCTCACCATCAACGCCCTGGCGGCGGCCGATGCCGTGCTGGTGCCGCTGCAATGCGAGTTCTTCGCCCTGGAAGGGTTGAGCCAGTTGCTGCGCACCGTCGAGCAGGTGCGCGGCGCGCTGAACCCGCGCCTCACCATCCAGGGCATCGTGTTGACGATGTTCGATCCGCGCAACAACCTCTCGGCCCAGGTCGTGGCGGATGTGCGCAGCTTCATGGGCGACAAGGTCTATGAGACCATGATCCCCCGCAACGTGCGTGTGTCGGAAGCGCCCTCGCACGGCAAGCCGGCATTGCTGTACGATCTGAAATGCGCCGGCAGCCAAGCCTATCTGCGCCTCGCCTCCGAGGTGATCCAGCGCGAAGGCCGCGTACCGGCGGCGGCGTAAGTTTCGAGGACAGGTGAGAGACGATGGCTGAAGAGGTCGCAAGGCCCCGGCTGGGGCGCGGGCTCGCGGCCCTGATCGGCGATTTCGGGGATCCGGCGCAGCCGCCGCCCAAGCACGAGGGCCAGCGCAAGGTCGCCGTGGAGTTCCTGCGCCCGAACCCGCGCAACCCCCGCCGCCATTTCGGCGAGGAGGAATTGTCCGAGCTCGCCGGCTCCATCAAGGCGCGGGGCCTCATCCAGCCCATCGTCGTGCGGCCCCTGGCCGACGTGCCGGGCGCCTTTGAGATCGTGGCCGGCGAGCGGCGCTGGCGCGCGGCGCAGCGGGCCGGGCTCGATGAGGTACCGGTGGTCGTCGTCGAGATCGACGACCGCGCCTCGCTGGAATTCGCGATCCTCGAGAACGTCCAGCGGGCGGATCTCAACCCGATCGAGGAAGCCTCGGGCTACGAGCGCCTGATGCGCGACTTCTCCTACACGCAGCGCGAATTGGCCGAGATCCTCGGCAAGAGCCGCAGCCATCTCGCCAACACGCTGCGCCTCCTCAACCTGCCCCAGCCGGTGCAGGACCGGCTGAGCGCGGGCGAGATCACCGCCGGCCATGCCCGCGCGCTCCTTGCGCTGCGCGATCCCGAGGGCGTCGCCCGGCGGATCGTGGCCGAGGGCCTGTCCGTGCGCGAGGTCGAGGCCCTGGCGGCTGCGGAGGCCGAGCCTTCGGAGACGCCCCGTCCCGGCCGTCCGCGTCTCGCCGCCGAGCGCCCGGCACCGGTGCGTTCGCTTGAGCTTCGCCTGCACAAGGCGCTCGGCGTCGCCGTCAGCTACAAGCCGAAGGACGAGGAGACGGGCGAGATTCGCCTGCGCTACGCCAGCCGCGACGAGTTGCGGAGCCTGCTCGACCGGCTGAAGGTCCCGGCGGAGGACTGACGCGCCTCAGCGGCGGCGGCCAGCTTCCGCAATGCGGAGCAGGGCCGTCGAGGCGATGGCCTCGGCCAGCGTCGGGTCGGCCCGGCGGCTGGCCAGCACCGCCTGCGCGAGGATGTCGATGGCCTGCCGCAGGCGGGCAGGACCCCACAGGCCGAGCTGCCGCTCGATGCTCGCCCTGCGCTTGAAATGCAGGCCGCGCCACGCGGCGACCATGGCGCTCGGCGACTTCTCGGGGTTGTCGAGCCGCAGGGCGAGCATCGTCGTGGCATGGCGCAGGGCCGAGCCGAGCACCTGCGCCGGGTCCAATCCCTCCTGCCGGAAGCGCCGGGAATCACGCTCCACCACGTCGATTCGCCCGTCGAAGGCGGCATCCACCAGGGTGTTGAGGACACTGGCGGCGACATCGCTCACCACCGCCTCCACGTCCTCCAGGGTGACGCTGCCCTTGCCCGCCGCGTAGACGGCGAGCTTCTCGATCTCCATCAGGCTCGCCCGGCGGTCGCCGCCGAGGCTGCGCACCAGCACCTCCCGCGCCTCGCGCTCGATGCGCAGGTCATGCCCCCGCAGGGTCCGGTCGATGAGGTCGCCGAGCGCCCGCTCGTCATCCGGGTAGCAGGCGATGGCGAGCGCCCGCTGCGACTTCTCGCAGAGGGCGCGGACGGGGTTGCCCTTGGCGAGATCGCCCGCCTCCACCACGATCCGCGTGTCGGTGACGGGGATGGAGAGCACTGCCTCGACGGCGGGGGCGATGTTGCGGCTGCTCGGCCGCACCCAGATCGCGCGCTTGCCGCCGAACAGGCCGACCGTGCCCGCCTCGTCGCAGAGCCGGCCGGGATCGGAGGCGAGGGTATCACCGTCGATCCGCACCAGGGCGAAGGGATCCGTGGCGTCGGGCAGGAACGATTCGGCCAGCGCCTTGGCCCGTTCGGTGACGAGGCCGGTATCGGGGCCGTAGACGAGGATGACCGGGATGCGCGGGTCGGGACCCCGCCGGATCAGATCCTCGACATCCCCCGGCCGGACAGCCGTCACCGTGCGCTCACGGCTTGGCCGCCAGCACCGAGGCGATCCGGGTCTTGATCTGGTCGGCCAGGGTATCGGCGAGGCGGATCTCCGCGTCCCGGGCAGCGCGCTGGCTCGCGAAGCGCTGGACCGAGCGGTCGTAGGTCGCCGTCGAGGTGGCGACGCCCTCCGCGATCACCTTGGTGCCGCTAAGGTCTTCCAGGCTGTAGCGGATGTTGCCGATCACCGTGCCGGCCTCGGCGCGGCCGGTGGTGGAGGAAACGATGGGCGTCTGCACCGTCTCCGAGCCCGAGAGTTTCAGGCGGTACTGCTTCTTCACCGGCTGGCCCGAGCCGTCGAGGTCGAACACCAATTCGCTGCGCAGGTAATGGCCGAGCCGTTCCTGGCCCTGGGCCATCACGATCTCATCAACCTGTACGGAGGCCAGCAGCGCCTGGATCGACTCGCCCGAGGCCGTCGGCCCGTAGAGAGGGCGGAAACAGGCCGAGAGGCTGAGGCTCATGGCCGCCACAAGGCCGAGCCGCCCGGCCCGCACCACCACCGATCCCACGTCAAGCCGCATCACGCTGTCCGCCCCGTTCCGCTCCGGTTCTAGCGCGGACTGGGGGGTCCGCGCCACGACTCTCGGGGCAGGGCCTTACGATTCCTCTACGGCGAGAGGATGGTCGTCGTGTTTCGGGGATAACTCACCACCGGTAGATCAGGCTGCCGATCACCGTGGCGGGGGTGCCGCGATAACAGTAGCCGCTCTGGCAGGTGGTGTAGGTCCGGTCGAAGACGTTGGTGGCGTTGACCTGCGCCCGCAGCCCCTGGAACTTCGGGTCGATCGCCGCGAAATCGTAGGCGATCAGGGCATCGTAGAGGGTCTTGGCGGTGTTGCGAACCGTGTTCTCGTCGTCGGCGTAGCTCGGGCCGATGAAGCGCACGCCGCCGCCGAGGGTTAGCCCGCGCAGGGGCGAGCTCGGTGGGAAGGCGTAGGTCAGGAACGACGTATAGGTGTGGCCCGGAATGCCGGAAACCTGGTTCCCGTCGAGGGATTGGCCGCTGTACGACGTCTGCCGCACATAGCGGAAATCGAAGTAGCTGTAGGCGATGGTCAGGTTGGTGCCGGGGGCGAGGTTCGCCGTCGCCTCGGCCTCGAACCCCTTCGAGCGGACGGCGCCCGTGGCGGCCTGGAAGGCGATATTGGTGGGATCCGGCCGCAGGATGCTCGATTGCACGATGTCGAAGCCGGCGAAGGCCGTCTGGATGTTGGTGCCGGGGATCAGATATTTGACGCCGGCCTCGATCTGGTCGCCCGTGGAGGGCCGGAACGGGGTTCCGGTGGCGCTCACGCCGACCTGAGGCACGAAGGTGGTGGCGTAGCTCGCATAGGGCACGAGGCCCGGCGCCAGCAGGTAGTTGAGCCCGACCCGGCCGGTGAAGGCGCTGTCGTTCTGCCGGGTGAGGGTACTGTCGGGGGTCGCCCGGTCGTCCTGGAACACCCAATCGTGCCGGCCGGTGAGGGTGAGCACGAAGTCGCCGAACTTCGCCTGATCCTGCAGATAGACGCCGACCTGATCCTGGTTCTGCCGGGTCGCCGAACCGAGTGCCGGCGTCGGGACGAACTGCGTGCCGTAATTGCGGGTCACGAGGTTGATCGGCGGCGCCTCGCCGAAGCCCAGGCGGTAGCTGAAGCCGTAATGGGCGTAATCCAGCCCGGCGAGCAGGGTGTGGGCGACGGGTCCGGTGCGGAACCGGGTCTCAATCTGGTTGTCGAGGGTCTGCTGCACGAGCCCCTCCCGCAGATAGCCCGTGGAGCGGTTGCCGAAGGTGCGGGTGTCGTCGAGGGAGTCGATCTGCGTGTATTTCGCGCTCAGGAAGATGCCGTAGTGGCGGAAGTTCTGGCGGAAGATGAGATCGTCCGAGAACCGGTGCTCGAAGGCGTAGCCGATCCGGTATTGGGTCTGGTCGAGGCCCTGGAAGGCCGGATCGCCGCCGAAGAAGCGGGTCACCACGAAGCCGGGATCGTTGTAGAAATAGACCGAGGCCGGCGTCTTGCGCTCCTGATACTCGCCGAGGAAGGTCAGGGTGGTGTCCGCCGAGGGTTTCCAGGTGAAGGCCGGCGCGATGTAGAGCTGGTCGTCCATCGTCCCGCGCCCGATGAAGGTTCCGGCCTCACGGCGGACGCCGGTCAGGCGCCACGCCATCGTGCCGTCCGAACCCTGGACGGGTCCGCCCAGGTCGAAATTGCCCTGCGCCCGGTCGAAGCTGCCGCCCTGAAGCCAGACCTCGCCGAACGGCGCGAAGACGGGCCGCTTCGTGGTCGCGTCGATGATCCCGGCCGGTGAGCCCTGCCCGTAGAGGCCCGAGGCGGGGCCGCGCAGAACGGTGATCGCCTCCAGCCCGTAGGGCTCGATGCGGGGGAAGATGAAGCCGCTGCCGATCTGGCGAAGACCGTCCCGGTACGTGCTGTTGGCGAGCGCCGGAAAGCCGCGGATGAAGATCTCATCGAAGCGGGGATCGAAGCCGGAGGCGTTGATCGTCGCCCCCGGCACGTAGGCCAGCGCCTGATCGAAGGTCTGGATGTTGCGGTCGTTCAATTGCTCCCGCGTGACCACCGAGACCGATTGCGGCGTCTCGATCAGCGGCGTGTTGGTCTTCGTCACGGTCGGGCTCACCCGGGCGACGTAGCCGGTGACGCCGGAGGGGCCGCCGCCGCCGCCGCTGGTCGCCGCGCTGTCCTGCGAGGTGGCGACGTTGCCCTGCGGCGCCCGCACCGCCTCCACTGAGAGCTCGTCGAGCTGCACCTGCCCCTCCTGCGCCCGCGCCGGGGCTCCGAAGGCCGTGGCAGCCAGAAGCACGGAAGGAAGAAGCACGCCGGAGCGGAGGGAACGATCGGTCATGGCACGTCTCCGACGGGTGCCAGGATCCGGCCCCCGCCTTCGACTTCCCCGATCACGAGCCCGCGATCAAGCCGAAAACGTGTTGTAAATCACACAGTTAAAACGCTTCAAATCTGAAGCCATTCCAATTCAAAACTCGAAGGGCGGCTCGCGGAGGGCCTCGGCCTCCCGGGCGCAGAGGGCTGCGTCCGGCGCGGCGCCGCCCTGGGTGAGCGCGGCGCGCATCTCGGCGCGGGCCTTGTCGAGGTCGGCCCGGAAGCCGGCATCGCCCATCAGCGCGGCGAAGGTGGAGGAGCCGTTGGTGCGCCCCGCCGCGACGTCGCTCAACCAATGGACGCCGCAGACCACGCGGCTCTCGCCATAGGCCCGGCCGCGCGCGAGGATGGCGGTGGATTTCTCAGGGACGAGGGCGGCCATGATGAGGGCATAGGCCCAGCCCTGCGTGGCATGGCCGGAGGGATAGCTGAAGCTGTCGGCCAGCGCCTGGGTCCGCTGCACGCAGATCGGCGATTCGTTGCCGACGAAGGGGCGCAGCCGGCGGTAATGGACCTTGGGGATGCGCGTCATGTGGGCGAGGTCGAGCCGCGCCCGTTCCAGCAGGTTGAGGGTGGCGGGCACCTGCCCCTGGTCGATGCGCACGCCGAGCACGCAGGCGAAGTTCTCCAGCACCGCCGCCGCGCCCTCGGCCACATCGTTGGCGGCGAGGTTCCACCGGGCGGACCCCTTCAGGGCGCGGGTGTTGGTGAAGGCCGCATGGTCGGCATTGTCGAGGGGCGAGTGATGGGCGGGCGGCGGCGGCAGGATCTTCAGCGGGTCCGGCAGGGCGCCCTCGGCGAGATACGGCTTCACCGCCGGCTTGCCGGGCTTCAGCGGGTCCGCCTGCAGGGAAGGGGCGGATGTCGGTGGCGCCCCCTGATCGGGGGCGGCGAACGAGGGTGAGACGGTGAAGAACGCGGCGAGCGACAGGGCCGTCGTGAGCGAAAGGCGGCGCATCTCGTATCCTCGCTTGGCGACCGGCATCGGGTGGGCGTCACACGAGGCAGACGGATCGCGGCGGCGTGACCATCCCTGCCTTCGGTAAGTCCCCGAGTCCAGGCCGCCCGGTGTCAGGCAGCGCGAATCGCGGCGGCGATCGCGGCCGGGTGTTCCTCGTGCGCGCTGAGCGCCCCCGGCACGCGCGTGGCGGTGACGAGACCGCTCTCCGCAAGGGCATCCATTTCGGCGCCGGAGCGGCGCGGCGCCCCCTCCGGGCGTAGCACGAGCACCGGCGGCAGGTCCGGCCCGAACAGGGCCAGGAACGCCTCGCGGCTCGCCACGGGATCGAGCCCGCCGGTCACGAAGGCCGCCGTGCCGAAGCGGCCGTTGCGCTGGCGGGTGATGGCGTGCTTCGCGCGCACGAGATCCGGCGTCACCGTTTCCCGGTCGCCGTAGACATGGGCGCGCATCATCCGGCCGATGATCGGCGGGCTGATGTTGATGCGGTAGAGCGCCTCGCCGATCAGCGGCGCCTCGACGGCGGCGCGGATGCGGGGGAACCACGCGGCCTTGTCGGGCATCGCCGTCGGCAAGGGACCGCGCCAGGTCGGCGCCACGAGGACGAGGCGGCCGAAGGCGTTCGGGTGCCGCCGTGCCGCCGCCACGAGGTAGCCCGCCGCATGGCCGGCGGCGACGCCCAGCGCATAGGGGCCGGGGGCGGCCTTCAGCAGGGCATCGAGGAAGGCATGGTAGGTGGCGGGCTCCAGCTTCAGGCGCTGGCGCGGCTGCGCGCCGAAACCCGGCCAATCCGGCACGAGGCAATGATGGTCCCAGGCGAGCTCACGGGCCAACCCGGCCGCCTCCCGCCGGGACGAGATGGTCGAGAGAGCCGGCAAAATAAGCGCGCCCGGCCCATGGCCGTAGAGGTCGTAGGGCACGGAGAGCCGCTTGCCCCCGAGCGTCAGGTCGAAGGTGCCACCGGTCTCCATGGATCCGCGCCTCAGGTGCGCAGGAGGTCGTTGATCGCGGTCTTGGCGCGGGTGCCCGCATCGACGCGCTTCACGATGACGGCGCAGTAGAGGCTCGGGCCGGGGGAGCCATCCGGCAGGGCCTTGCCGGGCAGCGAGCCCGAAACCACCACCGAATAGGGCGGCACGTAACCGTAGGTCACTTCGCCGGTGGCGCGGTCCACGATCTTGGTCGAGGCGCCGAGATAGACGCCCATGGACAACACCGAGCCCTGGCCGACGATCACGCCTTCCACCACCTCGGAACGGGCGCCGATGAAGCAATCGTCCTCGATGATCACCGGGTTCGCCTGCAGCGGCTCCAGCACGCCGCCGATGCCGACGCCGCCCGAGAGGTGGACGTTCTTGCCGATCTGGGCGCAGGAGCCGACCGTCACCCAGGTGTCGACCATGGTGCCCTCGCCGACATAGGCGCCGAGGTTCACGAAGCTCGGCATCAGGATGGCGTTCGGCGCCACGAAGGAGCCCCGGCGCACGACGCAGCCCGGCACCGCGCGGAAGCCCGCCTGCTGGAAGCGGGCGGCGTCCCAGCCCTCGAACTTGGAGGGCACCTTGTCCCACCAATGGGCGCCGCCGGGGCCGCCGGGAATCGCCGTCATGTCGTTGAGGCGGAAGGAGAGCAGCACCGCCTTCTTCAGCCACTGGTTGACCTGCCAGGTCTCGCCCGACTTCTCGGCGACGCGGGCCCGGCCCGAATCGAGGAGGTTCAGGGCCTCGTCCACGGCCTCCCGCACAGCGCCCGTGGTGGCGGACGAGATGCCGGCGCGCTCCTCCCAGGCGGTCTCGATGGTCCGGGCAAGGTCGGCGTGGGACATGGGTGCAGCGGTCTTTTTCGAGAATGGAAGACCGTGCTTACAGGCGCCCGCGGGGGCTGTCGACGGGGGCCGGACAGCCGGTCGGGCCTCGTCGCTCACACCCCGCCGAATCGGGCGCGGACGCGTTCGAGGTCGTCGGTGAAGGTCACGAGGTCGAGGGCCATGGCGTCGTGGATCGCCCGCGCCGCGCCGGGGAATTCCTCCAGCACGCGGCGCATCAGGGTGGGGGTGATGCGGACGAGTTCGCAGGGTCCTTCCGCGATCGCGTCGCAGGGGCGCTCGCCGCGCACGAACAGGGCGAGGTGGCCGATCAGCGCCGAACGGGACGCCCTCACCGGCGCGGCGTTCCTGCGCTCCAGGCGGATGGTGCCGGACATCACCACGAAGCCGCCATCGGCCGGCTCGGCCCGGGCGAACAGGCGGTCGCCGTCGCGCAGTTCCCGGCGCTCGGCGGCGAAGCTGAGGAGGCGCAGGGCATCCCGGTCCAGAAAACCGAACACGGGCGCCGCCGCGAGGATCGCGATGTCGTCGTCGAGCCCCACGCTGCCCTGCCGCTCCGCTTCCGGCATCCCCGGCAGACTGGCCTATCCGAAAAAGCCTAATAAATCAGGGAAGGAGCTTGTAACCACCACCCTCGGTCACGAGGATCGCCGCCACCGCCGGGTTCGGCTCGATCTTCTGGCGCAGGCGGTAGATGTGCGTTTCCAGGGTGTGGGTGGTGACGTGGGCGTTGTAGCCCCACACCTCGGCGAGCAGCGTGTCGCGGTTCACCACCGCCCGGCCCGCCCGGTAGAGGAAGCGCAGGATCGCGGTCTCCTTCTCGGTGAGCTTGAGCTTGGAGCCCCGCTCGCCGATCAGCAGCTTGGCGCTCGGCCGGAACGTGTAGGGGCCGATCTGGAACACCGCGTCCTCGGACGCCTCGTGGCTGCGCAGGTGGGCGCGGATCCGCGCCAGCAGGATGCCGAACTTGAACGGCTTGGTGACGTAGTCGTTCGCCCCCGCCTCCAGCCCCTCGACGTGGTCGGCCTCGGAATCCTGCGCGGTCAGCATGATGACCGGGCTACGGAAGCCCGCCTGCCGCATCCGGCGCACGGCCTCGCGGCCGTCCATGTCGGGCAGGCCGACATCCATCACGGCGAGGTCGATGCGCTCGTCCGCGACCCGGCGCATGGCATCGGCGCCGCAGGCTTCGCCCACGACATGAAATTCCTCGGACAAGGCGAGCTGCTCGATCAGCGTGTCGCGCAGGATCTCGTCGTCGTCACAGATCAGCAAACGGTAGGCATTCGACATCGTCACGAAGCCCTAGCGTAAAAGCGCCGGCGTGCGAAATCCCCGTGATGAAGGAAGGTGCGCGGGCCGACTGTCCAAGCCGTCCTTGTACACCGGGATATCGTCGGTCCGGATGAAGCGGACTTGCAAAGGATGAGCTTTGTGACCGGAAACAGGCTTGCGCGCAATTCGCATTCGGGTTTCTCAGCGAAGTTGCACAGCCGGAGGCAAGTTTTCGTGGTGAGAACCACTCTCGCGGAGATTCGCGTGCGCCCCACCGTGGGTGATCGGCGCAAGGGGCACCTCCTCGTCGGCGCCTCGGTGATCCCCTGCGCACTGGGGGCCTGCGGCATCGTCGGGCGCAAGCGCGAGGGCGACGGCGGCTCGCCGCGGGGCCGGTTCCGCCTGCGCGGCGGCGCCTACCGGCCCGACCACCAGGGAATCCGGCCGCGCACCGCGCTGCCCCTGCGCCCGATCCGCCCCGACGACGGCTGGTGCGACGATCGCCGGGACCGCCGCTACAACAGGCCGATCCGCCTGCCGGCCCCAGGCGTCAGCGCCGAGGCAATGTGGCGAGAGGACGGGCTCTACGACGTGGTGCTCGACATCGACTACAACCGCGCCCCGATCCGCCCGGGGAAGGGCTCGGCGATCTTCATGCACGTCGCCCGCGAGGGCTATCGCCCCACCGAGGGCTGCGTCGCCCTCGCCAAGGCCGATCTCCTGCGGCTGCTGCGCCGGCTCGGGCCGCGTACCGTCCTGCGAATCGGCTGAAGCGTCAGACGCGCCGCGTCTCGCCCGGCTTGAGGGCGAGGGTCTTGGCGGTGCGGGTCGAGAGGCTGCCGACGATCACCGCCTCCTCGCCCTTGCCCGCCTCGGCGGCCACGGCGGCGAGGGCCTCGGCGGCGCTGCCCGTCCGCACCGCGTAGACGGGCATGCCGGAAGCCCGCGCCTTGCCGAGGGCGACGAGGAAGGTGGTGTAGCGTTCGCGCGGGCGGGAGGGCATCCCCGATCCTTGGCATGTCGGCTAAATAACGCCAGGGCTTTTCGCGCCGGGCGGCAATGAGAAGACGACGGCTTGTGCATCGAGACAACCACCAATTGGTCGACTCGCCCCCCTCCGCCGCCATCCGTTTTTGATTAGCCAGCGCAGCATGGTGGGGCCAGGGTCCTCCCGCGTCCTGCAGGAACTTCTCATCAGGAACTTGGCCGTGGCCGCCCCTGCTTGTTCGGGAGACGGGCCCGTTTCAGGCCAGCCCCGCGCGAGGACACCACGACCATGAAGGCACTCTGCTGGCACGGTAAGGGCGATATCCGCTGCGACACCGTTCCCGACCCGAGGATCGAGGATCCGCGCGACGTCATCATCAAGGTCTCGTCCTGCGCCATCTGCGGCTCGGACCTCCACCTGATGGACGGGCTGATGCCCACGATGGAATCGGGCGACATCCTCGGCCACGAGTTCATGGGCGAGGTGGTCGAGACCGGCAGCGGCCATTCCAAGTTCCGCAAGGGCGACCGCATCGTCGTGCCCTTCAACATCAATTGCGGCGAGTGCCGCCAGTGCAAGCTCGGCAACTGGTCGGTCTGCGAGCGGTCGAACCGCAACGCGCAGATGGCCGCCGCCCAGTTCGGCTACACCACCGCCGGCCTGTTCGGGTATTCGCACCTCACCGGCGGCTATGCCGGCGGCCAGGCCGAATACGTCCGCGTGCCGATGGCCGACGTGGCGCCGATGAAGGTGCCGGACGGCATGGACGACGAGGCCGCCCTGTTCCTCACGGACATCCTGCCCACCGGCTGGCAGGGCGCGGAGCATTGCGAGATCCAGGGCGGCGAGACCATCGCCATCTGGGGCGCGGGCCCGGTGGGCTTCTTCGCCATCCAGTCGGCCAGGATCATGGGCGCCGAGCGGATCATCGTCATCGAGACGGTGCCGGAGCGCATCGCGCTCGCCAGGAAGGCCGGCGCCACCGACATCATCGACTTCGCGAACGAGGACGTGTTCGAGCGCATCAAGGAGATCACCAAGGGCCAGGGCCCGGATGCGGTGATCGACTGCGTCGGCATGGAAGCCAGCGGCGGCCACGGCCTCTCCGGCTTCATCACCGCCGTACAGGAGAAGCTCACCACCACCGAGCGGCCCCTGGCGCTGGCGGATGCGATCAAGGCGGTGCGGCCCTGCGGGATCGTCTCGGTGCCCGGCGTCTATGGCGGGCCGGTGCCGATCAACATGGGCTCCATCGTCCAGAAGGGCCTGACCATGAAAAGCGGCCAGACCCACGTAAAGCGCTACCTCGAACCGCTGCTGAAGCTGATCGAGGAGGGTAAGATCGACACGTCGTCGCTCATCACCCACCGCTCCACGGACCTCGCGGACGGACCGGACCTCTACAAGGCATTCCGCGACAAGCAGGATGGTTGTGTGAAGGTGGTGTTCCACCCTCAATAACCATGCGACGGTCTCGGATGACATACCCACGGTGGATGTGTCGTCCTGCCGCGAATTCGCTCGAAAGTTCTTTATACCACGACAGGTTGTCGCGGTGAGAGAACGGCCCGCGCGAGTTCCTGCCGTCGTCCGAGACCCCGATGCCTACCCCCGGCTTCAACCCCGCCCTCGTGGCCCTGTCGGTGGCGATCGCGATGTTTGCCGCCTACACGGCCCTCGATCTCGGGGCGCGGGCACGCGGCGTCGCGGACGGCACCGTCCGCTCCGGCTCACGGGGGCTCTGGATCGCCGGCGCCGCCGTCACGATGGGCGGCGGCATCTGGTCGATGCACTTCATCGGCATGCTCGCCTTCGAGATGGGCATGCCGACGGCCTACGACCTCGGGCTGACGGTCCTGTCCTTCCTCATCGCGGTGGGCGTGACCGGTGTGGCCTTCGCCTTCGCCGGGCGCAGGGGCGCCGGCCCCCGCACCGTGCTGGTCGCCGGGCCGCTGATGGGGCTCGGCATCGCGCTGATGCACTACACCGGCATGGCGGCGATGCGGATGCCCGGCCACGTCGCCTACGATCCGGCGCTCGTTGTCGCCTCGATCGCCATCGCGATCCTCGCCTCCACCGTCGCCCTCTGGCTCGCCTTCCGCCACAACAGCGTGAGCGAGAAGGTCATCGCCGCCGTCGTCATGGGGCTTGCCGTCGCCGGCATGCACTACACCGGCATGGCGGCCGCGACCTTCTCCGGGGATCACGGCGCCCATCCGGCCGTGCACGGCCTCGCCGCCGCGCCCCAGGCGCTGGCCTTCGCCGTGGCCGGGGCGACCTTCCTGATCCTGTTCGTCGGGATGCTCGCCATCGCCGTGGACCAGCACCGCATCCAGGGCGAACTCGCCGCCAGCGAGGCGCGGTTCCGCGCGGCCATCGCGGCGGTGCGGGGCGTCCTCTGGACCAACGACGCGCAGGGCCGGATGGTGGGGCCGCAGCCGGGCTGGGCCGCCATCACCGGCCAGACGCCGGAGGAATACAGCGGCTTCGGCTGGGCCAACGCCGTCCACCCGGACGACGCGGCCCCCAGCGTCGCCGCCTGGAACGAGACTGTCGCCGCCCGCAAGACCTTCGTGTTCGAGCACCGGGTGCGGGCGAAGGACGGCGGCTACCGCCATTACGCGATCCGCGCCGTGCCGGTGCTGAACCGCGATGGCGCGATCCGCGAATGGGTCGGCGTCCATACCGACATCACCGCCCAGCGCGAGGCCGAGGCGGAGCTGCGCGAATCGAACGAGGAGATCCAGCGCTACGCCTACATCGTCAGCCACGACCTGCGGTCGCCGCTCGTCAACATCATGGGCTTCACGAGCGAGCTGGCCGAGACGCGCACCGAACTCCGGACGATCCTCGCCGGCCACCCGGACGCCGAGCGGATCGATTCCGACCTCGGCGAGGCGCTCGGCTTCATCGGCGCCGCCGTCACGCGGATGGAGCGGCTGATCGCGGCGATCCTGAAGCTCTCCCGCGAGGGGCGCCGCCGGTTCGAGCCGGAGCCCCTCGACATGTCGGCGGTGATCGAGCGCCTCGCGGACACGATCCAGCATCAGGCCGGCTCGCAGAACGCGGAGATCATCGTCGCCCCCGGCATGCCGGTGATCGTCGCGGACCGGCTCGCTGTCGATCAGATCTTCGGCAACCTCCTCGACAACGCCCTCAAATATCTCGACCCCGCGCGCCCCGGCCGCATCACCGTCACGGCGCAGCCCCTCGGCACCGAGCGGGTGCGATTCGCCGTGGCCGACAACGGGCGGGGCATCGCCCGCACCGACCATGACCGGGTCTTCGAGCTGTTCCGCCGCTCCGGCACGCAGGACCGGCCGGGGGAGGGGATCGGCCTCGCCCACGTCAAGGCGCTGGTGCGGGCGCTGGGCGGGCGCATCGATCTCGACTCCGAGCCGGGCCGGGGCTCCACCTTCACGGTGACGCTGCCGCGCGGCGCGTCTATGGAGCGCGGGGTGGCGGCGCCCCTGTCGATGGCCGCCGAATGAATCGAGAGCCGGACATGCATCCCGTCTGCATCGTGATGATCGAGGACGACGAGGGTCACGCCCGCCTCATCGAGCGGAACATCCGCCGGGCGGGGGTGAACAACGAGATCGTGCCGTTCCGCGACGGCACCTCGGCGCTCGCCTACCTGTTCGGGCCGGACGGCTCGGGCGAGGTGAGCCGGCGGCGCCACCTGCTGATCCTCCTCGACCTCAACCTGCCGGACATGACCGGCATCGACATCCTGGAAAAGGTGAAGGCCAACGCGCACACGCGGCGCTCGCCCGTGATCGTGCTGACGACCACCGACGACGCCCGCGAGATCCAGCGCTGCTACGATCTCGGCGCCAACGTCTACGTGACGAAGCCGGTGAACTACGAAGGCTTCGCCAACGCCATCCGCCAGCTCGGCCTGTTCTTCTCCGTCATGCAGATCCCAGAGACCCCATGACGACAGGTCCAGGCGGCCCGGCCCAGCCCGCCACCCGCATCCTCTACATCGACGACGATGCGGGCCTCGCGCGCCTCGTGCAGCGCAGCCTCGCCGCGCGCGGCTACGCGGTGGAGCACGCCGCCGACGGCGAGGCGGGCCTCGCCCGCCTGCGGCAGGGGGGCATCGACCTCGTCGCCCTGGACCATCACATGCCCGGCCAGACCGGGCTCGATCTCCTGCCCGAGATCCGCGCCCTGCCGGACGCGCCCCCCGTGGTCTACGTCACAGGCTCGGAGGACAGCCGCGTCGCCGTCGCCGCCCTGAAGGCGGGGGCCGCCGATTACGTGTGGAAGGACCTCCAGGGCCAGTTCCGCGAATTGCTCGGGGAGGCTGTCGCCACGGCGCTCGGCGCCGAGGCGATGCGCCGGGACAAGGAACGGGCCGAGGCCGAGGTGCGCGCCGCCCGCGACCGGGCCGAACTCCTCCTGCGCGAGGTGAACCACCGCGTGGCGAATTCGCTGGCCCTCGTCGCGGCGCTGGCGCGGATGCAGACCACCGCCGTCGCCGACCCCGCCGCCAAGGCCGCCCTGGAGGAGATGCAGGCGCGCATCTCGGCCATCGCGGGCATCCATCGCCGGCTCTACACCTCCGAGGACGTGGAGGCGGTGGAACTCGACGCCTATCTCGGCAGCCTCGTGGAGGAGTTGCAGGCGGCGATGAAGGCCGCCGGCCGCGACCATGCCATCCGCCTCAGCGCCGATTCCGTGCGGCTCGCCACCGACAAGGCGGTCTCGGTGGGTGTCGTCGTCACCGAACTCGTCACCAACGCCTACAAGTACGCCTACCCGCCGGAGGAGCCGGGCGAGATCCGCGTCGCCCTGCGGCGCATCGCCGACCGGCTCGAACTGGCGGTGGAGGATGACGGCGTCGGCTGGACCGGCGAGGGCAAGCCGCGCGGCACCGGCCTCGGCTCGCGCATCGTCAAGGCGATGGCGACGAACCTGCGCAGCGCCCTGGTCTACGCCCCGGCCCCGAAGGGCACGCGGGCCTGCCTGTCGTTCGAGGGGTAGGGGCGGGGACTCGCCAGGTTGCCGAAAGACCCGCTTCGTCTTTGCGAGCGAAGCGAAGCAATCCAGGGATCCGCCACATCCGGTCAGGTCCCGCCGCCCTGGATTGCTTCGATACGCTCGCAAAGACTGTGGAGCGGCCAATCCTGATCGTCCCGAAACCGCTCAGTGCCCCGAGCCGCGCAGGATCATCTTGATGCGCTGGTCGGCATTGGTCAGCCGCTCGCCGATGCCCCGGCGGATGCACTTCTCCACCGTGTCGCCGGTCATGAAGCCAATTGTCCGGCCCTGCGTGCGGCAGGCATCGACCGGGGGCCACGCCACCACGGCGGCGACGGTGCCGATCACCACGAGGCTGTCGACGAGGAGCCAGCCGAACCAGCCCAGCCGAAAACGACCGGTCGCCTCTTCCTCCTCGTCCTCCCGCGGGCGGCGACGGGCGGGATAGCCGCCGCCCTCGCTCACCCGCGCCATGCGGGCGCGGAAGCGGGCCTCGTCGATCTTGTCCGATTCGGAGGAGAGAGGTCCCGACATGGTCCGATCCGGTCAGTCGATGATCCGCCGCAGCGCCGCGAAGCCGTCCTGGGCGGTGGTGGCGTTGCCGATCATGGTGTGCCGCGCGCAGGCGCTGGCGCCGATCATCGAGGTCCAATCCGCGAAGGACGGGCGCGCCTGGCAATCGGCGAAATAGCTGCCGAACAGGAACAGACCGAGGGGCATGAGGAACAGGGCGAGCTTCACCAGGGTGAAGACCCGCCCGACGCCGCTCTTCCGGCGGCGCGGACGACGGCGCGGGCGCTCGTCCCACTCCCACTCCGCATCCTCGTCGCGCTCGTACCCGCGCATGCCCTGACCCTCGGCGATTCGCACGCACAAGTTGTCATCCCCGCGTGAAGGCGGGACTAAGCAGCGTGGTTAAGGCGACGTTCTCAGGCCGCGAGCGCCCGGCGCACGGTGGAGCGCAGGTCGGCGAGGGAGAAGGGCTTCGTCAGCACGTCGGTGACGATGGCATCGAGGCCACGGGCGCGCTCACGCTGGTCGGCGAAGCCGGTCATCAGGAGGATGGTGAGGTCGGGGAAGTCGCGCTTGGCGGCCAGGGCCAGGGCGATCCCGTCCATCAGCGGCATGCGGATGTCGGTGAGCATCAGGTCGAAGGCGCCGCCGGCCTCGTTCAGGCGGTCGAGCCCGTCGCTGCCGTCGGTGGCGGTCACGACGGCATGGCCGTCGATCTCCAGCCCCCGCTTCAGGAAGCCGCGGACCGTCTCTTCGTCATCCACCAGAAGGATGCGCGCCATGATGAACCGGATTCGTCCCGCTGCGACAAGGAGGTAAGGCTGTTCCCGCCGTTAGAACGCGGGAGGAACCCTTTCCCTGTCAAGACAGAGGGCGCGCAAAAGCTGCTTCGCAACGCAGCAAAACGCCAAAATGTCGCGATCTCAGGTGCCACCGAACAAATCGGGATCGGTGTTTCCGTAGTCTACCACACCGACGAAGGGCAGCTGGCGGTAGGCGTGGGCCGCGTCCATCCCATAGCCGACGACGAACACGTCGGGGCAGGTGAAGCCGACGAACTCGGCGTCGATGGAGACCGCGCGCTTGCCGGGCTTCTCCAGCAGCACCGCCGTCAGTACCCGCTTGGCGCCGCGCGCCATCAGCAGGTCCTTGGCGAAGACCACCGTGCGGCCGGATTCGAGGATGTCGTCCACGAGGAGCACGTCGCGGCCGCGCACCTCGCTCTGCACGTCGCGCAGGATCTCGACCTGTCCGGTGGAGACGGTGCCGGTGCGGTAGCTCGACAGGTGCACGAACTCGACCTGCGGCGCGAGCCCGACCCGGTGCATCGCCCGCAGCAGGTCGGCGGCGAACATGAAGCTGCCCTTCAGGATCGCCACCACGAGGAGGTCCTGGGGCTGCGTCGCGAGAATGTCCTTCGCCAATTCAGCGTTGCGCCGGGCGATGGCATCCTCATCATACAGGGTGCGAACGGGCTTGACGGGCATGTTCATGGTCGGTCTCATCCCGCCTCTCGCCGGGCGGCGCCCGCGAGGGCCGCGTGCGGAACGGATCGGGACGCCGACTTGAAGGATGGTACCACCGCCCCGGCTCGAACGGGGGACCCCCAGATCCACAATCTGGTGCTCTAACCAACTGAGCTACGGCGGCACTGGCGGGGGGTGTATCGCGGGTCCGAACGTATTTCAAGGCGAGTATCGCCGTTTCGGACCCCGCGTCTCACAGCATCGGCACGCCGCCCGTGACGGGGATCAGGGCACCGGACATGTAGCTGCCCTCGCGGGAGGCGAGGAGCACATAGGCCGGGGCCAGTTCGGCCGGCTGCCCGGCGCGCCCGAGGGGCGTATCGGTGCCGAGCTTCTCCAGTTGCTCCGGGCTCTTCACGATCGGCTGGATCGGCGTCCAGACCGGTCCCGGCGCGACGCAGTTCACGCGGATGCCCTTGGGCGCGAGGAGGTTCGACAGGCCGATGGTCAGGCTGGCGATGGCGCCCTTAGTGGCGGCATAGATCAGCATGGTGGGGTCGGCGATCTTGGCCTGCTCGCTCGTGGAGTTCACGATCGCCCCGCCCGGCTTCATGTGCGGCACCGCCGCCTGGGCGAGGTAGTACATGGCGAAGACGTTCGCGCGGAACGAGCCTTCGATGTCGCTGGCCTTCAGGTCGTCCAGCCCCTCGTTCACCACCTGCGCGGCGGCGTTGTTGACGAGCACGTCGAGGCGCCCGAACGCTTCCACGGTGCGGTCCACGAGGGACCGGCAATGGGCCTCGTCGCGGATGTCGCCCGGCAGGAGCAGGCAGCGCCGGCCCGCATTCTCGACCCAGGTCTTCGTGTCCTCGGCGTCCGATTGCTCCGACTCGAGATAGGAGATCGCCACGTCGGCGCCCTCGCGGGCATAGGCGATGGCGACCGCCCGGCCGATGCCGGAATCGCCGCCGGTGATGAGGGCGGCCTGGCCCGTCAGCAGGCCCTTGCCGACATAGCTCTCCTCGCCGTGGTCGGGCCGGGGCGTCATCTTGGACGTGAGCCCCGGCCGGGGCTGTTGCTGGTCGCCCGGATAGGGCGGCCGGGGACCGGCTTCGCGCGGATCGTTGGTCATGGTGTCGCCGGTCCCCGTCGCGCTCAGAACGACCGGGTGCGGGCGGAGTGCGACCGGCTGTAGCGGCGGCGGATGACCTCGATGATCTTCGGCAGCAGGAACGCCATCAGGATCTTGCGCATGGGAAACCTCGCATCACGGCAGTGTGAGCGGGTAGCGCGCGAGACCTGCGGGGGTTCCGTCCGTACGGGACCCTGCGGCAGGACGTGCAGGTCGATGCGGCGGGCACCCGCCTCTCCGGCCCTGCCACCTTCGGAATGGCGCGGGCTTCCCCTCTCCCCGCCTGCGGGGAGAGGCCCGCCGACACCTCGTCGTGTCGGTGGGGAGCGCAGGCGAAGCCGGAGCGGCGGTGAGGGGGGCTCGCCGGAGGAGCCTCAACCGGCATACCCCCTCACCCTCGGCTGCCGCCTCGCCGCGCCGACGACGGGGTCGTCGCGGCCCTCTCCCCGCAAGCGGGGCGAGGGGACCACACACCCTTCCCGGCCAGACCATGGGACGAAGCCGGCTCTGCGCTCAGCCATTGTGTCCGCGCAGGGCTGGAATGGCGCGGGCTTCCCCTCTCCCCGCCTGTGGGGAGAGGCCCGCCGACACCTCGTCGTGTCGGCGGGGAGCACAGGCGAAGCCGGAGCGGGGGTGAGGGGGGCTCGCCGGAGGAGCCCCGTCCGGCACGCCCCCTCAACTTCGGCTGCCGCCTCGCCGCGCCGACGACGGGGTCGTCGCGGTCCTCTCCCCGCAAGCGGGGCGAGGGGAATGCAGACCTTTGGGATGAGGGGAGGGTGGGACAGGGTGCGATGGAAAGCTCGGGCTGGCCCTACAGGTCCAGCGCCAGCGTCACGGGCGCATGGTCGGACGGGCGCTCCCAGCCGCGGGCCTCGCGCAGCACCGTGACGGAACGCACCGTGCCCGCGAGGTCGGGGGAGACCCAGGCGTGGTCGAGGCGGCGCCCCTTGTCGGCGGCGTTCCAGTCGGGGGAGCGGTAGCTCCACCACGTGTAGATCTTCTCGGGCTCGGGGGTGAGGTGGCGCGCCGCGTCGATCCACCCGGCCTCGCCGCGCAGGGTTTCGAGCGCCTCGGTCTCGCCGGGGGTGTGGCTCACCACGTCGAGCAACTGCTTGTGCGACCACACATCGTGTTCGAGGGGCGCGACGTTGAGGTCGCCCACGAGGATCGCCGGGCCGGAGGGGCGCTTGCCGCCCCAGGCGCGCAACTCCTGCAAGAAGTCGAGCTTGTGCGCGAATTTCGGATTGAGGTCGCGGTCGGGCACGTCGCCGCCGGCCGGGACGTAGAAATTGTGCAGGACGAGGCCCGCCGCCTGTCCGGCCTCCGGCCCCAGCGCCGCCGAGATGTGGCGGGCATCGGGCTTGCCGCAGAAGCCCATCACGTCGCGGGTGTGGAGCGGCAGCCGCGAGAGGATGGCGACGCCGTTGTAGCCCTTCTGCCCGGCGAACACGACGTGCTCGTAGCCCGAGCCCCGGAGCGCCTTCAGGGGGAAGGCGTCGTCCGGGCACTTGGTCTCCTGCAGGCACAAGACGTCCGGCTTGTGCTCGGCGAGGAAGCGCAGAACGAGGTCGATGCGCAGGCGCACCGAGTTGATGTTCCAGGTGGTGACGGTGAGGCGCACGGGCGGTCGGTCTACTGGCGTTGCGAGGATTGGATCGCCTGCTGCGCCGCCTTGTCCTCGGCCCGGCCGTAATTGATGAAGAACAGGCTGGCCTCGACCGGCTTGCCCTTCTGCAGGTTCGAGAGTTGCACGGTGGTGACGTAGCCCTGCGGATCGGTGATCCGCCATTGCGACAGGGTCTTCACCTCGGGGTCGAACAGCAATTGGATCCGCGAGGTGCCGCCGAAGGTCGCCCGGTCCTCCAGGCTGATGCGCACCCCGGCCGGATCGTTCGACACGTCCGTCACCGACAGGTCGCGGGCGAGGTCGATCTTCTCGCGCAGCAGGAATTTCAGGGGCGTCTGGGCGATGAAGTAGAGGTCCTGGGTGGCGAGCTTCTTGTCGCGCACCGCCACCGACGTGCCGTCCGCCACCACTTCGAGGGGGGAGGGGGCGTCGTAGTCGAAGCGCAGGCGGCCGGGCTTGGCGAGCGTAAGCTTGCCGCCGATGCGCCGCCCGTCCGGGCCGATCTGCATGAACGCGCCGGTCAGCGTCGAGATACCGTTGAAATAGGCGTTGGCCTGGGCGAGCACGGTCGCCGGGTCGGCGGGCTCGGCGGAGGCAGGGGCAGGCGTCGCCACGGTCGCGACCTTGGATTCGGGCTGGCGGGCCGGCATCGCGGGCGCCTTCTCGGCGGCCTTCGCGGCGCCGGGCTTGATGCTGCCGGTCTTGTCGGTGGGCTTGTCCTTGGCCGATGCGGCCTTGGCGGAGTCCTTCGGCGCCGCCTTCTTGGGCGCGGGGGCTTCCGGCGCGGCCTCGGGCTCGGGCGCCGCCTGCTCCTTGCGGCCGCCGAACAAGCCGTCGAGGAACGACTGAACCTGCGCCTGCGCCGGAAGCGGCGCGAGCCACAGGCTCGCGGCGATCAGGGTGCCGGCTTGGCGAGTGCGGCGGCCGATCATCCAGGGACTCCTTGCACCGCGGAGGTGCGCGGCTCGGGCGGAAAAGGGGCGAAGTCCGCTTAGAGACCCGCCCTGTGGCGAAGATGCGACGCGGTGTGTGTTTCCCTCCCCCCTCTGCGGGGGAGGGTGGCCCCCAAAGGGGGTCGGGAGAGGGGCAGCGCGACAGTCGCAGGATGTGTCTGCGGTCGCGACCTATCCGGCACCGTCGCTCCCCTCTCCCCCCCTGCTTCGCAGGGTACCCTCCCCCGCAGAGGGGGGAGGGAGAGTGAAATGAGGGAGCGGCGTGTTCACTCGTCGTCGTACATCACCCCCGCGCCGTGGGTGCCGCCGTTCACGAGGATCTCGCGCTTGCCGGCGTGGTTGGCCGGGCCGACGATCCCCTCGATCTCCATGCGCTCCATGATCGAGGCGGCGCGGTTGTAGCCGATCTGTAGCCGGCGCTGGATGTAGCTGGTCGAGGCCTTCTGGTCGCGCAGCACCACCTCGATCGCCTGCTTGTACAGGTCGTCCGAATCGCCGCCCGTCGCCGCCGCGAAGGCGCTGATGTCGAAGACGGGGGCGTCCTCCTCCGGCTCCTCGGCGCGCTCGGCCTTCTCCGCCGCCTTGCCGCGACGGCCGGTCTCCTTCGGCGCGTCCTCCGGCGTGTCGTCGGCGGTCACGGCGTCGAGGTAGCTCGGGCGGCCCTGGCGCTTCAGGTGCGCCACGACGCTCTCGACCTCGCTGTCCGAGCAGAACGGCCCGTGGACGCGGGTCGTGCGCCCGCCGCCGGCCATGAACAGCATGTCGCCCTGGCCGAGCAACTGCTCCGCGCCCATCTCGCCGAGGATCGTTCGGCTGTCGATCTTGCTCGTCACCTGGAAGGAGATCCGGGTCGGGAAGTTCGCCTTGATCGTGCCGGTGATGACATCCACCGAAGGGCGCTGCGTCGCCATGATCAGGTGGATGCCGGCCGCGCGGGCCATCTGCGCGAGGCGCTGGATGGCGCCTTCGATGTCCTTGCCGGCCACCATCATCAGGTCGGCCATCTCATCGACCACGATGACGATGTAGGGGAGGGCCGAGAGGTCCATCTCCTCCTGCTCGTAGATCACCTCGCCGGTCTCGCGGTTCACGCCGGTCTGCACCGTGCGGGTGATGGTCTCGCCCTTCTCCCGGGCCTCCTTCATCCGCGCGTTGTAGCCGTCGATGTTGCGCACGGCGATCTTCGACATCTTCTTGTAGCGCTCCTCCATCTCGCGCACCGCCCATTTGAGGGCGATGACCGCCTTCTTCGGGTCGATGACGACGGGGGAGAGCAGGTGCGGGATACCGTCGTAGACCGACAGTTCCAGCATCTTGGGATCGACCATGATGAGGCGGCACTCTTCCGGCTTCAGCCGGTAGAGCAGGCTCAGGATCATCGTGTTGATGGCGACCGACTTGCCGGAGCCGGTGGTGCCGGCGACCAGCAGGTGCGGCATCCGCGCGAGGTCGGCGATGATCGGCTCGCCGCCGATGTTCTTGCCGAGGCACAGGGCGAGCTTGTGCTTCGAATCCACGAAATCCTCGGAGGCGAGGAGTTCGCGCAGGTACACGGTCTCGCGCACCTCGTTCGGCAACTCGATGCCGATGACGTTGCGGCCGGGCACCACGGCGACGCGGGCCGAGACCGCCGACATGGAGCGGGCGATGTCGTCCGAGAGGGCGATGACGCGGCTCGACTTGGTGCCGGGCGCCGGCTCCAGCTCGTAGAGGGTCACGACCGGGCCGGGGCGCACGGCCAGGATGTCACCGCGCACGCCAAAATCCTGCACCGTCTGCTGCAAGTTGAGGGCGTTCTGCTCCAGCACGTCGGCATCGACTTCCTCGCCGGCGTTGGGGGCCGGCAGGGCGAGGAGATCGAGGGAGGGCAGCTCGTAATAGGCGTTGTCGAAGGAGGCGATCTCGAGGTGGCGCGGCGCCGCGATCATGCGCGGGCGGGCCGCCACGAGGGGCAGGTTCGCAGGGGCGGATTCCGACGTGACTTGCTCGGGCGTGACCTGCTCCGGCGCGAATGGGTCCAGCGGCGCGGCCTCCTCGACCGGCGCGGCCTGGACCTCGATCACCTCCGGCGCGGGGGTGGGCTCGGGCGCCGGGGCGGCGCGGCCACGCAGCAGCGCGGGCCGGACGGCGAGGGGGATCACCACGCGCTCCTCGGTGCGCGTCTCCACCGGAGCGGCAACGGGCGCCGGGGCTGCCGGGGCAGGCTGGAAGCCGGCGCGGATCGCCGCCCGCGCCGCCATGGCGCAGGGCATGGTCGGCTTGCGCGGCGAAAGGGTCGGCGCGGCGGCCTGATGCGGGCCGAAGACCAGCGAAAGGCCGGGCTTCTCGGCCGGGGCCGGCTCGGCCGCACGGCCGTTATCCTGCGCCTCGGCGGGGCGGGGCGGCTGGTCGAAGCGCACGAGACGGTCGAGGACATAGGCCGGCTTCGGCGGCAGGTCGCGCAGCAGCGAGATGTCGAGGGGCACGGCGACCACGGTCTCGGGGGCCGGCGGCGCAGCCTCGAGCGCGGGAGCCGGGGTGTCGAGGGAGGCCCAGACATCGACGGAGGACCAATCGTCCCCGCCGAACCAGGGCTGCGCCTGCGACCAGTCGGACAGGTCGGACCAGTCGCGCGGCTCGGGCGGGGCGACCGGGGCCGGAACGGGTGCGGCGGCCACGGCGACGGGACGGCGATCGGGGGTGCGGAAGTAGCGCACGCCGGGATTGGCGACGAAAGGCTGCTGCCAGCGCGGCAGGCCGGCCTCGGCCGCGAGGGATTCGGCGCGGGCGGGCGCGGCGGCGGCAGAGGCCGAGGCCTCCTCGCGGGCGCGGCGCTCGGCCTCGACGGCGAGGGCGGCGGCCTGGGCCTCGGCGCGGGCGCGCTCCAGGGCGACGCGCTCGGCCTCCAGCGCCCGCTGGCGGCGCTCCTGCAGCACCGAATCCGGCGTACGGACGTAGCGCACGGAGGAGGCCTGCGGCGGCGCGACGGGCGCGGCCACGGGGGCAGGCGCAGGCGCGGGTGAAGAGGTGTCGGCGAAGGGTTCCTCGGGCGCGATGGCATCGGGCCGGCGGGGCTGGCGCACCAGCACGCCGGGCGTGGAGGCCTGACGGTCGATTCGGCTCTCGGCACGGGGCAGGGGGGGCATCGCCCGGTCATCGAACACGGCCGAGGGCCAGGACGGCGTGGCGGGGGCCATCTCGTCCGCCCAGTCGAGGCGCGGGGCGCGTTCCAGACCCTCGCGGCCGACCATGGCGGTCGGCGGGGTCAGCCAGCTCGGCTCGGCGCGGCGGCCGGACGTGCCGTAGCCGACCCGCGACGGGCCGGCGGCGCTGCCGGCGAGGCGGCGGGTGAGGGTGGCGCGCAACGCCATCAAGCGATGGGCCAGGGCCCCGAGCGACAGCCCGGAACGGTCACCGCCCCGCACCGGGCGGGCAGGGTCACGGTGGGAGTGCGGGGGTCGTCCCGATGCGCGCATGGGCTTCCAATGAAACGCTGGATACAGGGCCACCGGCCTTCGGCGGCTCGGCAGAGTTAGAAGCGTCAGCGTTAACGGGGGCTTTCGGCGCGGGCGTTCGCTGGAGCGATCCGACGCCCCATACTAAGGATGCGGTGAGTTTCGGAGACGGGCCGGTACGTGTCGAACCCAAGCGCTTCCCAGGCGACCTTCCGGTCGCTCTACCGGCACGGCTTCGCCCGCGTCGCCGCCTGCACCGGGCGTAGCCATCCGGGCGATCCCGCCCGCAACGGCGCGGCGATTCTCGCCCTGGCCGAGACCTGCCATGCGCAGGGCGCGGCCCTGGCCGTCTTCCCGGAACTGGCGCTCTCGGCCTACGCCATCGAGGACCTGCTGTTGCAGCAGGTGCTGCTCGATGCCGTCGAGGCGGCGGCCGGAGAGCTCGCCGCCCGCACGCAAGCCCTGCGGCCGCTGCTGATCGTCGGCGCGCCGCTGCGCTGGCGCCACCGCCTCTACAATTGCGCCCTGGCGATCCAGGGCGGGCGGCTCCTCGGCGCCGTGCCCAAGACCTTCCTGCCGAACTACCGCGAGTTCTACGAGAAGCGCCATTTCGCCTCCGGGTGCGGCATCACCGGCGAGACGATCCTGGTCGGGGGCCACGCGATTCCCTTCGGGACGGACCTCCTGTTCGAGGCGCAGGACCTGCCCGGCCTCGTGGTCGGCATCGAGATCTGCGAAGACCTGTGGGTGCCGCAGGCGCCGGGCATGGACGCTGTCCTCGCCGGGGCGACGGTGCTCGCCAACCCCTCCGGCAGCCCGATCACCATCGGCCGGGCGGAGGCGCGGGAAGTGCTGTCGCGCTCGGCCTCGATGCGGGGGGCCTGCGCCTATCTCTACGCCGCCGCCGGCCACGGCGAATCGACCACCGACCTCGCCTGGGACGGGCAGACCAGCATCGACGAATGTGGCGAGCGCCTCGCCGAGGGCGAGCGCTTCGCCTGGAAGCCGGTGGCGACGCTGGCCGACATCGACCTCGACCGGATCGCGCAGGAGCGCCTTCAGGCCGGCAGTTTCGACGACGACGCCCGCGCCGCGCCCTCCGGCCCCTGGCGCCGGGTGCCGTTCCGGGTCGATCCCCCGGCCGACGATCTCGGCCTGATGCGGAAGGTGGAGCGCTTCCCCTTCGTGCCGAACGATTCCGCCCGCCTCGCGCAGGATTGCTACGAGGCCTACAACATCCAGGTCGCCGGCCTCGCCCAGCGGCTGGAGGCCACCGGCACCAGGAAGGTCGTCATCGGCATCTCCGGCGGCCTCGATTCGACCCACGCCCTGATCGTCGCCGCCAAGGCCTTCGACCGGCTGGGTTATCCGCGCGCGGACATCCTCGCCTACACGATGCCGGGCTTCGCCACCTCGGCGGGCACCAAGACCAACGCCCACGCGCTGATGAAGGGGCTCGGCACCACGGCCGCCGAGATCGACATCCGCCCCGCCGCCGAGCGGATGCTCGCCGACATGGGCCATCCCTACGCGGCGGGGGAGAAGGTCTACGACATCACCTTCGAGAACGTGCAGGCGGGCCTGCGCACCGATTACCTGTTCCGCCTCGCCAACCAGGCGGGGGGCCTCGTGATCGGCACGGGCGACCTGTCGGAACTGGCGCTGGGCTGGTGCACCTACGGCGTCGGGGACCAGATGAGCCACTACGCCGTCAATGCCGGCGTGCCCAAGACCCTGATCCAGCACCTGATCCGCTGGGTGATTTCGTCCGGCTTGTTCAGCACGGACGAAGGCCGCGTGCTTCGGGCCGTCCTCGATACCGAGATCTCGCCGGAATTGGTGCCGGCGGAGGCCGACGAGGCGCCCCAGAGCACCGAAGCGGCCATCGGCCCCTACGCCCTGCAGGACTTCACCCTGTTCTACACCCTGCGCTACGGGTTCCGCCCGTCGAAGATCGCGTTCCTCGCCCTCCATGCCTGGGGGGACGCGGCGCGCGGCGCGTGGCCGCCGGACTTCCCGGCCGAGAAGCGCGTCGCCTACGGCCTGCCGGAGATCCGGCTCTGGCTCGGGGTGTTCCTGAAGCGCTTCTTCGCCTTCAGCCAGTTCAAGCGCTCGGCTATCCCCAACGGACCCAAGGTGGCGGCGGGCGGGGCCCTCTCGCCCCGGGGGGACTGGCGGGCGCCGTCCGATGGATCGGCCCGCATCTGGATCGAGGAATGGGAGCGCAACATCCCTGAAACCTGACTGACACAAACGCGGCTCATTGTGCCATTATGACAACGGTCAAGCTGATTCCTCGCGTTGCGGCGAGGATCAGCCTCCGAGGGCGGCCAAGCGGAGGGTTTCCGATGCGGAACTACAACCTCTTCCGGCTGACCGAGGTGGAGGGCCTGTGCTGCGCCGTCCCCGAATCGAGCGCGGTGCCACCCTTCATCGGGTCCGGCCGCTGGACCTTCGGCGGCAAGATCGACGATGGCTGCCGGCCGCCCCTCGATTTCGACGGCCGCGCCGCCGACACCGCCGTGCGCTTCAACGGCTTCTACCTGTTTCAGACCGTCGACCGGCGCTTCCTCGCCTAAGCCGGCCTGCGTCTGCGATTATGGCGAATATTCCTTAACTCGCGGTCGGCACAGTGGCCGCGTTCGCGCTTATCGGAAATCGTCGCATGTCCATGGAACAGCGAAGGCAGCCGCGCCTCCGGGTGTTTTTGAAGGGACGGATCTACTTCAACAACGGCTCGTCGAGCATCGATTGTCTGGTGCGCGACATGTCGAGCACGGGCGCACGCCTGTTGCTCAGCGAGACCGCGACGCTGCCCGAGAAATTCGACCTGCATATTCCGCAGAAGGACCGCACCTACCGCGCGCAATTGCGCTGGCGCCGCGAGGACGGAATCGGCGTGACCTTCGACAACGGCGCCGACGCCTCCGAGACCGCCCCCGACCTGACCATGACCGCCCTTCTGCGCCGGGTCGGCGAGCTGGAGGCCGAGAACGCCGCCCTCCGCCGCCGCCTCACGCAGATGATGGAGGCCGAAGCGCGCGCGATCTGACGGGGAAGGGCGATCAGCAGCACTCCCGCCCCTCACCTCATCCTGAGAGTCTGGCCGGAAAATCGATTCCTCCCCTCATTCCCCCTCATCCTGAGGTGCCGCGCAGCGGCCTCGAAGGAGGGCTCCAGACCGCGCTGCGATCTCTGGAGCCCTCCTTCGAGGCCTCCGCTGCGCTCCGGCACCTCAGGATGAGGTTGAGGGTGAAAGAACCGCCGACTTCTCGGTCAGACACTGAGGTGACGTTGCGGGACGAGGTTTGCAACACTCCCGCCCGACCGATCAGCCCTTCAGCGCCGCGCGGATCCTTTCCGCGTGGGCGGCGAGCAGCGCCGGATCGGCCATGCCGCCCTCGTGGCGCTTCAGGGGCACGCCCTCCCTCCGGGGGATGATGTGGACGTGCAGGTGAAACACCGTTTGCCCGCCCGCCGCCTCGTTGAACTGGAAAACCGTCAGTCCGTCGGCGGCGAAGGCCGTCTTCACCGCGCGGGCGACGATCTGGACGCTGCGCATCAGCGCGGCGAGCGTCTCCGGCTCGGCATCGAGCAGCCCGCGCGAGGGCGCCTTCGGAATGACCAGGGTGTGGCCCTCGCCCTGGGGCATCACGTCCATGAAGGCCAGGGTGTGCTCGTCCTCGTAGACTGTGTGCGCGGGCATCTCGCCCCGCAGGATCTTGCCGAAGACGTTGTTCGGGTCGTAGGCCGTGTCCGCCATGCTGCCTCCCATTCGGGCGGCCACGATGCACGGCGCGGGCGCTTCCGTCCATGGTCCGGGAACCGGGGGGCGGCCAAGCTCCTTCTCTCCCGGCGCCGGCCGGGCGCGGGGGAGGGCGTGACGGTTGGCACACGAGAGCACGGGCGCGATCTACGCCGCAGCCGGGGCCAACCTCGCCATCGCGGTGGCGAAGTTCGCGGGCGGCTTCCTCACGGGCTCGACGGCGATGATCGCCGAGGGCGTGCACTCGGTGGTGGACACGCTCAACCAGATCCTGCTCCTCATCGGGCTGAAGCGGGCCGAGAAGCCCGCCGACGCCCGACATCCCTTCGGCTACGGGCGCGAGGTGTATTTCTACGCCTTCGTCGTAGCGCTGATGATCTTCCTCGGCGGCGGCCTGTTCGCCATCTACGAGGGCGTGGAGCGGATGCTGCATCCCGAGCCTGACAAGGACGCGCATCTCTTCGGCTATACGATCCCCGGCCTGTACGTGAACCTCGCCATCCTCGGCTTCTCCATCGCCGCGGAGGGCTATTCCTGGGCCGTGGCCATGAAGCAGTTCTGGGCCGAGAAGGGCAAACACTCCGCGATCCACGCGATCCGGCGCAGCAAGGATCCGAGCCTGTTCACGATCCTCGCGGAGGACACGGCGGCGCTGGCGGGCCTCGTCATCGCGCTCGCCGGCGTCCTGCTGGCGCATGTCCTGGAGAAGCCGGCCCTGGACGGCGCGGCCTCCATCGGCATCGGGCTCGTCCTGATCGGGATGGCGGTGTTCCTAATGATCGAGACCCACGGCCTCCTCATCGGCGAGGCCGCCGACCCCGCCCTGGTGCAGGCGATCAACGAGATCGTGCGGGACGAGCCAGGGGTGATCCATGTGAACGAGGTGCTGACCCAGCATCTCGGGCCGAGCGACATCCTCGTGAATCTCAGCCTCGACATGGCCGACGACCTCACCGCCGGGGCGGTCGAGGCGGCGGTCTCAAGGCTCGACAAGGCGCTGAAGGCCCGCGATCCGGACGTGACGCGGGTGTTCATCGAGATCCAGGCCAAGCCGGAGGATGCGCGGGCGGTCGCGGCCTGAGGCCGAACCGCAGCAGGCATGACTCCCTCGCCGTCTTTGCGAGCGAAAGCGAAGCAATCCAGCCGGCGCCGTCTTGTCCGGACAAGTCGCGCCCTGGATTGCTTCGGCACCGCCTCGCAAAGACGATGGCGGCTCAGGCGTCGCGGCCGACCTGATCGAGGCTCACCCGCCAGAGGCGCTCCTGCACCGCCTCGTCCCGGCTTTCCGAGGAGGAGGTCTTGGGCTTGCCGTGGGAGAAGTAGCGGCCCGTCACGCCGTCGAGCTCCGGCGCGGTGGCGACGTGCAGCGAGGTGCGGGCCCCCTTCTCGGGGGTGATCAGGAAGGGGCGGATCAGGTTCCAGGCCATGCCGAACAGGCCGCTGGTGTTCTTGGCGAAGCCCGTATCGACCACGCCGGGATGCAGGCAATTCACGGTGATGCCCCGGCCGGCGAGGCGCCGCGCCAGGGCGTAGGTGAACAGCACGTTGCCGAGCTTCGCCTGCGAATAGGCGCGCATCGCGCCGAAGGACTTCACCCCGCCGAGGTCGGCGAAGTCGATATGGCCCCGGTAATGCGCCGCCGAGGCGACGTTGACGATCCGGGGCTTGCCGCCGGATCCCGCCGTCGTCGCCAGGGTGTCGAGGAGTTCGAGGGTGAGCAGGACGTAGCCGAGATGATCGAGCGCCCAGGTGCGCTCGATGCCGTCGACCGTCGTCTCGCGGCGGTCGAAGATGGCGCCCGCATTGTTCACGAGCAGGTGGAGCTGCGGGCAGGCCGCGCGAACCTCGCCCGCGAGGCGGCGGATCTCCGCCTGCGAGGACAGGTCGGCGCGGTAGGTGTCCACCCGCGCCTCCGGCGCCGCCGCGCGGATCTTGTCCGCGCAGCCGGCGAGCTTGCCGGCATCCCGCCCGACGAGGCCGACCCGCGCGCCCATCCGCGCGAGCCCGAGGGCCGTCTCGTAGCCGATGCCGCCCGTCGCGCCCGTGACGAGGCAGACGCGTCCGCGCATGGGACTAGAACACCACCTGCCCGACGGCGAAGGCGATGACGACGATCACGATCGCCACGATCAGGAACAGGCCGAACAGGATCCGCGCCAGCGAGCCCGCGCCCGACGCGATGCCGGTGAAGCCGAGGCCACCCGCGATCAGCGAGATCACGAAGCAGATCAGGGCCCATTTCAGAAGGGTCATCAGGCATCCTCCCTTGGCCCGGCGGGAGGCGCCGGGCGGTCGTCAATCGCGCAGTCAACCTGCGGCCAAGCGGGACTGTTCCGTCCCGCCGGCCCCGGATGAAGCCTTTATTCTCAGGCGGTGCGGGTCACGGGTTCGGCCTGGACGTCGGCGCGCTCCAGCATGATCTCCGCGAGGGTGTGGTAGAGCCCGCCCCGGCACACCGCCTTCGAGGCCGCGTCCGCGATCAGCGCGGCCACCATGAGCGGGATCATCAGGGCGTGGTTCTGGGTCATCTCGGTGACGATGACGAAGCTGGTGATCGGCGCCTGCAACACCCCCGTGAGATAGGCCACCATCCCGACGAGCACGACGGCGCCCACCGGCACGTCCGACACGAGGGGATGCATCATGCCCCCGAGCCCGGCTCCGATCGCCAGGGAGGGCGCGAACAGCCCGCCGGGGATGCCGCTCACCGAACTCAGCACCGTCGCGAGGAACTTCAGCGGCGCGTAGAGGAGGCTCGCCGGGGCGTCGCCGTGCAGGATGGTGCGCGCCTCCTCGTAGCCCGTGCCGTGGGCCGCCCCGTGGGTGGCGAGGCCGCACAGGGCGACAAGGAGGCCGCAGAACGCCGCGAACACGATCGGCCTGCGGGCGACGAGCCGTCCGGCCCGCCCCGGCAGGCCCCGGGCGAACAGGATCACGAGGCGGCTGAAGGCCCCGCCCGCGAGGCCGCCGACCACGGCGAGCACCGGCACGATCCACCCCGCCGAGAGGGGAAGGGCGGCGGGCGTCGTGCCGAAATAGGTGTAATTGCCCATGAGCCACAGGGAGGTCAGGCCGGCGGCGACGATGCCGGCCACGATCAGCCCGGAGGAGCGCGCCTCGTAGGCCCGGCCCAGCTCCTCGATGCCGAACACGATGCCGGCGAGCGGCGTGTTGAAGGCCGCCGCCACCCCGGCCGCGCCGCCCGCGAGCAGCAGGCCGGGCAGCCGGTCCGGCGTCAGGCGGCCGAAAGCGGCCATGATCACCGCGCCGACCTGCACGGTCGGCCCCTCGCGCCCCGCCGAGGCGCCGCAGAGCAGGCCGAGGAACAGCACCACCACCTTGCCGAATCCGACCCGCAGGGAGATCAACCCGTGGCGGAACCGGGCATCGCGGGCGTGCCGCGCGGCGATGACCTGGGGGATGCCCGAGCCCTGAGAGTTCGGAAACACGGTCTTGGCGAGCAAGGCGGCGAGGGCGAAGCCCGCCGGGGTCAGCGCCAGGGCGATGAAGGGCGAGGGAGCGGTGAGCGCCTTGAACCCCTCCTGCGCGAGGTCGGCGCCCTTGGCCATCACCACCGCCGCGAGGCCGACGCAGATGCCCCCCACGAGGAACAGCAGCCGCGAGCGCCAGAGGGGGTAGGCGTCCATCGACACCGAGCGGAGCCGGGCGATCGAGCGGCCGGTGCGGGAACGGGTTCTCGGCGCCTCGTCCGTCTCCGCCTCAAGCTGCCCCGACATCGCCGTCCTTCGTCTTTCGCTCCGCGAAAGGCTTAGCGGGCCGGGGCACGAAGCGCGAGGGCGTTCAGCCCTCCGCCGCGCAGAGCGTCTCCACGGCCTTTGCATAGGATTTCGCGTCGAACTTCTTGAGCGAGTTCTCGCTCTGGTAGCGGACGGTGCCGAACACCTTGCGCTGCTGCCAGGGGCGGTCGTGCAGGCCGTAGACCCAGGCGACGTTGGTGAAGGAGTTCGCGTCCCGCCCATCCAGGAAGTAGCGGTTGTTCAGCCGCAGGGTGCGGGCGAAACCCTCCTTGGGCGAGGGCGACCATTCGAGGATCTTCTTGCCCCAGTACATCCGCAGCTGGTTGTGCATGTAGCCGGTCTCGCGCATCTCGCGCATGGCCACGTTCCAGTAATGGTCGTGGGTCTCGCCGGCCGCGAGCTGCTTTTCCGTGTAGGTGTGCGGGCGTTCGTCCTCGGCGTGGTCGGCCAGCGTCTTGCGCGCCCAGTCGGGCACGGCCTTGTCGTACTCGTCGTAGCCCTTCGTGTAGAACACGTGGTTCATGGCGAGCTCACGCCGGACGATCAGCTCCTCCAGATAGGCGCCGCGATCCTCGTCGTCCCCCGCCTTGGCCTCGCGGATGGCGAGGGCGATCTCGACGGGGGAGATCTGCCCGAAATGCAGGTAGGGGCTCATATGCGAGGCCGCCGCCGCCTCGGGCTTGTTGCGCCCGGCGCCGTAGCCCTCGAACCCGTCCTTGAGGAACGCCTTCAGCCGCTTGCGCGCCTCATCCTCACCGCCGACGAAGCGCTTCACCGGGCCGACCTCCCGGTCGAGGCTCATGCCCGCGAGCACCTTGTCCGGGTCGGAGACGTCGATCTCGCTCTTGAGGCCGAGCGTGTCCGCCTTGTGCTTCACCGGGCGCGACCGCAGGTCTTCGATGAACGGGTCCCAGAGCCGGTTCAGCTTCGGCCGCAGGGTGCGGGCGGCGAATTCGTGCTTGGTCGAGGCGGTCTCGACCGGCACCACCACGTCGCCCTCGACCTGCACGATCCGGCAGCCGACATGCTTGCCGATCTCGGCGTACCAAGCCTTCTGGATCGCGAGATAACCCCGGTCGAGGACGAGGAGCGCCGCCTCGTCCGCGAGGGCGATGGCGACCTTCGCCGGGGAGGCCTTGCGCATCACGAAGGCGATGCCGCGCTTCTCCAGCCCCGCCTTCGCCTCCGCGAGCCCCTGGAGCAGGAAGGCGTAGTGCCGGGCGTTGGCCTCGGGGAAGCCGCTCTTGCCGTCGAGCAGGCCGAAACAGGCCACCACCGGCAGTTTCAGCCGATTCGCCTCCTCGATGGCGAGTTCGAGGGCCGGGTTGAAGCGGGCGCGGTTGGCCTGCTGCATCAGGTAGAGGACGTAGCGGCCCTCACCGTCGGGCTCCACATCGTTGAGCACCCGAACCCGCTCGCCCTGTATCGCCACGCTTCCCCCCACGCTCCGCCTCGGCCCGAGCTAGGGCGCGAGCGGGCGAAGGGGAGGCGAGGGCGCGATCCGAGGATCGGCCCTGAAGGCGACCTCGACAAGACGTCGCAGGCCCCAACAGCGGGGAAATAGCGGGTGTAGAAGCCAAGGTGCACTATCCTAGGCTGTCCCACTGCCTATTAACCCATCTTTTCGCGAGACTTAGAGCTTGTTGCAAATGCGGCGGCAGCATTCGCATCGGGCGATTGCGCTGCGACATTTTCAGCACGGCTCAACCTAAATCAGTGCCGGCGCCAGTCCGGGTGCAAGAACTTGTGCAAGAAGCCCTTGTCATCCGGCGCCTTTGCACTCAGTTTTGCATTGCGAGACAGCGATGGCGTCGCTTTCTCGCTGCCCTCCTTGGGCGTTTCCTCCCTAGACTTCGGGCCGCTCCTTCGGGGGTGGCCTTTTTTCTTGGGTGCTCAGCGCGAGGGCGCCGCGCCGCTCCGCCGGCTTGCGGCGAGGGCGGCCGCCTGGCCTGCCGCCTCGTAGAGGTTCAGCCGGGAATAGACGCCGAATTCCGAGCCGTCGTCGAGGAAGCCGCCGCCGGGTCCCTGAGTCTCTGTGAGGATGCGGTTCGCCTCGGCCAGCGACAGCTCCGGGAAGGCGGCGGTCAGCAGGTGGCCGGCCTCAGGGGCGAGCGCCGCGACGTCCTCCGTCTTGCCCGCCGTCTCGGGGTGGACCACCGGCAGGCCGTAGGTCTGGGTCGAGGCGTAGAAGGCGGCGTTGGCGGCCTCGTCCTTGAACCGGCTCTGGTCCTGCGCGGCGCAGGCGGCGGTGTCGGCGCCGCAGGTCTCGGCCACGAAGGCGTCGATCTCGGCGCGGGCCGCCTTCACCACCGCCGGGTAGTCGGAGAGCGAGACCGTCTTGGCCGTGTCGGCGGTAGCGGGATCGAGCACGGCCGGGTTCATGCGGATCTGGCCGACATAGGCGGGATCGTTGGCGAGCAGATGCGCCAGCGCGTGCAGGGAGGTCGCCCGGCCGCCGATCACGTCCATGGCGTAATGGGCGCCGACGACGATCCGGTCGTTGCCGTACTCTGCGGCGCGGACCACCATCTGCCGGTAGCGGCTCGGCACGAGGATCGCGAGCAGCATCGACTCCGTGGTGCCGTAGGTCGTGTGGCCGCTCGGGAAGGCGGGGCTGTCGGTGAGGTCCTGCTTCGGTCCCCGCAGCCAGTCGAGGCTGTGCGACGGATGGCCGAAATAATCCTCGCCCCGGTAGGCGGTGAGGACGGGCAGGGTCTGCACCGGCCGGGCATTGCCGGAGGCGTCCGAGCCCGGCGTGCCGGCGGGGCGGCCATAGGCGCGGCCGAACGCGTCCGTCACGCCCCCCTTCGCCAGGATCGCCGATGCCTCCTCGGAGACGGGCGTCTTCCCGTCCCGGGTGCCGTTGGCGAAGAAGTACTTGCCGGCGTTCGAATCGGACTTGGTGATGGTGTTGGTGTAGCCGATCAGCTTCGCCAAAGCGGGCGAGACGCTGGTGAAGGTCTTGTAGTCGGCGTAGCGCGCCTTGGCCTGATAGGCCTCGCCGATCCGCGTGCCGAGGCCGTCGGCGAGCTGCGTCGCGTTGCCGTCGGTGATGAAGCAATCCTTGAGGGCCAGCAGGCGCTGCTCGGGCAGCGGCAGCAGCATCGGCTGGTTCGCGGCCCCGCTCTGGATGTCGCCCGTCACCTTCAGGTTCGCGGCGAGGGCGGCCTGGCCCGCCGGGCTCTGCGGCAGGCGGGCGAAGGGGGCGAGGCCGCGCAGGGCACTGAGGTTGGCTTGGCTCTGCGCCAGCGCCGGAACGGACACGGTCAGGCACAGGGCCGCGAGCCCGAGGGTGGAGAAGTGTCTCATGGCTGGCGCTCTGCTGAGGTTTCAGGCGGCGTAGGCCCGCCGTATGACCGGTCTGTGACGGCTCAGCCCCGGGCGCGGGCGCGGATCATGAAGTTGTCGAAGGTGTATTCCGCCACCTGAAACCACAGGTATTCCTCGTTGCGGAACACCCGCAGGGCTTCGTAGACCCGGCGGAAATCCGCGTTCTTCGCGGCGATCTCGGCATAGACCTCGTTGGCGTTCTTGAGCGCGGCCTCCATCACCTCCTGCGGGAAGGGACGAAGCTGCGCGCCGGCCGCCACGAGGCGGCGCAGGGCGCGGGGGTTGCGCGCGTCGTACTTCGCCTGCACCTCCGCGCCGACCTGGGCGCAGGCCGCGCGCAGGATCGCCTGATAGGACTTGGGCAGGCTCTTCCACTTCTCGGCGTTGATCCAGACATGGAGCATCGCCCCACCCTCCCAGAAGCCGGGGTAGTGGTAGACCGGGGCGACCTTCTGGAGGCCGAGGCGCTCGTCGTCGTAGGGGCCGATCCATTCGGCGGCGTCGAGCTTCTTCGATTCGAGGGCGGCATAAAGGTCGGGGCCGGGCACGGCCTGCGGCTGCACGCCGAACTTCGTCAGCACCTGCCCGCCGAGGCCGCCGATGCGCAGCTTCAGGCCCTGCAGGTCGGCGAGGCTCTTGATCTCCTTGCGGAACCAGCCGCCCATCTGCGCACCGGTATTGCCGGCGGGCAGGCCGACGAGGCCTGCCTTGGCGAAGACCTCGGCGAAGAGTTCGGCCGCGCCACCGGCCTGCCACCACGCCGCCTGGCCGCGGGCGTTGAGACCGAAGGGAATGGCGGTGGCGAGCGCGAAGGTCGGGTCCTTGCCGACCGCGAGGGAGGCGGGGCCGTGCCCCATCTCCACCGTGCCGGCGGCGACCGCATCGAGCAGCCCCTCGGCGGGCACCGGCTCGCCCGGTCCCTGGACCTGGATCTGGAAGCGCCCGTCGCTCGCCTCGGCGACGATCCGGCTGAGCGATTCGGGGGCGCCGAACAGGATGTCGAGGGTCTTGGAATAGGCCGAGGACAGCCGCCAGCGCAGGTCCGGCGCGGCCTGTGCCAGGGCGGGCGCCGCGAGCGGCGCGGCCAGCGCGGCGCCGAGACCGGCCGAGAGGAGGCCCCGCCGGGCCGGGGAGGCGGGGCGGGCCGGGGCGTGCGTATCGTCCGAAGGCATCTCGTCCGGGGGTTGGTCGTCCGTGCCGCAGGGATGGGGCCACAGGGAATCGGCCGGGGTCGGTAGCATGGCCGACACCCGTCCCGAAACGGATCACCGGCCAGGACGGTTCAGCCCCGGCCGGAACTTTGCGCCGACGTCGAGCGCTTGGCGCCGTTCGGACGTGTAGAACCAGCCGAAATTCGCGGCCATGACGTGACGAGATCAGCGATGTCCAACCCCGCCCTCACCCTCCACACCGTCTGCGGCCTCGAGGAATTGTCGGGCCATGGCGAGGCTGGGGTCAGCCATGTGCTCTCGCTCCTCGATCCCGGCACGCCGGAGCCCGTCGCCTTCGAGGGCTACGGCGTGCATCGGCGGACGACCCTGCGCTTCCACGATTGCCTCGGCCCCGGCACGGACAAGCACGGCACGACCCTCGTGCCCCCGGAGCGGGAGGACGTGGCGGCGATCCTCGCCTTCGGCCGGGATTGCGGCGACGCCGCGCATGTCCTCGTCCATTGCCATTACGGGCTGTCGCGCTCGACGGCGGCCCTGCTGATGCTGTTCGCGCAGGGCCAGCCCGACATGGAGGCCGGGGCGCTCGTGGAGCGGCTGCACGCCCTGCGCGAGCCCGCCTGGCCCAATGCGCGGATGATCGCCTTCGCCGACACGGCGCTGGGACGGGGCGGGGACCTCAGCGAGGCGGTGCGGCGGCTGCACGCGCTGCAACTGACGGTGCGGCCGCATCTGGCGGATCTGTTGCGCGGGCTCGGGCGGGGGGCGGAGGTCGAGGCGGCGCTTCGCTGACCGCAGGGCTCCGCCCTGCACCCGCCAAAGGGCTTGCCCTTTGGGAACCCGTTACTTGCCGGCGGGGGTGAAGCTGCCGTCCTTCCAGACGTAGAGGACGTAGCCCTGAGCGGTCACGTCGCCCTTGGAATCGAACCCCACCGTGCCGAGCACGAGGTCGAACCGCTCGGTGTGCAGCGCCTGGGTGATCGGACGGGGCTCCGTCGAGTGGGCGAAGTTGCCCGCCGCCACCAGCGCCTGCATCGCGGCATAGCCGTAGATCGTCGAGCCGGTCGGGTCGACGCCCTGCGCCTTGAACGCCTTCACCACCCCAGCGGCGGCCGGCTGGCGGCTCGGATCGAGGTAGAAGGTCATCAGCACGCCGTTGCTCGCCGGCCCCGCCACCTTGGCAAAGTCCGGCGTCGCGATGGCCGAGGTGCCGAACCATTGCGGCCGGTAGCCCCGGTCGGCGGCGATCTTGACGAGCCGGCCCATCTCGGCGGCGTCGCCCCCGTAATAGACCACCTCGATCCCCGCCGCCTTGAGCCGGTCGGCCAGGGCCTCGTCGTCCTTCTCGGAGGGCTGGAAGGACAGGAACAGCGCCTCGTTGACGCCGATCCGGTTCAGGTTGTCCTTCGTCGCGGCGGCGAGCAGCCGCGCGGGGGCGCTCTGGTCCTGCAGCAGCGCGATCTTGCGGTCGCGGAACCGCTCGGCCAGCACCGCCGCCGAGAGCCGGGCCTGGTCGTCGTCGCGCCCGCATACGCGGAAGATCGTCGGCAGGCCCCGGTCCGTCAGCTTGGCCGCCACGGAGGCCGCCGTGATCATCACGATGCCATTGGCCGCGTAGAGGTCCGAGGCGGCGATGGAGGCGTTCGAGCAGACATGGCCCACCACGAGCCGCACGTTCGAGCGGATGAAGTGGTTGGCCACCGCCGTCGCGGAATTCGAATCGCAGGCGTCGTCCTGCACGTCGAGGACGACCGGCTGCCCGTCGAGCCCGCCCATGGCGTTGGCCTCCCGGGCCGCCGCCTCGACGCCGCGCAGCACCTGCTCGCCCACGGCGACGTAGGGACCCGAGCGCGGCACGGCGACGCCGACGGTCACGTCGGCGCAGGCTGGCCGGGCGAGGCACAGGCTGGACACGAGCAACGCGGCGGCGAGGAGCCCGCGGGCGGGGACGACACGTCCGGCTTTCATCGGGCTCTGCTCAGCACCCTCATCGCAGGCTACGGACGGGGCCTCCGGCCCCAGAGCCGCAGCCCATACGCGAGGTGATGCCGGAACGCGATTTCTTTTCCGTATCCCCCCGCTACTTCGAATAGCTGTACACGGCTGCGGCGGAGGCCACAGGCCCCGTGACGGTGGACAGGACGCCCAGCACCTTCTGGACCTCGGTGAACGGCGCGTTCGACACGTAGACCAGATCGCGGTTGCGCATCCGGAACGCCTGCGCGGTGAACAGGCTGTTGGGGTCGCGCATGTCGATCCGGTACACCACCGGCACCAGCGGCGTGCCCGTCAGCTTCGAGCCCGGCGCCAGGCGCCGCACGATCGCCGCCGGCTCGAACCGGAAGATGAACGTGCCCGCCGGGTCGGCCTGGAAGTCCGACAGGCCCCGCGCCTTGGCCAGCGCCTGCGCCAGGGTGATCCCGTCCGCCTGGAACGGCAGTTCGGTGGAGTTGCCCAGCGCGCCCACCGCCAGGAAGGTCTGCGGGTCGCGCACCAGGGTCAGCACGTCGTTGGGCCGCAGGTAGATGTTCTCCTTCGGGTTCGACACCACCGTCGTCAGCGGCACCGTGGCCGTCACGGGGCCGCGCGACAGCCGCACGAAGGTCTCCGACACCGGCGAGCGCACGCCGCCGGCGGCGGCGAGCACGTCGAGCAGGCGGTCGCCGTGGCCGGTGAGCGGCAGGCGGGCGCCGGCCACGGCCTCGCCGGTCACGGTGACGGTCTGCGAGATCGGCTTGGTGACGGAGACGAGCACCTGCGGCTGGATGGCCTTGCCGGCGAGTTCGTTCTCGATGAGCGCCTGCACGTCCTGCGGGCGGCGGCCGGCGACGGAGATGCGGCCGGCATAGGGGACGGAGATGGCGCCGTCGCGCCCGACGGGCTGCTCGGGGATGAGGGCGGATTTGGAGCCGGCGGAGAAGCGGTCGGCGACGAGGGGGCCGGAGAACAGGCCGCCGGAGCCAGCCTCCCAGATCGAGACGGCGACCATGTCGCCGATGCCGATGACGGGCTCGGCGGAGGGGCGGTGATCGCCGAAGGAGGCGAGCAGGCTGTCGAGCGGGCGTCCGCGCAGGGCCTCGATGACGGCGGGGGTGACGTCGATGATCTCGTAGCGGGCGAGCAGGCCGCCGCCGGCATCCGGCACCTCGGCCCCCGCCTGGATCGCGTCGGCCGTCGGACCCGCCGCCGGCAGGAGCGTGCAGCCCGACACCGCCAGCGTGGCGAGTAGGAAGATCGGGGTTATGCGCATCCGGACGATGTCCATGGGTCTGGCCGGGATCGTGCCTACCCCATGGGCAGCGGCGAGTCCGTAGCGGGCTGGCCACACTGCCTGTCGCACGGCCCATGCGGCCGTTTCATCCTCACAACCCACGGTTTCCCAGAGGATGAATCAGACCGGCCCGGTCAATTCGCCTGCGCGATGGTGCTGCCGATCTGCACATAGACGGTGTCGAGCTTCGCGCCGTAGAGCTTGAGGGATCCTGCGATGACGGCGAAGATCAATCCGCCAATCATCCCATACTCGATGGCGGTCGCCCCGCTCGCGTCGCACAGGAAGCGGCCGAGGAGGGAGGATTGGGTCGCGCTCGCTGTCCGCTCGCTCATCGTTCCGAAACCGTCAGGCTCCCGTCCTCCGATCGATCGGCGACGGGAGCGGGCCTCAGCTATAGCGGCCGCGAATTGCCGCAGGCTTAACGCGATCCCCCACGGCCGCCTTCAATCGCCGATCAGGCATGCCCGGCCTTCTGCCGCAGGGAGTCGATCCGCTTCGAGGCCTCGGCCTTATCGATGGAATCGTCGAAGGCGTCCGGCTCCTTGGCTTCCTCGGACAGGGTCTTCAGGTAGGAGGCCTGCGCGCCGGTCATCGGCTCGCCGCCGGTTGTCCACTGATCCGGATCCTTGATCTGGTTCGAGACATCCTTGGGATCGGTCTTCGGGTTCTCCGAGTGGGCGGAGTCCTTCGCGGTCGACTTGGCCATTGCTCTGTCTCGTTCATGGAATGTTCTGGCCAACGCGGGGGAGGGGTCGTGGTTCCGCGCGCAGGCGAGATGCGGTCGCGGCATCCACACCCTAGAATGACGGCCCTCGGGGCGCGGGCGGTGAGCACATGAACGGCGGGCAGGTTCTCGTGGTGATGGGAGTGTCGGGCTCGGGCAAGAGCACCATCGCCGCCCTCGCGGCGGAGCGGCTGGGCTGGATCTTCGTGGACGGAGACAGTTTCCACACGCCGGAGCATGTCGCGAAGATGCATGCGGGCATCGCCCTCGACGACGAGGACCGCGCGCCCTGGCTCGCGCGGATCGCCGCCTGGATCCGCCAGCGGCTGGAGGCCGGCGAATCCGGCGTCATCGTCTGCTCGGCCCTGCGCCGGGCCTACCGCGATGTCCTCACCGGCGGCAGCCGCCGGGTGCGCATCGTCTATCTGAAGGGCGACAAAGCGCTGATCGCGGCCCGGCTCGCGGGGCGCCACGGCCATTTCATGCCGTCCGGCCTGCTGGACAGCCAGTTCGCCGTGCTCGAACCCCCCGGCCCCGACGAGCACGCCATCGTCGTCGGCATCGCCGAATCGCCCGACGCCATCGCGGACCGCATCGTCGCCCGCGTCGCGGCCGGAGACTGATGCCGGCCGGGCCTGTGCCTGTGGCGGGGCGAGCACAGGGGGCGGCGGCCGGGCCATAAGGCGGGAGAGCGCCGGCCGCGTCCCCCTTCCGCCGCCACTCCGCCGGCTCGGGGCCGTTTTCCGGCCTCATTTCCCGGTGACCTAGCTTGACCATAGAACAAGCAGCACCGGGTCTCGGAATGCACCGCCTTCTCCTCGCTGCCGCCATCGCGGTCGCGCCAGCGTCCGCCTTCGCACAGACGCCGCGCGACAACATCGACGCGTTGATCGAGCAGCAGGCCAAGGCCAACGGAGTGCCGGCGAGCTTCGTGCACGCCGTCGTCAAGCGCGAGAGCAACTACAACCCCAAGGCCAAGGGCGGCAGCGCGCTGGGCCTCATGCAGATCAAGCACGCCACGGCCCGCGCGCTCGGCTACACCGGCGACGCGGCGGGGCTCTACGACCCCGAGACCAACCTCCGCTACGGCGTGGCCTACCTCGCGGGGGCCTACCGCACGGCGCAGGGCAACATTCACCAAGCCTACCAGTACTACAACCGCGGCTATTATTACGCCGCCAAGCGCCAGGGCGTGCCGACCGTCGTCGCTTCCACCGTGGCGCCCGTGGCCGCCTCGGCCAGCGCCCTGGCGAGCCTCTTCACCGGCCGCGCTCCGGCCGAGGCCGCCCAGGCGAACGCCGCCCTGGCCTATGCCGCCGCCGAGCCGCCGCCGGTCGAGGCGGTGGAGGTGCCGCTGCCGCCGCGCCGGCCCGCCGCCCTGGCCGGGGGCGCACAGGTGCAGTTCGCGAGCCTGACCACCGATCCCTCCTCCCCGGCCCAGGGCGCCGCGCCCGCCACTGCCACCGCCACGGTGGACGTGCCCCTGCCGCCCCGGCGGCCGGACGATTTCGGCGGCGCGGCGCAGGTCGCCGCCGCGACGCCCGCTGCCCTCACCGAGCTTCGCCTGTCGCCCGCCGCCCAGGCCGAAACCCCTGCCGCGACCGCCACCGCCGCCGTGGCGGAAGCCATCGCCGTGCCGCTGCCGCCCCGGCGCCCGTCGCCGAAGCTCCTGGCGCTCGCCGCCGCGCCGCGTCCCGCCACCGCAGCGCCCGTGCTGCAGGAGGCGGCGGCCCTGCCATCGCAATAGAAGCACACCCCGTTGCCCACACGGCATCGGTCCCGAGGCTTGACCATCGGGTCGTTCCGCAACACATAGGCCTGACGCTGCGGTCGGCGCCGGACAGGTGCCCATGCGCCCGTGAGAGGCGACGGCGTCAATATCGAATTCATCGGGGTAGGGTACGCTGGTTTCGCACGGATCGTCCGTGTCGGCCCTGCCCATCCCTGTCGGGAGGCTTGGCTGCCGCAGGCGTCTGGGCGGAACGGCGTCCCAAAACGGCAGGAAAGCGAACGGCGCCATGGCCGGCGTGATCGAACAGGAGACACTCTTCCTCGCGGATCTCGGCCGCCGGGTGCGCCATGCGCGCACGGTCCGGGGCCTCTCGCGAAAAGTGCTGTCCCAGCTCTCGGGCCTGTCCGAGCGCTACATCGCCCAGCTCGAAGGCGGGCAGGGCAACGTCTCCATCATCCTGCTGCGGCGGGTCGCCAACGCCATGGGCGTGCGCCTCGACGACCTGATCACCGGGGACGACAGCAGCCCCGATTGGCCCCTCATCCGCGATCTCCTCTCGCAGGCGGATCCGAGCCGGATCGCGGCGGCCAAGGACATCCTGTCCGGCGGCAACCGCAACGAGGCCTCCGGCGCGGCGCGGGTGGCGCTGATCGGCCTGCGCGGCGCGGGCAAGTCGACGCTGGGCAAGCTCGCGGCGGAACGCCTGGGCTGGACCTTCGTGGAGCTGAACGCCGAGATCGAGCGTGAGAACGCCCTGTCGGTGCAGGAAATCTTCGCGATCTACGGCCAGGAGGGCTACCGCCGCCTGGAGCAGGCCGCCCTGCGGCGGCTCACCGAGCATCCCGGCCCGCTCATCCTCGCGACCAGCGGCGGCATCGTCGCCGAGCCGCTGACCTACGATCTGCTGCTGCAGGCGTTCTACACGGTCTGGCTGCGCGCCCGGCCGGAGGAGCACATGAACCGCGTGCGCGAGCAGGGACACCTGCCGACCACCGGCGACCACGCCTCCGCGATGCAGGAATTGCGGGCCGTGCTGGCGAGCCGCGAGCCGCTCTACGCCCGGGCCGCCGCCCAGGTCGATACGTCGGACATCCCCGTGCCGGTGATGCTCGACCGGCTGACGGCCGCCATCGAGACCCGGTTCGGCCTCGTCCGCGCCGGGTGACAGGCGCCCGGCGCGGACCAGCCCTGAGGGGGTTCCGGTCTTGATCCGGGCGGGGTGGGGCACCACGCTGTAGGCGGGGAGCCAGGGTAGTGCGCTGCACGGCGCTGCCCTGCACCCGCGAAAGGGCTCGCCCTTTCGAAACCCGGATTCACCGAGAGACCATTCAGCACGGGCGCGGAGCATGAGCGCAAGTCCAGCCTTCACCAAGACGGACCTCGCCGTCTGCGATCCCGTCTGGTCGCGGGTGCGGGACGAGGCCGAGGAGGTGCTACGCACCGAGCCGCAGCTCGCCTCCCTGATGGTGGCGACGATCCTCAACCATCCGACCCTGGAGGGAGCCGTCGCGCACCGGGTCGCCGCCCGGCTCGGGCACCCGTCCCTGCCGGCAGAGCTGATCGCCCACGCCTTCCACGAGGCGATCCAGGCGGACCCCTCCATCGGGGCCGCCTTCCGTGCGGATATCGGGGCGGTGATCGACCGCGACCCGGCGACCCTGCGGGCCCTGGAGCCGGTGCTGTACTTCAAGGGCTTCCACGCCCTGCAGGCCCACCGCCTCGCCCACCATGTGTGGACGCGGGGGCGGCGCGACCTCGCCCTCTACCTCCAGAGCCGGGTCTCGGAGGTGTTCCAGTGCGACATCCACCCCGCCGCGCGGATCGGCCGGGGCGTGTTCCTGGACCATGCCACCGGCCTCGTGGTCGGCTCCACGGCGGTGATTGAGGACGACGTGTCGATCCTGCACGCGGTGACGCTCGGCGGCACCGGCAAGCAGCGGGGCGACCGCCATCCGAAGATCCGCCGGGGCGTGATGATCGGGGCCGGCGCCAAGATCCTCGGCAACATCGAGGTCGGCGCCTGCGCCCGCGTCGCCGCCGGCTCCGTGGTGCTGCGGCCCGTGCCCGCGAACACGACCGTAGTGGGCGTGCCCGCCCGCGTCGTCGGCACGGCGGGCTGCGACGACCCGGCCCGGGCGATGGACCAGCTCGTCGCCCTCGACGCCTTCATCCATGTGGGCGAGGGGATCTAGACCCGCACCCGAACGAGTCGGTTCAGTCGGCCTTCTCCAGTTCTTCCCCTCATCCTGAGGTGCGGCGAAGCCGCCTCGAAGGAGGCCTCCAGCCTGCTGCGCGATCCCTGGAGCCCTCCTTCGAGGCCCGCTGACGCGGGCACCTCAGGATGAGGTGAGAGGGTGGGGGCCGCCTCACCATGATCCGTCGCTGCTCTAGCCGGCCCTGCGGCCACGCTTGCGGTGGGGCATCGGGCGTGGCAATCGCTGCGCCTCGCTCCACGCCGCCAGCGGAGAACAGACAGCGTGACCAAATCCGAGATCGCGAAGCTGCAAGCCTACATGCGCCGCACCTTCGCGAACACCAACATTCGCATCCAGGCCATGAAGACCGGCGACACGGCCGAAGTGTTCATCGGCGAGGAGTCGATCGGCGTGGTCGCGGACGACAAGGAGGACGGCGACGATTCCTTCGTGTTCCGCATGGCGATCCTCGACATCGACCTCGAAGACGTCTGAGCCGCCTGTGCACCGGTTAACGCTAAGTAAACTCTCTGCTTAACGTTCGGTAAACGATGGGTCAGATTGCGCGGGCCATTCCGGGACCGCGTGCCATGACCCTCAGCCCCGCCGCCGTCGAATCCCTCCGCACCCTGTGCATCGGCCTCGCCCTGTCGGGGCTGATCGCCAGTGCCTTCGAACTGTTCGCCGCGCGGCGGGCGAGCTTCAACCTGCTGGAGCGGGGCGGCCTCCTGGCGGTGGCGGCCCTGCCGCTCCTGGCCTTCTCGGCGCCGTTCATCATCCTGCGCAACACCGTGCGTGGGCGCCGCATCGAGGGACGACCCTTCCCCTTCGTGATGCTGGCGACGATGATCGCCTGCGGCTGGGGCCTCGTCTCGGGCCGCGTCGCCCTCGACCTCGCGGCGATGATCGTCGGGGTGTGAGCCCTACGGCTCGGCCGTCGCGACCCGCGCGCCCTCCGCCCGTCCCCCGCCGGCATCCTCCTCCAGCGACACCCAGGCCGCGCTCTCCTGGCCCGCCCGCTTGATGAAGGCGTAGGGCACGCTCTTCCACGGGCGGATTTCGTCGGTCTTGTTGTCGAGGATGAAGTCGCCCCGGTCGGTGCGGACGGTCAGCACGGCGTGGCCTTCGTTGATCTCGTCGATCACCACCGTCATCAGCAGCGCCCGCCGGGGCAGGCCGCGCTCGGCGAGCATCCGCCGCTTCAGCAGCTGATAATCCTCGCAGTCACCGAACCCGTCATCCGGGAAATCCCAGCGGTCGGTGATGCCCCAATGGGCCTGGTCGGTCATCGGCTTGATGCGGGCGTTCACCCGCGCGTTGACGCTGCGCAGGGTCCGCCACACGGCGAGCGTCAGGGGAATCACCTTCGGCTGCGTCGGGTCGATGCTGCATTCGTCGGGCATCCGGCGGCAGAAATCCGCCCAGCCGGCGATGCTCCGCGTCGGACCGCCGCCGACCTCGATCGCACTGTCGGGGAGGTCCACGCCGCGATGGGCGTGGGTCGTGGCGCTGCCGAGGGTGAGGATCAGCCCCGTGATGGCGAGGCTCGTGCCCTGGCGGACCCGGCGGAGCAGGAAGCCGGCGCGCCATCGGCCGGCGGTCCAATCGCCGAAGGGAAAGCCCGGAACCGCCGCTCCCTCGCCCATGCTCATCCCGCGTCGCGTGATGAGGGGAGGCTTGCACGCTGCGGTTGCACACACAACCAGAAAATGAACGCGAGTTAATGCGCTGGGTGCCGCCGAGGTTCCATGGGGAATCACATTTTTGCGCGCAGGACTCGGCCCCTGCTCATGCGCTTACGGCATACCGGTCCTGCGAACGCCCCGGTAACCCTTTCACGCTCTTGCTTTTCTCACCCTTTGCCGGCTTGAAATGCGCTGCACTCAACGGCCGGTTGCGGTGCGCCATCGACCATCTTCGCAAGAATGCGGCCACGGAACGGCACCGTGGCGCCAGGGATCCGAGGACATCTCCATGCAGCCCGCCATCCAGCAGGTCATCCGCGCCCTCGCCGAGGATGGACGGGTCGGCGCCCTCGGCATCGCGGAGCACGCGGTGAACGCCTATCTCGAAGGCTCGCCCTCGGCCGGCGACCGTGCCCTGTCGCTCGACATCCTGTCCCGCGACCTCGCCTCGCTGCGGGGAATCGCGCCGCATCTCGCCGCCTTCATCGGCCGGGTCGAGGCCTACGTCGCCGGGCTCGCCCGCTCGGACCTGCCGCGCGCGGCCTGATCAGCGGTTGGCGGTGGTCACCGGCGAGGTGGCACCGCCCAGCGACACCCAGGCCAACGCGTCCTGGCTCTCGCGCTTGATGAACACGTAGCCGGTGCGATTCCACGGCAGGACCGTGTCGGTCTTGTTGTCGAGGATCAGGTCGCCCCGGTCGGTCAGCAGGGTCAGCACGGCGTGGCCCTCGCCCTTTTCGTCGATCACCACCGTCATCCGCATCGCCCGGCGCGGCAGCCCGGACAGGGCGAGCAGGCGGCGCTTCAGCAGCTGGTAATCCTCGCAATCGCCATACCCGTCCTCCGCGAGGTCCCAGTGGTCGGCGACGTGCAGGTGCTCCATGTCGGTCATCGGCTCGACCGCCTTGTTGATGCGGCGGTTGATGGTGACGATGCTGGTCCAGATGGCGGGGGTCAGGGCGATCCGCGCCGGCTCGTTGCGGTCCACGGCGCATTCGTCCGCGTAGGTCTCGCAGAACGTCACCCAGGCCGCGATCGGCCGCGCCTCGGCCTTTGGGACGAGGCCCGGCTCGGTCGGCAGGCTGGCCAGGACCTGCGCCTGGGCCGCCGTGGCCATCCCCGCGAGCGCCAGCGCGGCGACCACCACTCCCCGCACCGCTGTGAGAAATCCCGCGCGCATCGCGTGCAATCCCATGCCTCTACAGACCTAGGATTGCAATCGGTCCACCTCTTTCGCGCTGAAGCGAATACCGACAATTTTACGCATCGGCCGCCGGGCGACGGCAGGCGCGGGGCAAGGTCGATGCGACCCTCGCCGGTTCCGCTAAATGCTTCGGATTGCAGCAAGCAAGCAGTAACCTTGAGGGCTTCTGCCGCGCCTCGACACGTCTTTGCGAGCGCAGCGAAGCAATTCAGGGCAGCGGGACCTTAAAAGACGGAGCGGATCCCTGGATTGCTTCGCTGACGCTCGCAAAGACGGCGAGGGGAGGGTTGCGTCCCTCACCCCGCCGTCTGGTCGGGCTTCTTCTCGGCCTCGCCCTTCAGCTCGGGGAAATCCGCTTGCGTGAAGGCGGTGCCCCGGTATGGGTCGTCGGTGACACCGTCGTGCTCCAGCCGGCGCAATTGCACCCGGCGGATCTTGCCGGAAATGGTCTTCGGCAACTCGTCCACGAATTCCAGGGCGCGCAGGCGCTTGAAGCTCGCGAGCTTGGCATTGGTGAAGCGGAAGATGTCGAGCGCCGCCTCCGGCCCGGCCTTGGCCGCGGCGGTGAGCAGCACATAGGCCTTGGGGATCGTGTAGCGCAGGGGGTCGGGCACCGGCACCACCGCCGCCTCGGCGACGAGGGGGTGTTCGATCAGCACGCTCTCCAATTCGAACGGGCTGATCCGGTAGCCGGAGGATTTGAACACGTCGTCCGCCCGGCCGACGAAGGTGTAGCAGCCCTGCGCGTCCACGAAGGCGACGTCGCCCGTGCGGTAGACCTCGCCCTCGGCCCCGGTCAGGCGCCCGCGCCCGTCATCGTAGCCCTGCATCAGCCCGGCGGGGCGGTGGGCGCCGAGTTCGAGGCAGACTTCGCCCTCGCTCGCCGGCTCGTCGTCGGCATCGAGCACCCGGACCCGGTAGCCGGGAAGCGGCCGACCCAGGGCGCCGGGCACCACCGGCTGGCCGGGGGTGTTGGCCATCAGCGCCGTGGTCTCGGTCTGGCCGTAGCCGTCGCGGATGGTGAGGCCCCAGGCCGCTTTCACCCGCTCGATCACCTCCGGGTTCAGGGGCTCGCCCGCCGCGCAGACCTCGCGCAGGCGGAGGTCGCGGCCGTCGAGCGTTTCCTGGATCACCATGCGCCAGACTGTCGGCGGCGCGCAGAGGGTGGTGGCCCCGGTCTTCTCCAATTGGTCCAGCAGGATGCGCGCGTTGAACGGCGCCTGGTTGATCACGAGGATCGTCGCTCCCGCGTTCCAGGGGGCGAAGAACGACGACCACGCGTGCTTGGCCCAGCCGGGGGAGGAGACGTTGCAATGCTGGTCGCCGGGCTGGAGCCCGAGCCAGTACATGGTCGAGAGGGCGCCCACCGGATACGAGCGGTGGCTGTGGCGCACCAGCTTCGGCTTCGCCGTGGTGCCGGAGGTGAAATAGAGGATCAGCGGGTCGTCCGCCCCGGTCGGCCGGTCGGGCGAAAAGCGTGCGGATTCCGCGAACGCCGCGTCATAGGCGCGCCAGCCCTCCGTCGCCGGTCCGGTGACGATGCGAATCACATCGGCGGTGTCGAGCGTGGCGAAGCGCGGCAATTGCTCCGGCCCGGCGACGATGGCCTTGGCCCGGCCACGCTCCAGCCGGTCGGCCAGTTCCTCGGCGGTGAGCAGGGTGGTGGCGGGGATCACCACCACGCCGAGCTTCATCGCGGCCAGGAACGTCTCCCACAGGGCCGGCACGTTGCCGAGCAGCAGGAGCAGGTGGTCGCCCCGCTTGAGGCCGAGGCCGGCGAGGTGGTTCGCCACCTGGTTCGAGCGGCGGCTCAGTTCGGCGAAGGTGAGCGATTGTTCGGCCCCCGTCGCGGCCTCCACGATGCGCAGCGCCGGCCGGTCGGGATACTCGGCGGCGAGCCCGGCATCGAACCAGTCGAGCGCCCAGTTGAACGGCACCGGCTCCGGCCACGCGAACTGCGCGACGGCAGCGGCGTAATCTGTGCGATGGGCCAGCAGCAGATCGCGGGCCTCCCGGAAGCTCGGCATGGTGTCCTCCCCCTTCTTATTGGTCTCGCATACCCCGATCCGACCCTCGTCTCGCTGGCTCGGCCGGACAGTCTGCTTTTTCCCACCCGTTCCCTCATCCTGAGGTGCGGCGTCAGCCGCCTCGAAGGAGGGCTCCAGACGGCTCCGCGATCCCTGGAGCCCTCCTTCGAGGCCCGCCGAGGCGGGCACCTCAGGATGAGGTGAAGGATGGGATGAATCCGGCTGTGCGGCCAGCCTCCGAGGCCGAGGCCGGGAATGCCCCTTACCGATGCGAAAACGTCGCCGGACGCTTCTCGACGAAGGCGGCCATGCCCTCCTTCTGATCGTCCGTGGCGAACATGGCGTGGAACACCCGCCGCTCGAAGCGCAGGCCCTCGGTGAGGGTGGTCTCGTAGGCGCGGTTCACCGCCTCCTTGGTCATCATCGCGCTGGGCTTCGACATGCCCGCGATGGTCTGCCCGGTCTTCACCGCCTCCTCCACGAGGTCGGCGGCAGGCACGATCCGCGAGACGAGGCCGCAGCGCTCGGCCTCGGCGGCGTCCATCATCCGGCCGGTGAGGCACATCTCCATCGCCTTGGCCTTGCCGACGTAGCGGGCAAGGCGCTGGCTGCCGCCCATGCCGGGCATCACGCCGAGCTTGATTTCCGGCTGGCCGAACTGGGCATTGTCGGCGGCGAGGATGAAGTCGCACATCATCGCCAATTCGCAGCCGCCGCCCAGCGCATAGCCTGCCACCGCCGCGATGATCGGCGTGCGCACGGCGTTGAAGCGGTCCCAGTCGGAGAAGCGGTCCTTGCCGTAGACCTCGGCGTAGGTGAGGTGCTGCATCTCCTTGATGTCGGCGCCGGCCGCGAAGGCCCGCTCCGAGCCGGTGAGGACGATGCAGCCGATGTCCGGGTCGGCATCGGCGGCGGAGGCGGCGGCGATCACCTCGGCGGTGAGCTGCGCGTTGATCGCGTTCAGCGCCTTCGGCCGGTTGAGGGTGATGAGGAGCACCCGCCCCCGGGTCTCGGTGAGAATCGTTTCGTAGGACATCACGCCTCTCCTGCGTCGCCGCGAAGCATACGGATGATGGCGGAAAAGTCCTCACCCCCGTGGCCGAGGCCGTCGAACAACCCGTAGATCTGCGCGGCCTCGGCGCCCAATGGCGTCGCGGCGCCCGCCGCCAGGGCGGCGGCCTGGGCGAGGCGCAAGTCCTTCAGCATCAGGGCGGCGGCGAAGCCCGGCTTGTAGCCGTTGTTGGCGGGGGAGGCCGGCACGGGGCCCGGCACCGGGCAGTAGCTCGTCAGCGACCAGCACTGGCCGGAGGAGACCGAGGCGACGTCGTAGAGCGCCTCGTGCGACAGGCCGAGCTTTTCGCCCAGCGCGAAGGCCTCGCAGACGCCGATCATCGAGATGCCGAGGATCATGTTGTTGCAGATCTTGGCCGCCTGCCCGGCGCCGGCCTGCCCGCAATGGAACACGTTCTTGCCCATGGCCTTCAGCAGGGGCTCGGCCCCGGCGAAGGCGGCCTCGTCGCCGCCGGCCATGAAGGTGAGCGTGCCGGCCTTGGCCCCGCCCGTCCCGCCGGAAACCGGCGCATCGACGGAGAGGCAGCCCCGCGCTTGCGCCAGGGTGTGGGCCTTGCGGGCGCTCTCGACGTCGACGGTGGAGGAATCGATCAGCAACGTGCCGGCCGGGACGGCCTCGGCGATCTGCGTCCAGACCTCGATGACGTGCCGGCCGGCGGGGAGCATGGTGATCACCACCTCGGCGCCCTCGGCCGCCTCAAGCGCCGACCCCACCACCGCGACGCCGGCCTCGCGGGCGAGGTCGAGGGAGGCGGGCACGAGGTCGAAGCCGCGCACGGTATGCCCGGCCTTCACGAGGTTGGCGGCCATCGGCCCGCCCATATTGCCGAGCCCGATGAAGCCGATCGTGCGTGCCATGCTGATGTCCTCCCGTTCTTCTCTCGGTTCTTCCCCTCTCCCCGCCTGCGGGGAGAGGCCCGCCGACACCGCGTCGTGTCGGCGGGAAGCGAAGGCGAAGCCGGAGCGGCGGTGAGGGGGGATCACCGGGCTAGCCCCTTTCGGCGCGCCCCCTCACCCTCGGCTGCCGCCTCGCTTCGCCCCCGGCAAGGGGGGCTCAGCCCTCTCCCCGCAAGCGGGGCGAGGGGATGCCGACCTCACACCGGCCCAGTGCGGTCCTTCGCGAAGACCGGCGCGGCCCGCATTTCCAGCCATCGCGCGATCCGGGCGGGATCGACCTGATCGAGGCGCGGCGGGTTCCAGCGGGGCGACTTGTCCTTGTCGATCACCGCCGCGCGGATGCCCTCGCGGAAATCGCCTTCCTCCAGCAGGGCCAGCGAGGCGTGGAATTCGCGCTCCAGGCAGGCCTCGAGGTTCGGCGCCGCCCGGCCCAGCCGCAGCAGGCACAGCGTCAGCACGAGGCTCGACGGCGCCTTGGTGAGGAGCACCGCCTTCGTCTCGGCCGCGAAATCCGACCCATCCGCGTCGAGGGCGGCAAGGATCTCGTCCACCATATCGAAGGCGAAGCAACGGTCGATCACGTCCCGGTGGGCGGCGAGCGGCGCCGGGCCGGGGTCTTTCGCGAGGCGGGCGAGGACGGCCCCCACCGCCTCGCCCGAGCCAAGCGCCGCGATCACGTCCGGCAGCGACGTGGAGGGGACGAACGCATCGGCCATGCCGCACAGGATGGCGTCCGGGGCGCCGATCTGCGCGCCGGTCAGGCCGAGATAGGTGCCGAGTTCGCCGGGCGCGCGCGGCAGGAGCCACGTCCCGCCGACATCCGGCAGGTAGCCGATGCCCGTCTCCGGCATGGCGATGCGGGAGCGCTCGGTGACGATCCGGTGCGCGGCGTGGCCCGAGAGCCCGACGCCGCCGCCCATGGTGATGCCGTCCATCACGGCCACGAACGGCTTCTCGTAGCGGCTGATCCGCGAATCGAGGCGGTACTCGTCCCGCCAGAACGGCTCGGCGGCGGCCGTCTCGTTCTCGTAGAGGGAGCGCAGGTCGCCCCCCGCGCAGAGCCCGCGCTCGCCCTCGCCGGTCAGCAGCACCGCCGTCACGGCCTTGTCGGCGGCAAACCGGTCCAGCGCCCGGTCGATCAGCCCGACCATCTCATGGTTGAGGGCGTTCAGCGCCTTCGGCCGGTTGAGGCGGAGGCGCCCCAGGCTGCCTGCGGTCTCGACGATCACCGCGTCCATCAACGGCCCCCGATCAGGGCGCGGGCGACGATCACCCGCATGATCTCGTTCGTGCCTTCCAGGATCTGATGCACCCGCAGGTCGCGGACGATCTTCTCGATCCCGTACTCCGCGAGGTAGCCGTAGCCGCCGTGCAGTTGCAGCGCCTGGTTCGCCACCTCGAAGGCGGCGTCGGTGACGTGGCGCTTGGCCATGGCGCAGAGCTGCGTCGCCTCGGGCGCCTTGGCGTCGAGCGCCCGGGCGGCGTGGTGCAGGAAGGTCCGCGAGACGGTCAGCGCCGTCTGCATGTCGGCGAGCCGGAATTGCAGCGCCTGAAAGTCCGTGAGCTTCGCGCCGAAGGCCCGGCGGTCGCCCATATAAGCCAGCGCCTTGTCGAGCGCCGATTGCGCGCCGCCCAGCGAGCAGGCGGCGATGTTGATCCGGCCGCCGTCGAGCCCGCTCATGGCGATACGAAACCCCTCGCCCTCGGCGCCGAGGCGGTTGGCGACGGGCACGCGGCAGCCGTCGAAGCGCACGGCGCGGGTGGGCTGCGCGTTCCAGCCCATCTTGCGCTCGTTGGCGCCGAAGGAGAGGCCGGGCGTGTCGCCCTCGACCAGCACGGTGGAAATGCCCTTCGGCCCCGCCTCGCCGGTGCGGACCATGCAGACGTAGAGGTCGGCGGCGCCGGCGCCGGAGATGAACTGCTTCTCCCCGTGGAGCACGTAATGGTCGCCGTCCCGCTCGGCGCGGGTGCGCAAGGCCGCCGCGTCGGAGCCGGAGCCCGGCTCGGTGAGGCAGTAGCTGGCGATGGTGTCCATCGTCGTGAGGCCGGGGAGGAAGCGGGCCCGCTGTTCGTCCGAGCCGTAGGCGTCGACCATCCAGGCGCACATGTTGTGGATCGACAGGAAGGCCGCCACCGTCGGGCAACCCATCGCCAGCGCCTCGAAGATCAGCGCCGCCTCGATCCGCCCCATCCCGGTGCCGCCGGATTCCTCACGGACATAGATGCCCGCCATGCCGAGCCCGGCCGCCTCGCGGAGCGTGCCGACGGGGAAGGTCTTGGTCTCGTCCCATGCGAGGGCGTGGGGGGCGATGTGGTCGGCCGCAAAGGCGGCGGCCATGTCGCGGATCGCGGTCTGGTCCTCGTCGAGGCCGAATGGCATGGGTGATTCCTCCCCGTCCCGGAACGCAGCGCGGGTTTCCCCCTCTCCCCGCGAGCGGGGAGAGGCCCGCTGACACCCCGTCGTGTCAGCGGGAAGCGCAGGCGAAGCCGAAGCGAGGGTGAGGGGGGCTGCCGGAAGAATCTCGTCCGGCCCACCCCCTCACCCCCGGCTGCCGCCTCGCTCCGGCGACGACAGGGTCGCCGGAGCCCTCTCCCCGCGAGCGGGGAGAGGGGATGCCCGCCCTTTACCGCATCGTGGGAATCGAGAACTCCGCGCCGCTCTTGATGCCGGAGGGCCAGCGCTGCGTGATGGTCTTGGTCTTCGTATAGAAGCGGATCGAGTCCGGGCCGTGCTGGTTCAGGTCGCCGAAGCCGGAGCGCTTCCAGCCGCCGAAGGTGTGGTAGGCAATCGGAACCGGGATCGGCACGTTCACGCCGACCATGCCGGTGTTCACGCGGGTGGTGAAGTCGCGGGCGGCATCGCCGTCCTGGGTGAAGATCGCGACGCCGTTGCCGTACTGGTGCGTGGAGGGCAGGGCGAGCGCCTCCTCGTAATCCTTGGCCCGCACCACCGAGAGCACCGGCCCGAAGATCTCTTCCTTGTAGATCGTCATGTCCGGGGTCACGCGGTCGAACAGCGAGCCGCCGAGGTAGAAGCCGTTCTCGTAGCCCTGGAGCTTGAAGCCGCGCCCATCGACGGCGAGCTGCGCGCCCTCGCGCACGCCCGTCTCGATGTAGCCGCGCACCTTCTCCACCGCGTCGCGGGTGACGAGGGGGCCGTAATCCGCCGCCTCGTCATGGGACGGGCCGATCTTCAGCGCCTCGACGCGGGGGATCAGCCGTTCCATCAGCCGGTCGGCGGTCTTTTCGCCCACCGGCACGGCCACCGAGATCGCCATGCAGCGCTCGCCCGCCGAGCCGTAGCCGGCGCCGATGAGCGCATCGACCGCCTGGTCCATGTTGGCGTCGGGCATGACGATCATGTGGTTCTTGGCGCCGCCGAAGCACTGGGCGCGCTTCCCCGTCTGCGCGGCGCGGACGTAGATGTATTCCGCGATGGAAGACGAGCCGACGAAGCCCACCGCCGAAATGTCCTCGTCATCGAGGATGGCGTCCACGGCTTCCTTGTCGCCGTTCACGACGTTCAGGATGCCCGGCGGCAGGCCGGCTTCCAGGAAGATCTCGGCGATGCGGAGCGGCACGCTCGGGTCGCGCTCGGACGGCTTCAGGATGAAGGCGTTGCCGCAGGCGATGGCCGGGGCGCACTTCCACAGGGGGATCATCGCCGGGAAGTTGAACGGCGTGATGCCGGCGACCACGCCGAGCGGCTGGCGCAGGGAATAGACGTCGATGCCGGTTCCGGCCGATTCGGTGAACTCGCCCTTCAGCAGGTGCGGGATGCCGCAGGCGAACTCCACCACCTCGACGCCGCGCTGGATGTCGCCCTTGGCGTCCGGCACCGTCTTGCCGTGCTCGGAGGCCAGCAGCTCGGCCAATTCCTGGTTGTAGCCGCGCATCAGTTCTAGGAAGCGCATCATCACGCGGGCGCGCTTCTGCGGGTTGGTCGCCGCCCAGGCCGGCTGGGCCGCCTTGGCGTTCTCCACCGCCGCGCGCATCTCCGCCTTGCTGGCGAGGGCGACCTTGGCTTGAACCTCGCCCGTGGACGGGTGGAACACGTCCGCCGTGCGGCCGCTCTCGCCGCCGACGGTCCGGCCGCCGATGAAATGCCCGATGGTGTGCATGGCGTATCTCCCTGTGATTCGAGCCATATCGGCTTTTGCCGCAACAGTATCAGCCCCTGCTGAGCGATAAAGCTGGACCGGCTCGCATCGGTCGTGCATCGATGCACGGCGTTTGTCATGCGGCGGGTCGGGTCATGGTCGCGCGGAAGATCGCGGGAAGCTGGGACGACCTGCGCTTCTTCCTGGCCGTCGCGCGGACGGGCACGCTCAGCGCCGCCGCCCTCCAGACAGGCACGGAGCACACCACGGTCGGCCGGCGCATCCGCGCCCTCGAAGGGGTGCTCGACGCGCGGCTGTTCCACCGCAGCAACGTCGGCTACGCGCTGACCGAGGCCGGCGAGAATCTGCTGGCCGCCGCCGAGGGCATGGAAAGCGCCTTCCTCTCGGCGAGCGCGGCGGCAGAGGCCGCGCACACCGTGTCCGGCACGGTGCGGATCGGCGCGCCGGACGGGTTCGGCAGCGTCTTCCTGGCGCCCCGGATGCACCGTCTGACCAGCCGGCATCCGGGTCTGGAGGTCGAGATCATGGCCACCGCCCGGATCTTCAGCCTGTCGAAGCGCGAGGCCGACATCGTGGTGAGCCTGTCGCCGCCGCAGCAGGCGCGGGTGGTGGCGCGGCGGCTCACCGATTACCGGCTCTTCGTCTACGGCGCCGAGAGCTACCTGGCGCAACACCCGCCGATCCACGCAACCGGCGACCTCGAAGGGCATTCCTTCGTCGGCTACATCGAGGACATGCTGTACACGCGGGAGCTGAACTATCTCGGGTTCCTCGGGCCGGCGGTTTCGGCGCGGCTGCGCTCCACGAACCTGCTGGCCCAGGTCCACGCGACACTGGCCGGGGCGGGCCTGTGCATCCTGCCGGCCTTCATCGCCGCCGCCCATCCGGGGTTGGAGGCCGTGCTGCCGGAGGCGGTCTCGCTGACTCGCGCCTTCCACATGCACATCCACGAGGACCACCGGCAGGCGGCGCCGATCCGGGCGGTGGCCGCCTTCATCGCCAGCGAGGTCGAGGCGGCGCGGGAGCTGTTCGCGGGCAGCGCGCTCGCTTCCTGACCCACGCCCCGTCATTGCGAGGCGGAGCCGAAGCAATCCAGGGCGCGCCTTGTCCGGATTGGGCAGTGCCGGCTGGATTGCTTCGCTGTCGCTCGCAATGACGGGGACGGTGCGAGGCGCGTCGCCCCCAGGTCACAGATGGCGCAAATCGCCCCACCAAGCTCGACATCGCCGCAGCGATGGGACATGAGGCAGGCTGAACGGGCTCGCGCCGGGTTGACTTGATTCCGCGCCGCGCCGTTCGCAGCTAAGATGCTGGATAGATCAGTCTTCGCGCCACGCGGCCCTGGATCGTCCGAATCGATCCCCTCGGCCGCCCTCCTGCCCCCGTGGCAGGCCCGGGGCGCAGGTGGAAGTCAGGAAAGCGAACATCATGGAAGCCGGCAGCGACAGCGAGAACCTCTTCACCGGTGGCTCCCTCGCCGGTCTCGGCCCGGAGATCGCCGGCCCCGCCCCGCGCCACCGCACGGTGGGCGTCACGGTCGGTGAGGGCGAGGGCGCCGTCACGGTGGGCGGCGGCGCGCCGATCGTCGTGCAGTCCATGACCAACACCGACACGGCCGACATCGACGCCACCGTGGCGCAGGTCTCGCAGCTCGCCCGCGCGGGCTCTGAGCTGGTCCGCATCACCGTCGACCGCGACGAGGCCGCCGCCGCCGTGCCGAAGATCCGCGAGCGCCTGGACCGGATCGGCGTCCATGTCCCGCTCGTCGGCGACTTCCACTATATCGGCCACAAGCTCCTGTCCGACCATCCGGCCTGCGCCGAGGCGCTGGCCAAGTACCGGATCAACCCCGGCAACGTCGGCTTCAAGGAGAAGAAGGACACCCAGTTCTCGACCATCATCGAGCAGGCGATCCGGTACGGGAAGACCGTGCGCATCGGCGCCAACTGGGGCTCGCTCGACGGCGAACTCCTCACCCACCTGATGGACGAGAACGCGAAGGCCCCGCGCCCGATCGACGCCCGCGCCGTCATGCGCGAGGCGATGGTCCGTTCGGCGCTGGGCTCGGCCAAGCGCGCGGAAGAACTCGGGCTGGGTAAAGACAAGATCATCCTGTCGGCCAAGGTCTCGGCGGTGCAGGACCTGATCGCGGTCTACCGCGAGGTCGCCCGCCGCTCGGACTACGCGATCCATCTCGGCCTCACCGAGGCGGGCATGGGCTCGAAGGGCATCGTCGCCGCCTCCGCCGCCATCGGCGTCCTGCTGCAGGAGGGCATCGGCGACACGATCCGCTACTCGCTGACCCCGGAGCCCGGCGGCGACCGCACCGTGGAGGTGAAGGTCGCGCAGGAACTGCTGCAGACCATGGGCTTCCGCACCTTCGTGCCGCTGGTCGCGGCCTGCCCCGGCTGCGGGCGCACCACCTCGACCACGTTCCAGGAACTGGCCCGCGACATCCAGAACTGGATCACCACCTCCATGCCGGAGTGGAAGAAGACCTATCCGGGCGTCGAGGGGCTGAACGTGGCCGTGATGGGCTGCATCGTGAACGGGCCGGGCGAATCGAAGCACGCGGACATCGGCATCTCGCTGCCGGGCACCGGCGAGACCCCGACCGCCCCGGTCTTCATCGACGGCAAGAAGGCGATGACGCTGCGCGGCGCGACGCTCGCCAAGGATTTCGAGACCATCGTCATCGACTACATCGAGCGCCGCTTCGGCCAGGGCTCGCGCAGCGCGGCGGAATAAGCCGCCGGATCCCCCTCTCCCCGCCTGCGGGGAGAGGGCCGAGCCCCCCTTGCCGGGGGCGAGGCGAGGCGGCAGCCGGGGGTGAGGGGGTGCGCCGAACGAATCGCATCCGGCGAGCCCCCTCACCGCCGCTTCGGCTTCGCCTCCGCTCCCCGTCTGCACAACAAGGTGCAGACGGGCCTCTCCCCGCAGGTGGGGAGAGGGGACCCCCGCCCCGCCCCGCTCCGCTCCGCTCCGCCGCGCAGCGATCACAACCGCACATGGTTCCCGCCCGCCCGAGGGCGTGTTAGTCAGGCGCCACGAACCCAAGTGCCGGCCAGTCCGGCGGATTCTTCGCGCCCCGATGGCCCCATGATCCGGACCGCGAAGAGCCGCACCGCGCACCGCCGGCCGAGCGGACACATTCGACACCCCACATGAGCCAGACCGTCGTATCGGGCACCTCCGCCCAGCCTGACGCAGCGCCTGCGGACACGGACGGGCCCGCGCCCTCCGGTGCCCTCGACGCGCCCGAACGGGCCGAGACCCGGCATGGCCATGCCGGGTTCTGGACCCTCCTCGTCGGTTCGGTCGGCGTCGTCTACGGCGACATCGGCACGAGCCCGCTCTACGCGTTCCGCGAGGCCCTCGCCCCGGCCCGGGCCGACAACATCCTGCTGCCCGAGGAGGTGCTGGGCACCGTCTCGCTCATCCTCTGGGCGCTGTTCCTGATCGTGACCGTGAAATACGTCATGATCCTGCTGCGCATGGACAATAACGGCGAGGGCGGCATCCTCTCGCTCATGGCGCTGGCCCGCAAGGCGCTCGGCGGGTCGCGGATCGTGTTCATGCTCGGGCTGATGGGCGCCTCGCTGTTCTACGGCGACGCCGTCATCACCCCGGCCATCTCGGTCCTCTCGGCGGTGGAGGGGCTGAAGCTCGTCACGCCGACGCTGGACGATTACGTCCTGCCGATCACGGTGGCGATCATCCTCGGCCTGTTCCTCGTCCAGAACAGGGGCACGGCCAAGGTCGCGGCCTTCTTCGGACCGATGACCATCGTCTGGTTCCTCGCCATGGCGGCGGCGGCCCTGCCGCACATCCACCTTCACCCGGAGGTCTTCCGCGCCGCCAACCCCTGGCACGCGGTGAACTATCTCCTCGGCCACGGCACGGGGGCGCTGGTGGCGCTCGGCGCCGTGTTCCTCGCCGTGACCGGCGCGGAGGCGCTTTTCGCGGATCTCGGCCATTTCGGGCGCAAGCCGATCCAGGTGGCCTGGATCGGCCTCGTCTTCCCGGCGCTCGCCCTGAACTATCTCGGCCAGGCCGCCCTGGTCCTGGAGAAGCCCGACACGTCCGACCCGTTCTTCCAGATGGTGCCGGCCTGGGGCCTGCTGCCGATGGTGATCCTCGCCACCCTCGCCACTGTCGTGGCGAGCCAGGCGGTCATCACGGGCGCCTTCTCCCTGTCGCGGCAGGCGATCCAGCTCGGCCTGCTGCCGCGGCTCGAGATCCGCCACACCTCCGAATCGCATGCGGGGCAGATCTACCTGCCACAGATCAACACGTTGCTGATGGTCGGCGTCGTGCTGCTGGCGATCCTGTTCAAGACCTCCTCGTCGCTGGCCTCGGCCTACGGCATCGCGGTGACGGGGACGATGCTGCTCACCGCCTCCATGACCTACCTCGTCATGTGGCGGATGTGGGGGTGGTCGCCCATCGCGGCGGCGGCGGCGATGCTGCCCTTCATCGTGCTGGAGTTCCTGTTCCTGCTCTCCAACCTCATCAAGGTGGTCGAGGGCGGCTACGTGCCCCTGCTGCTCGCGGGTGCCCTCATCGTCCTGATGTGGACCTGGGTGCGGGGCGTGACGATCCTGTTCAACAAGACCCGCAAGACCGACGTACCGCTCACCGAACTCGTCGCCATGCTGGAGAAGAGCCCGCCGCACCATGTGCGCGGCACCGCCGTGTTCCTGACGAGCGACCCCGAGATCGCCCCGGCGGCTCTCCTGCACAATCTGAAGCACAATAAGGTGCTGCACGAGAAGAACGTGATCCTCACCGTCGAGACGGTAGACACGCCCCGCTCGAACGAGGCGGACAAGGTGCGCATCGACCCCGTGGGGCCGCATTTCTACCGGGTGGTGATGAAGTTCGGCTACATGGAGACGCCGAACATCCCGAAGACCCTGACCCTGCTGCGCCGCCAGGGCTTCAAGTTCGACATCATGGCGACGTCGTTCTTCCTCTCCCGCCGCTCGATCCGCCCGGCCGCCCATTCCGGCATGCCGCTGTGGCAGGACCGCATCTTCATCACCCTCGCGAAGAACGCCAACGACGCGACGGACTTCTTCCAGATCCCCACCGGACGGGTGGTCGAGGTCGGGACGCAGGTGACGGTGTAGGGCGGCGGCGATCGCTCTCAGACGAGCATGGTGGACATGCCGAGCCGCCGGCCGGCCTCGGCCAGTTTGCGATCGAGGGTCGCCAGAACGAGCCCTTCTCCGGCGGCGATGGCCAGATGCAGCGCATCACCGGCCCGCAAGCCGGTCTCCGAGCGGTCCGCAAGCCGTGCCGCCTCATCGAAGACGGGTTCCGAGATCGGCAGCATCACGAACGAGTCTGTGACGAGGCGTGAAAAGACCGCCAACACGGTCTCATGCTGGCCGGGCCCGAGCTGGCCCATTCTGACCTTGATGGACAGCGCGGCGGAAAACTCCGTGATGACCCAGGGGCTGATGGTCAGCTCATCGGCGTCTTGCGCCGTGATCCAGGCCTGTATCCGCGCGGTCTCCGGCTCCGCCGTGAGCGCGGCAACCAGCACCGACGTATCCAGGTACGGCATTCAGTAGCGGGCGCCGTCGCGCATGGCCCGCACGAACGCCGCCGCGCCCTGATCCTGCACCGGCGCACCCGCCGTCGCGGTGCGAAGGACAGCGAGGTCGACGGGCTTGCGCGGTTCGGCGCGAACCGCCGTCAGCTTGGCGACCGCACGTCCATGGCGGGTGATCGTCACGGTGTCCCCGGCCGCGACGCGGTCCAGCAACGTCTCCAGATGGGCTTCTGCCTCGGCGAGGCTGACCGTGCTCATGATCGTGGTTCGCGGTGATCGTGCAGGATTGTGGGGGCACCGGATCGCGAGGTCAACGCCGGCCCCGCTTACGTGCGCCACCGCACATGCACGAAAGCCCTGCATTGCGGCCGAACCGGCGCCTCCTTACACCCGTTCCAATTGAGTGCATTCGCTGCATTCCGCCGTTCGGACAGTGCGCCCCGGGCCGCCGTCCCTCGAACCGCTCGGCGAGCGGTCGCCATGCGAGGACTTCCCATGATCAAGCTCACCGTGAACGGGGCTGCCCGCAGCTTCGACGGCGATCCCGATATGCCGCTCCTCTGGTACCTGCGGGACGAGGTCGGCCTCACCGGTTCGAAGTTCGGCTGCGGCGCGGCGTTGTGCGGCGCCTGCACCATCCATCTCGGCGGCACCGCCGTGCGCTCCTGCGTCACCCCGGTCTCGGAGGCCGAGGGCAAGGAGGTCGTCACGATCGAGGGCCTGTCGCCGGACGGCAACCACCCGGTCCAGGTGGCGTGGCGCGACCAGAACGTCGCCCAGTGCGGCTACTGCCAGGGCGGCCAGATCATGCAGGCCGCGTCCCTGCTGAAGGACACGCCGAAGCCCACCGACGCGCAGATCGATGACGCCATGAGCGGCAACATCTGCCGTTGCGGCACCTATCCGCGCATCCGCGCCGCCATCCATCAGGCCGCCGGCCAGACTGCCGCCCCGAAGGGAGAGCGCCTGTGATCCACGAACTCAAGCTGATGGCCGAACAGGCTTCCCAAGAATCGGCGACCCAGCCCGCGCCCCGTCCGGTGCTGGCCAATGTGAGCCGCCGGGGCATCCTCGGCGGCGCGGGCGCGCTGGTGCTCGCCCTGTCGCTGCGTGGCCCGGCCCGGGCCGACGAAACCCAGACCCAGGAGCAGAAGGAGCACAAATTCGGCGCCGACGGCATGCCGCATGGCTGGCGCGACGATCCGAAGGTGTTCATCGCCATCGCCCCCGACGGCACCGTGACGGTGACGAACCACCGCTCCGAGATGGGCCAGGGCGTGCGCACCTCCATCGCGCTCACCGTCGCCGACGAGCTCGAGGCCGATTGGCCGAAGGTGAAGATCGTCCAGGCCTATGGCGACGAGAACCGCTTCGGCAACCAGGACACGGACGGTTCGCGCTCGCTGCGCCACTTCTTCCAGCACTTCCGCCACGCCGGCGCGGCGATGCGCGCGATGCTGATCGAGGCCGCGGCCAAGCAGTGGAACGTGCCGGCCTCCGAGGTTACGGCCAAGAACCACACCCTCACCCATGCGAAGTCCGGCAAGACCCTGGGCTACGGCGCGGTGGCCGAGGCGGCCGCCAAGCTGCCCGTGCCCACCGACGTCACGCTGAAGGACCCCAAGGACTTCCGCTACATCGGCACCGGCAAGATCGGGCTGATCGATAACGTCGACATCACCACGGGCAAGGCGGTCTACGGCGCCGACACCAAGCTCGACGGGATGCTCTACGCCACCATCGCCCGCCCGCCGGTCTATGGCGGCAAGGTGAAGTCCTTCGACGATTCCGAGGCCAAGAAGGTCGCCGGCGTCGTGAAGATCTTCAAGATCGACGGCGGCGAGATCCCGTCCGAGTTCATGCCGCTCGGCGGCGTCGCGGTGGTGGCCAAGAACACCTGGGCGGCGCTCAAGGCCCGCGAGGCCCTGAAGATCACCTGGGACGACGGCCCGAACGCCACTTACGACACCGACGTGTTCCGCAAGGAACTGGAGGAGACCGCGCGCAAGCCCGGCAAGGTCGTGCGCACGCAGGGCGACGTCGACGCCGCCATGGCCAAGGCCAAGACGAAGGTGGTGGCCGAGTACTTCGTGCCCCACCTCGTCCAGGCGCCGATGGAGCCCCCGGCCGCCATCGCGCGGGTGAAGGACGGCATGTGCGAAGCCTGGGCTTCCACCCAGGGGCCGCAGGCGGCCAACGACCGGCTGATGAAGGCGCTCAACCTGCCCGACGACAAGGTCAAGGTGAACGTGACGCTGCTCGGCGGCGGGTTCGGGCGCAAGTCCAAGCCCGATTACGTGGTCGAGGCGGCGCTCTGCAGCCGCGAGGTCGGCGGCGCCCCGGTCAAGCTGGCCTGGACCCGCGACGACGATATCCATCACGGCTTCTACCACACCATCTCGGCCGAGCGGATCGAGGCGGGGCTGGACGAGAAGGGCATGCCGGTGGCGTGGCTCCACCGCTCCTGCGCGCCGACCATCGGCTCGATCTTCGCGCCGGACCCGAAGCACGAGCTGCCCTTCGAGCTCGGCATGGGCCTCGTGAACACGCCGTTCGCGATCCCCAACATGCGGATGGAGAACCCGGAGGCGGCCGCCCATGTGCGGATCGGCTGGTTCCGCTCGGTCTCGAACATCCCCCACGCCTTCGCGATCCAGTCCTTCGTCTCGGAGCTGGCGCACAAGGCGGGGCGGGACCCGAAGGACTACCTGCTCGATCTCATCGGCCCGGCCCGCAAGATCGATCCGACGTCCATCGGCGACGTGTGGAACTACGGCGAGGATCCGTCCCGCTATCCGATCGACACCGGCCGCCTGCGCGGGGTGATCGAGGCCGCCGCCAAGGGCGCCGGCTGGGGTCGCGAGATGCCGAAGGGCCGGGGGCTCGGCATCGCCGGGCACTACAGCTTCGTCACCTACACGGCGGTCGCGGCCGAGGTGGAGGTCGACGACAAGGGCCAGGTGAAGGTGCACGCGGTCGACATCGCCGTCGATTGCGGGCCGCAGGTGAACCCGGAGCGCATCCGCTCGCAGATGGAGGGCGCGGTGATCATGGGGATGGGGCTCGCCCTCACCTCCGAGATCACCTTCAAGCAGGGCCGCGCCCAGCAGAACAACTTCGACGGCTACGAGATCATCCGGATCGACGCCGCCCCGAAGGTCGTTCGCGTCCACCTCGTGCCGACGGGCACGTACGACGGGCCGCTCGGCGGCGTCGGCGAGCCGGGCGTCCCGCCCGTGGCGCCGGCCATCGCCAACGCGGTCTTCGCCGCCACCGGCCGCCGCATCCGGCAATTGCCGATCCGCGATCAGGCCGCCAGCGCCTGAACCCGGCCGCGATCCGGTGCGTTGGGCGCAAGCCAGCGCTCTCCGCACCGGATCAGCGACCGAGGACAATTTCACGATGCTGCGTTCCGCCTCCGCCCTTGCCGTGCTCATCGCGGCCGGTGGCCTCGTTTCCGTCGCCCCCTCCGCTCAGGCCTCTCCCTGCGCCCAGCAGATCGATGCCCTGTCGGGCAAGGTGAAGGCCGAGACGCGCGACGCCATCGCCGCGAACACGAGCGGGCAGGGCACCGCCGCCAAGCGGAGCGGCGAGGGTGTCACCGGCACGGAGGGCGCACGGGCGAACGAAGCGCCCCAGGCCCCGCCGGAGAAGTCCGCCGAGGCCGGCAAGGGTGCGGACGCCGCCCAGCAGGCGAAGGTGGCCCTGGACGAGGCCCGCACCGCCGAGGCGAAGGGCGACACCAAGGGCTGCGAGGCCGCCGTCGAGCGGGCGAAGTCGCAGCTCGGCAAGGCGCCCTGATCGCCCCTGCGTCCCCGCTGACCAGCACCGTCATTGCGAGCGGAGCGAAGCAATCCAGTCGGCACCGCCTTGTCCGGACAAGGCGCGCCCTGGATTGCTTCGGCTTCGCCTCGCAATGACGGCGGCGGGATTCAGGGCTCGCCCACATCCTGCAACCGCCCGGCCAGCACCGCGAAGCGGGTGAGGAAGCGGGCCTGCGCATCGGCCGTCGGCCAGGGGTCGGCGAGCGCCAGCACCGCCTCCGGCAGGGCTGGAGCGGGGCCGAAATAGCGGTCCGCCTCCTCCTCGGAGAAGCCCGCGAGGCGTACCGCCTCCACATGGGCCGCCATCCGGTCCGCCCGCTTCACCCGCCGCGTGAGTGCGGGGGAGGGCGCCGGGAGTCCGAAGCGCTGGCGCACCGCCGCCAGCAGCCGCTTCTCCACGCCCCGGTAGGCATCGCCGATCGCGGCCTTGAGCGGTGAGATGATGTCCCCCACCACGTATTCCGGCGCGTCGTGCAGCAGGAATTCCAGGCCGTCCGCCAGGGTGCAGGCCGGGTCGAGATGGCGCCCGATCCCCTCCACCAGCAGGCTGTGCTGCGCCACCGAGAAGACGTGCGGCCCCGCCGTCTGCCCGTTCCAGCGGGCGACGCGGGCGAGCCCGTGGGCGATGTCCGCGATCTCGACATCGAGGGGAGACGGATCGAGCAGGTCGAGCCGCCGCCCGGAGAGCATCCGCTGCCACGCCCTCGGCGGCTCCTTCGGCCGGGGGACGCTCATGCCTCGCTGAGGGCGGCGCAGGCCGCGTGGCGGTGGCACCCGGTGAGGTGGTCGTTCACCATCCCCACCGCCTGCATGAAGGCATGGATGATCGTCGGCCCGCAGAAGGAGAAGCCTTCCGCCTTCAGGGCCTTGGCGATGCGCCGCGACACCTCCGTCTCGGTGGCGATGTCGGCGCGGCTGTGGGGGTTGGCCTGAATCGGCCGCCCGTCGCAAAAGTCCCAGAGGAAGCGCGAGAAGCCGGGGCCGCTCTCCTCGATGCGCAGCCACGCCCGTGCCCCCGCGATCGTGCCGACGATCTTGGCCCGGTTGCGGATGATGCCCGTGTCCGCCATCAGCCGCGCGATGTCGGCGTCGGTGTAGCGGGCGATGGTCTCCGGCGAGAACCCGTCGAAGGCCGCGCGGAATCCCTCCCGGCGCTTCAGGATGGTGATCCACGACAGGCCCGCCTGGAACCCGTCGAGGATCAGCTTCTCGTAGAGGGCGCGGGACTCGTATTCCGGCACGCCCCATTCGGTGTCGTGATAGGCGACGTAGAGCGGGTCCTGCCCGGCCCACCAGCAGCGGGGGTATCCGTCAGGGTGGAGGATCAGCCCCTCGGGCAGCGGCGCGTCCACGCTCAACCCGCCGCCTCGCCGCCCGCGTCCGGCATGGCGAAGGTCGCGTAGCCGGGCCGCCCCACGGCCAGGGGCTTTCCCTCGGCCCGGAGGATCTCCCCGGCCGCGAGGGCGTCGCCCAGCCGGTCGAGGCGCACCAGGGCGAGGCCGCGCGATCCGGCGACGCTGCCCGTCCGCCCCAACACCTTCTGCCCGGCCTGGATCTCGGAGCCCGGCGCGGGCGCGCCTTCGGCGAATTCCGCCGCCAGGAGGCGGGTGCGGGCCGTGCCCCGGTGCTGCATCCGCGAGACGACCTCCTGGCCGACGTAGCAACCTTTTCGGAAATCGACCCCGCCGAGTTGGTCCATCAGCGCCTCGTGCGGGAAGGCGTCGCCATAGGCGTAGTCGCGCCCGCCCTCCGGCACGGCGAGGCCGATCCGGTGGGCGTGGTAATCGTCCTCCGACGCATCCGCCGAGAATGCGCCCTCGGACGCATAGAGCCTCTGGCCGAGATCGGGATGCCGGCTGTCGGCGACCGTGGCGGTCTCGGCGGCGGTGGTCGCCCCGCCCCAGGCGGCGGCCACGGCCACGGTCGGATCGGCGGCGATCTCGACCTGCGCGCGCAGCTTGTAGAGGCCGAGACGCTTGGCGAGGTCGGCGGCCTTGTCCATCGCCACGTCGAGGCGGAACCCGTCGGGCAGGGGCGAGATCAGGAAATCGAACAGGATCTTGCCCTGCGGGGTCAGCAGGGCGCCCAGGCGCGCCTCGCCCTCGCCCAATGTCTCGACATTGCAGGTCAGGACACCCTGGAGGAGGCTCGTGGCATCCGGCCCGGTCACGGTGACGAGGGCGCGGTCCGGCAGCAGGGCGATGGGCATTCGGGGATTTCCTCACGCGGCGGGCGACAGCCGGGAGGTAAGGGGGAAAGCGGCCCGCCTCAACCGGCGGGCCGGGATCGATCAGTGCTGGAGCGTCGTGGTGAAGGCGCCGCCCCGGATGCGGTCCGGGAAACCTTCGGCGTAGCGCGCGGTCGCTTCCTCACCGTAGGTGGTGACGAGTTCCTGGAACGCGGCGAACAGGGCCGCCTGCGCCATGCAATCTCCGTCGAGTCCGTCCAGGCAACCTTCGGCGAACGCCTCCGAGACATAGCTCAGGGCGGCACGCTTCTCCTCGACATCGGCCTCGATGGGGGCGCTTTGCGAGATGGTCTGCATGGTCCGACACTTCCATTGCGCCGGTCTGAAACAGGCCGGCGGACACAATGGATGATAGGCGGCTCATAGCGGGACGCCTAGCCGGTAATTGCGAATCGGTTAATGCGACCGTTCGAATGCTGACCTTTCTCGTGATCACCCGACCCTGTGGCAGACCTGCATCACCTCACCCGCCGAACCGCCCGGCCAGGGCATGGGAGAGGCGTTCACCCTCGGTGAGAAAGCGGGCGGCGGCCTCGTGCGCCGCCGCCGTGCAGACGCGGTAGGTCAGGGCGTAGCTCCGATACCCCCGGTTGTAAGCCCCCGCCAGCCTGTCCCGCCGGGCGGGGGTGTTCCCCTCGGCCTCGATCAGCGCCTTCATCCGCGCCGGCCATTCCGCCGCGTCGGGGGTGGCGCAGAGGCCGCGCAGGAAAGCGAGGGAGCCGATCACCTCGGCCATCCGCATCAGGTCGCGGTCGTAGGGCGCGGGGGCGTCCGCCGGGGCGGCCGGTTCCTTGGGCTGCTCCTTGGGCGCGTCCTTCGAGGACGGTTTCGCCCGCTGCTGCGCCTGGACGGGCGGGGCGACGAGCGCCACGGCCAGCGCGAGGACGGCAACGCGATGCCACGGGACGGGCCGCATCAGGCCATTCCCCGGGCGTCAAGCCGCGCGAAGGCCTCGCGCAGGGTGCCGATCAGCCCCGGCGTGGTCTCGAGCCCAGCGATCTCGTCGAGGGCCGCCCAGCGCACGCCCAGGGCCTCCGGCCCAGGGACGGGCTCGCCGCCGCACCACAGGGCGGCGTGGGGATGGACGACGTAATGGTGACGCGCCCGGCCCGCCTCGTCGCGGACGATGATCTCGGTGGGGGAGAGCACGCCGACCACCTCGGCGGTGATCCCGACCTCCTCGGTGAGTTCGCGTAAAGCCGCCTCGGCCAGGGTCTCGCCGGCCTCCACGAGGCCGCCGGGCAGGGTCCAGACGCCGCGCATCGGCTCGTTGGCGCGGGAGGCCAGCAGCACGCGCCCGTCCCGGATCACCGCGATGGAGGCGCCGACGAAGGGCCGGGCCGGAAAGGTGCGGGATTCGCCCTCGCTCACGGCGTCCCCCCGTCGAGGGCGACGGCCGCCACCCGTCCGTCGCCGAGCCCCACCACGAGGCGCGCGAGCGCGCCCTCGCCGAGGACAGCGACGCCCGTGCCGGCCGGGGCGGGAAGCGTCACGCGGGCACGCTCGCTCAAGCCCTGGCGGGCCGAGACGATGGCGAGGGCCGGCACGCCCGCCACCGGCACGGCGAGATCCGCCCCGCCCTCGCGGGGGAGCGCATCGGCGAGGTCGGCCCCGCCGTCGCCGAGGGTGTAGCCGGCGGCCTCGGGGCCGGGCTCGATCCTGTCGGGGGCGAGGCTCCACAGCTTCAGCCGCCCGGTGGCATCGACGGTCGCGACGCCCAAGCCCTTGCCGGAAAAGTCGCCGACCGCCGCGATGGCGGGGCGGGGGCCGGGCTCCGTGCGGGCGCCGAGCGTCCAGGTGGAGGAATTGGCGGCCGGCCGGGTGGCGAGGACGAGGCGACCGGATTCCGCGCCCGTCAGGGTCGCGGCGAGCACGGCCGGGCGCCCGGCGAGGGAAACGATCCACGGCGCGCGCGGGGCGAACACCGCCCCGTCCCCGGCGGGGAGGGCGGCGGTGGCCACCGGCACGGGCTTCGGATCGGTGCTCACCGCCAGGGGCTGGCGCTCGCGCAGGGTGAGGGTCGTCGCAGCGGGGGCACCGTCGGGGCCGCGGGTACGGCCGGTGAGGAAGGCGCTCAGCGGCCCGTCGAGGGCGCGGCGGATGCCGGGCAGGGCGCCGCGCGGGGTCTCGGAGGCGACGAGGTCCTCCACCGCCTCCCGGCCGACCGGCTTGGCGGCGATGCGGCCGTTCTCCACGGTGAGGATGGCGCCGCCCTCTTCCCCCCAGACGAGGACGAGGGGGGCCGGCTCCTTGCCGGCGCGGGCGATGGGCAGGAGACCGGAGGTCGCCACCGCGACGGCGACCTCGCTGCGCGGCCCGCGCATCTCGCGGACCTTGAACGGCAGGTCGAGGACGCGCACGCTCGGCTCGGCGCGGGCCGGGCCGGCGGCGAGGAGGACGAGCAGGATCGCGAGGCGGGCGCGCCCCGGCGCGTCAGACATGCTGTCCGCCGTTGATGTGCAGCTCGGCGCCGTTCACGTAGGACGAGGCCTCGGTGCACAGGAAGTAGATCGCCTTGGCGACCTCGTCCGGGGTGCCGAGGCGGCGCTGCGGGATCTGCTCCACCAGCTTCTCCGTCCCCGGCGAGAGGATGGAGGTGTCGATCTCGCCCGGCGAGATCGCGTTCACCCGCACGCCGAGCGGGCCGAAATCGGCCGCCATCTCACGGGTCAGGCCGGCGAGCGCCGCCTTCGACGTGCCGTAGGCCGAACCGGCGAAGGGGTGGACCCGCGAGCCGGCGATGGAGGTGACGTTGACCACCGAGCCCTTGGCCCGGGCCAGTTCCTCGCGCAGCCCCTGGGCCAGGAGGATCGTGGCGAAGAAGTTCACCTGGAACACCCGCTGCCAGTCGGGGAAGCCGGTGGAGAGGACGCCGAGGCGCTCCCCTTCCGGACCCTTGGGCGAGATGCCGGCATTGTTGACCAGCGCGTGCAGCACCCCGCCCTCGGCGGCGAGGCGTCCGCGCACCTCCTCGACGGCGCGCACCGTGTCGGCCGCGTCGGAGAGATCGACCTGCAGGTGGTCTTCCGGCCCCATTTCCCACGGGCAATTCTCGGGGAAGGGGTGGCGGGAACAGGTGATGACGCGCCATCCGGCGGCGGAGAACCGCTTCACGGTGGCGTGGCCGATGCCGCGGCTGGCGCCCGTGAGCAGCATGATGCGCCGACGTTCGTTGGGGGAGAGGGCCACTGTCGGAGCCTCACTGTCGCGCGGGGATCCCGGGGGGCCGGTCCCGCCGGTGCACTGCAACGTCTAGGCGGACAGGCGCGGGAAATCCAGGGCCAGCGATTCAACCGGACCTCCGGGTCGACGCCGAACCGGTCTGCGCATAACCACGCGCGCTTGTCGTGCGCGCATCGTGTCGCCAAGCCGGGCGGCGGTTGCTACAGAGCGGCCGCAAGAGGATGACCATGACGCGACCGGAGCCCGACACGGAAACGGCTGAGCCCGCACAGGCCCGGCTGATCGCCCATCTCGCGGCGGCCGGCTATGCGCCCGTGACGCCCCCGGTCCTTCAGCCGATCGAGCCGTTCCTCGAACTCTCCGGCGAAGACATCCGGCGGCGGATCTTCGTCACGCAGGATGCCGGCGGCGCCGAACTGTGCCTGCGGCCGGAATTCACCATCCCCGTCTGCCGCCTGCACCGCCAGCGGGCGGACGGGCAGGCCGCCGATTACAGCTATTGCGGGCCGGTCTTCCGCCTCACCGCCGGGGAGCCCGACGAGTTCTTCCAGGCCGGCATCGAATCGATCGGCCGCACCGACACCCCGGCCGCCGACGCCGCGGTGCTGGGCCTCGCCCTCGAAGGGCTCGCCCTCCTCGGCCGGACGAGCCCGTCCGTCCGCCTCGGCGACATGGGGCTGACGGTGGCCCTCCTCGACGGCCTCGCCGTGCCGCCGGCCGCCAAGCGGCGCACGCTACGGGCGCTGGCCGCCGGCCGCTCCCTCGACGCCGTGACCAATGGCGCGGAGGGCGCCCCCGGCGAGGACCGCCACGCGGGCCTGCTCGCCGCCATCCAAGGCCAGGATCCGCAGGGCGTGCGCGCCTTCGTGGAGGATGTGCTCGCCATCGCCGGCATCTCGGCGGTGGGCGGGCGCAGCGCGGGCGAGATCGCCGAGCGCTTCCTCGGCAAGGCCGCCGCGCAGGCCAATGGCGGCGCCGGGCTTAACGCCGAGAACCGGGCGATCCTCGACCGCTACCGCGCGGTGACGGGTGATCCCGACGCGGCGGCCCGGGACCTGCGGGCGCTGGTCGCCGATGCGGGGGTGCGCCATGGGGCGCTCGACGCCGCCCTCGACCTGTTCGAGGAGCGCACCGGCTTCATCGCCGCGCGGGGGCTTCCCATCGAGAGCTTCCGCTTCCAGGGCGGCTTCGCCCGCAACCTCGACTATTACACCGGCTTCATCTTCGAGGTTTCCGAGGGGGACGGGCCGGTGCTGGTCGGCGGCGGGCGCTACGACGGCCTGCTCGCCCATCTCGGCAGCGCCGCGCCGCTGCCCGCCGTGGGCTGCACCTTCTGGATCGAGCGCGCGACGGGAGCCGGGCGATGAGCGATGCCCTCGTGCTGGCGGTGCCCTCCAAGGGGCGCCTGCAGGAGAACGCCAACGCCTTCTTCGCCCGCGCCGGCCTCAAGCTGGCGCAGGGGGCGGGGGCACGGGATTACCGCGGCAAGCTCGTCGGGGTGCCCGGCGTCGAGGTGCGCTACCTTTCGGCCTCGGAGATCGCGAGCCAGCTCGCCTCCGGCGCCGCCCATCTCGGCGTGACCGGCGAGGATCTGATCCGCGAGACCCTCCCCGACGTGAGCGGGCAAGTCGAGCTGCTGACGCCCCTCGGCTTCGGCAACGCCACGGTGGTGGTGGCCGTGCCCCAGGCCTGGATCGACGTGCGGGTGATGGCCGACCTGGACGAGGTCGCCGCGACGATGCGCGTGCGCCACGGCCGCCGGCTGCGCGTCGCGACGAAATACGTGAACCTCACCCGCCGGTTCTTCGCCGAGACCGGCGTGGCCGATTACCGGATCGTGGAGAGCCTCGGCGCCACCGAGGGCGCCCCGGCGGCGGGCTCGGCCGAGATCATCGTGGACATCACCACCACGGGGGCGACGCTGGCCGCGAACGCCCTGAAGATCCTCGATGACGGGATCATCCTGCGCTCGGAGGCGAACCTCGTCGCCTCGCTGAGGGCGAACTGGGGCGAGGCCCAGCGCGGGGCGCTGCGTGCCGTGCTCGGCCGCATCAGCGCCGAGGAGCGCGCCCGCACCACCCGCGAGGTCCGCGCCGGCATGCCCGAGGCGGGCGCCATCGACCTCGCCACCCTGGCGGGCCTGCACGAGGCCGAGTTGCCCTACGGCGCCCCGGCGGGTGCCGACGGCGAGATCGTCCTGCGCTGCCCCGAGGCCGGCGCCATCGATCTGGCCGAAGCCCTGGTCCAGGCCGGCGCACGGGCGGTGAGCGTCCGCCGGATCGACTACGCCTTCGCGGCCGAGAACCCGCTGGCGGAGCGGTTGCTGGCGCGGCTGTGAGGTTGGACGGATCGAGGGATATCCCCTAAGATCATGTGGGATATCCCTCGAGGTGAGTCCGTGCCCCTCTACGTGAAGGATCCGCAGGTCGATGCCCTGGCCGACGAGCTGACGGCGCTCAGGGGATCGACCAAGACCGAGGCCGTCCGGCAGGCCCTGCTCAACGAGATCGCCCGCGCCAAGGAGAGTGTGCGCGCGCGTGGCGAGACCGACCTCGTGGAGCGTACGCTCGCCTTCACGCGGCGCCTGCGGGCGCGGGCCGGCTCCGGCCAGCCCGCCGACAAGGCCTTTATCGACAGCCTCTACGAGCGCGAGTGATGTTCGTGGACGCGTCGGCGCTCACGGCGATCCTCACGGATGAGGACGACGCGAGGAGGCTTGCGGCCGGGCTGAAGCGCGCGGAGCGGCGGATCACGTCGCCGCTGGCAGTGTGGGAGGCGACGATCGCCGTCGCCCGCCGCCTGGGCCTTCCCCTCGGGGAGGCGCGGGAGGCCATCGCCGATTATCTCGCCCTCGCCGGCATCGTGGTGATGGCCGTTCCCCCCGAGGTCGGGGACGGGGCACTCGATGCGTTCGAACGCTACGGGAAGGGCCGGCACCGGGCCTCGCTGAACTTCGGCGATTGCTTCGCCTACGCCTGTGCCCGCCATTACGGCGCGACGCTGCTCTTCAAGGGCAACGACTTCCCGCACACGGATATCGAGCCGGCCCTGGCGGAATAGGGGGCCCGTCGGGCTCCCCGCTCTACTGCGGCCCCTGCTTGGCGAATTCCGACAGCACCCCGCGCAGCACCTTGAGGCGCGCGTCGTAGGTATTGCGCAGGCACTCCACGTCGGTGGCGCAGGTGCGGCGCTCGGTGAGCCAGGTTTCCTGGTCCTCGCGCAGCTTCGACTGGCCGCCCATCGGCAGCACCGCCTTCAGGATCTCGAACCGGGTCGCCATCTCGACGTCCCGGTCGTTGAGGGGGAGATGGGCGCAGATCGCCTTCTCGTCAGGGGCCTCGGCCTTGTCGCAGGGAAAGCTCGCGGCCTCGGCGGAGCCGCCGGCGAGGACGAGGAGAAAGGCGAGGGTGGAAGTCGTGGGGCGCATGGGCTCATAACGGCCGAGCCTGCCGGAGGCTCCCGGTCAGAAGCCCGGCTTCACCGTCGCCAGCACCACGATGATGATCATCAGCAGCGTCGGCACCTCGTTGATCACCCGGTAGAACTTGTGCCCTCGGGTGTTCCGGTCGGCGGCGAAGTCCTTCACCATCCGGGCGAGCCAGCCGTGGATGCCTGACAGCGCCACCACCAGGGCGAATTTCGCCTGGAGCCAATGGGCGGCGTAGTAGCCGCTCATCCAGGCCAGGATCAGGCCGAACCCCCAGGTCGCGATCATGGCGGGCGTCATGATCGCCTTGAGCAGCCGCCGCTCCATGATCTTGAAGGTCGCCGATTGCGCCTCCGAGCCCGGCGGCAGGTTCGCGTGGTAGACGAACAGCCGGGGCAGGTAGAGCATCGCCGCCATCCAGGCGATGAGGCTCACGATGTGCCCGGCTTTGATCCAGTCGTAGAGCACGCCCCTAGCCCCTGAGCCGGGCGAGCATCCGCTCGACATGGGCCACCGGCGTCTGCGGCGTGATCCCGTGGCCGAGGTTGAAGACGTGGGGCGATCCCTGCACGGCCTCGCGGATGCCGTCCACGGCGGCGTCCAGGGCCGCGCCACCCTCGATCAGCGTTTCGGGGTGCAGGTTCCCCTGCGTGACCGTCGAGGCCGGTACGCGGCTCCGCAGGGCCTTCAGATCAACGCCCCAATCGACACCCACCGCGTCGGCGCCGGTCTCGGGCACCACGCGGGCATGGCCGTCGATGCCCGAGCCCCGGGCGAAGACGATGATCTTGGCGCCCGGCACCCGGGCGCGGACACCCGCGATCATCCGGGCGATGGGTCGGAGCGACCAGCGGGTGAGGGCGTCCGCCGTCGCCCCGCCCGGCAGGGCGCTTTCGGTGACGTCGCCCACCGGCTCGACCACATTGGCGGAGACGGGGACCGCCCTCGGCAGGGTGCCGGCATGGGATTCGAAGATCTGCACGGCGTCGGCACCAGCCTCGAGCTGGCGCACGAGATAGTCGGTCTGCACCGTGACGAGGCGGTCGATCAGTTCGTCCACCAGGGCCGTGTCGCCCTCGGCGAGCGCCCGGGCGGGGGCGAGGTCCGGGGTGCCCCGGCCGCCGATCATATAGCTCGCCACCGTCCACGGCGCGCCGCAGAAGCCGAGCAGGGTCGTCTCGGCCGGCAGTTCGGCCCGCAGCCGCGTCACCGTCTCGAAGACGGGGGCGAGGTGGGTCATCACCGAACCGTCTCCCGCCTCGCGCAAACGCCCGAAGGCGGCGCGGTCGCTCAGGGGATCGAGGCGCGGGCCTTCGCCCTCCACGAAGCGCACGTCCTGGCCGAGCGCATGGGGCACGACGAGGATGTCCGAGAACAGGATCGCCGCGTCGAAGCCGAAGCGGCGGATCGGCTGGAGCGTCACCTCCACGGCGAAGTCGGGCGTGTAGCAGAGGTCGAGGAAGGAACCCGCCGTCGCCCGGGTGGCCCGGTACTCCGGCAGGTAGCGTCCGGCCTGGCGCATCATCCAGGCGGGAGGCGGCCAGACCGCCTCGCCCGAAAGGACCCGCATCATCGTCCTGTCCGCTCGAACCGTCATGCGCTCCCGCACCTGCCTTCTCGCAAACCGGTCCGGTCGCGACGATCCCCAGGGGACCTCTCATAAAGAAAGAGAGAGATTCTTAGACTCTGTTTTTTCTCTTGGAGGCTGATGAGCGGGAGCGCAACCGTGTCCACACCCGATCCCCGGTTCGGCGCCGTTAACGGAGCTTTAAAGGATTTGCGCGAAGATGATGGAAGAGGGTTCCTGCTCAAGGCTTTGCGCCGGGTGGTGAGCCGGTCCGGCGCTCGTGTGTCCGGCTTTTCCCGAACCGGGCGCGGAATCTGCCCCGATCAGACGGCCTGTGTATGCAGGAGTCGATAGCCGGACGCGTTTCCGCTCTGGACCGGCCGGACAGGCCTGCCTATCCACACTTATCGACTCCTCGGCGGTCGCCGTTGGATAACCGAACCGGCCGGAGACGCCGCGTATGGGCCGCAGCTACTTCCACCTTCATCTCGTGTCGGATTCCACCGGCGAGACGCTCATCAATGTCGGGCGTGCGGCGGCGGCGCAGTACGAGGGCGTCTCGGCCATCGAGCACGTCTATCCCCTCGTCCGCTCCGCCTCGCAGCTGGAGCGGGTGATCTCGGAGATCCGCGCCGCGCCGGGCCTCGTGCTCTACACCCTGGTGGGGGGCGATCTCGGCCAGCGGCTGGAAATGGCGGCGCGGGAATCCGGCTCGCCCTGCCTGTCGGTGCTGCAGCCGGTCCACGACCTGCTGCAATCCTACCTCGGCACGCAGAAAGCGGCGCGCCCCGGCGCCCAGCACATGCTGAACGCCGAGTACTTCAAGCGCATCGACGCGATGAACTTCACCCTCGCCCACGACGACGGCAACCTGCCGGAGGATCTGGAGGAGGCGGATGTCATCCTGCTCGGCGTCAGCCGCACCTCGAAGACGCCGACCTCGATCTACCTCGCCAATCGCGGCCTGAAGACCACGAACCTGCCCCTCGTGCCGGGCATGCCGGTGCCGCCGGGCATCGAGGCGGCGCGGAAACCCTTGATCGTCGGGCTGTTCGCCTCGCCGGAGCGGATCATCCAGATCCGCCAGAACCGGCTGTCGAGCCTGAACGCCGACGAGAGTTCGATGTATGTCGACCGCGAGGCGGTGTCCGACGAGATCACCGCCTCGCGCCGGCTGTTCATCAAGAACCGCTGGCCGACCATCGACGTGACGCGCCGGTCGATCGAGGAGACCGCCGCCGCCATCCTCGACCTGCATCGCGATCACCGGATGAAGTTCATCGCGGAGTAAACCGCACCGTCATCGCGAGCGAAAGCGAAGCGACCCAGGGCAGCGGGCCGTCTCCGAATGTGGCGTGTCCCTGGATTGCTTCGCTTTCGCTCGCAATGACGGCGGGAGTCATGATCCGCTGAGCACCGCCCGCACCAGGGCCATGCCGGCAATCAGGCCGAGGAGGCCGCCCGCAACCGAGGCGAGGACGTAGCCCGCCGAGAGGGCCGTCTCGCCCCGCTCGTACAGGGCGATGGCATCGAGGGAGAAGGTCGAGAAGGTGGTGAAGCCACCGAGCACGCCCGTCGTCAGGAGCAGACGGGCGGGGTGGCCCGCCGCGCCGCGCAGGGCAAATCCCTCGGCCAGCACGCCCATCAGGAAAGAGCCCAGCACGTTGATGAGGAGCGTCGCCACCGGGAAGCCGAGACCCGGCAGCAACCGCGCCACCGCCACGTTGAATCCATGGCGAAACCCGCCGCCGAGTCCGGCGCCGAGGAAAACGATGAGGGTGTTGATCATGCCTGTCCCGTCCCGGTTGGACGGGCGGCCCGGCCGCGATGCGGGCACGCCCCCACCGCAGGCGGAAGCCGCCCTTGCGGTAGGAGCCATCAGCCCTGGCCGGTCATCCGGCAAGGCGGTTGTCGGGGAGCTCCATCCCCATCCCGCCGAGAGTTAACGCACGGACGGGACGAGGAAAAGGGCCTGCCCCTACGCCGCGACGGCGAAGTGGCTGCGCTGCTCGATCTGCGCGACGTAGAAATCCTCGATCACGTCCCGGACCACCTCCGCGAGGTCGGCGCCGCGATGCTCGTCGAGATGGATGTCGCTGCCGATCACCCGGCCGATATGCGCGCTGGCGCTCGAACCCGGCACAAGGCGCTCGTTGTAGCGCTGATGCAGGCCGGAAATCGAAATATAATTCTTGCCGCCGAGCTCCGGCCCGTACTTGATCTTGATCTTCTGCTCGCAATCGACCCCGCGCAGCTTGGCGCAGAGGGTGACGAAGTTGTCGGTGTCGATCAGCAACTCGGTTCCCGTGATGCTGCCATGGGCATTGTGTTCCTCGTTCAGCACATCGGCCATCAGGTTCAGCACCTCGACCACCGGCTGGAGGGCGCGGGTGCCGTCATCCAGCAGCTTCTGCCGGAAGCCGTTGCTGCGGGCATCGGCGGCGGCGAGGCGGGTGCGGAAGCGATCCTTGACTTCGGTGCTGTGGGACATGGTTCTTCTCTCCAGGCGACGTCGAAAACGCGGACTCTTCGTCCGTTGAATTCTGGTCTATGGAGCGAATGCTGTTGACGCAAGATAGTGCAAAACATTGATGCTTGCCCATGACTTGGGCTTTTGCTTAAAACCTCAGCCTGCCTGAAAAACAGGCAACATCATGCAGGTCCGTCGAGCGGCTTCAGCACGAGGGAGGGGCCGAAAGCCCGGCCGGGCTCGCTCTTCGTCAGGGCGCGGGCCAGGGCGGCCAGGTCCGGGACCTCGCCCGAACCGGGGCCGTAGACGGCGCGATCGAGGGCGGACAACGCGTCGCGGGTCTCGGGTCGCTCGCGCCAACGGCGTGCGAGGGCCGGCAGAGCGGCCTCTCCGGCCGCGACGGCCGCGCGGAAGGCGCCCGCGTCACCGGCACGGGCGGCCCGGCGCAGATCGCGGGCGATGGAGGCGGGCAGGCGGAGGGCGCCGCGCTCGCGCCGGAAGCCGAGAAGGGCGAGGCCGAGCCCGAAAGCGAGCACGCCCGCCGCCACGGCGATCAGCGCGGACGACGCCACGTTCTGTCCGCCATCGGTTTCGCGGTCCGGCAGCCCACCCCCGATCTGGCGGGCGGGGATCTCGGCTTCACGCATGGTGCGCGAGACCGTGTCGAACCACGGGATCGCAATGGCATCGAGGGGGATCACCTCCGGCACGCCGGGTTTCACGTCCCAGACATAGGTGGCGCGGGCCACGGGACCGGCGGGGGTGATGATGGTCTCGCGGGTCACTGGCCCGGCGAAGGTGATGATGCCGCGCGTGCGCATCACCGGCCGGGGCGGCAGGCCCTCGGCGAGCATCCCCTGCGCCTCGAGGACCACCGTCCGCCGGACGGTCTCGTAGATCTTCACCGTCTCCGGGTCGCGGCTCCACGAATCGGTGATGCTCACGTCCTTGGCCGGGAGCCACCAGGGCTCCTTGGCGTCGGGGCCGCCGGTCGGGGCGGTCCAGGGGGCGACGGTGAAGGGAATCGGCTGCGAGCGCACGTCCACCACCTTGCGCTCGCCGACGTCGTTGATGGTCAGCCGGTGGACGAAGGGTTCGAGGGTGAACGCGCCCGCATGGTGCGGAAAGATCGCCACCGTCCGGTCGAAGGCGACGGCGGTCTGGCCGTCGGGGAGCCGGGTCTTGCTCCAATGGTCGCGGCCGAGCTGCGTCCAGGTGAAGTTGGCGAGCGGCGGCTGGATCACCTCCTCCAGCAGGATCGGCTGCCGGTAGACCCCGTGGATCTTCAGGAGCACCATCTCGCGGGTATAGGGCGCCGCGCCGCCGTTCAGTTCGGGGGTGACGGTGAGGGTGAGGTCGCCCGGCTCGATCTCGGCGCGCGCCGGCGCGGAGATCGCCATCAGGAAGGCGGCCATGAGGAGAGCCCACCCTCCGCGCATCCCGTCCTTGCGAGCGAAGCGAAGCAATCCAGGGCGGCGGGATCGTCCCGGATGTGGCGTGTCCCTGGATTGCTTCACTGCGTTCGCAATGACGGAGCGGGTGTGGTCGCGACCCCAGTCCCAAAAAATCACCATGGGTTGCTCCCGGCGGGCATGGCGGTGCCGGCCTCGACGCGGCGGGCCTGCTCGGCCTTGAGGCGAAGCTTGAGATAGCGGCCGGGATCGTCGGGCAGGGTCTGGAGCCACAGGCGGTCGGGGCGGATCTCGTGCGCCTCGAAGCTCTTCGTCACCCGACGGGCCTCGCGCTCGGGGGCCTCGGCGACCATGGCGAGGCCGGTGCCGGAGCGGCCCCGCCCGGCGGCGTCACCCACCGAGCCGCGCGCCTTGCCGCCGGCCGCGTCGATGGCGGCCTGCTCGGAGCGGCCCCGCCGGGCGACGGCGCTGTTGCCGGGCAGCGAGGCGCTGCTGTTCGATTCGCGGTTGCCGGCCAAGCCCTCGCCGCTGGAGGCGGCGTTGATGTCGTTGTTCTGGTCGTGGTTGGCGGTGTTGTTGTAGCGGGCGCCGTATTGCGCGGTGCCGTTGGCGATGCCGCCGCCGGGTCCCCGGTCGATGGCCTCTTCCAGCATCCGGGCGATCAGCGAGCGGTTGGCCTGGGCGTCCGCGTCGCGGGGGTTGAAGCGCAGGGCCTCGTCATAGGCGGCGACGGCGCCCTCCAGATCACCGGAGCGGGCGAGGGCGTTGCCGAGGTTGTAGCTCGCCCGGCGCCCGCCGTTGCGGAACAGGGCGGCGGCCTCCTGGACGCGGCCCGCCTCGTAGAGGGCGGCGGCCCGCCAGGCCGGGTCCTCGAACACCCGCGCGGCGAGGCCGGGCAGGTGGACGCTCATCAGCAGGCGCCCGACGCCGGTCCTCGGCTGCGACAGGGCGACGAGGGTCACGATCCCCGCGCCCACGAGGACGAGCCCACCGATCCGCGCGCTCCGGCGCCACGCCTGCGGCAGGCCGATGGTCCGGGGTGACACGAGGGCGGCCGGCATCAGGCGCTCCGTCGGAACAGGAGGAGGGCGGGCAGTGCCGCCAGGGCCAAGAGCCAACGCCCGAGATCGGCGAAGGCGACGACGCCGTAGCCGCCGGCCGCGAGGTGCTGGGCGGTGGGTGCCGCGACGGCCTCGAGCACCGGGGTCGCGGCGCGGATTTCGGCGCTGGTGCCGCCGCCCGCCGCCGCGAGGCGCTGGAGCGGGGCCGGATCGGGCTTCGGCACGCCCGGCGGCAGGGCCTTGGTGGCGGGCACGAACAGGGTGTCGAGGCGCCAGCCCCGGGCGCGGATCGCCCCGGCCTCGCGCAGGGCGGCCTCGCCGATGCCGTCGCCGTCGCTGATCAGCACCACATCGGCAGAGATCACGTTGGCCTCGGCGAGCGTCCGGCTGGCAAGCGCGAGGCCGCGCTCGGGGTGGCTGCCCCGGTCGGGCACCGTGTCGGCGTCGAGGGAGAAGAGCGTGGTGCCGAGGCTGTCCCGGTCGGTGGTGGGTGAGGCGGCGAGGTAGGCGTCGCCCGCATAGATCACCAGGGCGACGGGGCGGGTGCCCGCGGCCTCCGCGACGGAGGCGGCGGCCTCGCGCACGCCCTGCAGGTTGCCGCCCTCGGCGACCGAGCGCGACAGGTCGACGACGAGGATCGTCTCGTCGAGGTTGCGGAACGTGCCGGTGTCCCGGCGCTCCACCGCCGGCCCGGCGAGGCCGAGGACGAGCCCCGCCGCGCATAGCCCCGCCGCGAGGTTGGCGCCGCGCTTGCCCCCGAGCACCGATCCGGTGCGCGAGAGATAGGCCATCAGGGCGGGATCGACCTCCCGGCCCCAATCGCCGAGCGGCGCCGCCCGGCGCACGGCATAGAGCGCCAGGGCGACGACGATGGGGAGCGCCGCGAGCCACCACGGCCGCAGGAGGGTGAGGCCGGCGAGCGTCATGCAGCCCTCCGCACGGCGAGCAGCCCCACGGCGAAGGCCAGTGCCAGGGCACCCGGCCAGACCCACAGGTCTTTGCGCAGGGGCAGCGGCGGGGGCGGGGTGCGCCCGCCCTCCAGGGTGTCGATGGCGGCGGCGACGGTGATGAGGTCGTCCGTGGTCTTCACCCGGAAGAAGCGCCCGCCGCTCGTCTCGGCCATGGCCTTCAGGGTCTCGCTGTCGACCACGTCCTGCTCGCCATCGGCGTCGGCGAGGTCGCGGGGGCCGAGCGCGATCGTGTAGACGCGCACGCCGATCTCCTTGGCGAGGTCGGCCACGTCCTTCGGGGCGGTCTGGCCGGCGTTGTTGGCGCCGTCCGAGAGCAGCACCACGGCCTTGGTCGCGGCGGGGCGCCCCTCCGGGATATGCGCGTCGCGCGGGTCGAGGCGGCGCAGGGCGAGACCAAGCCCGTCGCCGATGCCGGTGGAGCGGCCGGAAATGCCGATCGTCGCCTCCTCCAGGGCGCGGGCGACGGAGGCGGTGTCGAAGGTCAGCCCGGCGGCGACGTAGGCCTGGTCCGCGAACAGGACGAGGCCGATCCGGTCCCCCGCCCGGCGGCGGATGAAATCGGCGCCGACGCGCTTCACCGCCGCCAGCCGGCTCACGGTCTCGCCATCGAGGGAGAAGTCCCGCCGCTCCATGGAGCCGGAGAGATCCATGGCGATCATGATCTCGCGCCCCGAAGCAGGGAGCGCCGCCGAGGGCATCACCACCCGCGGCCCGCTGAGGGCGGCGACGAGGCAGATCCACAATCCCCAGACCAGGGCGGCCCGGCGGCGGCCGCGCCCCGCGCCCTCGTGGCCGGTGCCCGTGCTCGCGGCGAGCGTTCCGGGCACGCGCAGGGCGCCGCCTTCCACCTGCTCGCGGGGCAGGAACCGCGCGGCGAGGAGCGGCAGCGGCAGGGCGAGGAGCAGCCAGGGCGCCGCGAGGTCGAAGCCGGAGACGAAGGCGGCGAGCCAGCCGGGCATCATGCCTTGAGCCTTCCGATCAGCCGGGTCAGCTCCGCGTCGAGGAGCGCGGGGTCGGGCACCTCGCGCCGGTAGAGCCCATCCACCAGCACGCGCCCGGCGCCGGCGGTGAAGAAGTCGGTGCGCAGACGCGCGTCGAGGCGCGCGGCCCACGGCGCGCCGTGGGCGGAGGCGGCCTCGTCGCCGTCGAGGGTGCGCACGAGGCGGCGCAGCAGCCGCGCCTGGGCGAGGATCCGTTCCGGCGGGGCGAGGGTACGGCTCCCGGCGAGGTCGGCGAGCGCCGCCCGGCGGACGCTGGCCCGAACCCGGCTCACCACGACGCGCAGCAGCCCGACGAAGAGGGCGGCGCCGAAGCCGAGGACGAGCGCCAGCAGGATCTCCCCAGGCACGGGGCCGCTCGCGCCGCCCGGCAGGTGCAGGCCGCGCAACTGGTCGAGGGTCGCGGGGGCGTCGGCGGGAGTCATAGGGTCCCCCGCCGCCGAAGCCGCGCACCGCCCCTCCGCGCATTGCCGTCATCGCGAGCGCAGCGAAGCGACCCCTGGGAGCGGGACGTCTCCGAAGGTCGCGCGTCCCTGGATTGCTTCGCTGCGCTCGCAAGGACGAAGCGGCGGAGGGGAGGCTCAGAGCACGGCATCGAGCCGCTCCATCAGCGGCGCGTAGGCCTCTGGCCCCGCCTCCACGTCGAGGCGCAGGCCGGCGATGCCGCGCGCGGCGTAATCCGCGAGGCGGGCGTCGAGCATCCGCTCCCCCGTGCCGTCGGCCCGGAGCGAGCCGCGCCGCCCGTCCGAGAGGGCGAAGGGGAAGAAGCCCGGCCGCCGGGCGCGTTCGAAGGCGTCGCTCACCAGGAGGAGGCGCACGGAGACCCGCTCGGAGACGAGGCCGAGCAGGCGCTCGAAATCGGGGCCGGGGGCGTCGAGGGCGCTGGCGATGACGAGATGGCCGCCGGACGGCAGGAGGCTCGCGGCGATGCCGAGCAGGGGTTCGAGGGGCGGGTCTTCCGCCCGCGCCGCCTCGAGGGCCTGGGCATGGGCCACCGCGAGGGCGCCGGTCACGGAGGCCATGGCGCGCTCGCCCCCCGCCGGGCGCAGCACGGTGGGCTCTCCGGCGGCGCTCGCCACGGCGAGGCCGACGCGCCCGCCATCGGCGACGATCCGCCAGCCGAGGAGGGCCAGCGCCTCCGCCGCCGCGACGGAGCGCAGCGTCCGCTTCGTGCCGAACAGCATGGAGGGCCGGAAATCCGCGAGGAGGATCACCGCCCGGTCGCGCTCGTCGTGGTGGGTGCGCACGTGCAACTGCCCGGTGCGGGCGGTGGCGTTGCGGTCGATGTGGCGGCGGTCGTCGCCCTCGGCCCAGAGGCGCACGTCCTCCGGCTCGGAACCCCGGCCCCGCCGCTTGGTGACGATGCCCCCCGGCAGGCCGGCGAGGGTGCGAGTCACGGGCGCCGCGCCCCGCCGGGCGAGGTGGCGCAGCCCCATCAGCGCCTCGCCCGAGAGGTGGATCACAGGATCCTGGGCCGGATCTCGGGAAGGGGCCGCCGTGCCTCGGCTCAAAGGGCCTTCACCCGCCGCACGAGGTCGTCGATCAGCCCCCGGGCGGTCTTGCCCTCGGCGGAGGCCCGCCAGGTCAGGCCGATCCGGTGGGACAGGGCGTCCCGCGCCAGCTCGGTGACGTCCTCGGGGATGACGTGGTCGCGCCCGCGCAGCCACGCCCGCGCCTTGCCGGCCATCATCAGGGCCAGCGTCCCGCGCGGCGAGGCTGGGTGCTCGATGGCGCCGCGCAGGTCCGGCGCGGCCTCGTCGGTGCGGGTCGCCGCCACGAGGCGCACGAGGTAGTCCTTCAGCGCCGGGGAGACGTAGGTGGCGAGCGCCGCCTCGCGGGCCGCGCGCACGTCCGCCATCGACAGGCGGATCGGCATCGGCGCGATGCGGTGGGTGATCTCGCCCTCTACGAGGTCGAGGATCGCCCGCTCGGAGGCCGCGTCGGGCATGTCCACCACGACGTGGAGCAGGAAGCGGTCGAGCTGCGCCTCGGGCAGGGGGAAGGTGCCCGCGTGCTCGATCGGGTTCTGGGTGGCCACCACCATGAACGGGTCGTGCAGGCGGTGGGTCTCGCCGGAGACCGTCACCTGCCCCTCGGCCATGGATTCGAGCAGCGCCGACTGCACCTTGGGGGGTGCGCGGTTCACCTCGTCCACCAGCACCAGGGCGTGGAAGAGCGGGCCGGGCAGGAATTCGAAATGCCCGCTATCCTGCCGCCACACGGTGGTGCCGGTGAGGTCAGCGGGCATCAGGTCCGGGGTGCACTGGATGCGGGCGAAGGAGCCGTCGAGCCCCTCCGCGAGGCGCTTCACCGCGCGGGTCTTGGCGAGGCCGGGCGCGCCCTCGATCAGCAGGTGGCCCCCGGTGAGGAGGCCGATCAGCAGCCGCTCCACGAGGCCGGAGGCGCCGATCAGGCCGGTCTCCAGCCCGTCGCGCAGGGCGAGCACCCGCCCGTGCAGGCCGGAGGGATCGGTTCCCGGCGCGGGACGGTCGGCGAGGGCCGCGCCGCTCATGAGTGGATTGGTCCCGACAGGTCGGCGCAATCCGGCATCCTGCACGTCTCCTCACGGCCGGGTCCCGCCTCATGGACGGGCTCTCTCGAAGCCGTCTCGGGTGTGCCCGCAGGCCGGGTGCCCGTCAATCCTGTGGGGGATCAGCCCTCTGCGGGCATCATGTCACGGTTTCTTCACGGGCGCGGAGGATGAGCGGCCCGTCATGCATTTCGACTTTTCCTACGCCGACCTGCCCGAGCCCGTGAAATCGGCGCTCGGCCTCCTCGTCGCCTTCTGCCTCGGCACCTTCATCGGTGCCGAGCGGCAGTACCGCCAGCGCACGGCGGGCCTGCGCACGGCCGTGCTCGTGGCGGTGGGCGCCTCGGCCTTCGTCGATCTCGGCATGCGCCTCACCGGCGGCGAGGGCGGCACCCGCACGGTGGCCTACGTGATCTCCGGCATCGGCTTCCTCGGCGCCGGCGTGATCATGAAGGAGGGGATGAACGTGCGCGGCCTCAACACCGCCGCGACGCTCTGGTGCTCGGCGGCGGTGGGCGCCTTCGCCGGGGCGGACATGCCGATGGAGGCATTGTTCGTCACCGCGACGGTGCTCGCCTGCAACACGGCGCTCCGCCCCCTGGTGAAGCTGATCGACCGCCTGCCGATCCGCGAATCGGAGACGGAGGCGACCTACGAGGTCCAGGTGACGACGACGCCCGGCGCCACAGGGCCGGCGCAGGACCTGCTGATCGAGCGGCTGGAGGCGGCGAACTACCCCGTCAGCGCCATCGAGATCGAGGAGCGGGGCGAAGACGCGGTCGACGTCATCGCTACCCTGACGGCCAGCGCCGTCGAGCCGGACGAGCTCGACGCGGTCACGGCCGAGCTGGAGAAGGCGCCCGGCATCCGCCACGCCACCTGGACCAGCCAGACGACGGCCGACTGAGAGCTCCGTACGACACTCCCGACCACCGGGCGTTCTCCCTCCGGCCGCGTCGCGCAGCGGGAGCGTCGTGAGAGGCTCCGAACCGGATCAGCGGTGCGGCGTCAGCGGCCGGCTGCGGCGCTCGACCACCACCGTCGGCCGGGTGCGGCGCTCGACGATGACTGTGCGGGGCGCGCGGCTCGGGCTCGCGTGGCTGAGGATGCGCTCGGGCGCCCGCTCCGGCTTGGCGTGCTTGGCGGCTAGGACGTGCGGGCGGACCTCGTCGGCCGGGAGGCCGATCAGCCCGGCGGCGATCTCGACCTGCTGCTCGACCTCGTCGGCGAGGTCCTGGGCGGCGGCCACCGCCTCGACGATCGTCGGCGGCTCACGGCGCACCCGGATCGGCGGAAGGTCGGCGAAGCTCTTCTGTGTCTTCTTCACGGGGCGACTCGCGGTCTTCATGCCGGCAAGCATAGCGCGCCTGGGGCCGGTTGTGCAGTGCATCAAACGATGGTGATCACAGGGTCCCTGCTCGCTCGCAGGGCTCGTGCGGATGGACGGATGGGGCTCCGCCCCGCATCCTGGCGCGACGCCATGCCGCATCAGGCGCGGCCTCTGTCCGCCTCTCCTGCGGTCTCGTCAAGCCTTCCGCATGACGGCCGCGTTTCGCGTTAACCCGCCAGCGCCTATCCTGCCGCCATGACCATGCCGTTCGATCCCCGCCTCACGCCCGCCCGGCCGCATCTGGCCGATGCGGGCCTGCGCGGCCGGGTCGAGGCCGCGCGCTTCGTCGAGGGGCAGGCGCGGCGCGTCACCGTCCCGTCGGCGCCACTCCGGCGCTCGCCCTCCGCCGAAGCGGGCACCGAGACCGAGGCGCTGCTCGGCGACGCCGTGACCTTCTATGCGGAAGAGGGCGACCACGCCTTCGTGCAGCTGAAGCGCGACGGCTATGTCGGCTACCTGCCCGCCGGCAGCCTCGGCCCGGCCGGGCCGGACCCGACCCATGTGGTCACGGCGCTGCGCAGCTTCCTCTATCCGGCGCCGGACCTGAAGCGACCGCCGCTCGGTCATCTCAGCCTCGGCGCCCGTCTCACGGCGACCGGCCGGGAGGGCGACTATCTCGCGACGTCCGCCGGCTTCGTCTTCGCCGCCCATTGCCGCGAGACGGGGTTCATCGCCCCCGATGTCGCCGGCACCGCCGAGCGGCTCGTCGGCACGCCCTATCTCTGGGGCGGGCGCACGAGTCTCGGGCTCGATTGCTCGGGGCTGGTGCAGCTCTGCCTGCATCTCGCCGGGCACGATTGCCCCCGCGACGCCGACATGCAGGAGCGCGGCCTCGGCATCGCCCTGCCGGACGACCCCGCCGCGCTGGAGCGGGGGGATCTGGTGTTCTGGCGCGGCCATGTCGGGATGATGCTCGACGCCATGCGCCTCATCCACGCCAACGGCCACCACATGGCTGTGGCGGTGGAGTCCCTGGCGGATGCGCGGGCGCGCATCCTCGCCAACAGCTACGGCCCCGTGACATCTGTCCGCCGGCCCGTTTCAGGAACCGCCACCCCGGCGCACCCGTTCAACCGTCAAGTTCACCAACCCGGAGACCTGGAATGACTGGTACTCGGATCGGCCTCGCCCTCGGCGGTGCGCTGCTCGCAATGCTGCCCGGCGCGGCCCTGGCCTTCGGCGGCGGGGGTGGCGGCGGAAATTCCGGCAGCGGCCTCTCGCCGTACTCGGCCCTGAACGGCAACGATCGTTCGGCGGGCGTCAACAACGGCAATTACCGTGACCCGGCCTACGACCCCTATCTGCGCACCTACGCGCCGGAGGCGGCCGAGGGCTACGCGCGGCCGCCGGGCCCGCAGCCCGAGCCGGCCGGCCGGCTGCGCATGCGACCCTATTACGGCTACCCCTACTGAGGTCGGCCCCGTCGCGGGCGGCTCATCGGGGCCGCCCGCCCCTCACTCGTCCGCCTTGTCCTGGCCCTTGCCGAGTTCCTTGCCCGGGGCAGCTGCCCTGTGCATCGCCTGCAGCGTCCATTCGCCGCCCGAGGGCTTGCAGCCCGTGCCGCGCACGAAGCGGCTCTTCTCCGAGCCGATGACTGAGGCGAGGAAGTTCCGGCAGATCCGGTCCTCGGCCACGTAGGGAAGGCCGGTCGGGTTCACCGAGCCGTGCATCCCGGAATCGGGGTTGTCCCACTTCACCGGGCGACCGTTGCCCTGCGGGTCGAGGGCGACCGTCAGCGCGGCCTGCGCCCGCCGCCAATCCTCGCCGTTGAGGTCCGGCCCGAAGGTCTTGGGCGGCGCGATGCTGCCCGTGGTCAGGGGCTCCTCGACGGCGGCGGCCACCGCCGGTTCGGGCGTGCCGCGGAACAGCAGCAGCGGCTGGCTGCACCCCGCGACGCTCATGCCCAGGCACAGGGCTGCCCCCGCCGGAACGAGGGTCCGGAGACCTTTACAGTGACGCGAGACCATCAGACCATCACACCTGACTCAACGGCGGTCTTTTGCGTTCGACGGACGCGCCGTTGCCCCCTCAGGCCCCGGACGTGGCAGGCCAGGAGTCTTCCCTTGAACGAGTTAACGATCGGTGGCCCGGCTCCCGCGATCCCGGAAGATTTCACCCGTGCCGAGAATCCGGTCACTCTGTTCGCGGCCTGGATGAAGGAGGCCGAGGCGGCCGAGCCGGAGGATCCGAACGCCATGTCGCTGGCCACCGCCGGCAGCGACGGCCTGCCCGACGTGCGGGTGGTGCTGCTGAAGGCCTTCGATGAGCGCGGCTTCGTGTTCTACACCAACACCCAATCGACCAAGGGCGAGGAACTGGCCGCCAACCCGCAGGCCGCCCTGGTCCTGTACTGGAAGAGCCTGCGGCGGCAGATCCGCGCGCGCGGCCCCGTCGAGCGCGTGACCGACGCGGAGGCCGACGCCTATTTCGCGAGCCGCCGCCGGGAAAGCCGCATCGGGGCCATCGCGAGCCAGCAATCCCGCCCCGTCGCCGACCGGCAGACGCTAATGAGCGAGGTCGCCGCCGTGACCGAGCGGGTCGGGGAGGGGCCGGTGCCGCGCCCGGCGCACTGGACCGGCTTCCGCATCCTGCCGACCACCATCGAGTTCTGGCAGAACGGCGATTTCCGCCTGCACGACCGGGTGCGGTTCGTGCGTGACGGCGAGGGCTGGCGGGGGACGCGCCTCTACCCGTGAGGCGGGCATGAAAAAGCCCCGGCCGCGAGGCCGGGGCTGTTGTCGTTGGCGGCGAGGGCCGGGCGATCAGGCCTCGGAATCGTCCGCCTTGTTCTCCTCGGCGGCTTCGGCCTCGGCCTCGGCCTTCTCCTCGGCAGCCTCGGCGGACTGCGCCTCGGCGATCGCGGCCTCCTCGGCCTCGACCTCGGCGCCCAGCACCGTCGGCGGGACGATGTTGGCGACCGGATCGCTGGCCTCGCCCGTGTAGGCGCCGGCCGGGATCTTGATGTCGGAGACGTGGATCACGTCACCGATCTGGCGGCCGGTCAGGTCGACCTCGATGGCATCCGGGATCTGGTCCGGGGCGACGTCGAGCTCGAGGGTGTGGTGCGAGATGTTGAGGGTGCCGCCGCCCTGCTTGATGCCCGGGGCCGCGTCCTCGTTGACGAAGTGCACCGGCACGGCGACCGTCACGGTCTGGCCCGAGACGACCCGCAGGAAGTCGACGTGCAGCGGCACGCCGGAGACCGGATCGAGCTGGAAGTCGCGCGGGATGGCGCGCAGCTTGCGGCCGCCCACGGCGATCTCGAACACGGTGGTCTTGAACCCGCCGGCATAGATCAGCGTGCGGGCACGGATGAGGTCGATGGCGATGGAGACCGGCGGCTGGCCCGCGCCGTAGACGACGGCGGGAATCTGGCCCTGGCGACGAACGGCCCGGGCGGCCCCCTTGCCGACCCGGTCGCGTGCCACGGCCTCAAGCGACTTGATGGCGCTCATAGGCGTGATCCTTCAGATAGCTGGAGCCGGAACGCGAAAAAGCCGCCCGAAGCGGACGGCTCAAGCCTTCCCGGCGCGCCCCTGCCTCCAAGGGTGTCTCGGGGGCGCGGGGTGGCCATACACGAAAAGGGGGTAGGATGGCAATCGTTTGGAATGCAGCGCCGGCTTAGCTCTGAGCCGCATCATTCAACGGATATCGAACCCTCCTGCCTACGATGGTGCGAAAATAATTCACGCTGTGCCTGATTGATTGCGGAATCATTCCAATCCACTTCCCGCTTCGTTGCAGGTATAATTCTGCGTTCATTGTCGTAATATAGAGTTCCGTGTATTCCCTGCACATCTCTTTTCAAAACAGGCTGGTTCCAGACTGACTGTAGAATATTTTTAACCTTACGTTGACCGAGTCTTTTTATTAAATCTTCTATCAATTCCATGTCTTGACCGTTGGGAAATATCGAAAGAAAATCGTCATCGTTGACTTGAAAAACGCTGAAAGTCGCATTCGTTGCGCCGTCAATAATCTGAATGTTCTTCATTATATCACTAATTCGGCGAGATAGATTTGTTAATAACTAAGAATTTCGGTTGCGCTGCAGAAAGAACATCCAGGCATCCAAGTCCTGTGATGAACCGATAATGCTTTACTGGAAAAAATACTTCTTTCCAAGTCGCTGACTGGGTCCGTTCGAAGATCGAGTCCGTCGCCTCATAGGCAAAATGATTGCAAACTAAGCCTTGCGAGATATCTTCTTCTGTACTTAGCGGGAATTCGTCCAAGATACGAACAATACAACAGTCATCGAAAGTCACCCGTAGTAAGTTTTCCAAGTCATTAGGGATATAAAAATCCGTTATGATCCCGTCAGATTTCCACTGGAAGTATACAAGATCGCTGTATACAGTTTCAAATTGCACAGTTGAGTCAATGGGTCGATGGATCGTCATGCACGAAGCTTGTGATATTAGCTTGTTTCTTGCAAGCCCATTAAGGCGAGCGGCGTTATCGAGGTGGGGTGAAACGGCAACATCTTTGGATGGCAGGTTGCCGTGACTTCGCTGTGACCGCGACCTCACCGCGTACCGTGCCGGAACAACTCCGAGTCGATTCCGTCCTGTCCGCTTCTGCGTCGAAGAGTGGAAGCGGACATCGAGGCCCGTCAGCCCCTGACCGCGAGGTCAGGGGCTGACGCGTCGGGATCAGGCCGCGCGGACGGTCGCGAGGAAGCGCGTCACCTCGGCCTTCAGGTGCTCCGACTGGCGCGAGAGTTCGGAGGCCGCCCCGAGCACTTGGCTCGCTGCCGCCCCGGTCTCTTCCGCCGCGCTCGCTACCCCGGCGATGTTGCCCGTCACCTCTCCGGTGCCCGCCGCCGCCTGGGCGACGTTGCGGACGATCTCCTGCGTGGCGGCTCCCTGCTCCTCGACGGCTGCGGCGATCGAGGTGGCGACGCCGCTGATCTCGCGGATGCGCCCGGTCATATCGCCAATCGAGGCGACGGCCTGCCCGGTCGAGGACTGGATCTGAAGGATGTGCCCGGAGATTTCGCTGGTCGCCTTGGCGGTCTGCTCGGCGAGGGCCTTCACCTCGGCCGCCACGACGGCAAAGCCCTTTCCGGCCGCCCCGGCGCGCGCCGCCTCGATCGTCGCGTTGAGCGCCAGAAGGTTGGTTTGCCCCGCGATGTTCGAGATCAGCCCGACCACGTCACCGATCTTGGCCACGGCGGTGTTGAGGTCATTGACCATCACCCCGGCATGGTCGGCCTCCGCGACGGCCCGCTGGGCGAGATTCGCCGAGCCGTCGACCTGCCGGCCGATCTCCTGCACCGAGGATCCCAGTTCCTCGGCCGCCGCCGCGACGGTGTTGACGTTCGAGGCCGCTTCCTCGGCCGCCGCAGCCACGGTCGCGGATTGCGAGGCGGTCTCCGCGGCGGTGCCGCTCATGGCTCCCGCGGTCGCCTGCAGTTCGGTCGCCGACGAAGACACCATGCCGATGATGCCGCCGACCGCCGTCTCGAACCCGTCGGCCATCTCCCGCATGGCGCGCTTGCGCTGCTCCTCGGCGGCGAGGCGAGCCTCAGCCGTCTCGGCCTCGAGTTGGCGGGTGCGGATCAGGTTGTCCTTGAACACCTGTACGGCGCTCGCCATCGCTCCGATCTCGTCCCCCCGCTGACGGTAGGGCACTTCCACCGTAGCGTCCCCTCCGGCCAGATGGGCCATCGTCCCGGTGATGGTTTCGATGGGGCGGGAGATCCGGAAAAACCCGAACGCTGCGGCGCTCGCGGCGGCGGCGATCGCCAGTGCCATGGTGACGTAGGCGGCCAGCGTGGCGGCATCGGCCCCGGACAACGCCAGGTCGGCGTCGGCTCGGGCGCCACCGTCATTCAGCGCCACGCTGCGGACCAGGATTTCGCGCGCGTCGTTATAGATCTGGATGTTTTCGGGCTTGGCGATCAAGGCGAACGCCTTGGCCGACTGGCCGCCTTCGACGAACTTGATGGCCTGAGCTTCCGTCGCCTCATAGCGGCTCCAGCTCGCCGCGAAAGCGTCATACAGGCTACGCTCATCCGCCGACGAAATCATCGGCTCGTAGGTCTTCCGAGCCTGTGTCAGCTTCGCGCTCGCGAGATCGAGCTGGTTCTTGATCTCTTCCGCCGGTGTCTCGGTCGAGAAGGCGAACAGGCGCAGCTGCTTGATCCGCATGTCGGCTGCCGCGTCCCTGATATTGTTCAAGGCGATGACAGACGGCAGCCAGTTCGAGGCGACCTCCCTCACGGAGTGACGCACGGTCGACAGTTTGGTGATCGCCAGAAAGCCTTGGCCGGCCGTGATGAGAGCCAGGAAGCCGAAGGCGAGGGCGAGGGACGCCTTGAGGGATAGACGGATGCGCATGGACGGCTTTCGCGCGGGAGAAATGCAGCGCCGCACCGCACGTGCAGCCGCTTGCTATCAAGTATCGAAAGCATTGGCTGCAACTTATTGATAAAATTTTTACTTTGCTCACGCCTGGTGTCACGAAAATGTGAGCGTTAAGTTTCTATAGATGGCGGCACAACCCGCTGAATTTGGCAAAACACGGAAACAAATCGCAGCATCAAGGCCAGCACAAAAGAGGCTTGCCCCCCATGATCGCTGTCCGCTGGGGAGACTTCATCCATGCAGATCGAGCGGCCTCACTGGGTCGGAAGCAGTCCAGGCCCGGCGAGGACGAGACAGCATTGCCTCACCGCATCCCGTGCCGGGCCAACTCTTCCGGCACCAGCTCCGCTGCCTGCAGGCGCAGGAGAATCGCGTCGAGATCGACCGGCCGCGCATCGCAGGCGTCGATCCCCACGTCGCAGGAGCGGCTGGTGTCCGGAAGCCAGCCATGGCTGTGGCCGAAGAGGTGAAGCGTCTCGCGCCACAGGCCGGGCCACGCGCGGTGGGCGTAGTGTGACAGGAACAGACGGCGGTCGCGCCCCGTCCCGTCCGTCACGGTGAGGCGGACGCTCTCCGCCGGGGGCTCGGCCCACGGCAGGTCGAGGATGCGGTTCGAATCGTGGTTGCCGCGCACGAGGTGTTTCACCCCGCGCAACGCGGAGAAGATCGCGGCGCAGCGCTCCCGGCTCGCCTCCACGGCGAAGTCGCCGAGGTGCCAGACCACATCCTCCGGCCCGACCACCGCGTTCCAGGCGTCGATCAAGGCCGCGTCGTGGGCCTCCACCGTGCCGAACCGCGCGCGGGCATGACGCAGGACATGCGGGTCCCCGAAATGGGTGTCGGCGGTGAAGAAAGTCGCCATCGGCTCCGGCTGCGTGCTCCGTCCCGGACGAGGTGGAGCCTCAGGCGCGGCGCGCAAGGCGAAAAAGACAGCGGCTTAAAGTCTCGCACAGTCTCGAATCCGCTGGCGAAGCGCCACGGCAGAAAATCCTAACGAAAACGAATCACGTCGGCGCGATCTGTCAAGAACTGTCCAGCTTGTGACATCCACGCTACAAAGGCCAAGCTTGGTCCGAGGCGTCGCGGTCCGGTCCAGGCGTTCGTTGAAGCCACAAGGGGAAGCGAAGACCCATGCAGAACTTCACCGTAACCGACCGAGAACGCGACACCGTCCTCGCCGCCTTGCGCTATTACCAATTCTACCGGATGCAGGGTCATCCGTTCGACCCGCGTCAGGACCACCTGATCGACACCATCGCCGGCCAGACCGGCGACGCCCTGGATCTCACCGAGATCGACGACCTCTGCGCCGGCCTCGCGGGCAATCCGCACGCGCTCGCCGTCAACGCCGCCTGACCGGACGTCTGTCGGGGCTTGGCCCCGACACCTCCCGCCCTCGATCGGACACGATCCCACGTCACGGGCGGACCATGCCGACCCTGCACGTCTGCCCGCTCTCGCGCCTGCCCGACACCGTCCTCGCGACGGGAGCGAGCCATCTCCTCACCCTCGTCACCGTGGGGATGCCGGTCGAGCGCCCGGCCTCCATCGCGGCCGCGCACCACGCCACGATCGGCGTGAGCGATATCGCCGCACCGCAGGCGGGCCATGTCCTGCCCGGCGAGGAGCATGTGGCGGCGCTCCTCGCCTTCATCCGCGCCTGGCCGCGCGAGCAGCCGCTGGTGATCCATTGCTATGCCGGCATCAGCCGCTCGCCGGCCGCCGCCTACATCGCCGCCTGCGCCCTGGCGCCGGAGCGGGACGAGGGCGCCATCGCCGATGCCTTGCGCGCCGCCTCGCCTTCGGCCACCCCCAACCGGCTGTTCGTGGAAATCGCGGACCGGCTGCTCGGGCGCGAGGGCCGGATGGTCGCCGCCATCGAACGGATCGGGCGCGGCGCCGAAGCTTTCGAGGGCACGCCCTTCAGCCTCGCCCTGGAGTGATTCCGCCCGGATCGGGTGTGGCGCAAACGCGCCCGTTCCGGGCAAAAGCGGCGGATGACGGGTCCGGCTCCGGCCGGGCCGGGTTGTCCCCGCTTCGCAAGCCGCCTTAGAACCGGACAAAGGATTGAGTGAGGGATGACCGCAGAGACACCAGCGACCGACCCGTTGATCGATGCCCTGCCGTTCGAGAAGGCCCTCGAGCATCTCGAGGAGATCGTGCGCAAGCTCGAGCGCGGCGACGTGCCGCTCGACGAATCGGTGGCGATCTACGAACGCGGCGAGGCACTGAAGCGGCGTTGCGAGGCCCTGCTCAAGCAGGCCGAGGCGCGGATCCAGCGGATCACCCTCACCGCCGAGGGGCGGGCGGAGGGTGTGGCGCCCCTCGACGTGTCGTGAAGTCTCGGGTCGGTCCCGTGGGAAATGAGGTTTTGACCGTGGCGATCACCCCTGAGCAATCAGCGTTGCTGGATCGTGTGAACGAGCCGTCGGATCTGCGGACGGTGCCGGAAGGCGAGCTGCAGGCGGTGGCCGATGCCGTGCGCGCCGAGATGATCGACGCCGTGTCGATCACCGGCGGCCATCTCGGCTCCGGGCTCGGCGTCGTCGAGCTGACCGTGGCGCTCCATCACGTGTTCGACACCCCCGACGACCGGATCGTCTGGGATGTCGGCCACCAGTGCTACCCGCACAAGATCCTCACCGGCCGCCGCGACCGCATCCGCACCCTGCGCCAGGGAGGAGGCCTGTCGGGCTTCACCAAGCGGAGCGAGAGCGTCTACGATCCGTTCGGCGCCGCCCACTCCTCCACCTCGATCTCGGCCGCGCTCGGCATGGCGGTCGGCCGCGACCTCGATGCCGCCGCCGCGAAGGCCAGGGGCCAGACGCTGAAGCGCCGCAACATGGTCGCGGTGATCGGCGACGGCTCGATGTCGGCGGGCATGGCCTACGAGGCCATGAACAATGCCGGCGCCCTGCACTCGCGCCTGATCGTCATCCTCAACGACAACGA